>NZ_JBIAZT010000019.1:0-100822 GCF_042899365.1 Micromonospora sp. NPDC000089
GGGGTGGGGGGGCGCGGGGCGCGCCGCGCGCGCGGGCCGCGGGGCGAATAAAAACCTCCCCCCCCCCGGGGGGCGCCGCGGCCCCCCGGGGGGGGGCGCCCCCGCCCGCCCCCCCCACCCCCGGGCCGGTCGCTCAGCCGGTCACGCCGGGCAGTTCGTCCGCGCCGCTCGACCCGCCCGCGCCGAAGTAGTCCGGCCGGCTGACCCACGCCTCGCTGACGAACATCACCCCCGGCCGCTGGTCGAGGATGTCGCGCAGGCCGGTGACGACGGCGGCGGCCCGGTCGTACGGCAGCACGACGATGACCATGACGAGCCCGGCGCGGTCGTTGAAGAGCAGCCGGCCCTCGTGCGTGCCGTGGTGACCGAAGCCCGAGACGCCGCTGAGGCTGGTCCAGCCGCTCACCCCGGAGGCGTGCAGCAGGCCGCGGACGGCGTCGGCGTCCGCCGCGCGGGTGACGACCTCGACCTTGACCATCCGGGTGAGTCCCAGCTCGTTCATGCCGTCGGCTCCTTCGTTGCGAGGGTGGGGGTGGCGCCCGCCGGCTCGGTGACCAGCAGCCGCCGGGGCGGTTCCGGGCGGGCGGGGGTGGTACGGGTGGGCGCGGGCACGGTTCGCCAGCCGCCCTCCGGCTCGGGCTCCGACCAGTCGCCGGTCCCCGGGTCGCGGACGGTCAGCGACAGCCAGTCGCCGCGGACGAGTTGGCGCAGGTCGGGGTTGCGGTCCAGCACGGCGTCCACCAGCGACCGGGGGGCCTGCACCACCGCGAGCAGTCGCAACGGCTCGTGAACCAGCGTGCCGCCCACGCCAACGGACTGCCAGGGCAGGCCGGTGCGCAGGTCGCCGCCGGTGCCGGGCAGGACGCCCAGCCCGTCACCGAGCACGGTGTGCACGGTCTTGGTGCCGGCGCCGAGCCGCTCCGGGTCCACCGTGGAGAAGTAGTACTGCAGGTTGATCCAGGTGGCCACCACCAGTGGCCCGGTCATGATCGCCTCCAGGGCGGCGGCGCCCGGGTCGGTCGACCAGTCGTACGAGTGCAGGAAGGTGCGGCAGCCCAGGTCGAGGCCGGCGGTGAGCTCGCGCGGCGCGGCGATGAAGGCCGCGTTGCCGGCGAGCGCCCACTCCGGCCGGACCTGCGCCCAGTCGGCGGCCCGGCCGGGCAACCGGTCCGGCGCGGGCTGGCCGGGCAACCGGCTGGCGCGCTCGGCGCGCAGCGCCGACCCCGCCTCCGCCAGCCGGGCCACCAGGGCGTCGACCACCGGCCGGTGCGCGGCCGGTACACCGCCGGGGGCGAGCAGGCGCACCTCGTCGGTGACGGTGTCGTGCTCGGCGGCCAGCACCAGGGTGTGGTCGGGCAGGTCGAGGCCGCGGGTGGCGAGGGCGGCGCGTACCCGTGGGTTGTTGAGCACGGTGGCGGCCAACTGGGCGCTGACCCCGCCGCGGTTGCCGCCGCAGGCGCCGCAGTCCAGTGCGGCGGCGTACGGGTTATTGGTGCTGGTCGCGCCGTGGCCGCAGAGCAGCACGATCGGGGCGAAGTCGGTGGTGAGGCCGATCGTGCGCAGGGTCGCCTCGGCGTAGTAGACCTGCTCGTCCAGGGTCAGCGCGGCGTCGAGGTCGGCCGCCGTGGCCGCGCTGTCCGGCGTGGGGAGGGCGAGCCGGCGCGGCGTCGCCGCCCGCAGCAGCAGGGCGGTCGTGGCGAGCAGACCGGCGATCTCGACGAAGGCGAACGCGCCGACCGGCCCGGCCTTGGCACCGGCGAAGGCCCGCCGCCAGGCCTGCCGTACCCGGCCGGGTTCGGTCCGGGCCGGCGGCTCGGTGACGGTGCCGACCGGCGCCATCAGCACCGGGCAGCGGTCCCGACCCCGACGGGCACCGGCCGCCAGGGTGCGCAGCGGCAGGCCGAAGAAGCCGGCGAACCCGAAGGTGCGCACGTCCCCGACCGCCTCCAGGTGGCGGCGCAACCCCTCGCTGCGGACGTCGATGCAGAACACCGCCTGGGCGAGCGGGGCGCCGGGCGGGACCCGCCCGGGCCCACGGTGGTCGAGGCGCTCCCGCAGCCGCCGCCGGTAGGCGTGCTCCGCGGCCGTCAACCACACCTCCGCCTGCCGCTGCGGAGGCAGCTCGGTCACCGCCGCGTGCAGCGCGTCGAGGACTCCCCCGGGCAGCGCGTCGACCGCGACGGCGTCCAGCCCGAGGACCGCCGCCAGCCGGGCGACGGCGGCCGCCTCGGCGCCGTCGACTCCTGACCCGGTACGCGCCGTCGCGGTGGCCAGCGCGGCGGACGGCTCGACTCCGAGGTGGCGGTGGGCGGCGGCGGCACACAGGGCGAATTCGTAGCCGAGCCGCACCGCGAGCAGGTCGACCACGGTGAGCGCCGGCCGCTGCCCCGGATGCTCCGCCGACCAGCGGGCGTAGCCGGCCCAGCCGGGCAGGCGCAGCAGCGACCGGGACAGGTAGGCAGCCCACTGCTGCGGCGGGACGCCGAGGGCGCGCAGCAGCGCGGCGAGCGCCGGTTCGGGCGCCGCGGGCAGAGCGGCGACCAGCTCGGCGAAGTGGTCGGCGCCGAGCCGGCCCGGTGCGGGGTCGAGGCCGGCCACCCGCCGCCAGCGCGGCCAGCAGCCCTCGTCCTCGTCGCCCGGCACCGGCCAGGAGGCGCCCGGCCGGCCGCAGTGCGCGGCGCACCAGCCGGCCACCAGGTCGTCGACCGCCGCGCCGATCCGGGTGCCCAGGGTGTCGTCGAGCGCCTCGGCCAGGGTGCGCTCCCCCGGAGCGGGGGGCGACCCGGTGGATCCGGTGACGAGCCGGCGGCGGACGGCGGCGAGCAGGTCGGACGGCGGCTGCGGCCCGTCGTGCACCGGGTTGCGCAGCACCAGCATCCGCAGGTCCGTTCCGTCGACCAGCCGCCCGTCCAGCGGCACCGGGAGGGTCCCGGTCGATGCCGGTGGCAGGGCGGCGACCAGGTCCGCCTCGCCGATCTCACCGTCGCGCAGCCGTTGCCGCCAGTGTGCCGCCGGCAGGTGGGTGCGGATCCCGCCGAGCTCGCGCAGCCGGGCGGTGGCCTGCGGGAACGGCGTACGCTCCAGCCCGGCCAGCGGGTTGACCGCGACGAAGCTGTCCAGCGGCCAGGTCGCGGCCACGTGGTCGGCGGCGGCCACCGCGGCGGCGGCCGCGCGGGCCGACGTGGCCCGGTCGAGCGGGCTCGTCGGGAAGTCACCGGCGGCCCGTCCCGCCGGCCGGAGGCGGTCGCGGCGGCGCGGCAGCGGGCCGTCCCGCCAGGCCCACCACCACAGCCCCACCGCCCGGCGGCGCAGCGCGGGCGCGGCCAGCAGCGCGACGAGGCCCATGGCCACGGCGGTGACCGCGACGGCGAGCGGCGGCACCGCGTCGGGCAGGGCCAGCCATTCGGTGGCCGCCCGCCCGGCGACCAGGTAGCCGACGGCCAGCCCGACCACCGCACCGGTGACCGCGAGCGCGGTGGTCACCGGCAGGCGCCGGTCGGCCAGCGCGGCCCGCAGCGCGGCGAACCCGGCCGCGCCGGCCAGCGCCGCGCCGAGCAGCCCGGTCGCGGTGGCGCCGAGCAGCGTCTCGGTGAGCACCACGGCGGCAACCAGGACGGCGGTCGCGGTGACGAGGCGCCGCACCGGGGCCGGTCCCACGGGTTGGGGCGCCTCCGCGGCCCGGGCCTGGGCCTGCACGGCGCCGCCGGCGGACAGGAACGCGTACGCCTTGTAGACGCCGTGCCCGACCAGGTGCACGGCGGCCAGCCCGAAGGCGCCCATCCCGCACTGGGCCAGCATGAACCCCATCTGCGCCACGGTGGAGCGGGCCAGCGCCCCCTTGACGTCGGTGCGTACGGCGGCGAAGAGCGCGCCGGCGACGGCCGTGGCCAGGCCCACCACCAGCATCACCGGCAGCACCACCGGGGCGGTCGCCACCACCGGCGCGAACGTGATCATCAGGAACCCGGCCACGTTGACCATTCCGGCGTGCAGGAAGGCGGAGACCGGGGTGGGGGCGTCCAGCGTGGTCGGCAGCCAGCCGGAGAACGGCACCTGCGCCGAGCGGACCATGCCGGCCACCAGCAAGAGCCCGCCGGCGGCGGCCGGCAGCCAGCCGGGAGCGTCGCCGGCGGCCGCCCGGACGGCGACCAGGTCGGCGCTGCCCGCGGCGGCGACCAGCAGGGCGAAGCCGGCCAGCAGGGCGACGTCGCCGACCAGGAACAACCGCCGGGTACGGCGGAGCGCGGCCCGGACCCGGGGTTGGCCGCGGTGGTATCCGATCAGGCCGAGCAGCAGCCAGCCGGCGCCGATCCACCCGGCGGCGAACTGCACCAGGTTGGCGGCGGTGGCCATCACCAGCGTGGCCAGCGCGGCACCGGCCACCCGGGCCTGGAAGCCGGCCAGCCCCGGTTCGCCGTCGAGGTAGCGCCGGGCGTACCCGGCGACCACCGCGGCGATCCCGCTGACCAGCAGCACGAAGACGGCGCCGAACCGGTCGACGCGTACCCCGACGGGGAGCGGCGCCCCGGCGACCTCCGGGTGGGCCGCCACGCCGACCGCCGGGGCGCCGGCGGCGACGCTCGCCAGCAGCCCCACCGCGCCCACGGCGGCCAGGGCGAGCAGCAACCCGGTGACCCGGGCGGCCCGCCGCCGATCCGGTACGACCAGCGCGCACACCGCTGCGGACGCGGTCGCGACGAGAACTCCTGTGACCAGTGCGACGGACATCGCCACCTCCCTCAGATACACGCACTCTAGAACACGATTTGAGATTCGTGTATCGTGAGTCATGCAACAGCTGATCCGAGCCGGAGGAGCGGCGATGCAGGGTCCCGATTCCACCGATCGCGCGGCTTGCCGGAGCCCCGGCGCCGCCCTCGCCGCGCTGCGCGCCGGCCACCACCGGTTCCGGGCCGGCGGCCCCGTCGCGCCGCCGGGCGACGCTCCGCTCGCGGCGGTCTTCGCCTGCGCCGATCCGCAACCCGAGCCCGCCACCCTGTTCGGCGGCAGCAACCTGCTCACCGTGCGGACGGCCGGCCTGGCCGTCGGCCCGGCCGTGCTCGGCACCCTGGAGTACGCGGTGGGACAGCTGCGGCTGCCGCTGGTGGTCGTCCTCGGTCACGACGCGTGCGGGCTGCCGTGCGGCAGCGGCGACGGGCGGGTCCGCGCCGTCATCGCCACGCTGCGGCAACGGTCCGGCCTGCTGGACGAGGCCGTCCGCTCGGGCCGGTGCGCGATCCACGGCATGTCGTGGCAGCACACCCGGCAGGCGCTGCGGTCCGTCCGCTGCACCGACCCGCCACCGGTACGCCGGCTCGACCGGTCACGCCCGCCGACGCTGCGGACGGCCCGGGCGCGCTGACCCGGCCCCGACCCGTCAGGGGTTGCAGTACGGGCACCACTGCGGATCGGCGGGCGCCGCCGCCTCCCGGGTGAGCCGGTGCGGGCACCGGGCGCAACCGAGCAGCTGCCTGGCGGCGAGCTCGGTCGGCGTGCGGCAGACCCGGCACGGCAGGCCCGGCTCGGTGCCGACCGGGCCGAACCCGGGCGCACCGCAGGCCGGGCAGGGGGTGGCCAGTCGCGCGGCGAGCCGCTGCCCGGCCTCGGCGATCACCGACATCCGGCGCGGATTGTGGTGCGCCCGCAGGTCCGCCGCCACCCGGGCCCGCCCGGCCGCGCTCGCCGACACCGCCTCCGCCACCGCGGTCAGCAACGCCGACACCCGGACGATCCCCTTCACCACCGGGTACGGCGCGTCGACCGGGCGCACCGTCAGCGCGTGCCCGGGCAGCCCCACGGATCGGGCGAAGGCCAGCAACTCCCGCCGGTCGGCCCCGTCGGTGACCAGCTCACCGTGGTTGCTGGCGCTGCTGGTGGCCCGCTCGACCAGCACCAGGCCGAGCCGGTCGTCGACCAGCGCGACGTGCTCGACCTGCAGGGTGCACCAGGGCAGCGACGGGTCGGGGCCGAAGCTGCCCTCGCTGGCGACCCCGACCGGGCAGCCCGTCGCGGCCATCCCGAGCCGGGCCTTGGCCACCACCACCTCGGTCGCCGGGCCGGGGCGGGGCACCTCACCGGTGAAGGTGCCCAGGGCGTCGGTGTCCACCGCCGCGACCCGCAGCCGCAGGCCGAGCCGGCGCCGCAGCGGCGGCCCCAGCGCCGCCCGCTTGCCGTGCAGGGTGGCCAGGCTGGCCACCACGTCCCGGTACACGACCGAAGCGTAGGCGACGGTCCGGCGACCCCGCCGCGACTCCCGGGAACGCGGCGGAACGACGACGCGCGGCGCGGGGGGAGGCTGCTCCCACCGCGCCGCCCGCTGCCGCGCCGGTCAGCTGGCCGCGATGCCCTCGCCGCCCACGCCGCCGGGCACGGTGACCGTGCCGACCGGGACGAGGCTGCCGTCGGCGCCCACCCGGAACCCGTTCACGGTGCCCTCCCGACCGGTCTGGACGTAGAGGTACCGGCCGTCGCGGGTGGACGCGGCGTCGATCGTGCCCGGGTCGGTGCCGGTGTTGCCGCGCGCGTCCAGCGCGCCCCGACGGTCGGTACGGAAGCCGGAGACGCTGGCGCTACCGGCGTTCGAGGCGTAGAAGTAGCCACCCGCGCCGGCGATCCAGCAGGTCGCCGCCTGGCCGGTGGCGACCTGGTCGAGGGCGGTCAGCGTGCCGTCGCGGCGCAGCGCGAAGGTGGCCACCGCGCTCGGCCCGGCCTCGGCCACCAGCAGGTGGCCGTACCGGTCGAAGTCGACGGCGAACGGCACGGCGCCGGCCAGCACCGTGGTCACCGGCGTACCGGCCGGCGCCCCGGAGCGGTCGAGGCCGAACACCACGACGCTGTTGGCGCCGGCCTTCGTGGTGACCACCAGCTGCCGGCCGTCCGGGCTGAACGCGACCTGCCCGGGGGTGTGGGTGAACTCGGGCGTCTGGGTCGGGTCCAGCCCGAGCGAGCGGTGCCAGGCGGGGACCGGTCGCAGCACCCCGTCGTCCCAGCGGTAGCCCTGCACCGAGCCGCCGTCGCGGGCGTTGAGCACGTAGACCAGGCGGCCGTGCACCGCCACGCTGACCGGGAAGGATCCGCCCGAGGTGACCACCTGGCGGCGGTCGAGCCGGTCGCCGCGCACCCCGAAGACGGTGACGGTGTCGCTGCCGGCGTTGACGGCGAACAGGTGCCGGCGGGAGCGGTCGAGGGTCAGCGAGCCCTGCGAGGCGAGGTGGTCGACCACCGCGCCGGTGAGCACGCCGCCCAGGCCACCGGTGGCGTACGTGGCGGCGGGGCGCAGCGTGCCGTCCGGCCAGCGGTCGTACGCGGCGACGGTGTTGCCGGCCGGGTCGTCGCTCTGCACGAAGACGGCGGCGCCGTGGTGCCGGGTGTCCGGGGCGGCCGAAGCCGGGGCGGCGAGGGTGGCCGTGGCGGCGAGCACCAGGCCGGTGATCGCGGTGAGCCGGGTTGCTGTCTGCATGACGCTCCGATCAGGAACGGAAGGAGTCTGACCTGTTGTCTGCGTCCTGCCGTCGGGGCGTCTTACCTTGCATCGTCGCTGGTCAGCGGTTCGTAATATCTCCGCCGAGCGGGCCGGTGATCGCCGCGAGCAGGCCGGTGAGGTCCTCCGCGCAGGGCCCGCAGGCGGCCAGGTGAGCGGCGATGCCGGGGTAGCGGGTGGCGGCCGCCGGCGCGTCCCGGGCGATCAGTTCCGCGTACACGTGCAGCAGCTCCAGCGCCTCGGCGCAGCCGACGTCGCGCGGGTCGGTCCGCAGGAAGCGGTCGAGCCGCGACCGGTCGGTCACGCCTCACCCCTTTCCTCGTCGGTCAGCTGCCCGTCGGCGACGAGCGCCGCCCGTAACTTACGCCGGGCGTCGAACATGGTCTTGTAGATGGCGTTGCGGTTCGAGTTCAGCTGGATCACCAACGCGTCGAGCGGCACCCCGTCGAGGACGATCGCGACGAACACGGCCCGCTGGCGCTCGGTCAGCTCCCGGTCGACCGCCCGCCGCAGCGCGTCGAGCAGGTCCCGCCACTCGGACTCCCGCTCGGGTTGCAGCCCGAACCGGTCCGGCAACCGCTCCCAGGAGTCCGCGTCCAGCGAGACCGAGGGGTGGCGCCAGAAGTGCCGGCCGAGCTTGGTCGAGACCTCGATCATCACGAACCGGTAGGCCCAGGTGGTGAAGCGGCTCTCGCCGCGGAACCGGGCGAGCTTGGCGAGGATGGCGACCATCGCGTCGGCCGCCGCCTGGTGGGCCAGGTCGTCCAGCTCCACTCCGGTCACCGGTGACCGCGCGGCCCGCCGGTACGTCTCCGCCCGGGCCACCCGGACCAGCAGCTCGTGCAGTCGGCGGTGCGCGTCGTCGCGGCCGCGGCCGGCGGCGGTGAGCGCGCGCAGCCAACGCGCCGATTCCGGGTCGAGGGACGCGGCTGACACCAGTTCCACGAGCTCCGAGCCTACGTCGCCCGGGTGGCCGGACGGCGCACCGAAGAGGACGCCACCCCGGGCTTCCCGGTCCACCCCGCGCGCCCGACCTCGTTCGCAGCTCATGCAGGCGTGTCGATGCCAGCGCGCTCATCGTGACCGCTTCCCGCGGCACCGGTCACGCCGATGGGCGGGCCCGGCCTCGGCCGGGCCCGCCCATCGCGGGAGTCACGGTGGTTCAGGTCGTCGCGATCAGCCGACCCGGCGACGGCCGGAGGTGCCGGCCGCGATGGCCACGCCGATCGCGGCGAAGGCGACCTGCAGGGCCAGCTCGAGCCAGTCGATGCCACGGGTGTCGTCCCAGCCGAAGATTCCGGCGACGAAGGTGCCGAGGATCGCGGCCACCACACCGATGAGCAGGGTGAGCCAGATCGGGATGTTCTGCTTGCCCGGTACCACCAGGCGACCGAGCGCCCCGATGATCAGACCGATGATGATCGCGGTGAAGAAGCCGGTAACTTCCACGAGAGCCGTCCCTGTCTTGTCGATGTCGTGACGTCTGAATAGGTGCCCCGGTCGGCCGGCGATCCAACCGGGTACGAGATTTCTTCACGGAACTGTCATGACCGCCGCGGCCGTGCGGGGCAGCTGACGGCGGCCGGCCGGCCGTGTAGGGCGCGCGCCCGCGGGTACCCCGGGCACATGGCGCGCTACACGAAGCCCGAGCTGCGGGAGCAGCTCAAGGAGGAGATCCGGGCGTCCGACCGGGGTGGCCGGCCCGGACAGTGGTCGGCGCGCAAGTCCCAGCTGCTCACCAACGAGTACCAGAAGCGCGGCGGTGGCTACCGGGGCCCGCGGGACGAGCGCCAGCGGTCCCTACGGCAGTGGGGTGACCAGAAGTGGCGCACCCGGGAGGGCACCAACCGGGCCCGCCACGGCGCCGAGACCGCCCGTTACCTGCCCGATCAGGCGTGGAAGAAGCTCTCCCCCGAGCAGCGACGGGCCACCGACGTCAAGAAGCGCAAGGCCTCGACGTCCGGTCGGCAGTACGTCGCCAACACCGGGCCGGCCAAGCGCGCGCGACGCGGTGCGGTGACGGGCGGCTCGCTCACCGAGCTGACCGTGGCCGAGGCGACCCGGCACGTCCGCGACCTGGACGACCGGCAACTGCGGGCGGCCCTGCGGGCGGAGCGCGCGGGCAAGGGACGCACGACGCTCATCCGGCGGCTCGAGTCGGAGCTGGCCCACCGCTGAGCACGGGCACGGCGGCGGTCGGCCGGTACCTACCGCCGTACCGTGATGGTGGCGGCGTCGACGGCGGAGGCGATGCCGGTGAGCAGCGCCGCCAGCGGCGCCGGCAGCTGTCGCCGGCAGTCGTCGATCCGGTCGCCGGTGGCCCGCTCCAGGGCGATGACGCCGCGCAGGCCGCCGACGTCGGCGAGCGTCGCCAGGGTGGCGGTCTGCAGGTCGATGGGGGCGTTCGTCGCCCGGAGGTTGGCCGCGAGCACCACCCGTGGCCGGGCGGCCTCGTTCGGGTCGGTCGCCGGCCACCGGACGACCCGGCGCAGCATGCCGCCCTCCTCGCGCCGCACGATGCCGGTGTGGGTCAGCCGGCCGCCGACGCGTTCCCGGATCTGGTGCACCTCGCGCAGGTAGCGCACCCAGACCTTGACCGAGTGCTTGTTGCCCCGGCCCTGCAGCTCCGCGATGACCAGGTCGGTCAGCGCCTCGTTCCAGGGGCGCGGGTCCAGGCAGGCAACGGAGTTGTTGTCCACGGCGATCCGGCCGTCGAAGAGCAGCTCCGCGAGGGCGGCGCCGGCCAGGGCCGACTCGAACCGGTCCAGTGAGGAATGTGGTTTTCCGGTGAACTCGTCATGACCGATCAAAAACAGGGCGTCTGCTATCCGTAGCATCGGGCCGGCACTCATTGTCTAGGTGAACCCTTTGGCGAGCGTGCAGCGGGGGCACTGTCGGTACGCGACGGTACGGCATGCACACCCACAGCTCAACTTCTGCTGAGCCGTGACTCAGCGGGCGGCCCCGGCCCGAGCTTGTTGGCCGGTGAGATTGCCCCTAGTCTGCTCATGCTCAATCAACGATCAACGTCCACCTCTCTACTCGCCCACTGGGGGAGACCCTTGTCCAGCGACAGCTACTTCACCGAGGATGCCGGTCTGCGCCGGGGTCGCCTCGGCACCATGCACCTGGTGTTCTTCGTCGTGGCCGCGTCCGCGCCGCTGACCGTTCTCGGCGGCGGCGTCACCACCATGTACGCGGTCAGCGGCAACATCGGCGCCGGCCTGAGCTTCCTGCTCCTGGCCGCCGTGCTCGGCGTGTTCGCCATCGGCTACGCCGCGATGAGCCGCTACGTCACCAACGCCGGCGCCTTCTACTCCTACATCGCCAACGGGCTCGGCCGGGCCGGCGGCGTCGCCGGCTCGGCGATCGCCATGGTGGCCTACAACACCATCCAGATCGGCCTGTACGGGCTGTTCGGTGCGATCCTCGCCGACTTCATGAAGGCCAAGGCGGACATCGACCTGCAGTGGTGGGCGTGGGCGCTGGCCGCCTGGGTCGTGGTCGCCATCCTCGGCCTGCTCCGGGTGGACCTCAACGCGACCGTGCTCGCCGTGCTGCTCGTCGCCGAGTGCGTCGCCGTGCTGATCTTCGACTTCGTCGCCATCGGCCACCCGGCCGACGGCGTGACCGCCGACGGGTTCCTGCCCACCAACCTGTTCTCCAACGGGTTCGGCGCGGTGCTCGCGCTCGGCATCGCCTCCTTCACCGGCTTCGAGTCCGGCGCCATCTACAGCGAGGAGGTGCGTGACCCGAAGCGTACGGTCGCCCGGGCCACCTTCATCGCGGTCGCCTTCACCGGCCTGTTCTACGGCTTCTCCGCGTGGGCGATGACCATCGTCACCGGTCCGGCCAACACGCCGGCCGCCGCCGCCGAGGCCGGCCCCGGCCTGGTCTTCGGCACCCTGGCGCAGTACGCCGGCAACGCGGTCGCCGACATCGCCAACGTCCTCTTCATCACCAGCGTGTTCGCCGCGCTGCTGAGCTTCCACAACGGTGTCGCGCGGTACCTGTTCGCGCTGGGCCGCGAGGGCGTGCTGCCGGCCTTCCTGGCCACCACGTCCCGGCGTACCGACGCGCCGATCGTCGGCTCGCTGCTCCAGTCGGCCCTGGCGGTGGTGGTCTTCCTGGCCTTCGCCTTCGCCGGCCGGGACCCGGTCGTCGACCTGTTCACCTGGCTGTCCGGCTCGTCCGCGGTCGGCGTCGTGCTGCTGATGACGCTCACCTCGGCCGCCGTGCTGGGCTTCTTCCGCAAGCGTCCCGACCTGCGGGAGTCCACCTGGCGGCGGGCGATCGCGCCCGCCCTGGGCACGATCCTGCTGGCCGCGGTGCTGCTGGGTGTGCTGATCAACTTCGAGTCGCTGCTGGCTCCGGGGACCGCGGCCTACATCCACTGGACGCTGATCGCGCTGCCGCTGGTGGCCGGCCTCATCGGTCTGCTGTGGGGCCTGGCGCTGAAGAGCTCCCGCCCCCAGGTGTACGCCAACATCGGGCGGATCGCCGAGGACGACCTGCACGAGCCCGGGCTGCACCCGACGCCGCAGCCGGCGCACCGGCAGGACGCCCCGTACGTCGGCGGCAGGTAACCACTTCCCGACGCCAGGTGGCCCGGTCGATCGTTCGACCGGGCCACCTGCGTGTTCAGCTGACGCTCCGCGCGAACGCGGGATTCCCTGCTCAGGCGGGGTCGCGCCACATGGGGTAGAGGCTCGGCCCGTCTGCCGGGGTGATCGGCTCGTTGATCGGGCGGAAGCCGAGCCGCTCGTAGAGCGCCGCGTTACGCAGGCAGCTCGCCTCCAGGTAGGCCGCCCGGCCGGACTTGTCCAGCTCGGCCAGCTGGTACCGGATCAGCGCGCCGCCCACGCCCTGGCCGTGGTAGCGCGGGTCGACCCCGATGAAGGGCAGGTACGCGTGCGGGTCCTGCGGGTGGGCCGCGTCCATCTTCTCGCCGAGGGCCTCGAAGCGCTTCAGCGGGTCACCCGGGATGGTCTCGGCGAGCGCGGTCAGCACAGCGTCGTCCTCGCCCTCGGCGTGCTCGGCACCGTCCACGGGGAGCCAGAGCGCCGCACCCATGTTGTCGCCGAACACGTCGATGTGCCCGCCCTCGAGGGCCAGCTTGACGAACGGGGCGAAGAAGTCCCGGTGGTACCGGCGTCGCTCGGCCTCGTCCGGGAAGATCCAGCCGCTGACCGGATCCTGCATGAACGCCTCGGCCAGGATCGACGTCACGGCCTCCGCGTCCGCGGCGGACGCCTGAGTGATCGTGCCGTTCGGGGTGGTTGCCATCAACTCTCCACGCAAGGGATGGGCCCGGCGGAGGGGTGCACCGGGCCACAGTTGGATCGACTGTCGGCCCACCGTACCAACTGAGTTGTCAGTCAGCCCGAGACGTTCAGACTGAGTGGTCAGTCAGGAGGGAGTCTCAGCCGGTGCGGTTCCACTGCCAGCGGTGCACCACCGCGTACGCGACGATGAACAGCACCGCCGCGTTCAGACAGTGCCAGGGGAAGTGCGTGCCGATCGGCAGCCGGCCGCACAGCGGCCCGTCCAGTGTGCGCAGGGTCAGCGACACGGTGAAGATCCCGGCCGCGACGAGCAGCCAACCGGCGTACCGGCGGGCCGGGGCAGGTGCCGTCCACCGCAGCAGACCGGCGAGGACGAGGAGGCTGACCAACGCGGGAACGTAGCCGCCGAGAACGGCGCGTTCCCCGCCGACGGCCGCCAGGGCCGCGGTCGTCCCGATCGCGAAGGCGACGTACCCGGGCGCGGCCCACCACGCCCGGCGCCACGGCAGCCCCCACATGTGGTGCGCCAGCAACACCACGGCGGCCAGGATGAACAGCAGGATCGACAGCGAGTCCAGCGCGGCGGTGGCGCGGGTGGCCAGCAGGTGGAAAGCCAGGCTGCACAACCCCACCACCCCGAGCAGATACGGCAGCAGCCGCAGGCTCGCCGGCACCGCCCGGCGCTGCCCGGCGAGCAGCCAGATCAGCACCCCGGAGGCGAGCAGGAACGCGACGTTGGTGACGGCGTTCGCCGGCTCGCCCCACAACCCCGGCGCGGTCCGCTCCCAGTACGAGTCGATGTACATCGTCTCCGATGGTGTCCCGCGCCGGTGGCGGACCGGTGAATGCCCGATGACCGGGGCAGCGCCGCTCGCGGGCGGGGTGGCAGGGCCGGGTGGGCTCGTCAGCCGAAGCGACCGTGCACGTAGTCGGCGGTGCGGTGGTCCCGGGGCGCGCCGAACATCGTCCCGGTGTCGTCGGCCTCCACGATCTGCCCCGGCCGGCCCTCCTCGGCGAGGAAGAAGGCGCAGTACTGGGACACCCGGGCGGCCTGCTGCATGTTGTGCGTGACGATCACGATGGTCACGTCGTGCCGCAGCGCCTCGATCGTCTCCTCGATCCGGCGGGTCGACGTGGGGTCGAGCGCGGAGCACGGCTCGTCCATCAGCAGCACGTCGGGGCGCACGGCCAGGGAGCGAGCGATGCACAGGCGCTGCTGCTGACCACCCGAGAGGGCGCCGCCGGGTTGGCTGAGCCGGTCGCGCACCTCGCGCCACAGGCCCGCCTTGGTCAGGCACTCCTCGATCAGGGCGTCCCGGTCCCGCCGGGACACGGTCGTGCCGGTGAGCCGCAGGCCGGCCAGCACGTTGTCGGCGATCGACATGGCCGGGAACGGGTTCGGCTTCTGGAAGACCATCCCGATCCGGCGGCGGGTCTCGATGACCGGCCGGCCGTGCTGGTAGATGTCCCGACCGTCCAACCGGACCTCGCCGGCCAGCGCCGCCGACGGCACCAGCTCGTGCATCCGGTTGAGGATCCGCAGGAAGGTGGACTTGCCACAGCCGGACGGGCCGATCAGGGCGGTGACCGTGCCGGCGGCCATCGTCAGCGAGACCTGGTCGAGGACCTTGTGCGAGCCGAACCACGCGGAGACCGCCTCGGCCCGCAGGGTCGCTCCACCGGCCGCGTGCACGGGGTGGTGCTGCGTGGTCTCGACCGCGGGCAGCACGGCCGTCGCGGCCGTACCGTCGACCCCATCGTGCTCGGCCTGGATTCCGTGGACGGACACCGCGGCCACCCCCTCTCGTCACCCTGGACGCCGGAGCCCCCGCGCCGGCCGGGATCGACGCTAGTCAGGTCCGCGCGGCGTCGGGTGAACGTCCGGTTCACGGGACATGCACCACGCCACGGCGCTCGCTCTGGCCGCGCCCCGAGCCGTCCAGCTCCGCCCGGCCGACGGGCGAGCCCGTTGGTTGGGCGTTAACCGGCAAGGGTGCCCGCGAGAGCACAACCTTCGATGTCACGTAGTGGAGTGCGACGGTGGCGGACGGCAAGGTTCGTGGCGGCTCCACGGACCGTGGAGCCGATCCGAGCGCCCTTACAAGGAGGATCTTCAGATGCGCTCAGTTCTCCGCTCGGCGGGCCTGGCCTTTGCCAGCTCGGCCGCCCTGCTGATGGCCGTGACCGGCACCGCGTACGCGGACAGCCCCGGCACCCCGGCGGCGTCGGACGTCGTCGGCGTCGGCTCCGACACCACGGAGTACGTCGTCGCCAAGCTCGCGGCCGACTACAACGTCAAGTCCCCGGCGCCGACCAACAAGCTGTTCTCGTACGACGCCACCGGCTCCGCGACCATCTCCCTCAAGCCGGGCTGCACCGCGATCACCCGCCCGAACGGTTCGTCGGCGGGCATCTCGGCGCTCAAGGCCGACGCCAGCCACTGCATCGACTTCGCCCGGTCCTCCCGCGCGAAGAAGACCGACGGCACCGAGTCGACCCTGACCTTCCGCGAGTTCGCCCGGGACGGCCTGGGCGTCGCGGTCAAGGCCAGCGGCAGCACCGTGCCCAGCACCCTGACCACGCTGGACCTGAACAACCTCTACAAGGCGGCCGCCGGCACCAGCGCCTGCAACCGCACCGCCTACCTGCCGCAGGCCGGCTCGGGCACCCGGGCCACCTTCCTGGCCTTCATCGGCCTGACCGAGACCACCAAGGGCAGCTGCGCCAAGGACACCTGGGACAACGACGGCAACGCCGCCACCCCCGAGGTCCCGGTGCAGGAGCACGACCCGGCCCCGATCGCGAACAACACCAACGCCCTGGTGCCGTTCTCGGCCGGTCGCAAGGGTGCCTACAGCACCGTCATCTTCCGCAACATCAACGACAGCGTCCGGCCGACCGGCCTGGCCGCCAACGCCACCGTCAAGGTCGACCCGGTGACCGGCAAGGTCTCCACCGCGACCAACGCGGTCACCATCTACGACCGGCCGCTGTTCAACGTGTTCCGCACCGCCGACCTGGCCACCGGCAGCGCCTACAAGGCCCGCCTCGACGCCGCCTTCAGCAACCTCGGCTGGATCTGCACCAACGCCACCGCCAAGGCCGACATCGAGGCCGCCGGCTTCCGCCGCTCGGCCAACTGCGGCGCCAACAGCTGACCGCAGCACAACCCGCACCAACCGGGGCCCGGCATCGTGCCGGGCCCCGGCCCGTGTCGATGGCTCCGCAGTGGCACCGACGTGTGGCGACCACGGCCCGGTCAACCGGCCGTCACCCACCGCCGATGAAATTCACGTCGCCAGATCTTTCATCCGGTTCGATTCCTGGAGGAATCAGTGCTCACCCGCAGAAATCTGCTGGCCGTGGCCGCGGCCGCCGTCGCGGCCACCACCCTGGCCGGTACGCCGGCGCTGGCCGCGCCCGTCGTGACCGTGCCCGGTTACCAGTTCGACCTGCTCGGCACCACCAACCTGCCCGGCTCGCTGAGCTACACCGGGGTGGCTGGCTTCACCGGCATCGACTTCGACCCGGCCAGCAACCGGGCCTTCCTGCTCAGCGGCGACCGGTCGGACCGGCAACCGGCCCGGTTCTACTCGGCGTCGCTGGCCGTGTCGCCGACCGGGTGCAAGATCAGCGTCTCGGCCGGCGTCAACACGCTCAAGCGCCCGGACGGCACGCCTTACCCGAAGTCGTCCGTCGCCGGGCAGGACCTGGTCGACCCGCAGGCCATCCGGTACGACGCCGCGGCCGGCAACGTGCTCTGGGCCTCGGCCGGGGACAGGGCCAAGTCGGTCGACCCGGTGATCCGCCGGGCCACGACCACCGGCGGCTTCGTCGCCGAGCTGCCGCGTACGCCGAACGAGCAGGTGGCCGCCACCACCGGCCCGCGGGCGGGCGGCGGGTACAGCGGCCTGGCGGTGAGCACGGACGGTGCGTTCGTCATCTCCGCGCTGCGCCGGCCGCTGCTGCAGGACGGCGACACCGCCGTCCGGGTGACCTACCGCGAGCGCGAGTCGGGCCAGCCGGTGGTGCAGTTCGCCTACCCGCTGGACACGCTGGCGGGCAACGGGGTGGCCGAGGTGCTGTCGGTCGACGAGACCCGCATCCTGGTGCTGGAGCAGGCCCCGCTGGCCGACGGCGGCAACTCTGTTCGGCTCTACGAGGTCGACCCGACGCTGGGCGCGACCAACCTGCTGAGCGAGGAGGCCCCGGCCGCCCTGGCCGGCGCCGACTACACCCCGTTGCAGAAGCGGCTGCTGCTGGACTTCTCCACGCTGGGCATCGGCACCGTGCAGAACCTGCAGGGCATGACCTGGGGCCCGCAGCTCGCCGACGGTCGGCGCAGCCTGGTCTTCGTCTCCGACAACGGGTTCGCGGCCAGCACGCCCACCCAGGTGGTCGCCCTGGGCGTCACGCTGTCCTGAGGTTCCGACGTACGGGCGAGGGCCCGGCACCCGCGACGGGTGCCGGGCCCTCGGCCTTTTCGGAGGCGCTACAGCAGGTTGGGCAGCAGGGTGACGGTCGCCAGGTGGAACACCTGCACACCGAGGGCGAGCACCACCGGGAGGCCGATCATCCAGGTCTCCAGGCGGCCCCACCGGTGCAGGGCCCAGGTGAGACCGGCGACGGCGAGGGCCAGCAGCTGCAGCCAGAGCACCAGCGGAATGAAGCCGGTGTCGTCCGCGGCCAGCGGGGCCTCCTGCGCCCACTGCACCCGGCTCCGCCCGGGTGGCGCCTCCTGCGCCGGGGTGGTCAGGCTGCCGTCCACGTAGACGGTGCGGTCGGCGCCGAGCCGGTCGCCGCCGAACCGTCCGCCACCCTCCATGCCGACGAGCGTCATCCGCCCTTCGCCGGGCCGCAGCGGCGGCGGGAGCGGCGCGCCGGCCCGGCGTACACCCGTGATCAGGTACGAGTGTTCGCCCTGCACGGTGCTCACCGTGACCACGTCCCCCGGCTTGAGCCGGTCGAGGTGGCGGAACGGCGCGCCGAACGTCAGCGACCGGCCGAAGATCACCGCCGTTCCCGGCTGACCGGGCAGCGGGCTCGCCGGCCGGTGCCCCGGGCCGTCGTCGAGCTGGCCGCCGCCGGTGCCCTCCACCACCACCTCGTCGACCTTCAGGGCCGGTATGCGCAACAGTGCGACCGGGCTGCCGGTGGCGATCGCGCCGCCCGCCGGGGCGGTCTGCGCGGCGAGCTGGTCGGCGAGCGCGTCCCGCAGCACCGACTGGGCCCGGTCGTGCTGCAACGGGCTGATCCCCAGCAGATAGCCGACGAAGGCCAGGGCGGCGACGGCCAGGGCGGCGAGGACGCGGCTGGCCGCGTCGGCCCAGAAGATCCGCCTCGGAGCCGGCTTCGAGGTCGGAGGTGGGGGCGGGAGGTCGACGGCGGGATCGGCCGTCACCACGGGAAGGGTGGTCGTCGTCACGGTGGCCTCCAACAAGGGGACCGGGTGGCGGGCCGGTGGCCCGCCACCCGGGATCGGGGTCGTGTAAGGGTGATCAGCGAACGTTCAGGAGCGTCGCCAGGGCAGGGCCCCGCCGACCCGGCCGACCCATTTGTTGAGCGGATGGCCCGGCCGGCTGGCCACGGCGGCCACCGGGGCGAGCATCCCGGCGAGCAGCCCCAGCGCGATCAGCACCGGCAGCGTCCACCGGCCGCTCTGCGAGTCGTCGGTGCTGGTGGTGGCCACGTTGGCCGGAGCCACCGCGGGCGCCGGGCTCGGCGTGCCGGCAGCGCCGGGCTTCGGCACGGCCCCGGGCGTCGGGACCGAGCCGGGAGCACCGTTGCCCGCGCCGGCACTTCCGGTGCCTCCACCGGTAGTGCCACCACCGGTCGTCCCGCCACCACCGGATGTGCCGCTACCGCCGGCCGAACTCGCCCCGCCGGCCGGCTTTCCGCCCGCGGACGGGGGCGTCCCACCGGGAGCGGCGGTGGCACCCGTCTGGTCGCGCACGGCCGCGGCTGCGGCGACGGTCTGCCTGGCCAGGTCGGCCGGCAGCGGCAGGTAGCCTGTGGGCAGGTCACCGGCTTCGAGCCCGACCTGCTGGCCCTTTCCGGCCGCGTAGTCGAGGAAGGTCGCGTAGTTCGCCGCATCCGTCTTGTTCAGCCCGGCGGTCGGCACTGCGGCATAGATGGGCATCGTGCCGGGGTAGCCTCGACGGTCCAACCTGGTCAAGTCGACCGAGGAGACCCCACTTGACTTGTCGGTGCGCAGGGTCTGCATGGCGTAGCTCATGGCGGCCGTGGTCGGCGCGACGAACTGCCCAGCCGGGTTCTCCAGCTCCGCCGATCGTAGGCCGAATTGAGCCGTGTTCCCCGAGTCCATGATGGCCAGCAGGCCTCGCGATCCCGGCTGCTGAGCGGTCGTGCGGCTGTAACCCTGCACAGTCGACTCATTCGTGACAGGGTCGTTGAAGATGGTTGGATTCTCCGTGCTGGTGGGTCGGGCCTTGACCATCGCCAGTGCGGCATCCCGCAAAGCGCCTGCCGAATTCGCCAACTGGTTGAACCACAGAACGGCACCGTTGACGCTGGTCTTCTTGCCCGGGGTCACCCAGTCTTCGCGCAACTCAAACTGGTCCGCCGGGACCGACCAGTCGCGGAACTTGCGGTTGACCCGCATGCCCCACTCATCGGCGGCACCTCGGAGCCACGCTACGGCAGCCGGATCGTTCGCGATGTACGCGGTCACCGCGTTCACAAGGTCCTGATCGCCCTGCAGGAGCAGCGGAAAGGTGCCTCCCGGAGGAGCCTCTCCGGGCAGGTTGAGCCCAGGGTTCAACTCGATGAACTCGGGATCCGCACCCCACCAGCTCGGATTATCCTTCAACGGCGACTCGTAACCAAGGCTGTAGCCGTGGTAGGACTGCGTGACCAACTTGGCGACCAACCGGGCGTTGAGCCTGAGCTTTGTCACCTCTCGACCCACTCCGGTTTCGTCCGGTGCGTCGATGATGTAGGCGACGGTAAAAGCGTCAACGGCGACCGGAGCATAGGCCAGCGGACGGGTTGGCGCCTCGGGCAGAGGGCGGGAGGTGAGCAGTGCCTTGGGACCGTCGCTGCGATCCTCGGCAAGAGCCGCGGCGAACTGCCGCCGGGCGTCGCCCTCCGGGAGGTCGGTGTAGCCGAGTTTGAACAGAGCGCGGTCCTGACAGAACTTGGGCCGCCAACTAGCCATGACAGGTGCCAGCAGCGGTGACCCGAGCGTGCCGCTTTCCGGCCGGTTGTCCGCAGCACAAACGGCTGCGGTAGGTCTGAAGCTCAGCGGGAACACGAAGCGTCGATCCCATTGGCTCGGCATGAGCCAGCTTTCCGCTCCCCGAAGTCCGTCCGCTCCGGCGCAGATGCCGGGCAGATCCAGACCCAGATCGTTCGCCAAGTTCTGATAGAGGGGCGGCAGTTCCTCATTCGTGCGGCAGCCCGTCGGTCCGATGGGGATGACCACGAGGGAGCAGACCTTCGTCGCACCGCAGCCAAGGCTCGGCACGTCCTCTGCAGGCAGCGTCTCGAAGGGTCGGCTTCCGGCGCCATCGGAGTTGCCGCCCGCCAGCACCTCGTTGGTGGTTTCCAAGGACCGATCCGCCGGCGGATCCTTATAAACGCCAGGGCCGTAACGGCCGCCCGGCGGGAAGTTTTCCGGCCAGAGCCCACCCGTCTCATAGACCGCCTGCATCGCGGCGTGCGACTTACCACTACGCGAGGTGAACGGCATGATGTAGTTGTTGCTGAGCGGGTCGGACTCGGTCAATTTACCCCACACGGCCGGGTCGGGGATCGAACCGGGCGTCAGTTTCGGGTCCATACCCAGTCCCACAATGTCGGACGTGCGGGTGTCGAACCAGCAACGTTGTGGTGTCACCTCGGCCGGCGCCCCCCAGCACTGCATGACGACCACTGCGGTTACCTGATCGGTGCCTGGCCGCAGGCCGGACCAGGAGACGTTGATCCGCTGACGGGTCAGGCCGGTGGTCTGGGAGACCGTGACCGTGCCGGTGAAGGTCTGCCCCAGGTCGGCGCCGTAGCGGTCGTCCATGGTTTGGGTCAGGCTCATCGGCCCAGCGGTGCCGGTGTCCGGGCCGATCACCGGACCGTCGGCGGCGGCCGGCGCGGCGGTGCCGAGCAGCAGCCCCGGCACCGCGATCATCGTCGCCAGCACGCCGAGCGCGGTGCCGCCGGCAGTGGGCCGCCGCCACCGGCGGTCGGCGACAGGACTGCGCCTCATCGTTCTGCTCCTCAAGGTGGGGGTGGAGTGGGAGAACATTCGTCAGTCCTCGCCGTCGTGGCCGGCGGAGCGGCGGCGCAGCATCCGGGCCACCAGGATCGGCAGCAGCAACACGAGCCCGAGCTCGGCGACCGCCAGCGCGCCGAGCGCCTTGGTGGTGCCGGCCGAGGTGGCGGCCAGCTCGATGGTGCCGCCCGAGCCGCCCGCCGCTCCGGGGACGGCGTCCTCGGTGGCCTGCCCCTGGGCGATCACCTCGCCGGTGACCGGGTCGACCCGGGTGCCCGGGGTGGCTCCCGGCGTGCCGCCGGGTCCCGTTCCCCCGCTCGCGGTGCCCCCGGTGGCGGTGCCCCCCGGGCCCGTCCCGCCGCCGCCGACGGGACCGCCGCCGCCGACGGGACCGCCGCGGGTAGAACCGCCACCAGTGGAACCGCCGCCGTTGGTGCCGCCCCCTGCGGGGCCGCCACCCGGACCCTGGCTGCCGCCGCCGCTACACGGGCCCTGGCCGTCGCGGTCGCACTCGGGCGGCTGCGGGGCGATGCGCGCCAGCCGGTTGCTGTTCGGGTTGCCTGCATCGAACGTGGGGTTCTGGCAGCCCTCGGGGCGCAACGTCGTGGTGACCGCGCCGGGCACTCGGCGCAGCTGGTCGAAACCGGCACTGACCAAGTTCAGTGGCAACGGCGAATAGCCCAACGGCCCCGCCTTCTGCTGCCCCTGACAGAGGAAGTACTGCCCGAAGATGCTGAGCGCCCGCCCCTTCTCGGCGGTGATCCGGCCGTCCAGGGAGGTCGGCAGGATCATGTACGAGTACGACGACAGCGGATAGGTGCGCTTGTCGCCGTCCCGATAGACGTCGTCCAGCACCTGGGTGAGGTAGACCTTCGGGTCGCGGTTGGTGTTGATCCGGGCCCGGCGCAACGCGACGGCCACGTTGTACTCGGTCGGCAGCGCGTAGTACCCGGCGGCGTTGCGCACCTTGGCCACCGGGTAGTTCTTGTTCCGCGCGTACGAGTACTCGACGTACCCGATCGTGCCCTCGCCGTAGCTGGCGGAGATGTAGCCGGCCATCTGCACCGAACCGCTCTGCGCCACCGAGTTGCCGAACTGCGGGTAGTAGGACGTGAGCCCGCAGGCGCGGCTGTTCGTCACCTTCGCCGCGAAGAACGGGCACCAGAGGTTGCCGTGCTGCTTGGCCATCCAGAGCGTGAACTGGGCGGTCGTGCCGGAGCCGTCCGACCGGACCACCGGGACGATCCGCTTGCTGGGCAGCTTCTTGCCGTTGTTGTCCCGGGTGATCGCCGGGTCGGCCCAGTTGGTGATCTGGCCGGTGAAGATCTTCGTGATCGTCTCACCCGAGAGGCGCAGGTCGCGGTAGAGCTGCCCGCCGACGGTCAGGTGGTACATGAACGAGGTGCCACCGGCGACGATGGGCATGTAGGCGTACGGCCGGCTACTCGTGTCGCTGGTGCCGGTTGACGGGTCGACGCCCTGGTAGGGGATCTCCGAGACGCCGAAGTCGGACTGCCGGTTGGCGAAGTCCAGCCGGCCGGCGCTGGACCCGTTGGCGGTGAAGCTGACCTTCTGGCCGTTCACGCCGACGTCGGCGATCCACTGGGCGATCGCGTTCGCGCTCCAGGTCGAGCCGGAGCCGTAGATCGGCGCCTCCGCCGCCAGCGCCGGCGCCGCCGTCCCCAGGGATCCGGTGGCGCCGAGCAGGACGGCCAGCGCGCCGGCGGCGGCCGCCCGCAGCGCGCCGGCCAGGCCTCGGGTACGTCGCGCGGTCATCGCCGCCCTCCTCGATCCATCCGGGTGGCGACCGCCCTGGCCACCACGAAGAGCACCAGTACGACGAAGAACAGGATCGCGGCGGCGCCGAACGCGCGGGCGTGGTCGGTCTCCTCGGACGACTTCGCCAGCGTGAAGGTGACCAGCGGCAGCGACACCATCGGGCCGCTGGTCGGGTCCGCGTTGAGATAGGTGGTGTATCCGGCGGTGAGCAGCACCGGTGAGGTCTCACCGATGCCCCGGGCGACGCCGAGGATCATCGCGGTGACCAGCGAGGGCCGGGCGGTGGGCAGCACCACCTTCCAGACCGTGCTCCACTGGGAGGCGCCGAGCGCGAGGCTCGCCTCGCGCAGCCCGTTGGGCACCACCCGCAGCACCACCTCGGCGGCCCGGGCGATGATCGGCAGCATCATCACGCTGATCGCCAGCCCGGCGGCCAGACCGCTGCGCTGGAAGCCCGCCGCGACCAGCACGGTGGCGTAGATGAACAGGCCGGCGACGATGGACGGCAGCGCGGTCATCGCCTCGACCACGGTGCGCACCGGCCGGGCCAGCGGCCCGCGCACCTCGTTGAGGAAGATCGCGCAGCCGACGCCGAGCGGCAGCGTGATCGTGACGGCGATGGTGATCTGGATCAGCGAGCCGACGATGGCGTGCAGCATGCCGCCGCGGGTGAGCGGGTCCAGCGGGCCGGCCAGGCCGAGGTCCTGGGTGAAGAGGTTGGGGTGGCTGAGCGCCTCCCGGCCGCGCCAGAAGGTGTACCCCACGATCAGCGCCAGCGCCGCCCCGACGACCGCCGCCACCGACCAGACGGTGGCGGCGGCGAGCCGGTCGGCGATCGTCGGGCCGCGGTGGCGCAGGGCACTCACCGCCGCGTAGAGCAGCAGGAAGGCCAGGAAGGAGCAGACCACGAAGCCGAGCGTGCCGGCCACCGGCATCAGGTTGCCGTAGAGCAGCCAGACCAGCGCGACCGCGCCGACGGCGGAGCCGAGCACGGCCAGGACGTCGTCCACCGTGGTGGTGCGCAACAGCCGCGGCAGGTCGCGTCGCGGCCGACCACGGTCGGTGGCCGGGCGGTCGGGCCCCGACGTCGGCACGGGTGTGGCCTCGTCGACGCTCGACCCCCGGGGTGCGGGGAGGGTGGCGGTCATCGGAACCTCAGATTTCCGTCGCGGCGCCGCTGCGGGCCCGGGTGACCAGCAGCGAGGCGAGCGTGTTGATCAGCAGGGTGAACAGGAACAGCACCAGGCCGGCGGCGAGCAGCGCGGAGATCTGGAAGCCGACGGCGTCGCCGAACCGGCCGGCGATCAGGGTGGAGACGGTGATCGTGCCGCGCTCCACGACGGACCACTTGAGGTCGAAGGCCGGCGAGATGATCAGCAGCACCGCGATCGTCTCGCCGAGTGCCCGGCCGAGCGCGAGCATCGTGCCGCCGATGATGCCGCCCCGACCGAAGGGCAGCACGACCGCGCGGATGACCCCCCAACGGGTGCTGCCCAGTGCCAGCGCGCCCTCCCGCTCGGAGAGCGGGGCCTGGGAGAAGACCTCCCGCATCACCGAGGCGGCGAACGGCATCACCATCAGGGCCACCACGACGCCGGCGATGAACGCCGACGAGGTGTAGAGGTTCTGTTCCCAGCCGGGAAAGGCCGGGTCGGTCCGCACGTGGAAGAACGGGATGAACCCGAGGTGGTCACCGAGCCAGCGGGACAGGTAGATGATCTGCGGCTGGAGGAAGAAGAACCCCCAGAGGCCGTAGACCACACTAGGGATCGCGGCCATCAGATCCAGCAGCGCGATCAGCGTACGGCGCCAGCGGCGCGGGGCGTACTCGGAGATGAACAGCGCCACGCCCAGCGCCAGCGGGAACGCGATCACGATCGCGACGGTGGCCACCTGGACCGTGCCGGCCAGCACGGCGGCGATGCCGAGCTTGTTCTGCTCGGGCAGCCACTGCCGCTCGGTGAAGAAGCTCCACCCCAGCACCCGCAGCGTCGGCACCGACTGGTACGCCAGGAACAGGCCGATGCCGCCCATGACGACGAGCACCAGGATGCCGGAGAGCGCGGCGGCGCCCCGGAAGATCCGGTCGGTCACCGGTACGGCGGCGCTGATCCGGCGAGGACTGTCGGCTGTGGAGGGTGCGCCCACGGTGTCGTCGCCGACCAGGGGTCGGTCATCCTGCACCGGATCGACCTCGTCGGAATCGGCCTCTGCGGAGGAGTGCACGGGACGCCTCTTTCGGACAGTCGTGATTGGCGGGTGGTGCGAGGTGCCAGTGGCAGCGAAATCGAAAATTGTTAACAGTCACCAAACGTGGTGCTGCGGCGACACTTAGTCTTGGGACCTCGGCCGCGGGAGCTCCGGACGCGCCGACCGGCCACCGCTCAGCGTCCGACCCCGCCGCCCCGACTCGAACAGCGACAACCCCTGCTCGATCTCGGCGACGGTCGCGTTCGAGCGGAACCGGTCCGCGGCGAGTCGCGCGTCCACCCGGCGCGCGAAGCCTTGTGGCGAATGGGCCAGCGGGCCGGATCGAGCGGTGAGATCCCACCACCACAACCCGCCGGCCTGTCGCTCGATGGCGAACTCTCCCCGCTCGACCGCGTGATGCACATGGCGAATCGCGGCCACCGCCTGCTCCAGCGCCCGGTACCGATGGGAGGACACCCCGAGGACCCGGTTGTTGCCGGCCAGCAGACGCCAGGCAATGAGCTCGCGATCGGCGCGGTAACACTGATAGCGGGCCCTGATCACGATGGCCGGACGCTGTTCCGATACGGCGGCACGACGCCTTCTCCCCCGGTTAACGGCGTTCTTGACGGCGTCGTCACGCTAGGCCGAGGTCACCCGGATCCACCAGGACCGGCACGTTCTGTGAACACTAACGTCGAGTTAAGGGAACGTTTCGACAGTGGACGACTGCCGGGAACGTGCAGGTAGCCGGCGTCTCACAACCACCCGCGTCGCTTGAAGGCCAGATAGAGGGCCGCGCAGACGAGCGCCATCAGGGCGAGCGCCACCGGGTAGCCGTACCGCCAGTTCAGCTCCGGCATGTGGGTGAAGTTCATCCCGTACACGGTGCCGATCAGGGTCGGCGCGAACAGGATCGCCGCCCAGGAGGAGATCCGCTTGAGCTCCTCGTTCTGCGCGTAGCTGGCGGCGGTCAGGCTGCGCATCTCCTCGTTCTGCGCCTGGCTGACCAGGGTGGAGTTCACCGTGAGGATGTTCTGCAGCAGGTGCCGGAACCCGTCCACCCGCTCGACCACCTGGGTCAGGTGGTCGGTCACGTCGCGCAGCCTCCGCCGCAGCTCCTCGTGCGTGCCGTACGTCTCGAAGCCGCCGCTGAGCGCCCCGAGCACCTTGAGCAGCGGGCGGGCCGCCCGCTGGAACTCGATCACCTCGCGGCTGAGCGCGTAGATCCGGCGGCTGGCGTTGGGATCGCCGCCGAAGACCTCGGTCTCGATCTCGTCGATGTCGTTCTCCAGGCCCGCCACCACCGGGGCGTAGCCGTCCACCACCTGGTCCAGCACGGCGTACAGCACGGCCTCCGGGCCGAGGGCGAGGACCTGCGGGTCGCCCTCCAGCCGGCGGCGGGTGGCGGCCAGGTCCGGCGCCTCGCCGTGCCGGACGGTGATCACGAAGCCCGGCCCGATGAACAGGTGCACCTCGCTGAACTCGACCTCCTCGCGCTCGTCGACGTACCGGGCGGCGCGCAGCACCAGGAACAGGGTTTCCCCGTAGCGTTCCAGCTTGGGCCGCTGGTGGGCGTTGATCGCGTCCTCGACGGCCAAGTCGTGCAGCTGGAACTCCCGGGCCAGCGACCGGATCTGCCCGGTGTCAGGCCGGTAGAGACCGATCCAGGCCATCGCGTGGTCGATTTCCTGCAGGCAGTGAAAGGTGTCGCCGAGCGTGACGGGGGAGGCATGCCGGCGCCCGTGGCGGTAGACGGCGCTGTCCACCAGCCCACCCGGGCCCGGCGACCGCCGCCCGCCGTCTTCGTGCTCGTCGAGCGTGCGGCCGAAACCGCCGGTGGAGGTGGACCGGTCGCTGTCGCCCATCGCCCTCCCACATCTCGTGCTCTCGCCGCACCCGCGACGCCCCGGCGGCGAATCCCCCGCCCCGGCGCCCTGAAACACGCGGTCACGCGGAGCGCCGAGGCGTCAGCCAACGCGGACCGGGTACTGCCGCACCGCCGATCGGTCGGGGGCCGCATACTCGCGTTGACCAAGTCCGGGACCCGCGGAGGCGACCATGAGCACCAACACCCGCAACCGGGCCCGTAAGAAACACGGCCTGCGGGACTGGCTGCTTTCCGACATGTCCGAGCGGCCCACCCGCACCGAGGGGCCGTACGCGCGCCCTCCCGAGCAGCGCCACCACTCGTGGTGGAAGGTGATGTGCCTGACCGGGGTGGACTACTTCTCCACCCTCGGCTACCAGCCGGGCATCGCCGCACTGGCCGCCGGGGTGCTCTCCCCGGTCGCCACGCTGGTGCTGGTGCTGGTCACCCTCCTCGGCGCGCTGCCGGTCTACCGGCGGGTGGCGCACGACAGCCCGCACGGCGAGGGCTCGATCGCCATGCTGGTGAAGCTGCTGACCTACTGGCAGGGCAAGCTGTTCGTGCTGGTGCTGCTGGGCTTCGCCGCCACCGACTTCATCATCACCATCACCCTCTCGGCGGCCGACGCCACCGCCCACATCGACGAGAACCCGTTCTGGCCGGAGAGCCTCAAGGGTCACGAGGTGATCGTCACGCTGGTACTGGTGGCGCTGCTGGGGGCGGTGTTCCTGAAGGGCTTCGGCGAGGCGATCGGGATCGCGGTCGGGCTGGTCGGGGTCTACCTCGCGCTGAACGCGGTGGTGGTGGTCGACGCGCTCTGGCGGGTGGTCAGCCACCCGAGCACGGTCGAGGACTGGACGACGGCGCTGACCACCCAGCACGGTGACCCGTTGATGATGGTGGCGATCGCGCTGCTGGTCTTTCCCAAGCTCGCGCTCGGCCTCTCCGGCTTCGAGACCGGGGTCGCGGTGATGCCGCACATCAAGGGCGACCCGGACGACACGGAGGACAAGCCGACCGGGCGGATCCGCGGTGCCCGGCGGCTGCTCACCACCGCCGCCGTCATCATGAGCATCTTCCTCGTCACCAGCAGCGTCGCCACCACGGTGCTCATTCCCGCCGAGGCGTTCCAGGCGGGCGGACCGGCCAACGGGCGGGCGCTGGCCTTCCTGGCGCACCAGAACCTCGGCGAGGCGTTCGGCACCATCTACGACCTGTCGACGATCTTCATCCTGTGGTTCGCCGGCGCCTCGGCCATGGCCGGCCTGCTCAACCTCGTGCCCCGCTACCTCCCCCGGTACGGCATGGCCCCGGACTGGGCGCGGGCCGTGCGCCCCCTGGTACTGGTGTTCACCGCCGTCGCGTTCCTGATCACCGTCGTCTTCAAGGCCAGCGTCGACGCCCAGGGCGGCGCGTACGCCACCGGTGTGCTGGTGCTGATCACCTCGGCGGCGACCGCGGTGACGCTGTCCGCCCGGCACCGCCGGCAGCACGGGCTCACCGTCGCCTTCGGGATCATCGCGGTGGTCTTCGTCTACACCACCATCGCGAACGTCGTCGAACGGCCGGACGGGGTGAAGATCGCCGTCTGCTTCATCGGCGGGATCCTCGCCGTCTCGCTGCTGTCCCGGCTCTCCCGGGCGTTCGAGCTGCGGGTGAACACGGTCGAACTGGACCCGACCGCGCAGCGCTTCGTCACCGACTGCGCCCGGCGGCGGATCCGGCTGATCGCCCACGAGTCGGCCAGCCACGACGCCGCCGAGTACCGCGACAAGCTGGCACAGATCATCGCCGACAACGACTTCCCCGCGGACAGCGACGTGATCTTCGTCGAGGTGACCGTCACCGACCCGTCCGACTTCGAGACCGAACTGCACGTCACCGGCGCCGTGCTGCACGGCCGCTACCGGGTGCTACGGCTGGCGAGTTCCTCGGTGCCGAACGCGCTGGCCGCGCTGCTGCTGCACATCCGCGACCTGACCCACCGGCGGCCGCACATCTACTTCGAGTGGACCGAGGGGAATCCGGCCGGCAACTTCCTGCGCTACCTGATCTTCGGTCAGGGCGAGATCGCCCCGGTCACCCGGGAGATCCTCCGCCGCCAGGAGCCGCACCGCGCCCGCCGCCCGCACGTGCACGCCGGCTGAACGGGCCGGATGGCCCTGCGCCGGGCCGCTGGCCCGGGCGACGATCAAGGGGGTACGCGGGCAGCGACCCACGGTGGCGAGGAGGCGAGCAGTGGTGGACACCGACAAGGGCCCCACCCGGCGGCACCGGCACGCCCACCGGCCGCCGACCCTGGTCAACCGGGCGATGCTGGCGATCCTGCGGTCCCGGCGCTGGCACCGCCTGCTGGACGGCCAGCTCTGCGAGCTGCGCTACCGCGCCGCCGACGGCCGGTCGATCAGCCTGCCCGTCCTGTACGCGCCGGCGGACGACCGGTGGATCGTGCTCGTCGGCGACGCCTCGGACAAGCACTGGTGGCGGCACTTCCGCCGACCGGGGCCGGTGGAGGTGCGCCGGGGTGGCCGGACCCGCGCCGGGATCGGCCGGGTGCTGCCGTCGCCCGATCCGGCGTTCCGGGCGGCTGCGGAGGCGTACACCCGGCGGCACGGCGTGCCGGTCGGCCTCGACGATCAGGTGCTGGTGATCGACCTGGCGCCGGAGGGCGGCTCCTGACCGGCACGGACAGCCGACCGTCCCCACCGGCCGGCGGCGACCGGGCGGGCCGGCCGGTCAGGGGCGGTAGCGGTAGCCCATGCCCGGCTCGGTGATCAGGTGCCGAGGTCGGGCCGGATCGTCCTCCAGCTTGCGCCGCAGCTGGGCCATGTACTGCCGCAGGTAGTTCGTCTCGTGCTGGTACTCCGGCCCCCACACGTCGTGCAGCAGCTGCCGCTGGCTGACCAGCTTGCCCGGGTGGCGCAGCAGCTTCTCCAGCACGGCCCACTGGGTGGGGGTCAGCTTGACCTCCACCCCGTCGTCGCGGGTGACCGTCCGGTCGGCGAGGTCGACGGTGTGTCGGCCGATCCGCGCCGACGCCGTACCCGCCCCGGCGCCCTCGCCCGACGTGACAGCGAGGCGGCGGGTGACGGCACGGATCCGGGCGAGCAGCTCGTCGACGCCGAACGGCTTGGTGACGTAGTCGTCGGCGCCGGCGTCTAGGGCGGCCACCTTGTCCTCGCTGCCGGCCCGACCGGAGAGCACGATGATCGGCACGGCGGTCCAGCCCCGCAGCCCCCGGATCACCTCGACGCCGTCGATGTCGGGCAGGCCGAGGTCGAGCACCACCAGGTCCGGCGGGTGTGCGGCGGCGGTCTTCAGCGCGGCCCGGCCGGTGTCGGCGACCGCGACGTCGTACCCGCGGGCGCGCAGGTTGATCCGCAGGGCGCGCAGGATCTGCGGTTCGTCGTCGACGACCAGGACGCGGGTCACCGCTGCGCCCGCTCCGGGGCCGCGGGCAGCCGCAGCACCATGGTCAGCCCTCCGCCGGGGGTGGTCTCCGGGGTGATGCTGCCACCCATCGCCTCGACCAGCCCACGGGACAGCGCAAGCCCCAGCCCCACCCCGGTCTGGTTGTCCCGGTCGCCGAGGCGCTGAAACGGCAGGAAGACGTGCTCCCACTGGTCCTCGGGGATGCCCGGGCCGGTGTCGATGACCCGCAGCTCGACCTGCCCGGCGTGGGCACTCGCGGTGATGGTGGGCGGCTGCCCGGCCGGGCTGTGGCGCAGCGCGTTGGCCACGATGTTGACCAGCACCCGTTCCAGCAGACCCGGGTCCGCGGTGGCGGCGGGCAGGTCGGCGGGGATGTCGGTGGTGACGTCGGCCGCCGACGGCCCCAGCTCGTCCAGCGCCCGGGGTACGGCGTCCTCCAGGCCGATCGCGGTGGCCGCGACGCCGAGCGCGCCGGCCTGCAGCCGACTCATGTCGAGCAGGTTCGCCACCAGCCGGGCCAGCCGGTCCAGCGACTCGTCGGCGGTGGCCAGCAACTCCTCCCGGTCGTCGGCGTCGAACTCGACGTCGTGGCTGCGCAGGCTGCTCACCGCGGCCTTCGCCGACGCCAGCGGCGTACGCAGATCGTGGCTGACCGCGGCGAGCAGCGCGGTGCGCATCCGGTCGGCCTCGGCCAGCGGCCGGGCGGTGGCGGCCTCCTCGGCGAGGCGCTCCTGCCGGAGGGCGACGGCGGCCTGGGCGGCGAACGCCTCCACGAGGCGCCGGTCGGCGGCCTCCAACCGCCGGCCGCTGAGCACGACGGTGAGCCGGTCATCCACCGGTACCGCGGTCTCCCCCGCGCTGGGGCTGCACGCCGGACGTTCCCCGTCGCTGGCCACCAGCCGCCAGGCACCCTCCTCACGGGCCCGATCGGGCCGCCCCTCGGCGTCCGCGGCCAACTCCAGCACGCTCACCGCGCGCAGCCCGAAGGTCTCCCGGAGCCGGTCCAGCAGCGCCGGCAGCGGCCGTTCGCCACGCAGTACGCCGCCGGCGACGATGGCCAGGGTCTGCGCGTCGGCGGACGCCCGGGCCGCCTCCCGGGTCCGCCGTGCCGCGACGTCGACCACCCAGCTGACCGCGAGGGCGACGCCGACGAAGACGCCGAGGGCAAGGAGGTTGTCCGCCTCGGCGATGGTCAGCGTGTAGAAGGGCGGGGTGAAGAACCAGTTCAGCAGCAGGGAGCCGCCCAGCGCGGCGACCAGCGCGGGCCACAGCCCGCCGAGCAGCGCGACGCCGACCACGCCGGCCAGGAAGAGCAGGATGTCGTTGGTGAGGGTGAGGTCGGGCAGCGCCAGGAGCAGCAGGGTGAGCAGCGGCATGCCCAGCCCGGCGAGCGCGAAGCCGAGCAGCCGGCGGCGCCGGGACAGCGCTGCCGGGACGCCGACCGTCCGCCGTCCGCGCCCCGCCTGCTGATGGGTGACCAGGTGCACGTCGATCGGCCCGGACAGCGCCGTGGTGGTCACCCCGACGCCTCGGGCGAACAGCTGCGCGAACCGGCCGCGCCGGCTCGCACCGAGTACGAGTTGGGTGGCGTTGACGCCCTGGGCGAAGTCCAGCAGCGCCTTCGGCACGCCGGTGCCGAGCACTTGGTGGTACGTCCCGCCGAGGCTCTCCACCAGGATCCGCTGCCGGGCGAGCTGGGCGGGGTCGGCGCCGGCCAGGCCGTCGCTGCGGGTGACGTGCACGGCGAGCAGGTCGGCGCCCTTGCTGCGGGCGGCGATCCGGCCCGCCCGGCGGATCAGGGTGTCGCCCTCCGGGCCGCCGGTGAGCGCCACGACGACCCGTTCCCGGGCCTCCCAGGTGGCCGAGATACCCTGCTGGGCGCGGTACCGGTCGAGCTGGTCGTCGACCTTGTCGGCCAGCCAGAGCAGGGCCAGTTCCCGCAGCGCGGTGAGGTTGCCGACCCGGAAGTAGTTGCCGAGCGCGGCGTCGATCTTGTCGGGGCGGTAGATGTTGCCGTGCGCCATCCGGCGGCGCAGCGCCTCCGGGGTCATGTCGACCAGCTCGACCTGTTCGGCCGCGCGGACGATCTGGTCCGGGACGGTCTCCCGCTGCGTGGTGCCGGTGATCTGGGCGACCACGTCGTTGACCGACTCTAGGTGCTGCACGTTGACGGTCGACAGCACGCTGATGCCGGCGTCGAGCAGGTCCTGGATGTCCTGCCAGCGCTTCTCGTGTCGGGAACCGGGGACGTTGGTGTGCGCCAGCTCGTCCACCACCGCCACCTCGGGGCGTCGGGCGAGCAGCGCGTCGAGGTCCATCTCGGTGAAGTGGGCGCCCCGGTAGTCGAGCGCGCGGCGCGGGACCTGTTCCAGGTCGCCGATCATCGCGGCGGTGTGCGGACGACCGTGCGTCTCGACGAAGCCGATCACCACGTCGGTGCCGCGTTCGGCCCGCCGCTGGGCCTCCTCCAGCATCGCGTAGGTCTTCCCGACGCCGGGGGCGGCCCCGAGGTAGATGCGGAGTTCTCCCCTGGGCACGGAGACATCCTCTCTGATTTCCACCGGCCACCGGCCATCGGGCGGTTCGAGCCGCGCGGGCGGGACCACCTGCGGTGGGCCCGCCCGTCGGAAGGGGGGTCAGCTCTTCGGGAACTTCTCGTCCAGGGCGAGGTTGAGCTCGAGGACGTTCACCCCCGGCTCGCCCATGAAGCCCAGCGACCGGCCGGTCGTGTGCTCCTCGACGAGGGCCCGGACCGCGGCCGGGTCCGCGCCGCGCTCGCGCGCCACCCGGGCCACCTGGATCTCGGCGTACGCCGGACTGATGTGCGGGTCGAGGCCGCTGCCGCTGGCGGTGACCGCGTCGGCCGGTACGGCCGGCTCCGCCGGGGCGTCGCCCCGGACCGGCACGATCAGGCCGCCGGCGGCGACGTAGTCCTCGTCCGGCTTGGCCACCTCGACCGGCACGCCCTGCCACGAGGTGACGAACGGCGTGGCCGGGGCGACCTGGTTGACGCTGACCACCCGGGTGACCTGGCCGGTCAGCCCGTCGGCGCGGAACACGGCGAGCACCGCACCCACCCCCTCGGGGGTGCAGTACGGCCGGCGCCCGTCCACGCCGTCCAGCTCGCCGACCGCCTTGCTGCGGGCGCAGACCTGGGTGAGCAGGCTCTCGGAGGCGCTCTCCGGGTCGGTGGAGAGGGTGTCGACGACGCTCTCCGGGCCGAGGTTGCTGGCCGAGGTGGCGGTCGGGTCGTAGCCGTCGCCGGCGGCCGAGGGGCGGGACTGGAAGTAGCGCGGGACGGGGTTGCCGTCCGCGTCGGTGAAGTTCTGGCCGATCAACGCGCTGCCGACGGTCCTGCCGTCCACGGTGACCAGGGAGCCGTCCGCCTTTCCGGAGAGGCCGGGCAGCTTGCCGACGGCGACCAGGGCGAGCGGGTAGGCCAGCCCGAGCAGCACGGTGAAGACCAGCACCGCGCGCAGCGCGGCGAGGTGTTGGGAGAGCCAGCTGGGAAGGCGCATGTCAGATCCCCGGGATGAACTGGATGAGGAGGTCGATGAGCTTGATGCCGACGAACGGCACGATGATGCCGCCGAGCCCGTAGAGCAGCAGGTTGCGGCTCAACAGCTTGGAGGCGCTGGCCGGCCGGTACCGCACGCCTCGCAGGGCGAGCGGGATCAGCGCGACGATGACGATCGCGTTGAAGATGACCGCGGCGAGGATCGCCGACTCCGGGCTGGCCAGCCGCATGACGTTCAGCGCGTCCAGGCTCGGGTAGATCCCGGCGAACATCGCCGGGATGATCGCGAAGTACTTCGCGATGTCGTTGGCGATGGAGAACGTCGTCAGCGCGCCCCGGGTGATCAGGAGCTGCTTGCCGATCTCCACGATCTCGATCAGCTTGGTCGGGTCGGAGTCGAGGTCGACCATGTTGCCGGCCTCCTTGGCGGCCGACGTGCCGGTGTTCATGGCGACTCCGACGTCGGCCTGGGCGAGCGCCGGAGCGTCGTTGGTGCCGTCGCCGGTCATCGCGACCAGCCGGCCGCCCTCCTGCTCCTTGCGGATCAGGGCGAGCTTGTCCTCCGGGGTGGCCTCGGCGAGGAAGTCGTCGACGCCGGCCTCGTCCGCGATCGCCTTGGCGGTACGCGGGTTGTCACCGGTGATCATCACGGTCCGGATGCCCATCCGGCGCATCTCGTCGAACCGCTCCCGCATGCCGGACTTGACCACGTCCTTCAGGTGGATCACGCCGAGCGCGCGGGCCGGCTCGCCGGCGACGTGCTCGGCGACCACCAGCGGGGTGCCGCCGATGCCGCTGATCTCGTCGACGATCTGCCCGACCTGCTCGGTGGGGTGGCCGCCGTTCTCGCGTACCCACTTCATGACCGCGGCCGCGGCGCCCTTGCGGACCTGCCGGGCCGACCCGTCGTCGGCCGTCAGGTCGACACCGCTCATCCGGGTCTGGGCGGTGAACGGCACGAAGGTGGCGTGCGGCATGAGCCCGGGCTCGCGCTCGCGCAGCCCGAACTCGTTCTTGGCGAGCACCACGACCGAACGGCCCTCGGGGGTCTCGTCGGCGAGGCTGGACAGCTGCGCGGCGTCGGCGACGTCGGCCGCGGTCAGCCCCTCCACCGGGACGAACTCGGCGGCCTGCCGGTTGCCCAGGGTGATCGTGCCGGTCTTGTCGAGCAGCAGCGTGTTGACGTCCCCGGCCGCCTCGACCGCCCGACCGCTCATGGCCAGCACGTTGCGCTGCACCAGGCGGTCCATGCCGGCGATGCCGATCGCCGACAGCAGCGCCCCGATGGTGGTCGGGATCAGGCAGACCAGCAGCGACACCAGCACCACACCGGTGACGCCGGCGTCGGTGATCGCCCCGCTGTCCGGTGCGGCCGCCTGGTAGCCCTTGGAAAAGATCGCCAATGGCTGGAGCGTGACCACGGCCAGCAGGAAGATGATGGTCAGCGCGGCGAGCAGGATGTTCAGCGCGATCTCGTTCGGGGTCTTCTGCCGGTTGGCGCCCTCGACCAGGGCGATCATCCGGTCGATGAAGCTCTCCCCCGGCTTCTGGGTGATCTTCACGACGATCCGGTCGGAGAGCACCTTCGTACCGCCGGTGACCGCGCTGCGGTCGCCGCCGGACTCCCGGATCACCGGCGCGGATTCACCGGTGATGGCCGACTCGTCCACGCTGGCGATGCCCTCGACCACGTCGCCGTCGCCCGGGATGATGTTGCCGGCCTCGACCAGCACGAAGTCGCCCTGCTTGAGCGCCGGCGCGGGGACCGCCTCGTCGCGGTACCTGTTCGCGGCGGCGCCCGGCGTCCAGCCGACCAGCCGGGTGGCGATGGTGTCCTTCTTCGCCTGCCGCAACGTGGCGGCCTGCGCCTTGCCCCGGCCCTCGGCAACCGCCTCGGCCAGGTTGGCGAAGAGCACGGTCAGCCAGAGCCAGATCGCGATCAACCAGGCGAAGACCGAGGGGTCGGTCACCGCGAGGACGGTGGTGAAGGCGGCGCCGATCTCGACGATCAGCATCACCGGGTTGCGCCACAGGGTGCGCGGGTCGAGCTTGCGTAGCGCGTCCGGCAGGGACCGGAGCAGCTGCTTCGGGTCGAGCAGCCCGCCGCCGACGCGGTTGCCCTGGGTGGCGGGGGTGCCGGCGGTGGGCGCTTCGCCGTCGCCGGGTGTCACGGACGTGACGGTCATGTCGTTCTTCCTCATGGTGGTCACAGCCCCTCAGCGAGGGGGCCGAGCGCGAGGGCGGGCAGGAAGGTCAGCGCGACGAGGATCACCGTGACGCCGACGACCATGCCGACGAAGAGCGGTCGATGGGTCGGCAGGGTGCCCTCGGAGGCCGGGGTGGGCCGCTGGCGGGCGAGCGAACCGGCCAGGGCGAGCACGAAGATGATCGGCAGGAACCGGCCGAGCAGCATGCACAGGCCGAGCGCGGTGTTCCACCAGGGCGTGTTCACGGTGATGCCGGCGAACGCGGAGCCGTTGTTGTTGCTCGCCGAGGTGAACGCGTAGAGCACCTCGGAGAGGCCGTGCGGGCCGGTGTTCAGCGCGGTGGAGTTGTTCCCGGTCGCGAACGCCGCCGCCGTGCCGGCCAGCACCAGCGTCGGCGTGATCAGGAAGTACAGCGAGGCGAACTTGATCTCGCGGGAGCCGATCTTCTTGCCCAGGTACTCCGGGGTCCGCCCGACCATCAGGCCGGCCACGAAGACGGTGATCACCGCCAGGATCAGCAGGCCGTAGAGGCCGGATCCGACACCACCGGGCGCGACCTCGCCGAGCATCATGTTGCCCAGCAGCATCCCGCCGCCGAGCGCGGTGTACGAGTCGTGGAACGAGTTGACCGCGCCGGTGGAAGTGAGCGTGGTGGCCGCGGCGAAGGTGGCCGAGTTCGACACGTCGAACCGCACCTCCTTGCCCTCGAGGGCCGCGCCGACCGCCTGCGGCACCGTGCCGTGCCCGGCCAGCTCGAAGACGTTGGTCAGGGTGATGCTGGCCAGGGCGAGGATCGCCATGACCGCGGCGATCGCGTAGCCCTGCCGGTGCTGGCCGACCATCCGGCCGAAGAGCCGGGGCAGGCTGAACGGGATGAGCAGGATCAGGAAGATCTCCAGCCAGTTCGTCCAGGTCGTCGGGTTCTCGAACGGGTGGGCGCTGTTGACGTTGTAGAAGCCGCCGCCGTTGGTGCCCAGCTCCTTGATCACCTCTTGGCTGGCGACCGGCCCGCCGGTGATGGTCTGGGTGCCGCCGGTCAGGGTGGTCACGTCGGTGCCGGCCGAGAGGTTCTGCACCGCGCCGCCGATCATGAGTGCCAGGGCGCCGAGCACCGCGATCGGCAGCAGGATCCGCAGCGTGATCCGGGTCAGGTCGACCCAGAAATTGCCCAGCTCGCCGGTGCGGCTGCGGGCGAAGCCCCGCACGAGGGCCACCGCCACGGCGATGCCGACCGCGGCGGAGGCGAAGTTCTGCACCGCCAGGCCGGCCATCTGCACCAGGTGGCCCATGGTCGACTCACCCGAGTACCACTGCCAGTTCGTGTTGGTCACGAACGACACCGCCGTGTTCCAGGCGCCGTGCGGCACGACGGGGTCGAAGCCCAGGGAGAGCCAGAGGTGATTCTGCAGGCGCTGGAACGCGTACAGAAACAGGATGGAGACGGCCGAGAAGGCCAGCACGCTGCGGGCGTACACGCCCCAGGACTGCTCGGCCGCGGGGTTGACGCCGACCAGGCGGTAGATGCCCCGCTCGACCCGGGACTGCCGGGTGCCGGAGACCACCCGGAACATGTAGTCGCCGAAGGGCTTGTAGACCGCGACCAGGGCCACGATCAGGGACAGGACGAAGATGACACCGGCTGTCGTCATGGTCATCAGAAGCGCTCCGGGAAGAGCAGGGCCACGACCAGGAACACACCCAGGCCGATCGCCAGCACCAGGCCGACGGCGTTGACGGCGCTCACAGCTTCTCCACGCCCCTCACCACGAGGGCGAGGACCGCGAACAGCCCCACCGTCACCAGCACGAACACCACGTCAGACACCGCTGACTCCCCTTACCGACCAGTCGTCACGACCGCCTGCCGGCCGCGCCGGGCAATCAAAGCTCCGCCGCTGCCGGAAGGACAGGGGCTATAACGCGACCATGACGGGGACCCGTCGTTTCTTGACGCGCCTTTAACAGGGGTCGACCAATCGGGTGAACGGGGTCACAGCGGGGCGTTCAGCCGCCGGAGCCCCAGGACGGCAGGATCGGCGGAAGATCCGCCAGCATCGCCGCCGACCGCCGAGCCTGGCCGGGCCGGGCCGGCTCGTCCGGCAGACGGCGTCCGTACTGGTCCGGCAGGAGGCCCCAACCGCGCAGCGGGCGCGGGGCCCCGGGCGCCACCGGGCATGCCTCGTCAGCCGGACGGACCGTGCACAGGTGGGTCCAGTCCGCGCCGAGGTCGAACAGGTAGGCGAACGAGTCACCGGGGCGCAGCAGGTCCAGCCGACAGGACCGGCCGTCGAGGGTGCCGGGGAACGCCGGACCGTCGCGCCACGCCGACCAGCTCAGCTCCACCTGACCGGGCAGCACGAACATCCGCAGGTGGCCCAGGTCCCAGCGGCCGAAGGCGACGTCGATCGCCTCGGCCAGCTCGGCGAAGGTGTGTGCGGCACCGGCCGCGAATACGCGACCCGGGCGCGGCCACCAGTCCTGGCCACGCCCGGTCACCAGCTCTACCGTCACCGCCAGACCGGCCCCGCCGGCCGTTCCGCCGGCCGGGCCGGGCACGCCGGCCGGGCCAGCCGGGCCGGTGCCGCCCCGCTGGCCGTCGGTGGGTGCGGTCGTACCGTCCGGCTCACTCCACACGGGTGCCGCCGGCCGGGTCGTCCGGCGGTGCCACCACGGCGCCGTCCTGGGCCATCGGGCCATCGGGACGGGTCGCCCCGGCCATGTACCGATAACCGGCACCGAGGGCCGCCGCGAACGGGATCACCATCGCGTACGACCAGGCCTCGCCGCCGCCGGTCAGCTCACCGAACCGGTGCGCCAGGAACCCGACGTAGGTGGCCATGGCCAGTGCCGTCACCGCGACGACCGCCCGCAGGTCCGCCACCCGCGCCGCATACACCCCGGCGGCGACCGCGACGAGGAGCGCCCGCGTCGGCAGGTCACCGGCCGGGACGGCCGCCGCCGCCAGCAGCGCCGTGCCGGCCACCACCACCCAGCCGACCGCCACGCTGACCCCGGTCGGGGTCGGCTCCCCGTACCTCGCGGTTCGCTGATCTCGTACGACAGTCACGGCACGCCTCCGGCGACGCGAGGCCCGCACCTCGGGCCTCCCGAGGCCATATCAGCTCTGCCCGGCCCTGCCCGTCGATGACTTTCACGCAGTCGCTACGAGGGGCGGGCGATTCTTGACGCGACCTTGACAGCATTTTCACGCCGCCCGGGCGGGCGGTCGGTCTCCGGCCGTCCGGCCCCGCGTCAAGGACGCGTCACAATTGCGCCGGCGCGCGTCAACGTCGCGTAGCGGAGCCGCTGACCCGAACGGCGGAGGCGCACATTCGGGCCCATGCCTGCTGTCATCGACCCGGTCGATCCGGAGCCCGACGAACGCGTCGCCTGGTACGCCCGGCCACCCCGCCGACCCCGGCCCCGGCGGACCGCCCGCTCCGGTTCCGGCACGGACCGGCTGACCGTGCTCGGCGGCCTGGCCGCCCTCTCTCTGGACGCGATGGCCTCGGTGGCCTACGGACCGGAGGCGATCGTCCTGGTGCTGGCCGCCGCGGGCGGGGTGGGCCTGGGGTTCACGTTGCCGGTCACGCTGAGCATCGCCGGGCTCCTCGCCGTGCTGGTGCTCTCCTACCGCCAGGTCATCGCAGCCTTCCCCGACGGCGGCGGCGCGTACGCGGTGGCGAAACGGCACCTGTCCCGACGGACCAGCCTGGTGGCCGCAGCCTCGCTGGTGGTGGACTACGTGCTCAACGTGGCCGTCTCCGTCGCCGCCGGGGTGGCCGCGCTGACCTCGGCGTTCCCGGCGCTGCTGCCGTACACCGTCGAGCTGTGCCTGGCGGTGCTCGCGCTGATCACCGCGGTGAACCTGCGCGGCATCGCGGCGAGCGCGCGGGTGTTCGTCGTGCCGACGGCGATCTTCGTCGGCGCCATCCTCACCGTGATCGCGGTCGGCCTGCTCAGTGACGCGCCGCCGGTCGCCGACACGGCCGCCCCGGCTGCCGGCCCGATCCAGGCGGTCGGTGCGCTGCTGCTGCTCAAGGCGTTCGCCAACGGTTGCGCCGCGCTGACCGGGGTGGAAGCCATCGCCAACGCGGTGCCGTCGTTCCGCGAGCCGGCCGTCCGCCGGGCGCAGCGGGCGGAGGTGGCGCTCGGCGCGCTGCTCGGTGTGATGCTGATCGGCCTCGCCACGCTGATCAGCCGGTTCCAGATCCGGCCCGTCGAGGGCGTGACGGTGCTGGCCCAGCTCACGGATGCCACCCTCGGCCACGGCATCGGCTTCTATCTGGTGCAGTTCGCCACCATGGTGCTGCTGGCGCTGGCCGCCAACACGTCGTTCGGCGGACTGCCGACGCTGGCCAAGCTGCTCGCGGAGGACAACTACCTGCCGCACGTATTCGCGCTGCGTGCCCGCCGCCAGGTCTACCGGTACGGGGTGCTGGTGCTCGCCGCGGTCGCCGCGGTGCTGCTGGCCGCTTCGCGGGGACAGGTGAACACGCTGGTGCCGCTCTTCGCCATCGGCGTCTTCGTCGGCTTCACCATCGCCCAGTACGGCATGGTGCGGCACTGGCTGGAGACGCGGGGCCGGGGCTGGCGGTGGAAGCTCGCGCTCAACGGGCTCGGCACCCTGCTCACCTTCGCCGCCGCCATCGTCACCACGGCCAGCAAGCTGACCGAGGGCGCCTGGCTGATCGTGATCGCCCTGCCTCTGCTGGTGCTGGGCTTCGAGCGGGTGCACCGCGCGTACCGGCGCTTCGGCGCCACCCTCGGGCTCGGCCGGATCCCCGCGCCGCCCCGGCCCGGTCCGTCGGTGGTCGTCGTACCGGTCGGCGGGGTCTCCGAGCTGACCCGCCGGGCGCTGGACGCCGCGCTCTCCCTCGGCGACGAGGTCACCGCCGTGCACGTCACGTACGCCGACGACCCGGGCCCGGCCGCGACCCGCTTCCGGGACGCCTGGGAGGCGTGGCACCCCGACGTGCCGCTGACGGTGGTCGCATCGACGGACCGCGACCTCGGCCGGCCGCTCGTCGATCACCTGCGGGAGCGGTACGCCGGCCGGCACGTCTTCGTGATCATCCCCGAGGTCGAACCGGCCCGCCGGTGGGAGCGGCTGCTGCGCAACAACCGCGGGGTCGTGCTGGAACGCGCGGTGCGCCGGCACAGCGACGCCGTGGTCTGCCGGATGCGCTTCCCGGTGCCCGCAGCTCGCGCCCCGCTGGCCCCGGCGGCGGCGCGAAGCGGTGTGTGAGCAGAGCACCGCAGCGGTTACGATGCGGCGCGAGGCGTGGCTGGGGACGGATGCCGCCGTACGGGGGCCCGGCATCGCGGGGCCGCCAGGTCTCGCCCCTGCGCCGGAGCGCCACCCGTCCGACGGAGGAACCGATGTACCGCGCCGTGCCGACCCAGGTCGACCTGCCCGCGCTCGAGCACCAGGTGCTCGACTTCTGGCAGGCCGAGCGGATCTTCGCCCGCAGCCTGGAGCGGTCCGCCGGCCGCCCGGAGTGGGTGTTCTACGAGGGGCCGCCGACGGCCAACGGGATGCCGGGCGCCCACCACATCGAGGCGCGGGTGTTCAAGGACGTCTTCCCGCGCTACCGGACGATGAAGGGCTTCCACGTCGCCCGCAAGGCCGGCTGGGACTGCCACGGCCTGCCGGTCGAGCTGGCCGTGGAGAAGGAGCTCGGCTTCACCGGCAAGCAGGACATCGAGCGGTACGGCATCGCCGAGTTCAACGCCCGCTGCCGCGCCTCCGTCACCCGGCACACCGACGCCTTCGCCCAGCTCACCGAGCGGATGGGCTACTGGGTCGACATGGCCGACGCGTACCGGACGATGGATCCGGAGTACGTCGAGTCGGTCTGGTGGTCGCTGAAGCGGATCTTCGACCGCGGGCTGCTGGTCGAGGACTTCCGGGTGGCGCCCTGGTGCCCGCGGGACGAGACCGGGCTGTCCGACCACGAGCTGGCCCAGGGCTACGAGATAGTCGTCGACCCATCCGTGTACGTCCGCTTCCCGCTCACCTCCGGCCCGCTGGCCGGCCGGGCGGCCCTGCTGGTCTGGACCACCACCCCGTGGACGCTGCCGTCGAACGTGGCGGTGGCGGTGCACCCGGACGTGACGTACGTGGTGGCCACCGACGGCACCGAGCAGCTGGTGGTGGCCGAGCCGCTGCTGGCCCAGGCGCTCGGCGAGGGCTGGGAGCCGACCGGCGAGACGTTCGCCGGCAAGGAGCTGGAGCGCTGGGCCTACCGCGCCCCGTTCGACCTGGTCGAGGTGGCCGACGCGCACCTCGTCGTGCTGGCCGGGTTCGTCACCACCGACAGCGGCACCGGGCTGGTGCACCAGGCGCCGGCATTCGGCGCGGACGACCTGGCCACCGCCCGGGCGTACGGGCTGCCGATGGTCAACCCGGTGCGGTCCGACGGCCGGTTCGCCCCGGAGGTCCCGCTGGTCGGTGGGCTGTTCTTCAAGGACGCCGACCGTCCGCTCGTCGCGGACCTCGACGCCCGCGGCCTGCTGTTCCGCCACGTCCCGTACGAGCACAGCTATCCGCACTGCTGGCGCTGCCACACCGCGCTGATCTACTACGCCCAGCCCTCCTGGTACGTCCGGACCACCGCGGTGAAGGACGCGCTGCTGCGCGAGAACGAGCGCACCACCTGGCAACCGGAGACCGTGAAGCACGGCCGGTTCGGCGACTGGCTCACCAACAACGTCGACTGGGCGCTGTCCCGGCGGCGCTACTGGGGCACCCCGCTGCCCATCTGGCGGTGCGCCGAGGGGCACCTGACCTGCGTCGGCTCGCTGGCCGAGCTGAGCGAGCTGACCGGCACGGACGTGACCGGGCTGGACCCGCACCGGCCGTACATCGACGAGGTGGCCTTCGCCTGCCACTGCGGCGCCGAGGCCCGCCGGGTGCCCGAGGTGATCGACGCCTGGTACGACTCGGGCGCGATGCCGTTCGCTCAGTTCGGCTACCCGTACCGCAACGCGGAGCTGTTCGAGCGGCGGTACCCGGCGCAGTTCATCTCCGAGGCGATCGACCAGACCCGGGGCTGGTTCTACACCCTGATGGCGGTCGGCACGCTGGTGTTCGACCGCTCGGCGTACGAGACGGTGGTCTGCCTGGGGCACATCCTGGCCGAGGACGGCCGGAAGATGTCCAAGCACCTGGGCAACATCCTGGAGCCGATCCCGCTGATGGACCAGCACGGCGCGGACGCGGTGCGCTGGTTCATGGCCGCCGTCGGCTCGCCCTGGTCGGCGCGGCGGGTCGGGCACACCGCGCTGCAGGAAGTGGTCCGCAAGGTCCTCCTGACGTACTGGAACACGGCCGCCTTCCAGAGCCTGTACGGGCGTACCGCCGGGTGGTCGCCGTCGGCGGCGGACCCGGCGCCGGCGGACCGGCCGGTGCTGGACCGGTGGTTGCTGTCCGAGCTGCACACCCTGGTCCGGCAGGTGGACGCGGCGATGGCCGGCTTCGACACCCACCAGGCCGGCCGGCTGCTCGCCACCTTCGTCGACGACCTGTCCAACTGGTACGTCCGGCGCAGCCGGCGGCGGTTCTGGCGGGGTGACCGGGCGGCGCTGGCCACCCTGCACGAGGCGCTGCACACGCTCACCCTGCTGCTGGCGCCGCTGACCCCGTTCATCACCGAGCGGGTGTGGCAGGACCTGGTCGTGCCGGTGACCCCGGACGCGCCGCCGTCGGTGCACCTGGCCGACTACCCGGTCGCCGACGAGGCGCTGATCGATCCGGCGCTGTCGTCCCGGATGGCGCTGGTGCGCCGGCTGGTCGAGCTGGGCCGGGCCGCCCGCGCGGAGTCGGAGATGAAGGTCCGCCAGCCGCTGGCCCGGGCGTTGGCCTCGGCGAACGGCTTCGCGGAGCTCGGCCCGGAGCTGCTCGCCGAGATCGCCGCCGAGCTGAACGTCGGGTCGGTGGAGGCGGTCGACGCGGCCGGCGGCTCGCTGGTGGACGTCACCGCGAAGGCGAACTTCCGTACCCTCGGCCGGCGGTTCGGCAAGGCGGTGCAGCAGGTCGCGGCGGCCGTCGCCGGGGCGGACGCCGCCGCCTTGGCGCAGGCCCTGCGGGACACCGGCACGGCGACCCTGCTGGTCGGCGACGAGCAGATCGCGCTCGGCCCGGACGAGGTGGTGATCGTCGAGACGCCCCGCGAAGGGTGGGCGGTGACCAGCGACGCGGGCACCACCCTCGCGCTGGACCTGCACCTCACCCCCGAGCTGCGCCGGGCCGGGGTGGCCCGGGACGCGATCCGGCAGGTCCAGGAGGCGCGCAAGGCCAGCGGGCTGGAGGTGACCGACCGGATCGTGCTGCGCTACCGGGCCAACCGGGAGGAGACCGCGCTGGCGCTGACCGAGCACCACGACCTGGTCGCCGAGGAGGTGCTGGCGGCCGACTGCGCGGCCGGTGAGCCGGCCTGGGCGGACCCGACGCCGTTCACCGACGACGCGCTGGGCCTGACCTTCTGGCTCCGCCGGGACTGACCGCGCGTCGACCGCCCGGCGGGCGGCGATGCTACCGCCGGGGCCGGGGGCGCCGGTGCCGATCCGGTGTACGACCACCCGGCGGCGGCGTCCCGGTCTAGCGTCGGCGGTGGCGAACCGAGGGAGGCCGGCATGTTCGACGATTTCGCGACCGGCGCCGAGCGCGTCGTGGCGGTGCCCCGATCCGGTTACGAGCTGCACGCCCGGGTGACCGACGGCGACGGCGTGCCGATCGTGCTGATGCACGGCTTTCCGGACAGCCTGCGCCTCTACGACGAGGTGACCCCGCTGCTGCGCGGTCGCCCGGTGGTGCGCTTCGACTTCCTCGGCTGGGGGCGGTCGGACAAGCCGGCGGGGTACCCGTACACCGCGGACAACCAGACCGGCGACCTGGCGGCCGTGGTCGACCAGCTGGGGTACGACCGGGTGGTGCTGGTCGCCCACGACGCCTCCGGCCCACCCGCGATCGACTGGGCGCTGGAACATCCGCACCGGGTGGCGGCGCTGGTGCTGCTGAACACCTACTACCACCCGATGGCCGGGTTGCGCCGGCCGCCGGCGATCGCGCTCTACTCGACGCCGGGCCTGCGGGTGCTGACCCGGGCCGCGGTGCGTCGCTGGCCGGAGCTGAACCGCCGGCTGTTCCAGTGGCAGGTCGGCCGGTTCATCCGCGACTCCCGCCGTCGTGGCCCGGTGGTGGCCCGGCTCTACGAGCAGTTCGACGCGGCGCGGCCGGCCTTCGAGCGGCTCAACGACGACCTGCTCGGCACCATCGTCGCGCGCCGCCGCCGGGTCGCCGACCTGCGGCGCTTCGACCGTCCGGTACGGGTGGTCTTCGGCGCCCGGGACCGCTATCTCAACCCGGGGGTGGCCCGTCGGTTCGCCGCCGCCTTCCCGCACGCCGACCTGCACCTGCTGCCGGACGCCGGGCACTACGTCCAGGTGGACGCGCCGGAGCGGACCGCCGAGCTGGTGCTGACCGCCGGCCGGCCGCAACCGGCGGTCGCCCGGGCCGGTCGGCCGGGGTAGCCGGGCGGCATCGCGACCCGACCGGCGCGGAACACGGGAGCCCGCGCCGGGTTCACCACGTCGGCACCCGTCCACTGTGGTCCGGACGTGGTGGAGGCCGCCGGGAAGTCCCGACGGCCTCCACCTGTCAGCTCCGAGAAGCTCGACCAGAGAATCAGCCGAGCAGCGCCAGGATCTGGTTGAGCCTTTCCGGCCGGTGTCGAGATCGGCCGGCTGGCTCCGAGGTACCGGTGACCGGTCGGCCGACCGCGCCGACGGCAGACGGAGGACGGACATGAACGACATCGACAGCGACACCGTGGTCGCGCCGAGCGAGGAGCTGCGCCGGCTGGGCCGGCTGGTCGGCACCTGGCGGCTGACCGGCGAGGCCGAGGGCACCGTGCGGTACGAGTGGCTGACCGGCGGCTTCTTCCTGCTCCAGCACGTCGACCTGGTGCACGGCGGCAACCACGTGGTCGGCCTGGAGGTGATCGGGCACGACCGCCCGTTCGGCCAGCCGCCGGGCGAGGTCGTCAGCTCCCGGTTCTACGGCTCCACCGGGGACACCCTGAGCTACGTGTACGAGTTCGACGGCGACGTGCTGGTGATCTGGGGCGGCGAGAAGGGCTCGCCCGCATTCTGCCGCACCGAATTCGGCGCCGACGGCAATACGATGGCCAGCAGCTGGGTCTATCCGGGCGGCGGCTACCGCACCACCGCCGCCCGGGTGCCCGAAGGGGGTGGGACGCGATGAAGTACCTGCTGCTGGCGTACACGCAGCTGGCGGAGTGGGACACGGTCGACGTGACCAGCGCCGAGTTCCAGGACATGTGCCGCTTCTACGCGGACCTGACCGACGAGCTGACCGCCTCGGGTGAGCTGGTGCTGACCGAGGGGCTGGCCCATCCCTCGCTGACCCGGACGGTACGGCCCGCCGCCGACACGCCCGCGCCGGTCGCCCTGGACGGCCCGTTCGCCGAGGCGAAGGAGGTGCTGGTCAGCTTCGCCATCCTGGACACCACCGGGCACGAGCGGGCCAGCGACATCGCCGCCCGGATCGTCGCCGCGACCGGTGACACGGTGGAGATCCGCCCGGTGCTGACCGGCGGCGCCGCGGGCGAGATGGCCGGCGGCTGAGGACGGTGCGCGCCGACGCCCCGGTGGACCTGCTGCGGGAACTGACGCCGCAGGTCCTCGGGGCGCTGGTCCGCCGGTACGGGCACTTCGAGACGGCCGAGGACGCCGTCCAGGAGGCGCTGCTGGTCGCCGCCGAACGCTGGCCCCGGGAGGGGGTGCCGGCCGACCCGCGCAGCTGGCTCGTCCGGGTCGCCTCGCGCCGCCTGATCGACCTGCTCCGCGCCGAGCAGGCCCGGCGCGACCGCGAGGCGCGCGAGGCGACCGCGCTCCCGCTCGACCGGGCGTACGCCCCGGCCGCGGACACCGGGCCGCCGGTCGACGACTCCCTGCTGCTGCTCTTCCTCTGCTGCCACCCGGCCCTCCCCGTCCCGGCCCAGGTCGCGCTGACCCTGCGGGCGGTGGGTGGGCTGAGCACCGCCGAGATCGCACGCGCGTTCCTCGTCCCCGAGCCCACGATGGCGCAACGGATCAGCCGGGCGAAGAGCCGGATCCGCGCCTCCGGGCTGGGCTTCCGCACGCCGCCGCCGCGGGAGGCGGCGGCACGGTCGGGCGCGGTGCTCCAGGTGCTCTACCTGATCTTCAACGAGGGGTACACCGGCGCCGGGCGGCCGGAGCTGTGCACCGAGGCGATCCGGTTGGCCCGGCTCGCGCACCGACTGCTGCCGGACGACGGTGAGGTCACCGGCCTGTTGGCGCTGATGCTGCTCACCGACGCCCGGCGGGCCGCCCGCAGCGCGCCGGACGGCACCCTGGTCCCGCTGGCGGAGCAGGACCGGCGGCGCTGGGACCGGGCGGCGATCGACGAGGGCGTCGCCCTGCTGACCCATGCGATGAGCGGGTCCCGGCCGGGCCCGTACCAGTTGCAGGCCGCGATCGCCGCGGTGCACTCCGAGGCGGCCGACCTGGACGACACCGACTGGCCGCAGATCCTCGGGCTCTACCACCTGCTCGAGGCGCTCACCGGCAACCCGGTGGTGGCGTTGAACCGGGTGGTGGCCGAGGCGATGGTGCGCGGCCCCCGCATCGGGCTGGCCCGGCTGGCGGAGTTGGCGACCGACGACCGGCTGCGCCGGCACCACCGGCTGGACGCCGTCCGGGCGCACCTGCTCGACCTGGCCGGTGACGCCGAGGCCGCCCGGGCGGCGTACCTGGCCGCGGCCCGCGGCGCGACCAGCGCGCCGGAGCAGCGCTACCTCAGGGCGAGGGCGAGCGCACCACGGCCGGCCGCGGCGATGCCGCGCCTCGGCGGTTGAGCCGCCGGGCGCCGCGTGCGCGGTCGAGCCGTCGGGATCGGACGGGCGGTCAGCTGGGCAGCTCGCGCCAGGCGGAACTGCCGCCGCGCCAGGCACCGGCCAGAATGGTCGCCGCGCTGCGGCTCGGGCACTCCTGCACCTTCGACTGCCCGTAGGCGCCGCCGATCTGCGCCTGCACTTCCCAGCGGCTGCCATCGGTGCGGATGTACACGTCGCGGCGCCCGCGGGCCGACGTGTCCCCGTTCCACCAGTGCTTCTCGACCATCACAAGCCGACGGTATCTCAACCGGACCCGGGCGGGAACTCGGCGGTAAGCGGGGATCGACGCCCGTCACCGCAGGCGTGACGCCCCGACAGCGGCTCGTCACCGACCGTATGAATAATGCGGCACTGAGGCACGAACAACCGACCCCGGCACGACGACGACACCACGGACCGGTCACCTCGGGTCGCGGCCCTGCTTAGCGCGGCGCGCGGGCGGGTAAGCCAGAATCATGGGACAACTGCGCACGTCGCCGCCACCGCCGCAGGCCACCGAGCTGCGGCGCTGGGAGCTGGCCGACCCGGCCGACCTGCGCGGCCTGCGCGCGTCCCTGCAGAAGGAGCTGGCCGGCGAGCACGGCGACGCGGCCGAGGAGCTGGCCGAGACCCCCGACCTGGTCGTCCTGGTCGCCACCGAGCTGGCCACCAACGCGCTCAAGCACGGCCGGCCACCGACCATCGTCCGTCTGCTGGTCGCCGAGGACCGGTTCATCCTCGACGTGGCCGACCACGACCTGAGCACCGTTCCGGAGCTGGCCGACACCCGGCCGCTCGGCGCGGGTGGCCGGGGCCTGCAGATCGCCATGGCGGTCTCCCTCGACGTCGGCTGGTACGCCACCGAGACCACCAAGAACATCTGGGCGGCGTTCCCCCGCACATGAGGTCGCCCTCGCCGGTCGCCCCCGCGTAGGGTCGGGCGGAGGCCCGTCGAGGAGGCGCCGATGACCGAACGGGAAGCGCTCCGCGGGCTCCTGCTGTCGTCCCAGCACGCCCGCCCGGAGGACCTGCCCGCGCTGGCCCGCCGGACGGCCGGCCGGCTGGGCGCCACCGACATGATCCTCTACCTGGTCGACCACGAGCAGCGCGAGCTGCTGCCGATGCGGGACGGGCGGACCCCGGACCGGGACGTGCTCGCCGTCGACGGCACGATGGCCGGCCGGGCGTACTCGGTCATGCGACCGCTGGCGGCGGAGGGCGGGCCCGGCGCGGCCCGGCTCTGGGTGCCGGTGCTGGACGGCCTGGAACGGATGGGGGTCGTCGAGGTCGTCTCGGCCGAGCCGATCCCGGAGCACCGCTACACCGAGTTCCAGGTCAGCGCCTCGCTGCTGGCCGAGCTGGTGGTGACCCGGGCGCTGTACAGCGACACCGTCGAGCGGGTCCGCCGGCGCGCCCCGATGCGGCTGGCCGCCGAGATGCTCCGGGCCCAGTTGCCGCCGCTGACCTTCTCCACCGGCAGCCTGACCATCAGCGGGGTGCTGGAGCCGAGCTACGACGTGGGCGGGGACGCGTTCGACTACGCGGTCAACGGCGACACCGCCCACCTGGCCCTCTTCGACGCGGTCGGCCACGGCTCGCAGGGCGGGATGCGGGCGGTGATGCTGGCCAGCCTGGCGCTGGCCGCGTACCGCAACGCCCGGCGGGCCGGGATGGAGCTGGCCACCACCTACCACCACATCGACACCGCGGTTCGCGACCATGACCAGCGGGGGCTGATCACCGGGGTGCTCGCGGAGCTGGACCAGCGGACCGGCCGGTTGCGGATGATCTCGGCCGGCCACCCGGGCGGGGTGGTGCTGCGCAACGGCCGGGTGGCCAGCGTGCTGCCCACCCCCACCGCGCTGCCGGTGACCCTCGGAACGCTGCGCGAACCGGTGGTCGTCGAGGAGTCGCTGGAGCCCGAGGACGACGTGCTCTTCTACACCGACGGGATCGTCGAGGCGCGCTCCCCGGCGGGTGAGCCGTTCGGCGTGGACCGGCTGATCGACTTCACCCTGCGCTCACTCGCCGACGACCTGCCGCTGCCCGAGACCGCCCGCCGGCTGGTGCACGCCATCCTCACCTTCCAGGACGACAAGCTCCGCGACGACGCCACCCTGCTGCTGGTGCGCTGGCACGGCGCCGGCGACTGACCCCCGGCCGCGCCGGGCGCCGGGCTCGGCCGCGCCGAGCGTCAGCGCTGGCCGGCGGCGGCGGGCGTGTCGCCCCAGACGGCCTTCGCGCCGGATTCGCCGACCCGGTAGACCTGCACCAGGTTGGCCACCCCGATCAGCACCGCCAGCACCGCGACGACCACGCCGACCGCGCCGGGTCGGGTCGGGGCCGGCCGCTCGGCGGCCGCCGCCCTCCGGTGCAGCCAGACCAGGGCGACCGCCACCGCGAGCAGGGGCAACGCGAACCAGAGCACGGTGTCGCCGAGCTCGGCGTGCCGACCCGGGTCGCCGACCCGCCGTTCCAGACCCTCCCCGCTGGAGGTGGCCAGCGGGACCGCCGCGGTGGCCACCGCGGCCACCGCGGCCACCAGGATGCCGAAGCGTCCCCGCCAGGACGGCCGGACGGCGAGCGCGATCACGCCGAGCGCGGCCAGCGGCAGCAGGACGACCACGGCGTGCACCACGAGCGGGTGCAGGGGCAGTCCGTTGATGGTGTCGGGCACGGCCTTCTCCTCGGTGTCGGTGCGACGCTCCGCGGCAACGGTGCCCGTCGTTTCTTGGGAGATTCTTGCCCGCCGCGCCGGTGGCACCCGCCACCGTCGGCCGGTCACGCGGCCGGCAGCACCAGGGTGAACGTCGCTCCCTCGCCCGGCGCGCCGGCCACCTCGACCGTGCCGCGGTGCGCCCACGCCACGTGCTGCACCAGCGCGAGACCCAGCCCGAAGCGGCGACCGGCACCCGAGCTGCCGTGCGCGAACCGGTCGAAGAGCCGCTCCGCCTCCGCCGGGTCCAGCCCCACCCCGTCGTCGGCCACCTCCGCCCGCACCTCACCGGCGTCGCCGCGTACCCCCACCCGTACCCGACCGCCGGCGGGGACGTGGCCGACGGCGTTGTCGACCAGCGCGGTGAGCGCCCGGCGCAACGCGGTACGCGCTCCCCGCACGTCCGCCGGGCCGGCGTCGGCCAGCACCAGCTCGACCTCCCGGTCGCGCGCGTACGGGGCCATGCTGGTGACCACCTCGCGGGCCACCCCGGCCAGGTCGACCACGTCGTCCGGCAGCGGCCGGTGCTCGGCCGCCGCCGAGACGAGCAGGTCCTCCACCACCTCGCCGAGCGCCCGGGTGTCGGCGACCAGCTGGTCCAGCTGGTCGGTCAGCGCCGCGGCCGGCTCGGTACGCCCCCGCCGGGCCAGCAGCTGGGCCCGGGTGTGCAGCACGGTCAACGGGGTGCGCAGCTCGTGCGAGGCGTCGGCGACGAACCGGCGCTGCGCGGCCAGCGCGGCGGCCAGCGGGGCCACCGCCCGGCGGCCGAGCAGCCCGGCCACCACCAGGGCACCGGCGAGCCCGGCCAGCTCGGCCACGAGCAGCGCGCCGACCAGCTGGTCCCGTTGCCGGCGCAGCGGGCTCAGGTCGGCCGCCACCGCCCACCGGGTGCCGTCCGGATGCCGGTCGACCAGCACCCGGACCGGCCGGTCGTCGCCGGCCGAGGCGTCGAACCGGCCGGTCGGGCGGCCCAGGGCCCCGGTCAGCAGCGGGGTCAGGCCGGCCGGCGCCCCCCGGGTCACCTCCACCGCGCCCCCGGGCCGCTCCCGGGCGAGGTACTGCCCGGGCGGCGGGTCGTCGACGTCCTCCGCCGCGGCGATGACCCGGCCCAGCTGGTCGTCCAGCGCCCGGGACTGCTGGCGGCTGGTCAGCACGAACATCAGCGCCCCGACCAGCAGCAGCACCGCGCCGAGCGCACCCGCGGTCTGCGCGACGCTGCGCCGGCGGGCGCGGATGAGGCGGGCCTCGTCCACCGGGTTCAGGCCGTTCCGAGCCGGTAGCCGAGGCCGTGCACGGTGCGTACCGCGTCCCGGCCGAGCTTGCGGCGCAGGTGGTGGACGCAGGCGTCCACGGTGCCGGGCGCGTCGGCCCCGTCGAAGGCGTCCCGGAGCAGCTCCGCACGGCTGAACACCCGGCCCGGCCGGACGGCCAGCGCGTGCAGCAGCGCGAACTCCCGGGCGGAGAGCGGGATCTCGTCCGGCCCGTCGAGCACCCGGCGGTTGGCCACGTCGAGCCGGCGGTCGCCCACCGGCAGCCACCGCGCGTCGGCCCGGTGCCGCCGGCGCAGGGCCCGCAGCCGGGCCAGCAGCTCGTCCACCTCGAACGGCTTGACCAGGTAGTCCTCCGCGCCGGCGTCCAGACCGGCCACCCGGTCGGCGACCCCGCCCCGGGCGGTGAGCAGCAGCACCGGGCAGCTCACCCCGTGCGCCCGCAACCGGGCGACCAGGTCCACGCCGTCCAGGGCGGGCAGCCCCCGGTCGACCACCATCAGCTGGTATTCCCGGGTCAGCCCCTGGTGCAGTCCCCGGTGCCCGTCGGCGGCCACCTCCACCACGTAGCCCTCGCCCCGCAGCAGGTCGACGAGCAGGCCGGCGAGCGCGGGATCGTCCTCGACGAGCAGCAGGCGGGGCGGGGTGCTCTCCACCCGCCCAGTATTCACCCGCGCCCGGGCGGTCAGCCGGTGGCCGGGACCGGGTCGGCGTACTCGCCGGCCGGGCCGGTACGCAGCACCCCGTCGACCCGCGGCCAGGCGTTCGGCCGGCAGCCGTGCAGGCCGAGCGTCTGCTGCTGCATCACCGGCGCCGGGCCACCGGCCGCCGGGCAGAGCTCGTGCCCCCGACCCAGCCGGTGCCCCACCTCGTGGTTCAGCACGTACGCCCGGTAGGTGGCCAGGTCGCCGTAGCCGGGCACGGCGTGCGCCCAGCGGGCCACGTTGATCACCACCCGGTCGCCGGTGCGGCAGGAGGTGTAGTGGTCGGTCGGGTCCCCGCACAGCACGCCCCGGGTGACCGGGGTGGTCAGCATGACGGTGAAGTCGGCCGGCACGTCCGGGCCGACCCGTTGCAGCCGCCACCGGCCGCCGGCCGTCCAGCCCCGGCGGTCGGCCAGCACCACGGCGACCTCGCGGCCGAAGCGTTCCACGTCGATCCCGTCGATGCCGCCCTCCACCGCCACCCGGTAGCGCAGCAGTTGACCCGCGGTGCCGGCGACCGCGCCACGGGCGGTGGCGGTCCGCCAGGTGCCGGTGCCCCGCTCGGCGTAGCGCAGCGTCGGGCTGGCCGGCCCGACGGGCGGGCGGGTCGGCGCGGCGACCACCGGCGCGGGCGCCGCCGGGCGGGCCGGTGCGGGCACCCGCCGAACGTCGCCGATCAGCTCGTCGACCAGGTCGCGGCCGTCTCGGGTGGCGCCCAGGGCGCCGCCGCCGGCCAGCGTGAGGACCACCACCAGCACCACGGTCAGGGTGCCGGCGCGACCCGCCGCGCGGCGCCGTCCGCGGTGCCGGCCCCGGCCGGCCACCCCGCTCACCGTCACGCTCGCCACTCCTGGCCTCCGTTCCCGGTCGCCGAACTCCGCCGTGGAGTACGCGGCGCGGGCCCCGAAAGGATGAACGATCGAGGCACCGATTCCGCACCCGGTACCGTTGCCCGGCAGACATCCCCGGCGATCCGGACAGCGCCGGTTCCGTCGAACCCCGATCGAGAGGACCACCCGTGCCGGACGCCGACGCCCTCATCGCCGCCGCGGTCGCGGCGGTGCGCGGCACCGACGTACCCGACGCGGAGCGGAAGCTGGACCGGCTGGTGGTCGGCACCGGCGCCGCGGACGGCACCGCGGCGGTCGACGCCGCCCTGCTCCGCCGCCTGGTCACCGCCCTGGCCCGGCTCTGGCCGCGCGGCTGGCAGCCGGTCGACGTGGCCCGGATCGTGCCGCGCCGGCTCGGCCCGCGCGCCGGCCGGCTGGTGGTCGACGCGCTCGCCGCCCAGCGGCGGGAGCAGGCCGGCGACGTGCCGGCCTGGTGGGACGAGCAGCTCGACGGCCTGGCCGCCCGGGTGTGGTGGAAAGCCGACGCGGGCTGGCTGGTCGGCTGGGTGGCCCGCGAGGGCGAGGACCGGATCACCGCGCTGCGCGACGCGGTCGAGGTGCTGGCGCTGCTCGACGGCCTGCCCCCGGTGGCGATGCTGCGCCCGCCGCCCGGCGGCGCGCCGGTCACCGGCCGGCGCGCCCCGGCCGGGCCGAGCGGCTCACGGATCCTGGACCGGGTCCGGGCGCTGCTGGCCAAGGCCGAGTCGACCACCTTTCCGGCCGAGGCGGAGGCGCTGACCGGCAAGGCCCAGGAGCTGATCGCCCGGCACAGCCTGGACCGGGCGCTGGTCGAGGCGACCGCCGAGCGCCCCGACCTGCCCGGCGGGGTGCGGCTGGGCACCGAGGCCCCGTACGCGGGCGCGAAGGCGCTGCTGGTGCAGGAGGTGGCCGCGGCGAACCGGTGCGAGTCGGTCTGGTCCGACGACCTGGGCTTCGCCACCGTGCTCGGCTTCGCCGGTGACCTGGAGGCGGTCGAGCTGCTCTACACCTCGCTGCTGGTGCAGGCCACCACGGCGATGCTGCGCGGGCGGGCCGAGCGCAAGGCCCGCGGCCGGCGCACGAAGGCGTACGACGAGTCGTTCCTCAACGCGTTCGCGCTGCGCATCGGCGAGCGGCTGCGGGCCGCCGCCGACGAGGCGAACCGGCAGGCCGCCGAGTCGGCCGGGCCGGAGCGGCTGCTGCCCGTGCTGGCCGCCCGCTCGGACGCGGTGCGGGAGCGGATGACCGACCTCTTCCCCGGCGTCACCCGGAGCCGGTTGACCGTCCGGGACGCCGAGGGCTGGCACTCCGGCACCTCCGCCGCCGACCGGGCGTCGCTGGGCGCCGGCGGCGCGCCGCGCCCGCTGCCCGGCCGGCGCTGACCGCCCGGGACACAATTTCTCCGGTACGCCGGTCGGATCCGCGTCGTCGGCTCCGATCCCCTGCCGAGAGGCCACGCCGTGGCCGTACCCGAGGAGCACCGACGTGAAGTACATGCTGCTGATCTGGAACCGGCCCGGCTTCGTGGAAGGGCTCTCCGAGCGGGACCGCACCGAGCTCTTCGGCGAGGTGGACCAGATCATGAAGGAGCTGACCGCCTCCGGTGAGCTGGTCGGCGGCCAGGCGCTGGCCGATCCGTCGCAGACCCGTACCGTCCGGCTGGCCGGCGACCGGCCGGAGGTGACCGACGGGCCGTTCCTGGAGAGCAAGGAGCAGTTCGCCGGCTACCTGATGGTCGACTGCGACAGCCCGGAGCGGGCCGCCGAGATCGCCGCCGGCTGGCCGGACGTCCGGCTGGGCCTCGGCGTGCTGGAGGTGCGGCCGGTGATGGACGAGACCGGGACCGAGATGTGACCGACCGTCGGGTCGAGGACCTGCTGCGCGAGCTGGCGCCGCAGGTCCTCGGCACCCTGGTCCGCCGGCACGGCAACTTCGCCGCGTGCGAGGACGCCGTGCAGGAGGCGTTGCTCGCGGCGGCCACCGGCTGGCCGGAGCGCGGCGTGCCGGAGCAGCCGCGCGGCTGGTTGCTGACCGTGGCGGGCCGCCGGCTGACCGACGAGTGGCGCAGCGAGCGCGCCCGCCGGCAGCGCGAGGTCGCGGTGGCGCTGCGCGAGCCGGCGTACGCGACGGTCGCCCCGGCCGCCGACGCCGCCCCGGTCGAACGGGACGACAGCCTCGCCCTGCTGCTGCTCTGCTGCCATCCGGCGCTCGGCCGGTCCGCGCAGGTGGCGCTCACCCTGCGGGCGGTCGGTGGGCTGAGCACCGCGCAGATCGCCCGGGCGTACCTGGTGCCGGAGGCCACCATGAGCCAGCGGATCCGCCGCGCCAAGCAGCGGATCGAGGCGGCCGGCGCCCGGTTCTCGGCGCCCACGCCGGCCGAGCGGGCGGCCCGGCTGCCGGCCGTGCTGCGGGCGCTCTATCTGATCTTCAACGAGGGGTGGACCGCCTCCGCCGGGGCGCAGCTGCACCGGGCCGAGCTGACCGGCGAGGCGATCCGGCTCACCCGGCAGCTGCACCGGGCGCTGCCGACCGATGGCGAGGTGGCCGGGTTGCTGGCGTTGATGCTGCTCACCGACGCGCACCGGCCGGCGCGTACCGGGCCGGCCGGCGAGCTGGTGCCGCTGGCCGAGCAGGACCGGTCGCGGTGGGACCGGGCGGCGATCGACGAGGGGGTGGCCCTGGTGACCGCCGCGCTGACCTGGTCACCGCCGGGGCCGTACCAGTTGCAGGCCGCGATCGCCGCGGTGCACGCCGAGGCGCCCACCGCGGCCGGGACCGACTGGCCGCAGATCGTGGCGCTCTACCGGCTGCTCGCGGTGATCGCGCCCAACCCGATGGTCACCCTCAACCAGGCCGCCGCGGTGGCCATGGTGGACGGTCCGCGCGCCGGGTTGGCGCTGCTCGCCCCGCTCGACGCCGACGAGCGGGTGGCCGGGCACCACCGGTTGGCCGCCGTCCGGGCGCACTTGTGGGAGCTGGCCGGCGACCCGGTGGCGGCCCGGGCGGCGTACCGGGATGCGGCCCGGCGCACCACCAGCCTGCCGGAGCAGCGCTACCTGGAGCTGCGCGCGGCCCGGCTGTCGGGGCTCGGCTGACGCTGCGCCTCGGACGGTTGCCTCGCGGCGGAGTGGCCGGCGGTCAGACGTGGCAGTCGCGGTTCAGCCGGCGCGGCAGGTCGACGAGGCCGGTCTGCATCCAGGTCGCCGGGCTGTCCGCCTCGGCGCCCGCGTCGAGCCGCCCGGCGACGCCGGCGATCAGCTTCCTGATCCGCGGGTCCGTCGCCCGGTCGGCCTGCCCGCGCACGTCGTCGGCGAGGTCGGCCAGCGTGCCGGCGAGCTGACCGTTGAGCTGTTCCGGGGTGAGCTGCCGCCGGGTGGCCTCGGCCGAGTCCCGGGTGATCCGCCGGCTGCCGTCGACGATCAACGTGTCGACGGCCTGGCAGACGACGGCGGTGTTCGCGGCGTGCAGGAGCAGCGACGGGCTTGCGGTGGGGATCGCCGAGCCGGCGGGCGTGGCGGTGGGGCCGGCCGCGGAGGTGGGCGGGTCACCGGCGGTGGGCCCGGCGCTGATGGTCGGCCCGCCGGTCGCGCCGGTGGGGGCGCTCGACGGCGGTTCGTCTCCCGACCGCTGGCAACCGGTCGTGACGGCGGCGACGGCCGCCAGCGCGACGACGGCGGCGGAGCTGCGGAACATCGGCTACCCCGTTTCGGCTCTGCGCCGTCCGGCCGGGACGGCGGTACGTCGGTGTGGCGCGGGGGGACGTCGATCAGCCAACGACGCCGGACGATCCCGGGTCACGGCGCCCCGGGCACCGGCGCCGGTTACGCGGGACGGACAGCGGTGTCCCCACCGCGCACAGCGCGCCGGGCCGACCTGGGTCGGCCCGGCGCGCGGAAAAGCCGTGCTCAGCTCTTGAAGGCGTCCTTGATCTTCTCGCCGGCCTGCTTGATGTTGGACTTGGCCTGGTCGTTGCGACCCTCGGCCTCGAGGCTCTCGTTGTCCGTGGCGCGGCCGACGCCTTCCTTGATCTTGCCGGCGGTGTTCTCGGACGCGTTGTCGATCTTGTCGTCGATACCCATGCGATCCTCCTGGAAGCTGCTTCCTCCGACGCCCCGGATGTACCCCGGTGCCCGATCGCGGAAACCAGGGTCACCCGATCGTGCTCACCTTGGGTGATCGACCGTCGACCGGAAGCCGCGCAGTCGCAGGCTGTTGGCGACCACGAAGACCGACGAGAAGGCCATCGTGGCCCCGGCGATCATCGGGTTGAGCAGGCCCGCCGCGGCCAGCGGAAGCGCCGCCACGTTGTAGCCGAAGGCCCAGAACAGGTTGCCGCGGATGATCCCGATGGTGCGCCGGGCCAGCCGGATCGCGTCCACCGCGGCGGTCAGGTCGTCGCGGACCAGGGTGAGATCGGACGCCTCGATCGCCACGTCGGTGCCGGTACCCATGGCCAGCCCGAGGTCGGCCTGGGCGAGGGCGGCCGCGTCGTTGACGCCGTCGCCGACCATCGCCACCGAACGCCCCTGCGCCTGGAGCTGCCTGACCACGTCCACCTTGCCGGCCGGCAGCACCCCGGCGATCACCTGGTCGATACCCACCTCGGCGGCCACCGCCCGGGCGACCGTGGCGTTGTCCCCGGTGAGCAGCACCGGCGTCAGGCCCAGCCGGCGCAGCCCGTCGACCGCCGCCCGGCTGGTCGGCCGGGGCAGGTCGGCGACCGCGAGGACACCGCGGGCCCGCCCGTCCCAGCCGGCCAGCACGGCCGTCCGACCGGCGGCCTCCGCGTCGCTCACCGCGCGGGCCACCTCCCCGGGTACGTCCAGACCCCGCTCCCGCAGCAGCTCGGCCCGGCCGACCACGACCTCCCGGCCGTCCACGACGCCGGTCACGCCCCGCCCCTCGGCGTTGGCGAACCCGGTGACCGGCGGCAGCGCGCCGGCCTCCGCCGCGCCCGCGGCGAGCGCCCGGGCGATCGGGTGCTCGGAGCCGGCCTCCACCGCGCCGGCCAGCCGCAGCAGCGTGGCCCGGTCCTCGCCGGCGGCCGGGAGCACGTCGACCAGGGCCATCCGGCCGGTGGTCAGGGTGCCGGTCTTGTCCAGCACCACGGTGTCCACCCGACGGGTGGACTCCAACGCCTCCGGCCCCTTGATCAGGATGCCCAGCTGGGCGCCCCGGCCGGTGCCGACCAGCAGCGCGGTCGGGGTGGCCAGGCCGAGCGCGCACGGGCAGGCGATGATCAGCACGGCCACCGCCGCGGTGAACGCCGCGGTCGGTTCCGCCCCGGCGCCGAGCCACCAGCCGAGGGTGCCGACGGCCAGCGCGATCACGATCGGCACGAAGACCGCGGAGATCCGGTCGGCCAGCCGCTGCACGGCGGCCTTGCCGGTCTGCGCCTCCTCGACCAGCCGGGCCATCTGGGCCAGCTGGGTGTCCGCGCCGACCCGGGTGGCGGTGACCACCAGCCGGCCGCCGGCGTTGACCGTGGCGCCGACCACCGGGTCGCCCGGGCGCACCTCGACCGGCACCGACTCCCCGGTGAGCATGCTGGCGTCCACCGCCGAGACGCCCTCGTCGACCACGCCGTCGGTGGCGATCTTCTCGCCGGGGCGGACCACGAACCGGTCCCCGACCGCCAGCTGGTCGACCGGCACCCGGGTCTCGGCGCCGCCGCGCAGCACCGCCACGTCCCGGGCGCCGAGCTCCAGCAGCGCGCGCAGGGCGGCGCCGGCCGTGCGCTTGGCGCGGGCCTCGAAGTACCGGCCGGCCAGGATGAAGACGGTCACCCCGGCGGCCGCCTCCAGGTAGATCGCGCCAGCGCCGTCGGTGCGGGTGATGTCCAGCCGGAACGGGTGGGTCATCCCCGGCATCCCGGCGTCGCCGAGGAAGAGCGCCCAGAGCGACCAGCCGAACGCGGCCAGCGTGCCGATCGACACCAGGGTGTCCATCGTCGCGGCGCCGTGCCGCAGGTTGACCAGCGCGGCCCGGTGGAACGGCAGGCCCCCGTACACCACCACCGGGGCGGCCAGGGTCAGCGACAGCCACTGCCAGTAGTCGAACTGCCAGGCCGGCACCATCGCCAGCACGATCACCGGCACGGCGAGCACCGCCGAGACCCACAACCGGGTACGCGCCACCCGCAGCTCGTCCACCGGCGCGGCGGCCGGCTCGGCGCGGGCCGCCACCGGCGGGGGCGCCACCGCCGCGGTGTAGCCGGTCTTCTCCACGGTGGCGATCAGCTCGGCCGGGGTGACCCGGTCGGCGTACCGGACGGTGGCCTTCTCGGTGGCGTAGTTGACGCCCGCCTCGACGCCGTCCATCCGGTTGAGCTTCTTCTCGATCCGGGCGGCGCAGGACGCGCAGGTCATGCCGCCGATCGTCAGCTCGATCACGTTCGGCGCGACGGGGCGGGGTCGCTCGGTGGTGGTCATCACCGCACCTCCGGTCAGCTGTGTCCGTGGCCCGGGATGCCGTGTCCGGCGCTCGGGGTCGGGACGGCGGTCGGGGTGGTCGCCGGGGTGGCGGTGGTCGCCGGGGTGGCGTCGCCGGCCAGCACGGTGAACTCGGCCGTGCGGACCGTCCCGCCGTGCCGGAAGTCCAGGTACAGCCGGTACGCCCCGGCGGACGGCACCTCCGCGGAGAAGGTCACCGCCGGCCCGGCCGGGGTGCGCCCGTCGCCGGGCGTGCCCTCCGGGTGCACGTGCAGGTACGCCAGGTCGCCGTGGCGCAGCGCCACCAGGTGACCGTACGCTCCGAGGTAGGGCTGCAGGTCGGTGACCGGTCGGCCGCCCCGGCTCACGGTCAGGGCGAGCGGGCTGGTGCGCCCCGGCTGCGGGGTGCCGGTGAGGGTGACCGTGTAGCCGTCGACGGTGGTGCTGGTGGCGGGCGGGGGCAGCGGCCGGTTCTCAACCGGCCCGGGGACGGTGACGTCGACCCCGAGGGTCAGCGGCTCCCCACCCGACGGGGTGAAGTCGGCGAAGGCGCGCCAGACCCCGGGCCCGGCCAGCGGCGAGGCCACCCGCCAGGTGCCGTCGGCGCCCAGCTCGGGGTGGACGTGCCGGAAGCCGGACAGGTCGCGGCGGGCGACGATCAGGTGCATCCGCTTGTCGTGCGCGACGTCGAAGCGGGTGACCGGGGCGCCGTCGAGGCCGGTGATCCGGAAGGCGAACTCCCCGGCCGCGGCGGTCACCGGTTGCAGGGTGTAGCCGCGGTCGGAGACGAGCAGACCGCCGGGCAGCTGCGCGGCGGCGCCCGCGTCGTGGCCGCCGTGCGGGTCGGCGCCGCCGTGCGGGTCGTCCGCGCCGTGCGCCTCGGTGGCCTCGTGCCGGGTCTCGGCGGCCGGGGTGACGGGGTCGCCCAGCCGACCGACCCCGAACGCCGCGCCGAACACCGCCACGAGGCCGAGGGCGAAGCCGCCCAGCCTGGTCGCCGCGTTCATCGTCACCCCTCGGATTTCCGGTCGTCGCCGGTCACGCCGCCACGAGGTCGTAGCCGGCCTCGTCGACCGCGGCGCGCACGGCCTCGTCGTCGAGCGGGCGCTCGCTGGTCACGTCGACCCGGCCGGTGGCCAGCTCGACCCGCACGTCGGTGACCCCGGGGATCGCGCCGATCTCGGCGCGCACCGCGTCGACGCAGTGCCCGCAGGTCATCCCCCGCACCTGGTAACTACCGGTGGCCATGGCAACTCTCCCTCACCGTCGATCATACCCCCCAGGGGTAGGTCACCAGCGACGGTAACATACCCCCAGGGGGTACGCTATCCTGGTCGGCATGACCACACCGAGCACCCCGATCCGGGGCTACACGGCCAGCAAGGAGCAGCTGCTCGCGCGGCTGCGTCGGGTGGAGGGTCAGGTCCGCGGCATCGAGAAGATGGTCGACGACGACCGGTACTGCATCGACGTGCTCACCCAGATCTCCGCGATCCAGGCCGCCCTGGACAAGGTCGCGCTCGGCCTGCTCGACGGGCACGCCCGGCACTGCATGCGGGAGGGCGCGGCCGAGGGGCGCGCGGACGAGATGGCCGCCGAGATGATGGCCGCCGTCGGCCGGCTGATGAAGCGCGGCTGACCGCCCGCTCGCACCGGGTGGCCGGGTGGACACCCGGCGTCGCGCCGCCCATCCGCGGTGAACCGGCCGGCCGGCGCGACCGTACCCAGTCCCGACGCGTTCGCCGCCGCCCGCGCGACGGCCCGAGCCGGGAAAGGAGCACGCACACCGGATGATGAGACTCCGCTGCGTGACCGTCGACCGCCGCGCGCCCGACGATGGCGTCACTGGTCACACAACGCCATTGCGAAATAACGCTTTTGGTCGGGTTCTGGGCGTAGATCCGCAGTCCTCTTCTCGGGTAACGTCGCTGCCGGTCACCGCCGAAGGCGCGCACCGGCGTCTGCGGGGCCACCGCCCAATCGCCGCACGGCGAACCGGGGAACCAGGTTTCCGGGGTGAATCCGCGCCAGCGGTAGGGACCACTTCCGTCCCGAACCCGTCAGCTAACCCGGTCGGCGGTCGAGGGAAGGGAAAACTGTGACGGCACCCCTGCGCCGCTGGTGGACACCGGCGGTGGCCGTGCTGGCCGCGCTGACTGTCCTGGTCGGGCCGACCCCCGTGATCGCGGCGCCCTCGCCCCCGGCGCCGTCCGGGCACGAGGAGGACGACGACCCCAAGCTGCTCACCGACGTCATCGAGCTGCGCAACCGCGAGTACACCAAGGCCAAGGCGCAGCTGGCCACGTCGAAGAAGCGCCAGTCGCAGCTCGCCCTCGAGGTGCGCCGGGCCCAGGCGGAGCTGGACGAGCTGAAGCCGCTGGTCAACCAGATCGCCGCGCAGTCGTACCGCACCGGCCGGATCGGCGCCGCCGCGATGCTGCTGGAGAGCAACGCTCCGGACTCGTTCGTCAAGCGCGCCTCGGCGCTGGACGAGCTGAACATGGTCAACGAGCAGAAGCTCGCCAAGGTCACCGAGGCGAAGAACCGCGCCGAGGGCGCCAAGCTGGCCCTCGACGCCGAGGTGCGCGAGCAGCAGAAGCTCACCAACGACATGGCCCGGGAGAGCCGCGAGGCGGAGAAGGCACTCCAGCTCGTCGGCGGCGAGGGCTTCACCGGTGGCCTGGTCGACGCCACCTCACCGGTGGCCCGGCCCGCACCGGGGCGGTCGTCCGACGGCAGCTGGCCACCCCAGTCGCGCAGCGTGGACGACCCGACCACCTCCGGCACGATCACCCCGCGCACGCTGCACGCCTACCAGGAGGTGCGGCGGGCCGGCTTCAACCGGTTCGCCGGCTGCTTCCGCCCGGGTGGCCCGTGGGAGCACCCCAAGGGTCGGGCCTGCGACTGGTCGTTGCAGCGCAGCGGCTTCTCACCGTGGCACAACGACGACACCCGGATGTACGGCAACAACCTCGCCGCGTTCCTGATCCGCAACGCGGACCGGCTGGGCATCTACTACGTCATCTGGAACCGGCAGATCTGGTTCCCGGCGACCGGATGGAAGTCGTACCACGGGCCGTCGAACCACACCGACCACGTGCACATGTCACTGCTCTGACGCCCGCCGACCGAGGGCCGTCCCGCCGACCGCGGGGCGGCCCTCGTCGCGTACCCGGGTCGGTCAGCCGGCGACCGCGGCGGCGCCGCGCTGGGTGGGCAGATCGGCGGGGGCCGCGGCCACCGTCCGCACCTCACCGGCGGTGAGCCGGTACGACATGCCGACGACCGCGCACCGCCCGGCGGCCACCTCGGTGGCGAGCGCGGTGGAGTCGCGCAGCAGGGTCTCCACGGTCTGCGCGATGTGGATGTCCACGATCCCGTCGATGTCGTCGACGCCCTGCTCGGTGGCCCGCCGCAGGCTGGGCGCCACCGCGTCGACCACGGCCCGGAGGTGGCCGGCCGGCGCGGTGCCGGTGCGGGCGGCGTCCCGGGCGGCCTGCACCGCGCCGCACGAGTCGTGCCCGAGCACCACCACCAGCGGCGTGCCGAGGACGGTCACCGCGTACTCGACGCTGCCGAGCACCTCGGGGCCGGCGGTGTGCCCGGCGGTGCGGACCACGAAGAGGTCGCCGAGGCCGCGGTCGAAGATGATCTCGGCGGCGAGCCGGGAGTCGGAGCAGCCGACGATCACCGCGAAGGGGTGCTGCCCGTCGGCCACCGCGGCCCGGTGGCCGGCGTCCTGGTTCGGGTGGCGCGGTGCGCCGGTGACGAAGCGCCGGTTGCCCTCGTGCAGCTCGGCGAGCGCCTGGGCGGGAGTGGTCGGGGCCATTGCCTCACCTCGGTCTGTGATCGGCCAGCTAGTCCCGGCCGGCGACGGAGGCGGCCGCCGCTCCACGGTCACACCGCACCCAAGATACGTCAAGCTTTACGTGATACACATTTCACGCTTCGGGCCTCGTTCCCCAGAGAATCGGCGAAAACGGACAGGCGGCGGAGGCCGACCCGGAAATCCCGAGCCGAGCGCCATACCATGTCGGGCATGGCGACGACAGCGAACGACAAGGGGAGCGGGAGGAACTGGACGTTCCTCACCAACCACGGGCACGTGCTGCTCGCCATCGCCCGGAACCCCACCGCCCGGCTGCGGGACGTGGCCGACGAGGTCGGGGTGACCGAACGGGCCGCCCAGGCGATCGTCGCCGACCTGGAGGCCGACGGCTACCTGCACCGGACCAGGGTCGGCCGGCGCAACGAGTACACGATCAACCCCGGCGGCCACTTCCGGCACCCGGCGGAGGCGGATCAGCAGGTCGGCGCCCTGCTCGCGCTCTTCACCGACGCACCCGCGGACGCCGACTCCTGACCGCCGCCGGCGGCCGCTGACCCGCGGCTAACTCCCGCGGCGCGACCCGCCCCGGCCGCCGTCCAGGAGGGAGCGAGTGGTCCGGGTCACCCCTCGACGCCGACCACCGGCCCTGCGGGGTACGTCGGCACCGGCTAGGTTGGTGGGATGTTGGCTGCGGCGTACTCCCGTCCATTCTGGGCGGCCACGCCACGCGCCATGCGCGACCTGGTCCGGCTCGCGCTGACCGCCCTGGTGCTGGCCGGCGGCCTCGGCGCCGCGGTCGCCACCCCCGCCGCCGCAGCCGGGCCGCACCCGGTGAACGCTTCCGCCGCCGGACCGACCGCCGCCGACCCGGCGACCACCGCGCACCTCCCGGCACCCGGGACGGCCCGCGCGGTCACCGGCCTCCCGGCCGCCACGCAGGATCACGTCACGGCGCACGCGCCGGCCTTCGGGATCGCCGGCCTTCCGGCCACCGTCGTCGACCGCGGGCCCGTCGATCGTCCGGCGGACGCGGGCGTCGTCCAGCCGACCGGTGGTGCGGGCTCGACCACCGCCGGGCCGGCCCCGGCCGCCGTCCCACTGCCTTCCCCGCGGCTCACGGCCGCCTCGACCGACCGCCTGCCCGTCGGGGGCGAGGTCACCGCGACGACGGACCCGGTCCGCGAGGCCACCGGCCGGCGAGGTCCGCCCCGGCGCTGAGCCGGGCCACCCCGTCCCGGCGCAGCCGCGACCCACGGCGGTCGTGCCGCGCCCCACCCCGACGGGGTACGCCGGCCGCTCCGCTCGTCCGTCCACATCGTTCCCACCGTGAGGTGCTGGTGATGCAGACCGTCTTCTCCGCAGTCCTGCCCGACGTCCCCGCCGCCGCCCTGATCTGGCTGGCCCTGCTGGCCGTGGCCGCCGTGGCGGTGGCCGGCCTGGTGGTCCGACCGGACCTGTTCCGGCTCGCCCTGGCCGGCCGGTTCCAGGAGGCCGCCTTCCCCGGCGATCCCGACCGGGCCGCCGAGCAACGGGAACGCAGCCGGTACGTGCAGGAGGTGACGGTGGCGGCCGACCGCGCGGCGGCGACCGCCGCGCGTCGGCGGGCCGCCTGGCTGGCCGTCCAGGAGGAGGTGGAGGCGGCCTGGGAGGCGTACCAGGCCGCCGAGGCGGACGTCCGCCGGCTCGCCGCGGCCGCCGCCGTGCCGTCACCGCGGACGGTCCGCACCCCCGCCGAGTACGCCGACCGCGAGCGGTACCTGCACCGGGCGGCCGAGGCGGCCCACGAGCGCGGAGACCTGTCGGCCGAGCAGCTGGCCGACGCCCTGGCCCACCGCGACGGGTGGGACCCGCGGCGGCACCCGGTGGAGCAGGAGCTGATGCTGTACCGCGCGGTGCGGGACAACCGGGCGAAGCAGCACTTCGCCGCGGCGGTGCGGGAGCAGGCCGCCTGGCGGGACGCCGAGCTGGCCACCGCGGCCGCCCGCAGCCTGCGGGACGAGGTGTTCGCCGCCCCGAGCCGGAAGTCGGAGCCGGTGCCGTCCGTGCTGCCGATGCCGGACATGCGACGGCCCGAGCCGGCCCGCGAGGCCACCCCGCCGGCCCGCGGCCGAGCCGCGGTCGCCGCGTACTGACTCGCCGCCGCGTACTGACCCGGCGGCCGCAGCCCCCCGCGCACCGAGCGGACCGGCGCGGGGTGGGCTAGCGTGACGGCATGTCCCGGGATGCGTGGGTCCTCGTGGTGGTCGGCGGCATCCTGGCGCTGGCCACGCTGGTCGGCGCGGTGCTGCTGGCGATCCGGGTGGTGCGCACCCGCCGGATGCTCGGCGCCCTCGGGGTCGGCGGCAAGTGGGCGTTCTACGGCGCGCTGATCTACACCGTGCTCCCGATCGACCTGCTCCCCGACCCGATCTACCTGGACGACATGGGCGTGCTGGCCGGGGCGCTGTTCGTGCTGACCCGGCTGGTCCACCAGCGCCGGCTGGCCGCCCAGCGGCTGCCCGGCCAGCCCGACACTCCCGGAGACCAGGGCCGGGTACGCGTGCCATGATCGGAACCGGACCGGGAGCCCCACCGGCCCCGGACGGAGGACGGACATGGCCAGCCACACCCTGGACCCGCGTGACGAGCGGGTCCTCACCTTCTGCCGCGAGCGGCACCTCGCGACGCTGACCACCCTGCGCGCCGACGGCACCCCGCACGTGGTGCCGGTCGGCGTCACCGTCGATCCGGCCGCCGGGCTGGCCCGGGTGATCACCTCGGGCGGTTCCGCGAAGGCCCGGCACGTGGCCGCGGCCGGCGAGGCGGGCACCCCGGTGGCGGTCTGCTCCGTCGACGGCCGCTGGTGGCTGACCGTGGAGGGGCGGGCGGTGCTGCGCACCGATCCGGAGTCGGTGGCCGACGCCGAGCGCCGGTACGCCGAGCGCTACCGCCAGCCCCGCCCCAACCCGGAACGCGTGGTCATCGAGATCGCGGTCACCCGCCTCCTCGGCAGCCTCCCCCCGCTCGAGGCCTGACCCCGCCCCCGCCCCCGCGCCCGCCCGAGCCGAGCCGCAATTTCACGGAAATAGTGGCCTCCTGGCCGCCGGAGGCCACTATTTCCGTGCAAGAGGGCGATCATCGGGCGCGGGGGCGGTCAGTGGGGCGGGGTGGGGCGGGGCGGTCAGCGGCGGGCGACCTCGTCGACCAGGCCGGCCAGCAGCGCGACCCGGGGCACCACCGAGTCGAGATCCAGCCACTCGGCGGGGCTGTGGTCGTCGCCGCCGATCGGGCCGAGCCCGTCCAGCACCGTCGCGCCCGCCTCGGCCAGCAGGTTCGCGTCCGCGCAGCCGCCGGTCGCGGTGTGCGAGACCGGTAGGCCCAGTCCCGCGCCGACCTTGGCGGCCAGCTCGGTCAGCCAGCCCTGCTCCGGCCCCGGCTCCCAGGGCGGGGTGGGGGCGTGCACGGTCAGCTCGGCGCGTACCCCGGCGACGGCCGGCGCGGCGACCAGCCGGCGGATCTCGGCGAGCGCGGCGGCGTACTCGCCGGTCCGCCAGGCCCGCAGGTCGACCAGCATCCGGGCCCGGTCGGCCACCACGTTGGGCCGGCCGCCGGACTCCAGCACCCCGACGTTGACGGTCACCCCGGGCCACCGCCCGTTGAGCGCGTCCAGCGCGACGGTCAGCCGGGCGGCGGCGAGCAGCGCGTTGACCCCGCGCTCCGGCTCGATGCCGGCGTGCGCCGCCCGCCCGCGCAGCTGGATCTCCAGGTCGGCCACGCCCTTGCGGGCGGACACCAGGTCACCGTTGTCGCGGGCGCACTCCAGGCAGAGCGCCACGTCGGCCTCCGCCCCGAGGGTACGCAGCATCGGCCGGCTGCCCGGCGAACCGATCTCCTCGTCCGGTGTGCAGACCAGCACCAGCTCGCCGTACTCCTCGCGGCCCAGCGCGACCAGCGCCTCGACCGCCGCGAGCCCGGCCAGCAGGCCGCCCTTGTCGTCGCTGACCCCCGGCCCGTACGCCCGCCCGTCGTGCACCCGGAACGGCCGGGTGGCCGCGGTGCCGGGCGGGAAGACCGTGTCGAGGTGACCGGCAAGCAGAATCCGCCGTCGGCCGCGACCGCGCCGCCGGGCGACCAGCACGTCCCCCAGCGGTACGCCGGACGGGTCGGCGACCGGCTCCCGCTCGACCGCCAGCCCGGCCGCCAGGCACCAGGTGTGCACCAGGTCGGCGGCCGCGCGCAGGCCGTCGACCTGGCCGGAGCCGGAGTCGACCGCGACCAGCCGGGCCAACCGCTCGTGGTACGCCCCGAGCCGGTCCCCGGCGGCGGTGAGCAGCGGATCCATCAGAGCACCTTGTCGAGGAAGGCGCGGGTGCGCTCGTGGCGGGGGTTGCCGAGCACCTCGGCCGGGGTGCCGGACTCGACCACCACGCCTCCATCGAGGAACGCGACGCTGTCGGCGACCTCGCGGGCGAAGCCCATCTCGTGGGTGACCACCACCATGGTCATACCGTCCGCGGCCAGCCCCTTCATCACGTCCAGCACGTCGCCGACCAGCTCCGGGTCGAGCGCCGAGGTGGGCTCGTCGAAGAGCATCAGCTTGGGGTGCATGGCCAGCGCCCGGGCGATCGCCACCCGCTGCTGCTGGCCGCCGGAGAGCTGACCGGGGTAGGCGTCGGCCTTTTCCCCGAGCCCGACCCGCTCCAGCAGCCGCAGCGCCTCGGCGCGGGCCTTGTCGCGCGGGGTGCCGAGCACCCGCACCGGCGCCTCGATCACGTTGCCGAGCGCGGTGAGGTGCGGGAAGAGGTTGAACCGCTGGAACACCATGCCGATGTCCCGCCGGCGGCGGGCCACCTCGCGCGGCTTGAGCTCGTGCAGCTTGTCACCCTGGCGGCGGTAGCCGACCAGGTCGCCGTCCACCCAGAGCTGGCCGCCGTCGATCCGCTCCAGGTGGTTGATGCAGCGCAGGAAGGTGGACTTGCCGGAGCCGGACGGCCCGAGCAGGCAGCTCACCTCGCCGGGCGCGACGGTCATGTCGATGCCCTTGAGCACCTCGACCGGGCCGAACCGCTTGGTCACGCCCTCGGCCCGCACCATCGGCCGGGTCTCCGTCGCGGTGCTCCGCTCGGTCGCGGTCTGGTCGGTCACGCTCATCGGACGCCTCCCCGGGAGAAGCCGCGGCCGAACCGCCGCTCGATCAGCCACTGGCCGGCCGAGAGCAGGCTGACCAGGGCGAGGTACCAGATCGCCGCCACCAGCAGCAGCGGGATCACCTTGTAGTTGGCCTGGTAGACGGTCTGCACGGCGGTCATCAGGTCCCGCCCGGCGATCACCGACACCAGCGCGGTCGACTTGAGCATGGTGATGGTCTCGTTGCCCATCGGCGGGATGATCACCCGCATCGCCTGCGGCAGCACCACCCGGCGCAGGGTGAGCGTGGGGCTCATGCCGAGCGCGGCGGCGGCCTCGGTCTGGCCCTGGTCGACGGCGAGGATGCCACCGCGGATCACCTCGGCGGCGTAGGCCATCTCGTTGAGCGACAGGGCGAGCACGGCCGCGACCGTCCCGGTCACCACCACGCTGGTCGGCTTGTCGAACAGGATCGTGCCGGTGAACGGCACGGTGAGGCTGATCCGCGGGAAGAGCGCGCCGAGGAAGCCGAAGAAGATGATCTGCACCAGCAGTGGGGTGCCGCGGAAGACCCAGATGAACGCCCAGGAGACGCCGCGCAGCACCGGGTTCTCCGACAGCCGCATCACCGCCAGCAGGACGCCGCCGACGGTGCCGAGCACCATCGCCAGCAGGGTGAGCCAGAGCGTGGTGACCACGCCCTTGAGGACGTAGTCCTTGAACAGGTAGCTGCCGATGGTGCCGGGTTCGAGGTTGGGGCTGTCGAACAGGGCCCGGAGGAACAGGGCCGCCAGGCCGACCACGAGCAGCGCGGTCGCCCAGCGTCCGTAGTGGCGTACGGGGACGACCCGTACGGTCTCGGTGTCGCTCGTCATGTTGGAGCCTCCTGCGGCGGTCGCCGGGCGCCTCCGGGCCCGCCCTCACGGATTCGGAGGGCGCCCGGCGACCGCGGTCCTAGGGGGTGGTGGTCCGCCGGGTCAGTCGATGGCCTGGTCGATGGTGGCCTGCTTGACCGCGATCGGGTCCTGCTTCCACTGGGCGAGGATCTTGCCGTAGGTGCCGTCGTCGATCAGGGACTGCACGGCGGCCTGGTACGCCTGGGCCAGCTCCTTGTTGGCCTTCAGGAAGCCGAAGCCGTTGGGGCTGGCCAGCCAGCCGTTCGGGGCGGACTGGTCGTCGACCAGCTCGGCCTTGCCGGTGAGCGAGCCGGCGGTGTCGACCAGGTTCACCTTGGTGGCCGCGACGATCTCCACGTTGCCGGCGAGCATGGCCTGCACGGCCTGCGGGTTCTCCGGGTACTCCTTGACCTCGATCGCCTTGCCGGCGCAGCTGTCCTTGGAGTAGGTCGCCAGGTTCTTCGCCTGGTTGCTGGCCTTCTGCACGGCGACCTTGCGCCCGCAGAGGTCGGCCACGGTCTTCACCGCGAGCGGGTTGCCGGTCTTGACCAGGAAGCCGGTGCCGGAGGCGGAGTAGTCGACGAAGGTGGCGACCTGCTGGCGCTCCTTCTTGTCGGTGATGCCGCCGGCGATGGCGTCGTACTTGGCGGCCTGGAGGCCGGGGACGAGGCCGTCGAACGGCTGCTGGGTGAAGCTGGCCTTCAGCCCGAGCCGGGCCGAGGCGGCCTGGAACAGGTCGTAGTCGAGGCCCTTGAACTCGTCGTTCTTGCCCTCGACCTTGAAGTCGATGAACGGCTGGTAGGGGGCGTTGGTGGCGACGGTGACGGTGCCGCGGCCGCGCACGTCGGACGGGACCTTTCCGGCCAGGGCGGTGTCGGTCTTGACCTCGCCGACGCCGTCGACGGTGACCGAGACCTGCTTGACCTCGCCGCCGGAGCCGGCGGCGTCGGTGCCACCACAGGCGGCGGTGGCGGCGAGGAGGGCCGTGGTCGCGCCGACCAGGGCCAGGGAACGGATGCGCATGAGGTGTCCTTCCGGGGGCCAGAACGAACCAGCCCTCGGACTGTAACGCACGTTACGATTTCGATGGGGTTACGATTTTCTGTAACGTGCCGTTCAGTCGCTGCCGAACGTCTGCTGCGCCGCCTCCATCGCCCGCAGCCGGCTCCCGGCGACCGGCCCGAGCCGGTCGATCAGGGCCGCGACCAGCGTCTCGACCAGTGCCAACGCCGGCACGAAGCTGTCGTACGCCGACGGCGACTCGACCCGGCTGGGCAGCACCACCTCGGCCAGGCCGGCCACCGGCGAGAGCCACCGGTCGGTGAAGAGCACCACCTTGGCGCCCCGGGAGGTCACCTCCCGGGCCAGCGCCAGGGTCGGCTCCTCGTACCGGCGGAAGTCGAAGAGCGCGACCAGGTCCCGGCGGCCGACGTCGACCAGCATGTCGGTGCGCTCGACCGGGGTACGCGGCAGCAGCCGGCTGTTGCCGCGCACCTGCATCAGGTGCAGCACCAGGTAGTGGGCGAGCAGCCCGGAGAACCGGCCGCCGGCGGCGGTGACCCGCAGCTGCTGGTCGGCGAAGAGGCGCACCGCGGCGTCCAGCTCGCCCTGGGGCAGCTCGGCGAGGGTGCCGGCGACCGCGTCCGGCAGGGTCGCCGCGGCCCGGGGCAGCGCGCCCTGCGGCGGCGACCCGGTGCGCTCCGCCGCCCGGTACGCCGACAGCGGCGAGGTCTCCCGCTCGGCCAGCTCGTCGCGCAGCGCCCGCTGGAATTCCGGGTACCCGCCGAAGCCCAGCCGGGACAGGAACCGCAGCACGGTCGGGGCGCTCACCTCGGCCCGCTCGGCCAGCGCGGCGACCGTGCCCAGCCCGGCGGCCGGGTACGAGGCGAGCAGCGACCGGGCCACCCGACGCTCGGCCGGGCTGCACTCGCCGAGCCGCTGCCGGATCAGCGCGGCCACGCCGACGGCGTGCGGTTCTTCCACTTCGGGGTTCGACACGCGCTGAGCGCAACCGGGCGCGGAGTGGGGTCCCGCCCACTCCGCGCCCGGCCCGGGGCGGCGATCAGGACCTGGACACCGTGCAGGTGTAGTCGGCGGTGCCGGAGCCGGCGTACGCCTCCAGGTCGAGGTAGTAGGTCGCCGACCCGGCGGCGGTCCGGGTGAGGGTGACCGACTCGTCGGCGCCGGCGCCGTTGTTCACCGACCGGGTCAGCGTGCTCCCGGTGGAGCCGAGCAGGTAGAGGTCGGCGTCGTACGCGGTCGGGACGTCGCAGTTCGCGGTGAGCGTCTGTCCACTGCCGAGGGTTAGTGCGAAGTAGTCGCGGTCGGTGGTGCTCTTCATGTCACCGGTCAGGGTGAGCGGGTAGGACTGGGCGGAGACGTCGTTGGCCGCCGTCCGGGAGTCGTTCGGCTCCACCTCGGCGTAGCCCGACCCACCCGACGGCGGCGGTGGCGGGGTCGAGCAGTCGGTGACCGGGGTGCCGCTGTAGAGGCTGGCGCTCGGCACGCCGGCGGTCACGCTCTTCAGGTAGTACCCGCAGGTCGGCCGGTTGGCGAAGTTGTAGGTCTGGCCGCTGGCCAGCTTCCAGATCTTGAAGTTGGAGTAGGTGAGCGGCTGCCCGGAGGCGGCCACCTCCGGCTGGTGGTCACCGAGCACGACGTACGCGCTCGGCCCGCTGAGCGTGCCCAGCCCGGCCTTGTCGATGTAGATCGAGGCGCCCTCCTCGATCCCCACCCCGTACGCCTTGCCGCCGCCGACCAGGCCGTCCTTGAGCGCCCGGGCGACGAAGGCGAAGGTGCGCCCCATCCGGTCCCGGGTGACGAAGTGCGAGTCGTTGATCGTGTTGGCGTAATTGGGCCAGCGGAACATCCCGGTGGTGAAGGTCAACGACGAGTCGTACGGGTTGCCGAGGGCGATCGCCGAGGTGGTGCTGGCGGTGCAGGCGTCGTACACCACGTCGCTGTTGACGTGCAGCCCGGCGCTGCCGCCGCCGACGCCGCCACCCTTGGCCACCACGGACTCGACGGACGCCTCCAGCGCGGTGCCCTTCCAGGCCACGTACCGGCACTGGTCGCCGCCGGCGAAGTAGACGAACTCGGCGTTGCGGATGTCGCTGTTGACCTGGCTGTCGTTGCCGTCGGCGGCGGCGGTCAGGGTGAGCGTGGTGCAGGAGTTGACCCCGGCCAGCGGGGTGATCGCGTCGCACTCCGGGGTGGTGTTGCCGGAACCGGCGATCACCACCACGTCGATGCTGCCCGTGCCGCCGCGGATGGCGTTGATCGCCTGGGTCATGGTGGCGGTGACGATCCCGCCCGAGCCGTTCATGGTGTACGCCGGGCCGGACCAGGCGGTCCGGCTGACGTCGCTGGTGCTGCCCTGGCGGACCCGGCTGACCTGGGCCTGTGCGGCGGTCACCCCGATCGGGGCGAGGGTGAGCAGGGCGGCCGCGGCGGCCACCAGGGACAGTCGGCGGGGGTTGCGGGCGGGGAACATGGGCACCTCCGAGGGGCCACGGATCGATGAAACAGAAGTTACATCCATTACGGTCACTGCTCAATACGTAACTTCTGTTACAGCTCGATGACGGTTCCGTCGGGCCGGCCGTTCGGTGATCACCTCCCTCACCGGCCTGCCCACCCCGCTCAGGCCGCCGCCGCCCTGAACCGCCGGTGCCCCACCCGCGCCCGGCCGGGGGGCAATGTGCGGACGGAGCGGTATGACTCTGCGTCATATCTATGACGCAGAGTCATACCGCTCGTTGTTCGATCCACCCGCCCAGGCCAGCCTGCCCGCGCAGGCCAACCCCACCCGCGCAGACCGACCCCACCCGCGCAGGCCGACCCGCCGAGCAGGCCAGCTCGCTGCGGCAGGGCCGCGGGCCAGGCAGCCCGTCAGACCGGGCGGATGCCGATCACCGCGTCCACGAACGAGGTGGTCGACCCGGCGCGGTAGCCGGCGAAGCCGCGGCCGCGGGTCACCTCGGCGGCGAACTGCGGGTCCTTCTCGTACGAGGTGCCGGAGGTCGAGGCGCACCCGGCCTGGTCGACCAGCCCCTCGGCGAGCCCCACCAGCACGTAGTTGTAGAACACGTCGTCCGAGGCCGGCACGGTGCACGGGCCGGCGGCCGGGGTGACCCGCTGCTTGCCGGCGGCGATCACCGGCTGCCAGCGCTCGGCCCGGTACCGGTCACCGTCGGTCAGCCGGCTCCACCGCACACCCTCGATGCCCCACACCCCGCCGGTGCTGGTCACCCGGGCCCGGCGCAGGTCGAGCACGCTGACGCCGCGCTGGCCGATCACCCGCAGCGACCGGTGCCCGGCACCGACACCGGTGACCTCCAGCGCGGTGTTCTCGTCCAGCCCGAACACCCGGTCGTTGCCGGTGTCCGAGGCGAGCCGAATCGAGCGCGCCTCCCGGCCCCGCCGGGAGAAGTGCGTGTCCAGCAGCCCGTCGGTGAAGAAGCCGAAGCCACCCTTGGGCAGGTAGCCGAGCACGTCCGCGTCGTCGAAGTAGCCCGGCTTCGCGCCGTCGCGCAGGCCCGGCTCGGTGGAGCCACCGGTCATCATGTCCTTGCCGGCCATGATCTGCGCGCCGGCGCTGGTGCCCGAGACCACCGCGCCGGAGCGCAGCTTGCGCCGGACGGCGGCCAGCGCGGCGGTGTCCCGCTGGGCCGTGCCCCGGGTCATCGTGGTGACGTACCGGTACTGGTCGCCACCGCCGAAGAAGAAGCCGGTCATCGAGTTGATCTGCTTGACCACGGCCGGGTCCTCGGCGGCCCCCGGGTGGTCCAGGTCGATCGGGATCCACTGCGCGTCCGCGACGCCGTAGGTCTTGAACAGCTTGGTGTAGTAGTCGCCGTTGCAGACGCTGTTGTTGCAGTCCGGGGTGTTCGCGTCCGGGTCCTCGGACGGCACCGGGGCGCCCGCGGTGACGATGCCGATCCGGGCCTTTCCGCGACCACCGGCCAGCCGGACGATGTCGTCGTAGACGGCCGCGTTGTCGTCGGCCAGGGCGCCGCCGACCAGCACCAGGCTGCCGCCGGAGTGCTGGTGGTGGGACGGGCCGGCCGAGGCGGGCGCGGCGAAGGCCGGCACGCTCAGCACGACCGCGGCTCCCGCGCTGACCCCCAGGGTCAGCAGGCGGTTCAAGGGCATGACTGCTCCTCACTGGAGACCGTGAGGGCGGGCCGAGTGGAAGCGTACGGCAGGGTGAGCCGGCCCACAACGGGTCGTGCCCTCCCGTCACGGGGACGGGAGGGCACGACCGCGCGGGCTCAGCGGGTGAGGATCTGCTCGAGCACGTCGTGCACGTGGGTGTTCGGGTGCTTGCCGGTGAACTGCTCCGCCAGCGGGCCGTACGCGGTGACCGGCACGTCGACGCCGGTGTGGCCGCTGGTGGTCCAGTCCAGGTTGAAGCTCAGGCTGCTGCCCTTGATCGGGAACGGCCCGTCCTCGCGGGAGATGCCGTCGCCGGACTCGTCGGCGGTGCCGGTGTCCTCGACGGTCAGGCCGCCGCACTCGTGGTCACCGGTCACCACGACCAGGGTGTCCCGGTGGGTCGCCGCGTAGTTGCGGGCGACCGCCACGGCCTTCTCCAGCTCGCCGAGGGCCTGGAGCATCTTGCCGCCGTTGTTCTCGTGGGCGAACTCGTCGATGCCCTCCTCCTCGACGAAGAGGAAGAAGCCCTTCTTGTTCTTCGAGAGGGTGTCCAGCGCCTTGGTGGTCATCGTGGCCAGGCTGGCCGGCGGGTTGTAGAGGTCGCCCTCGCCCTCCGGCCGCTGCTGGAACAGCTCCTCGTTGCCGAACAGGCCGAGCAGCTTGCCGTTGCGCACCTTGGCCTTGGCCAGCTGGTCGGCGGTGGAGACGTACTGGTAGCCGGCCTTGCGGGCCTTGGCGATCAGGTCGCCCTTGGTGCCCTTGCTGGCCTCGCTCGGGTCCTCGGCCGGGTGGTCCGGGTACGCGCCGGCCTTGTCGGCGGGCAGCCACCAGTCCTCGCCGCCGCCGAGGATGACGTCCGGCTTGGTGACCTCGATGTACTGCCGGGCAATCTCGTCCTGCGCCGAGCGGTTGGCGGTGTTGGCGAAGAACGCGGCCGGGCTGGCGTCGGTGACCTGGGCGGTGGTGACCAGGCCGGTGGCCTTGCCGGCGGCCTTGGCCTGGGCGCCCAGGGTCGGCAGCGGGTTGCCGTCGGTGTCGACGCTGATCGCGCCGTTGTAGGTCTTCTCGCCCGTGGACCACGCGGTGGCCGCGGCGGCGGAGTCGGTGATCGGCGACTTCGGGTCGCGCGGGCTGGTGGTGAGCTGCCCGGAGTAGGGCAGCTTGTCCATGGTCAGCTGGCCCTCGAGGCCGGCCAGGTAGAGGCGGGCCGCCTCGCGCTGCGCGGCGGACATGCCGTCGCCGTTGATGAAGATGACGTTGCGAGCCTTGCCGTGACCCGAGCCGGCGTCGGCGGCCGTGATCGGGTTGGCGAAGCTCAGTCCGGCGGCGGCGACTGCCCCCGCGACGACGGGAGCGAGCAGCCAGCGGCTGGAGCGGAGAGTCACTAGTCCTCCTAGCGAATGGGCATTGGCACCTTCTACGCAACAACCAGTACCGGCCCGGGAGCTGGCCGGGAGTTGAACAGGCGCCGACCATCGACCAACTTTTGTCGCCTCGGGCAACGATCTTGAGAATCGCCCGCCCAGCCGCTGGCCCGGCCGCCGGGTGGGGCGCGGGTCGTACCGGTCCGGCCACTACCGGTCCAGGCCACGGGCTGCCATCGTGGGGATCGTGACCGGACCAGCGGCCCCCGGCCGGCGCCCGGCGACCAGCCTCGGGGCGGGCCGTCGACTCTTCGCCGCGGTCCTCGTGGTGACCCTCGCGCTCGGCTCTGCCGGCGCGCTGATCGCGGTGGCAACCTGGCGCACGGAGCGGGCCGCCGCGGTCAGCGAGGTGGGACTGCGCAGCCAGACCGTCGCCGCCAACGTGTACGGCGGCCGGATCTCCCTGGTCCGACTGCTCCAGACGGTGGCGTCCGGCCGGGCGTTCACCGGGGGCGACCCGGCGCTGGCCCAGGAGCGGCTCCGCACGGTCCGGGGCGACGAGGTGGGCTTCGTCGGCGGCCTGACCTGGCTCGACCTCACCGGGACGGTGCGCGCGGCCACCCGGGCCACCGTCGGCACCCGGGTGGCCGCGGACTGGTGGCGCGACATCGCGGTCGACCGGGCGGAGTGGACCACCAGCCCGGCGCTCACCTCGCCGGTGTTCAGCGGCGAGGTGATGGTCTTCGCGGTGCCGACCACCGACGCCGGCGGCCGGTTGAACGGCGTGCTGGCCGGCGGCTGGGGCATCCCCTGGATCCGGGCCGTGGCCGGCCAGCAGGCGACCCAGATCGGCGCCGAGTTCTACGGGCCCGACACCGACCTGCTGGTGGTGGACCGCGCCGGGCAGCTCGTCGTCGGCCCGGGCGCCGCCGAGCGCACCCGGGACATCTCCGGCACCACCGCGTACCGCCGGTTGCGGGGCAGCGGCGAGACCTTCGCCAGCGGCGCCCAGGCCGAACGGGTCGGGCTCAGCGGCCGGCCCGACCAGATCGTCGGCTGGACCAGGATCGGCCGGTTCGGGGAGTACGTGGCGCTGGAACGCCCGACCGCGGACGCGATGCGCGGGCCGGACCGGCAGCTGGCCGCCTGGCTGGGCGGCGTCCTGCTGCTGGTCACCCTGGCGCTGGTCAGCGGTTGGCTGGCCGGCCGTCGGATCGACCGGCTGACCGCCGAGCGCGACCAGGTGCACCAGGACGAGCACGACGCCGTGGTCGACCTGCAACGCTGGCTGCTCACCGAGGACCTGCCGGCGGGCGCGGTCGGGCGGTACCTTCCGGCGCCGTCGGTGCTCAACGCGGGCGGCGACTGGTACGACGTGATCCCGCTCGGCGAGGGGCGGCACGCGCTGCTGGTCGGCGACGTGGTGGGCCACGGGGTACGGGCGGCGCTGGCGATGGGGCAGTTGCGGACGGCGGCGCGGGCGCTGGCCGGCCGGGTCGCCGGCCCGGGCGCGCTACTGACCGAGCTGGACAGTTTCGTCGAGGCGCTGCCCGACGTGGTCTTCGCGACGGCCGCCTGCGTGCTCACCGACCCGGCCGCCGGCACCCTCCGGTACGCCTCGGCCGGGCACCCGCCGCCGCTGCTGCGCCTGCCCGACGGCACCGTGCAGCGGCTCGCCGCCACCGGCCGGCCGCTCGGCGTGGGCCGGGGCGCCCGGCCGGACCAGGAGCGACCCGCACCGGCCGGCGCGATGGTGGTGCTCTACACCGACGGTCTGGTCGAGGTGCGCGACGAGGTGATCGACGCGGGCATCGACCGGCTGGCCGAGGCGGTGGCCGCGGACGGCGCCAAGGACGACGACTGGACGGAACGGTTGATCACCACAGCGCGCGGGCGGCGACCGGCCGCGGACGACATCGCGTTGCTGTGCTTCCCGCTGCTGGGCGCCGCGGCGGCGCCCGCGCCACCCGCGTCCACAGCGGACAGTCCCTCGGCGATGGACCGGGTCGGCGGCTGACGGGCGCCCAGGGCCCCGAGCTGCCGGGCCACGCCGGCGGGTGGACACGATGATGCCGGGTCACCCGCATCGGGTGACCCGGCAACATCCGGACGGTCAGCGAACCTGGTCGCCCTCGCCGGTGCGCTGCTGCGCCATGTCGACGCCCTTGTCGATCTGCTCGTCGTACTTGCCGCCGGTGCGCTGGTCGGCGTAGTCGCCGGCCTTCTCGAGGCCCTGGTCGACCTGCTTGTCGTGCTTGTCGGCGAAATCCTTCGCCTTGTCCATGAAGTCACTCATCCGGGCTCCCTCCTGATCCGTCGAGATCTGGGTTCCCCCGGTTGTCGGCGGCAAACACCCGTAGGATCGCCGCGACCCCCGCGAAAGGCACCTTCCCCGTGCGACGCCCGCGCCTCATCGCCACCGTCCTCGCCCTGACCCTGGTCGCCGGCTGCGGCGCCGACCGCGGCCCCGAGCCGGCCCGCTGGAACGCGCCGGACCGGACCGCGGCCACCGGCGAGGCCGCACCGGCCACACCGCGCGCCACCGCCGCCTCCCCCACCGCCGCCGCCGTCCCGGCCGGCTGCCCGCGCCCGACCGCCACCCCGCGCTCGTCCCGCGCCCTCGACCCGCTCTCCGCCGGCTACCTGGGCCGCGACGACCGGGACCAGGCGAACGCGGTGGACATCGCGCCGACCTGCGAGATCGTGGTCGGCGGCCGGTTCACCGGGGTGCGGGGCGCGCCGACCACCACCCTCGGGTCGGGGGCCGGCGCGGTGCTGCGGCTGGACGGCGACGGCCGCCGGTTGCGCGGCGTCACCCGACTCTCCGGCGTCGTGCGGGACCTGGAGGTGCGCCGGGACGGCGGGGACATCGCCGTCGCCACCGACCGTGACCTGCTGCTGCTCGACCCGACCGGCACCGCCGTCCGGTGGCGGCGCCCGGCCGCCGCCGACCGGGTCGCGGTCGGGTCCGCCGGGACGGTCGCCGCCGTCGTGGACGGCACCGTCCGGGTGTACGGCCGGGACGGCGCCCCGCTGACCGCGATCCGGCCGACCGGGCGGTCCATCGCCGACGTGGCCGTCGACGACCGCAGCGGCCTGGTCATCGTCGGCGGCTACCGGCAGGCCTCGGCCGGCCGCTGCGTCCCGGTACAGATCCCCTGGCTGCACGCCTACGACCGGCGGGGCGTGCTGCGCTGGCGGGCGTACGACCACCCGGCCGACCGGCTCGGCGACCGGTGCGCGGACAGCCGGGTGGAGCGGGTGGCGGTGGGCCGCGACGGCAGGCTCTACCTGGCCGGGGTGACCGACGGCGGGAACAGCGTCTTCGCCCGTTCGGCCGCCGACCTGGACCGGCCGGCGCCGAACGTGGTGATCGACGAGTTCACCGAGTCGTCGAACACCGGCGGCGCCAAGCAGACCTACCTGGCCCGGTTCGACCCGGCGTCCGGGCGGCAGTTGGCCGGTCAGCTGCTGCTCGCCCGGCTGGGCGGCGGCAAGGGCAACACCATCACGCCGTACGCGGTGACCGCCGACGAGCGGGGCCGGATCTACGCCGGCGGGGTGTCGGCGTACCAGATCGCCGACCGGGACCGGCTCACGCTCAACGGCCGGCGGCTCGCCCCGTACGCCGGGGGTGACGCCTGGGTGCTGGTGCTCTCCGCCGACCTGCGGCGGCGTACCACCTGGACGGTCCTCACCGACGGCGGCGCCGGCGAGGTCCGCGGGTTGGCCGCCGGGGCGGGGGTGGCGGTGGCGGCGGCCCGGGTGGACCGGCGGCCCTTCCACCGGCACGAGCCGGCGCAGGCGGGCGAGGGCGGCGGTTACCTGGCGGCGTGGCCGGCGCTCCCCTGATCGGAACCCTTGCCGTGGGGCACGCGTTGATCTCAGCGGGTGTCGCGGCGCGGCCGGTCGGGTATCGAGCCCGCCGAGACGAGGAGGGTCGACGTGGTCGATGGGAGCGGGCGTACGCCCGAGGTGTCGGCGGCGGGCGCCCGCCCGGGGCCGCGGCAGGCCTGGGCGGCACTGCCCTGGCTGGTCCGCACGGCGGTGGTGTGGAGCGCCTGCCTGATCGTGGTGGTGTTCGGGCTCTACCAGCTGGGCAAGCTGGCGGTGCTGCTCGCCCCGCTGGCGATCGCGCTGGCGGTCACCCTCTTCCTCACCGCGCTGCTCGACCCGGTGCTGGTCCGGCTGCGCCGGCTGAAGGTGCCGGCGGCGCCGGCCGCGCTGCTGACCATCCTGCTGCTGCTCGGCATCCTGTGCGGCGTGGGCGCGCTGGTGTGGAACCTGACGGCGGCGCAGTTCGGTGAGCTGAGCCAGCAGCTCGACCAGGGCCTGCAGCGCAGCCGGGACTTCGTCACCGACACCCTGCCGGTCAGCGACGCCCAGCTGGACAAGCTGGTCGAGCAGATCCGCTCGGGTGCGGGCGGCTTCGACCCGGTCGGCGGGGCCCGGACGGCCGCCGAGGTGGCCGGCTCCGCCCTGCTCGCCCTGGTGCTGCTGTTCTTCCTGCTCAAGGACGGCCGCTCGATGTGGCACTGGACGGTACGCCGGCTGACCGGCCCGAACCGCGAGGTCACCGCCGAGGCCGGCCGGGTCGGCTGGCGGACGCTGGGCGCGTACAGCCGGGGCACGATGATCATCGCGGCGATCGACGCGATCGGCATCGGGCTGGCCCTGGTGCTGCTCGGGGTGCCGCTGGCCCTGCCGCTGGCGCTGATCACCTTCCTCGGCGGCTTCGTGCCGATCATCGGGGCCACCGTGGCCGGCGCGGTCGCCGTGCTGGTCGGCTTGGCGGCCAAGGGCCCGACCACGGCCCTGCTGGTACTGGCCGCGGTGATCGCCGTGCAGCAGATCGAGGGCAACCTGCTGGAGCCGCTGATCATGAAGCGGCAGGTGCAGCTGCACCCGGCGGTGATCCTGGTGGTGGTCACCGCCGGCACGCTGATCGCCGGGGTGGCCGGCGCGTTCGTCTCGGTGCCGATCGCCGCGGTCGTCTACCGGGTGGTGGACACCGTCCAGCAGCACCGGGAACGGACGGCGGCTCCACCTCGGGCCTCGCCGCCGCCGACCGAGCCGGCCTGACCGCGCCGCCCACGCCCGACCAGCCCGACGGTTCGCCGCGTGCGCGGCCAGCCTGACGGTTCGCTGCGGCGCGCGGGCTGATCGCCCGCGCGCCGACGCCCGTACCCTCCGTACTCGCTACGAACTTGATGGCGTCGGCGGATCACCGTAGCCACCGCTGATTCGCGCACGTCATCAAGTTCGTAGCGAACTCCCACCACCCCCGGGCGGTCCGCGCGGACGAGGTCAGGCGGGGACGCGCAGGTGGGTGGCGAACCAGCCGGCCGCGGCGTCGGCCACCTGGTCGAGCGCGCCCGGCTCCTCGAACAGGTGTGTCGCGCCGGGCACGATCCGCAGCTCGTACGGGGCGTGCAGCCGGGCGGCGGCCCGCTCGTTCAGCGTGATCACCTCTTCGTCGTTCCCGCCCACCAGCAGCAGGGTCGGCGCGCGCACCCCGCCGAGCGCGGCCCCGGCCAGGTCGGGCCGGCCGCCCCGGGACACCACGGCCGCCACCCGCTCCGGCCGGTCGGCGGCCGCGACCAGCGCCGCCGCCGCGCCGGTGCTCGCCCCGAACAGGCCGACGGGCAGCCGGCCCAGGGCGGGGTCGGTGCCCAACCAGTCGACGATCCCGGCCAGCCGCTCGGCGAGCAGCCCGATGTCGAAGCGCAGCTCGGCGGTGACCGCGTCGACGGCGTCCTCCTCGGCGGTGAGCAGGTCGACCAGCACGGTGGCGTGCCCGGCGCGCTGGAGCACCTCGGCCACCGCCACGTTGCGCGGGCTGTGCCGGGAGCTGCCGCTGCCGTGCGCGAAGAGCACCACCCCGGTCGGGTCGTCCGGCCCGTCCACGTCGGCCGGCAGCCGGACGGCCCCGACCGGGACGATCACCTCGCGCGTACCCATGCGGTCTCCTCACCTCGTCGTCCGCTCTCGGGTACCCGCCGGGCGGCGGCCCTCACCCGGCGAGGGGGCGCTCGGTCGTCGGCCCGCGGCCGCCGCCGAGCGTCCCGCGGCACCTTGAGGAATGACGTCGTTTGCCTCCGGGGTGACCGGGAAGGCGACCCGTGACCTCAGCAGTCGGCGCAGCCGCGCCCCGGCAGATCGCGAGGATCGTCATGGCCAAGCGGAAGACGTCCGAACAGCTGCAGCCCGCCGACCAGGAACGTCGCGATCAGGACGCGGAACGCGATCGGGACTGGGCGGACGCGGCGGCGCGGGCGCGTACGCCCGAGGACCCGCGCGCGGTCAGCCCGCGCGACGCGGGCGGCCGACCCTCCAACGGCCCGCAGTTCTGAGCCGGTCCGCCGCGCGGGACCGTGGTCCCGCGCGGCGGCGGATCAGGTGCGCGACTCGGGCAGCCGCAGCAGCGGAGCGCGGCCCGGGGCCTGCTGCGGGGCGGGGCCGGACGGCTGCGCGGGCGGCACCGGGACGGTGACCGGCGCGGCGCTGGTCACCTTGATCCGCTCGTCGTGGTGCTGCACCTCGATCTCCGTGTCCGGCCCGCCGTTGCGCAGCGAGTACGTCGTCTGGTGCGGCCGGACGTCCACCCGCAGCCGCATCCCGCGCCACTGCAGGGAGAACTCCAACCGGCTCAACCGGCTGGAGAGCCGCGGCGCGAACGACAGCGTCCCGTCGTGGTCGCGCAGCCCGCCGAAGCCGGCCACCAGCGCGATCCAGGACCCGGCCAGCGAGGCCATGTGCACGCCGTCGCGGGTGTTGTCGTTGAGGTCGTGCAGGTCCATCAGCGCGGCCTCGCGCAGGTAGCTGTGCGCCAGCTCCGGGTGGCCCACCTCGGCCGCCATCACCGCCTGGGTGCAGGCCGACAGCGAGGAGTCCCGGACGGTGCGCCGCTCGTAGTAGAGGAAGTTGCGCACCTTCTCGCCGGGGCTGAACGCGTCGCCCCGCCAGTGCATGGCGAGCACCAGGTCGGCCTGCTTGACCACCTGCTTGCGGTACAGGTCGAAGTACGGGTAGTGCAGCAGCAGCGGGTACTTCTCGGCCGGGGTGTGCTCGAAGTCCCACTCCTGCAACCGGGTGAAGCCCTCCACCTGCTCGTGGACGTCCAGCCCCGCGTCGTACGGGACGTGCATGTCGTTCGCCGCGTCCCGCCAGGCCGCGGCCTCCTCCTCGGTCACCCCGAGGTTGATCGCCTCGTCGCGGTAGCGCATCGCGCAGTCCGCGGCGGTGAGCAGGTTCCGCTGGGCCATCAGGTTGGTGTAGACGTTGTCGTTCTTCACCGCGGTGTACTCGTCCGGGCCGGTCACGCCGTCGATGTGGAACCGGCCCCACCGGTCGTGGTGCCCCAGAGAGCGCCACAGCCGGGCGGTCTCCACCAGCAGCTCCAGGCCGATCTCCCGTTCCAGCTGCTCGTCCCCGGTGACCAGCACGTACCGGCGCAGCGCGTCGGCGATGTCGGCGGCGATGTGGAACGCCGCCGTGCCGGCCGGCCAGTACGCGGACGACTCGGGGCCCTCGATGGTGCGCCACGGGAACGCGGCACCCTGGAGGTTCAACGTCCGGGCCCGCTCCTGCGCCTGCTCCAATGTGGAGTACCGCCAGTGCAGCGCGTCCCGCACCGCCGTCGGCTGGGTGTAGGTCAGCACCGGCAGCACGAACATCTCGGTGTCCCAGAACGCGTGCCCGTCGTACCCGGGACCGGTCAGGCCCTTCGCCGAGATCGGCCGGCGCTCCGCGCGGGCGCCGGCCTGCAGCACGTGGAACAGCCCGAACCGGACGGCCTGCTGCACCTCCGGGTCGCCCTCGACCCGCACGTCGGCGGCGTCCCAGAAGGTGTCCAGATACTCCCGCTGCTCGCGGTGCAGCCCCTCCCAGCCGGCCAGCCGGGCCGCGGCGAGCGCCGCGCCGACCTGGTCGCGCAGCGCCGGCAGCGACCGGCGGCTGGACCAGCCGTACGTGAGGTACTTGACCACCCGCAGCGTCTCGCCCGGCTTGAGCACGCACCCCACGGTGGTACGGACCCAGTCCTCGTACCCCTCGGACTCGACGTCGACCTTGCCGGGCGCGTGCACGTCGTGGCCCATGATGGCCGCCACCCGCAGCCCGCTGACCTTGGTGCGGTGGATGAGCAGCCCGCCGTCGTCGGTGGTCAGCTCCTCCTCCGCCTGCAGTGGCGACTCCAGCACCGCGGCCACCCGCGGGTCCCGGCTCTGCGGGGGCAGGGTCTCGTTGGCCACCAGCTCGGACTGCAGGATCAGCCGGAGCGGGCCGTCGACCGCCTCCACCTCGTAGTGGATCGCGGCGACCGAGCGCTGGGTGAAGGAGACCAGCCGGGTGCTGCGTACCTTGATCTCCCGACCGGCCGGCGAGCGCCAGTGCATCTCCCGCTGCAGGGTGCCGGCGCGCAGGTCGAGAGTGCGTTCATGAGAGATCAGCTCGCCGTACCGGAGGTCCAGCGGCTCGTCGTCGACCAGCAGCCGGATCAGCTTGCCGTTGGTGACGTTGACGATCGTCTGGCCGGACTCGGGAAACCCGAAACCCGCCTCCGCGTACGGCAGCGGCCGCAGCTCGTAGAACGAGTTGAGGTACGTCCCGGGCAGGCCGTGCGGCTCCCCCTCGTCGAGGTTGCCGCGCAGCCCGATGTGCCCGTTGGAGAGGGCGAAGACCGACTCGGACTGGGCCAGCACGTCCATGTCCAGCCGGGTCTCCCGGACGTGCCACGGCTCGACCGGATAGGCGCGTTCGCGGATCATGCCGCCGCCCCCTTCAGCAGGTCGGCGAGGTCGGTGACCACGATGTCGGCGCCGTGCGCGCGCAGCTCGTCGGCCTGACCGACCCGGTCGACGCCGACCACGTAGCCGAAGCCGCCGGCCTTCCCGGCCTCGACCCCGGCGAGGGCGTCCTCGAAGACGACGGCGTTGGCCGGCTCGACGCCGAGCAGCTTCGCCCCGGCCAGGAAGGTGTCCGGGTGCGGCTTGCCGCGCAGCCCCTCGGCCCGGGCGACCACCCCGTCGACCCGCGCCTCGAGCAGCGGCTCCAGCCCGGCGGCGGCCACCACGTCCTGGCAGTTGGCGCTGGCGGAGACGACCGCCCGGCGCAGCCCGGCGGCGACCGCCGCGCGCAGGTAGGTCACCGAGCCGGGATAGACGTCGACGCCCTGCCGGTGGATGGTGTCGAGCAGGACGACGTTCTTACGGTTGCCGACCCCGTTGACGGTGTCCGCCTCCGGCGGGTCGTCGGGTTGACCCTCGGGCAGGGTGATGCCGCGCGAGGCGAGGAAGGTGCGCACCCCGTCCGCCCGGGGTCGGCCGTCGACGTACCGGTTGTAGTCCAGCCCGGGGTCGAACGGCCGGAACGGCTCACCGGTCTCCGCCGCGTGGCGGCGCAGGAAGTCGTCGAAGGTCTGTTTCCAGGCGGCGTTGTGCACCTTGGCGGTCTGCGTCAGCACACCGTCCAGATCGAAGAGACACGCGGTCACATGATCGGGGAGACCCAGCACGGGTGGAATCTTTCCACCCGGCCGCCGGGGCAAACCGCATTCGGGTGTGGCGCGTGTCAGCGATTCGGGCGCAGCGTCCAGACCACCGTCATGGTCGCGGTGACGGTGCCGTCCTCGGTGCCGATCTCCACCTCGACCGGGAACTCCGGCCGCTGGCCGGCGTCCAGCTCGGCGAGCACGTCCGCCGGGGTGCGGCCGAGCCGGGCGGTGGCCCGCACCGACCCCATGGCCAGCTTCCGGTACGCGATGTCGGCGCGCACCGCGAGCGGCACCGCGCGGTCGAGCACGTGACCGAAGGCCGCCATCACCACCGTGCCGGAGGCCGTCTCGCCGAGGGTGAACATCGCCCCGGCGTGCGGGCCGCCCACGTGGTTGTGGGTGGCCGGGGTGTCGGGCAGCCGGACGACCGCCCGGACGCCGCCGTCGGCCTCGGGCGCGACCTCCACGAACTCGAAACCGAGGGTACGGGCGAACGGGACGGCCTGGAGCATTCCGGCCGCCACCTGGCGAGAGTCGATGGTCATGCCCCGACGTTACTTCCCGGTAACTTTCCGGGCAAGAGGTGGTCAGCTCCGCTTGGCGAACGCCACGAACACCGCCCAGTCGCGCGGCGTGAAAGCGTCGACGCCCTAGGTATAGCATCCGCTATACTCCGCGGGTGGCTACCGACGAGTGGGAGATCTACCTCGTCAACGAGGTACAGGAGTGGATCGACAGCCTCGATCCACTCACCCACGCCCGCGTCGTGCAAGCCATCGACCTACTCGCCGAAGCCGGTCCAGGGCTCGGCCGGCCGCTGGTCGACACGATCCACGGATCGTCGATCGCCAACTTGAAAGAGCTGCGCCCCGGCACCGTGCGCATTCTGTTCGCCTTCGACCCGTGGCGCTCCAGCATCCTGCTCGTCGCCGGAGACAAGGCCGGACGCTGGCAGCAGTGGTACACAGAAGCGATCCCCCTGGCCGAGCAACGCTACGAGATCTACCTGAAGGAACGCGCGGAGGAGGGCCGACAGCCATGAGCAGCTACGCACGCTGGCGCGACATCCGCGCCGCCCACGTCGAGCGCGCCGGCGGCGAAGAGGCCGTCGAAGCCGGCAAGCAGGAACTACTCGCCGCCGTCGTCGGGCACCGTCTCGCCGAGGTACGCCGCGCCCGCGGCCTGACCCAACAACAGGTCGCCGACCGCATGGGCGTCACCAAAGGCCGAATCTCTCAGATCGAACAAGGCAAGATCTCCGGCCAAGACATCGTCGCCCGGTACGCCACCGCCCTCGGCGGACGCCTCCACCAAGCCATCTACTTCGACGACGGCGACATCGCCGCCATCGCATAGCCCGCCCTGCCGCGAGGCCGCCGACCACGGAAGGCAGGTGGTCGATGAGCTCAGGCGCGCCTCGTAATGCCCCCGGCAGAGCTGGTCAGCTCCGCTTGGCGAACTCCACGAACGCCGCCCAGTCACCCGGGGTGAAGGTCAGCACCGGCCCGCCCCGGTCCTTGCTGTCCCGTACGCCGACCACGCCGGCCAGATTGTCCGCCACCTCGACGCAGTCGCCCTGATTGCCGCTGCTGCGGGTGCTCTTGCGCCAGATCGCGCCAGTCAGGTCCATCGCTCCGCCGCCTTCGAGATCGCCGCCATGGTCGCGCCGTGTGGCAACGCCTCCGCCCGCACGGACTCCCAGATCTGCCGCAGCGAGTTTACGTCCCCGGTTCGCTCGACGATCGTGCCCTGCAGCTGGTTGTCCAGATAGCCGAGATCGTCGCCGTCGGGAGGGGTGGCCAACACGAAGGCACCGTTGAGACCTGGGTAGGCGCCCGTGCCACAAGGCACCAGATGCAGGTGCACCCGGGGGCGGGAGCCCACCTCGTGCAGGTGCCGCAACTGCTCCCGCATCACCTCCGGGCCACCGACAGGGCGTTCCAGCACCGTGTAATCCAGGACCGCCACGAATTGCGGCGGGCCCGGCCGGGTCAACACCGCCTGCCGGGCCAGCCGGGCGGCGAGCGGCTGCTCGATCTCTTCACCGGCGAGCTGGGCCGCACCCTCGTACAGCGCTCTGGCGTACCCCTCGGTCTGCAGCAGGCCCGGCACCACCAGGGGCTGGAAGCTCCGCAGTGTGGTGGCTTCCTGCTCGATGGTGACCCACTCGCGGAACCAGGGCATCAGGCTCTCCCGCAGGATCGCCTCCCGGATGCGCACCAGCAGGCCACCCGCCCCCAGCACGTCGTCGCAGCGGTGCGCGAACTCCTCCCGGGGTGGCCGCCGGCACTGCTCCACCGCGGCCACCAGCGACGCCGAGTAGCTGACCCGCTCGCCCAGCGTCTCCTGGGACAGCCCGGCATCGGAGCGCAGCCGGCGCAGCTCACCGGCGAACAGCTCCAGCATCGGCAACCGACTCATCTGCACACCTCTGCACGTCTCTGTACACGGGAAACGGCCGCACGCACGGCCGGCGGGGTGGAGGCGCGAAGCCTTCCGACCCTAGCGGCACGGTGACCAGACTGTCACGCAGCGGAGCCGCTCCCATCCACTGAGGACGGGGTGGCTTCTGCCCGGCCCGCCCCGCCCGGTCCCCCCCCGGCCGGGGCGGCCCGCCACGACCACACCGACGAACGGAGACCGCCGATGAGGCTGCGCTGGTTCCGCTGCCGAGGCACGACCACCCCGACGCTCCCCCAGCGGATACGCGGGGACAACCTGCCCGAGTGGATGCGGCAACCGACCCGACCGCTGCCCATGAACGGCCCGGGCCAGGCCGGCAGCCTCACCCCCGCGCAACAGTTCCGGGCGAACGGCGGTCGCTGCCCCGCGCCACGCCGCCCACTGAACCCGTCGTGATCAGCCACCTGCTTCCCGAGCCGGGCAAGGGACCGGCCGGCGACCGCCCCCGCCCGTACCCGCCGCAGGCCACCCCGCACACCCCGCTGCGCCCGATGTGGTGCTGCCGGGCCTGCGGCCAACCCTGGCCCTGCGGCCGGGCCCGCCTGCTGCTCAAGACCGAGTACGCGGACAACCCGATCGGGCTGTCGCTCTACCTGTGCGGGCTGCTCTACGAGGCGGCACGCGATCTATACCGGCTCCACCCCGACGACGGCCCGTCCCCGACCGAGCTGTTCGACCGCTTCGTCGCCTGGGGCCCGTACCGCCGCCGACCCCCACCCTGACGCACCCGTGTTCGCCACTCCGGCGTCGAGCACGACGCCGCGCGGTGGCGAGGTTTAGCCTGACGGGGCCGCGGGTCCGGTGCGCTGTGTGGGATCCTCGAACGGGAGGAGGTGAGGGGCATGATCGACCGTTTCACCGTACCGCTGCTGACTCCCCTGGAGGCGTCCGAGCACCTCCAGGTGCCGGAGCGCACCATGCACCGCTGGCTGAGCGAGAACGCGGCCGGGCACCCCCTGGTGCACAGCATCAAGCCGCAACGTCGAGGCCAACCCTCGGTGCCGTTCGTGGCGCTGGTCGAGGCCTACGTGCTGCGCTCACTGCGCAAGCTCGGCCTCCCCACGGACAAGATCCGCGCCGCCGCGACCGACATCCGACGGCAGTTCGACACCGAGTACGGGCTGGCGAGCCGGCGGATCGCGACGGACGGCGTCGACGTCTTCATCCACTACCTGGACACCGACGAGCTGGCCCGCGCCGGTGATCGGCAGATGCCCCTGCGCCAGGTCATCAACGACTACCTCCGCTACATCGCCTGGACCGACGACGACGAGTTCCCCACCAGGCTCACCCTCCGTCGGTACGATCCCGCCATCGCAGAGGTGGTGATCGATCCGCGCTTCGCCTGGGGCGCACCGATCATCGAAACCGCGAAGGTCCCCGTTTCCGCCGTGCTGGGTATGTGGAGAGCTGGAGAACCCCTCGATGTCGTCGCCGACGAATACGGCCTGACCGTTGACCAGGTCGAAGCGCTCGTCCGGGTCGCCGCCTGAGTTCTTCGCCGATCGTTGTCTGGGCAAGGGCGCACCACGTCTCCTGATCAGCAGAGGCTGGCTCATCCACGTCATCGGTGATCACTTCCCGGACGATGCGCAGCACGTCAGCGACCCGAACTGGATCGAGTACGGGCTGAGCCGAGGCTGGGCACTGCTCACCCAGGATCTGCGCATCTCGCCCCAGGTCGAGGTGCGTGCTCTGCTCCGCCGGTTCAAGGCGTGCAACCACTGCCTGGACAGCTCCGAGCTGGCGGTGCAGGTACGGGCGGATCGCTTCGACAATCAACGCGGCCCCATCCACCAGTCGGTGCTGGACCGCCGTAACGGCTTCTTCGTCATCCACGAGAAGGGGCCACCCCGACGCAAGCGATGAGGCCATGGCCCCACGTCGGCGTGCTGCTGCGCGGCGTGGCTACGCACTTGCGGCAGCAGGGCGCGGTCCCCGCCACCACCTATCGGTTCCACTGAGCGCCCATGGCGCCGATCCTTGCTGTCTACCGGTCGACGAGGCCGGCCGATTACATCTCCTGCACGAGAATTGCGGCCTGGACCCGGGAGCGCAGGTTCAGCTTCGACAGCACCCTGGAGACGCTCTTGCCGCCGAATCCGCCGCGCGCAGCGACCCGGAGGACCAGACGTAGCCGTTGCCGAACAGCCGTACCGCATCTGACGGACCGCGTGCGGACCTGGCGGTCGCCGGGTCCGCACGGGGTCGCGGTCTCAGCGGATCCAGTCCGATGCGGTGGCGCGGGCCAGTGAAGCGGAGTAACAGCCGCTCGACGGCAGGGATTGCGGCGACGGCACCGAGGCACCGTCGTAGAGGGCCAGCAGCATGGGCTGCGGGCAGCGATTGCCGCCGTCGACCCGGATTTCGATGTGCAGGTGGGGGCCGCTGCTGTTACCAGTGCTGCCGACCGCGCCGATCACCTGGCCGGGGACGACTCGCTGGCCCGGCGACACCGACCGAGACGAGAAGTGACAGAACTGGTAGTAGGCCCCGTCGTCGGCGTTGATCCCGACGCCGAGGCCGCAGCCGCCACCGGCATAGACCACCGTGCCGGCGGCCATCGCGTAGGTGGTGACCCCGGTGCTGAGCGGCAGGTCGATGGCGGGGTAGTCGTGGTGTGGATCGTCGAATTCGCTTCGCGGCAGCAGGGAATGGTCGATGGGTAGCCGGTAGGCGCCGCCGCCGCCGGCCCCGCCGGCGACCAGGAACTGCCATGTGGTGGTGCCGACGACACCGCCGCCGGTAAGGGCATTGCGGGCTTTGAAGTCGTTGACGGCGTTGGTCGTGCTGGTTCCGAAGGCACCGTCGACGCCGAGCCCGTATCCGTACTTGTTGAGTGCCGTCTGCAACGCACGGACCGCGTTGTTGTTGTCTCCGGGGGCGACTTGGGCGGCCAGCGCGGTCCACGTGCTGCTGCCGATGTTTCCGTCTGCGGTAAGGCCGCGGCCGGCCTGGAAGGAGACAACTGCGGCGCGGGTGCCACTACCGTACGCACCGTCCACGGTGAGTGACAGTCCGTGGTGCCGGAGGAGGAATTGTGCGGTGACCACGTTCGCGCCGTTCGCGCCGTCGCCCAGTGTGGGCCAGGCCGGTGCGGCTTGGGCCGGTTGCGGCGCCGCGAGCAGGAGGACGGCTGCGGCCACGCTGCCGGCAAAGCCTACGAGGAACTTCTTCACAGTGCTCCAAACGATCGGGGAGAGGGCGCGCCCGGCAGCCGCTTTTGTTGGGCCGCCAGTCAGCGCACGGAGAATATCGATCGGCCAGTTTCGATGCAAGAGCTTCGATGGGCACCGCGTCGCCGATCAGGGATTCCCATCCGAACCTGCCGGTCGTGCTCGCCACCGAAGCCGGCCGGTCGGCCCCGAGCCGGACGACCAGCCGTAACGCCCGGTTGTGCAGCCGGCCCGGCGCACCCCTCAGCGCCAGCCGACGTCGATCCGGTCGCCGCGCTCGTCGAAGAAGTGCAGCGCGTCCATCCGTACCGCCACCGACATCGGGTGCCCGGCGGAGATCGCCGGGTACGGCGCGAGGCGTACCGCCAACTCGGCCGGCCGGCGGTGGTGCCGGCCCGGGTCGTTGAGCACGCTGGTGCGGCCGGCGCCGGAGACCGGCTCGGCCTCCTCGCCGACGCGGCCGGTGAGCCGCTGCATCACCTGGCCGAAGCGGCGCAGCCCGCGCTGCCCGGTGCCGGCGCCCTCCAGCGGGGCGCCCATCTCGTCCACCACGATCGCGGTGGCGCCGATGTCGAGGAAGGCCAGCGATTCGTGGCCGTGGTGCTCCAGGTAGCGGATCCGGCCCTGGAGAACGTCGCCGGGGGTGTCCGGGGCGACCGGGGTGAGCGCCTCGGCGCGCATGCCGACCACGATCCGTTCGCCGTGGTAGTGCGCCACCGCGCGGGACCGGATGTCGTCCCACGGCAGGTAGAGCGCCTGCTCGCCGAGGGTCAGGGTGACGTACCGGTCGAGGTGCACGTAGACGGACGCCTCCAGCAGGTTCATCCGTGGGCTGCCCAGGAACGCGGCGACGTAGAGGGTGGCCGGCCGGCCGTACACCTGGGTGGGGCTGCCGACGTCCTGCAGGACGCCCTTGCGCATGATCGCCACGCGGTCGGCCATGGTCAGCGCCTCGGCCTGGTCGTGGGTGACGTACAGGGTGGTGACGCCCAGCTCGCGGGTCAGGCCGGAGATCTCCGCGCGCAGCTCGGCGCGCAGGCCGCTGTCCAGGTTGGACAGCGGCTCGTCCATCAGGAACAGGCCGGGCCGGCGCACTATGGCCCGACCCATCGCCACCCGCTGCCGCTGCCCGCCGGAGAGCTGGCTCGGCCGGCGGGCCAGCACGTCGCCGATGCCCAGCGCGCTGGCGACGTCCTGCACCCGCTCGCCGCGCGGGGTCGGCTCGACGCCGGAGAGCTTCAGCGGGAAGCCGATGTTGTCGCCCACCGTCATGTGCGGGTAGAGCGCGAAGTCCTGGAAGACCATCGCGATCCGGCGCTCCCGGGGCGGCAGGTCGTTGGCCAGCTCGCCGTCCAGCATCACCGCGCCGGAGGTCGGGTCCTCCAGCCCGGCGACCATCCGCAGCACGGTGGACTTCCCGCAGCCGGACGGCCCGAGCAGCACCATGAACTCGCCGTCGTTGACGTCGAGGTTGACCGCGTCGACCGCGAGCGTCCCGTCCTGGAACACCTTGGTGACATCCTTCAGCGCGACGGTCGTCACCGTGTCCTCCCCAAGCTCGGTGAAACCCCGCTTGACTGTGACGAGCATCTCCGGCTTAGCACATCGGGTAAACGTGCCATGTTCGATTAATTACGCCGCCATTACGCGGTTCGGTCGGGCTCTTCCAGGAAGACCCGGCGGACCACCCGCTCCGCCGCGTGCCCGTCCTCCAGCGCGCAGAACCGCTCCCGGAACCGCCGCCGGGCCCGCCCCGCCTCGGCACCGTCCACCGTGCCGTCCCGGAACGCCGCGCACAGCTCGTCGAAGGTGCGCGTCACCGCGCCGGGCGGCTCGGCCAGCACGTCCAGGTAGACCCCGCGGGCGAGGCGGTAGGCGTCCCAGTCCGGGGCGTACAGCACGATCGGGCGGTCCAGCACGGCGTAGTCGAACATCGCCGACGAGTAGTCGGTGACCAGCACGTCGGCGGCCAGGTAGAGGTCCTCCACGCAGCCGTGGTCGGTCACGTCGAGGATCCGGCCGCCGGTGCGCCGCTCGGTCCGGTCGCCCCGGTCGAGGAAGTAGTGGCTGCGGATCAGCAACCGGCCGGCCGGCCCGAGCACCTCCAGCAGCCGCTGCTCCGGGAACGGCGGCCGGTACCGGGGCAGGTGCTCGCGGTGCGTCGGGGCGTACAGCACCACCCGCTCGTCCGCGCCGATGCCGAGCTGGTCCCGGGCCTGGCGTACGTCGTCGGCGGTGGCCAGCGCGAGCCGGTCGTTGCGCGGGTAGCCGACCTCCAGGGTGACGTACCGCGCCGGGTACGCCCGCTCCCACATCTGGGTGGAGAAGCTGTTCGCGGTGACGCTGTAGTCCCAGCGGTCCACCCGGCGCAGCAGGTCGGCGAAGTCCAGCCCGTCCGCGCCCAGCGGGTAGCGCTGCTGGTCGAGCCCCATCACCTTGACCGGGGTGCCGTGGTGGGTCTGCACGTGCACCGACCCGGGTCGCTTGCGGACGAAGTCGGGGAAGTTCACGTTGTTGACCAGCCAGCGGGCCCGGGCCAGCGCCCGGTAGTAGCCCGGGGTGCCGGCCACCACGTACTCGATCCCGGGCGGCAGCGCGTCGACCCGGTCCCGGCGGACCACCCAGACCCCGCGTACCTGGGGGGCCAGTCGGCGGGCGGCGGCGTGGATCGCGGCCGGGTTGCAGGCGTACCCCCGATACCAGTACGCGGCGAAGACGGCGAGGGTCGGGTCGATCGGCCGGCGCAGCTCGGCCCGGTAGTACTCGCGCAGCAGCGCGTCGCGGGTCAGCCGGCCGGTGTGCCGGGCCACCGGCCGGGCCCGCCGGCCGGCCGCGCGGACCGCGACCCGGGCCTGGTTGGCCTCCCGCAGCGCGCTGAAGGTACGCCAGCGGCCCGCCGCCACCAGCCGGTGCTTGAGCCCCTCCACCCCGGGTGGCGCCGGGTAGCCGCCCGGCGGCCGGAAGCGCCGGTGACCGGCGGTGATCCGGTCGAAGAACGGCCGCCGCAGCTGCGGCGCGATCCGCTCGCCGTTGCCCAGCACGGTCAGGTAGTGCCAGATCATCCGCTCGAAGACCACCGGCCGCAGCGGCGCCACCGGCTCGCCCCAGCGGTCCATCAGCCGGAACACCCGGTGCCACTGCCCGAACACCTCGAAGTGCCGCTCACCCCGGGTGCGGGTGATCGCGCCGGCACGGCGCTGTCGGTAGTTCACGCAGACCTGGTCCAGCACGCCGATCCGCTCGGCGGCCAGCAGCACCGGGTAGCTGAACGACACGTCCTCGTACCAGCCGTCGGCGAAGCGCAGCCCCAGCTCGACCAGGAACTCCCGGCGGACCAGCCGGTTCCAGGCGGTGTGCAGCAGCCGGACCGCCTCCGGCCGGTCCCGCAGCCGGAAGGTCGCCGCGCCGGGCGACTCCGGGAACACCTCCACCAGCGCGCTGGGCGTCACGGTGTCGTCCCAGTACCGCCGGACGTGGTCGACCACCAGCACGTCCGGGCGGGTGGCGACCAGCCGCTCGGCCACCTCGGCCAGGCAGTCCGGCTCCAGCCAGTCGTCGCCGTCGACGAACCAGACGTACTCGCCGACGGCCCGGTCCAGCCCGGCGTTGCGGGCCGCGCCCAAGCCGACGTTCTCCGGCAGCAGCAGCGGTCGGACCCGGGGGTCGCGGGCCGCGTACTCGGTCAGGATCTCGCCGACCGCGTCCGGCGAGGCGTCGTCGACGCCGATCACCTCGATGTCGCGGAACGGCTGGTCGAGCAGCGAGTCCAGGCACTCCCGCAGGTAGCCCTGCACCCGGTAGGCGGGGACGACGAAGCTGATCAGGGTCATCCGCACCGCCCGTCCGTCAGCCCGGCGTCCCGCTCCGGGCCGGCGCGGTCGCCGCCCCGGTGCCGCGGGTGGGCGGGACGACCCAGGCCAGGGCCACGCTCACCAGGAAAACCACGACAAGGTACGCGCCGAGTGTAGCCATCCCGGCACCCGTCGTACCGGTGATCGCGGCGAGTGCCAGCAGCACCGAGCGGCCCTCCCAGCCGAGCGTCCAGCCGTGCAGCGGCGGGGCGGCCTGCCGCTTCTCCAGCCGGGCGGTCAGGTCGTAGTGGTGCAGGGTGAGCACCAGGACGTACCCGAAGATCAGCCAGGCCGGCGCGCCGCCGGCCACCCCGACGGCGATCGCGAAGAGGTACTCACCGGCCCGCAGCGCCGCCGGCACCAGCCAGTCCAGCGGCCCGTCGTGCGGCGCGCCCGCGCCCAGCCCGCCGACCAGCAGCACCAGCAGCGCCACCGGCACCCACGGCCACGGCCGGTCGACCCGCACCGCCTCGGCGACCAGCAACGCGGCCGGGCCGAGCGCGCCGAGCACCGCCGACGGCAGCGGCCCCGGCCGGCGTACCGCGGGCAGTCGGGCGGCCGCCGGGCCGTCGTCCCGGTGCAGCGTCGCGTCCACCGTGTCCAGCACCGGCACCCGCATCCAGCGCGCCCGCAGGGTACGCAGCGCCCCGGTGTACCCGAACGCCAGCGTGCCCCAGGTCAGCACGGCGAGCAGGCTGACCAGCGGGCCGAACAGCGCGGCGGTGACCGCGATCAGCGCCCACCGCTCCCCGATCGGGAAGACCACCGTCCGCTTCAGCCAGTACGACACCGAGCCGGTGTCCGCCTGCACCCGGGTGGACGCGGCGTTCAACCGGTCGCCGATGCCACCGCCGACGGTGGCCGCCGGGCGGGGGCGGCGGGCCGCCTCGTCGTGCAGCACGCCGTACCAGGTGTCGGTCATGTGCCGCACGGTCTGCAGGGTCATCGCGGCGATCGCCAGCGCCCAGCCGTGGCGGAACCCGGCCGCGGTCGCGCCGTAGCCGAGGCCGGCGTAGACCAGGTACTCCTTCAGCCGGTCGGCCATCGTGTCCAGCCAGCCGCCCCAGGCGCTGAAGTGCCGGGTGTAGCGGGCCAGCTGCCCGTCCACGCAGTCGAGCACGAAGCCGAGGTAGAGCAGCACCGCCCCGGTCACCAGTGCCAGCCGGCCACCCGCCCCGAACAGCACCGCCGCTGCCGCGGCGAGCAGCACCGACAGCCAGGTCACCGCGGTCGGCCCGAGCCGCACCCGGGCGGCCAGCTTCACCAGGTACGGCGACCAGGTGCTGACGAAGAACGTCGTGAAGAAGTCGTCCCGCTCCTTGACCGCCAGCCGCAGGCTCGCCCGATCCTCGTCCACCCCGGCCACCGCCGCCTCGGCCACCGACAGCTCGTACGGGTCGGCGACCCGGTGCGCCACGAGCAGGCGTACCCGGTGGGCGAAGGTCAGCGTGCCGCGCGCGGCGAGCGCGGCGAACAGCCGGTCCACGGCGGGCCCGGCCGGTGCGGCGGCGCGGTCCGGCGGCGCGGCGGCGGCCCGGGCGGCGGCGGCCAGGGGCGGCAGGTCGGCCCCGCCCACCCGCAGCGCCCCGCCGAAGACCCCGGTCGGGTCCGTCAGCCGCGCGCCGACCTCGACCACCTGGCCGCGCTCCTCCCGGACGGCCACCCGGCCGGCGGCCGGCGGGTCGGTGAGCACCAGCGCCACGGTCGGCCCGACCGGGCTGGTGAGCAGGTGCCGCAGCACGGTGCCGTGCGCGACCAGGTCGGCGCCGGTCACCAGCACCGGCCCGGTGGCGGCGGCCACCAGGTCGGCCAGCTCGCCCAGGTCGGCGGCGTGCCGGACCTCCTCCGCCCCGGCCTCGCGGCACTGCCGCGCCAGCCGCTCGACCAGCGGCTCACCGGTGCCGGTGGGCAGCCCCGCGGCCGGCGCGCCGGCGGCGAGCACGATCGCCAGCGTCACCGCGGAACCGCGGCGTGGTACGCCTCCAACGCCTCGGCGACCGTCCCGTCGACGACCAGCCGCCCGTCGGAGAGGTAGAGCCCCCGCCGGCAGAACCGGGTCAGGTCCTTCTCGTTGTGTGACACCAGCACCAGGGTGCGCCCCTCCGCGAGCAGTCGGTCGATGGTCGAGTAGCACTTCTCGCGGAACTCCGCGTCGCCCACCGCCGTCACCTCGTCCATCAGCAGGATCGGGTGCGGCAGGTGGGAGATGATCGCGAAGCCCAGCCGCACCTTCATCCCGGACGAGTAGTGCCGGACGGAGGTGTCGATGGCCCGCTCCACCTGCTCGCCGGCGAACGAGACGATGTCGTCGAAGTGCCGCTTCAGGTACGCCGGGGAGAGCCCGTGCAGGCCGCCGACCAGGTGCAGGTTCTCCCGGCCGGTCAGCTCGTTGGAGAACCCGGCGGACAGCTCCAGCAGCGGCGCCACGTCGCCGCGCACCGTGATCCGCCCCTCGTCCGGGATCAGCACCCGGGCGATCAGCCGCAGCAGGGTGCTCTTGCCGGTGCCGTTGCGCCCGATCACGCCGAGCGTGTCACCGGCCGTCACGGTGAACGAGACGTCCCGCAGCGGCCAGAACTGGCCGGGCGGCGCCCCCCGCCCGCCACGGTGGATGAACAGCTCCCGCAGCCGCAGCTGCCGGCGGCGGTTACGGACGAAGCGGATGCCGAGCCGGTCGGCCTCGATGATCGGGGCCACCCGTCAGAGCTCCTTCAGCACGGCCGGCTCCAGCCGGCGGAACGCCCACCAGCCGGCGGCCAGCACCAGCAGGCTGCCGGCGACGGTGGTGAGCAGCAGCCGGGCGTCCGGGAACTCGTCCGGATACCAGATGGCGTGCTGCAGCTGGAAGATGCCGACCAGCGGGTTCAGCTCGTAGAGCGTCTTCACCCAGCCCGGCAGGTGGGAGCCGCGGACCAGGCTCAACGGGTAGATGATCGGGGTGGCGTAGAAGAGCACCCGGATGATCAGCCGCATGAACCGCTCGACGTCGCGCATCAGCACGTTGATCGCCGACAGCAGCAGCGCCAGGCCGACCAGCAGCACGCCCTGCACCAGCACCGCCAGCGGCAGGGCCAGCAGCGACCAGCCCAGGCGGATCCGCCCGTGCGCGGCGTAGCCGGCGGCGATGGCGAACAGGATCGGCAGGCCGGCGACGTACTCGGCGAACCGGCCGGTGACCCGCCCGATCGGGAACACCTGCCGGGGCACGTTCATCGTGGTGATCAGCCGGGACTGGCCGGTCAGCGCGTTGGTCGCCTCGCTCAGCGCCGAGCTGGTCCACATCCAGGCGAAGATCCCGGTGATCAGGAACAGCGGGTACGACCCGGCGGCCTCGCCGAGGTGCCGGGAGGTGTCCCCGGAGTAGAGCACCCCGAAGACGAAGAAGTAGATCGCGCCCATGCCGAGCGGCTCGATCAGCGACCAGAGGTAACCCAGCACGGACTGCTGGTACTTGACCGCCAGGTCCCGCTTGACGAGGATCCGCAGCGAGTTGCGGTGCGACCACAACGCCCCGACCGCAGAGGTCACCGCCGCCTCCCGCCTGGAGAGGAAACGGACGACAGGTTACCGGTCGGTGAACGAGCGCCCCGCCGCGGCGGGACTCAGCATTCGATCACGTTGACGGCCAGGCCGCCCCGCGCCGTCTCCTTGTACTTGACCTTCATGTCGGCGCCGGTCTCCCGCATGGTCTTGATGACCTTGTCCAACGAGACGTGGTGCACACCGTCGCCGCGCAGCGCCAGCCGGGCCGCGGTGATCGCCTTGATGCTAGCCACCGCGTTGCGCTCGATGCACGGGATCTGCACCAGCCCCCCGACCGGGTCGCAGGTCAACCCCAGGTTGTGCTCCATGCCGATCTCGGCGGCGTTCTCCACCTGCTCCGGGGTGCCGCCCAGCGCCTCGGCCAGCCCGGCCGCCGCCATCGAGCAGGCCGAGCCGACCTCGCCCTGGCAGCCCACCTCCGCGCCGGAGATCGACGCGTTCTCCTTGAACAGCACCCCGATCGCGCCCGCGGCCAGCAGGAACCGGACCACCCCGTCGTCCGAGGCGCCCGGTGAGAACCGGGTGTAGTAGTGCAGCACCGCGGGGATGATCCCGGCCGCACCGTTGGTCGGGGCGGTGACCACCCGGCCGCCGGCCGCGTTCTCCTCGTTGACCGCCAGCGCGAACAGGGTCACCCAGTCCATCGCGCGCAGCGGGTCGGCGGAGTCGGTGTCCGCGGCCAGGCTGCGACGCAGCTCCGCCGCCCGGCGGCGCACCTTCAGCCCGCCGGGCAGCACCCCGTCGCGCTCACAGCCCGACTCGACGCACTCCCGCATCACCCGCCAGATCTCCAGCAGGCCGGCCCGGACGTCCGCCTCGCCGCGCCAGGACAGCTCGTTGGCGAGCATCACCTCGCTGATCGACAGCCCGGTGGCCGCGGTGACGTCGAGCAGCTGCGCGCCGGTGTAGAACGGGTGGCGCACCCGGGTGGTGTCCGGCTTGATCCGGTCCGCCCCGGCGGCCTCCTCGTCCACCACGAACCCGCCGCCGACGGAGTAGTAGCTGCGCGCCCGGACCTGGCCGCCCGCCGCGTCGTACGCCACGAACGTCATCCCGTTCGGGTGGTACGGCAGGGAGCGGCGGCGGTGCAGCGTCAGGTCCCGGTCCGGGTCGAAGTCGATCTCGTGGGCGCCGAGCAGGGTCAGTCGCCGGCCGGCGCGGATCGCGGCCACCCGGGGCGCCACCGTGTCGGTGTCGACCGTCTCCGGGGCCTCGCCCTCCAGCCCGAGCAGCACCGCCCGGTCGCTGCCGTGGCCGTGCCCGGTGGCGCCGAGCGAGCCGAACAGCTCCGCCTGCACCCGGGTGACGCCGCTGAGCAGCCCGTCGGCCTTGAGCCCGGTGACGAACGTACGGGCCGCCCGCATCGGGCCCACGGTGTGCGAGCTGGACGGGCCGATGCCGACGCTGAAGAGGTCGAAAACACTGATCATGGCTGCACTTCCTCGCCGTCGTCCCCGGTGGTGCGGGGTCCGGCCCGGTCTCGCCGCCCCCGGTCGGGGCGGCTGGCGGACACCCGGGGTGGGGGCGCCCGACCGGCGAGCCTACCCGGCCGGCTCGACCGCCTCCGCGTCGTGCCGTTGAACGTCGGGCGTCAGCGACGGGCCGCGGGGGTAACCACCTACGGGTACCGGGCCACCGGGTCATCCTCCGGACGGAGGGCGAGGTGGCCACCCCTTCCTACCGTGGAGTACAGCGCGGCGGGATCGCCGCAGAGTGGGAGTACGACGATGAGTCGCAAACTGGTCCGGCCCCGCGAGGGGCGCATGCTCGCCGGTGTCTGCGCCGGCCTGGCCCGCCGGTTCAACACCTCGGCCGGGTTGATCCGGCTGCTGTTCCTGCTGTCGCTGCTGCTGCCCGGCACCCAGGTGATCGTCTACCTGGTGCTGTGGGTCCTGATGCCGAACGAGGACCGGTACGCCACCAGCCACTGATCCGCGGCGCCGGGGGGGGGGGGGGGGGGGCGCCCCCCCCCCCCCCGGGGGCGGGGGGGGGGGGGGGGTGGGGGGGGGGGGGGGGGGCGGGCGGGGGCGCCCCCCCCCCCCCCCCAAA
>NZ_JBIAZT010000020.1:0-89332 GCF_042899365.1 Micromonospora sp. NPDC000089
GCCTCGAAGAACCTCACCTTCAAGCCCTCAAAACCCACGATCCCCGCAACTCCCTGAAATACAGGGTGTTGCGGGGATCGCTAGAACCCGCGGTCCGGGAGGGGCCCTTCCGCGTGTGGTGTCTCAGACCCGCCAGGTCCAGGCGTCGGCGATCCGGGTTCCCGGGCCGTAGAGCCGCACCAGCGTGCGGCGCAGGCTCTCCGCGTGCGGCGCGTCGTCGGTCAGCGCGACGCAGTCCGCGCCCCAGAATTCGGCGTCCCGGGCCGCCTGTCGGCGCTGCTCGGGGCCGATCGGCGGCTCCTCGCCTCGCTTGGCGACGTCCGCCAGCAGGGCCGAGGTGGGCTCCTTGTAGGTGCCCATCACGGGGGCGCCGTCCCGACCGTACGGCCCGATGAAGAAGCCCTCCGGGATGCCGAACGCCGCGTCGGCGCCGGTTGCCCAGCGCATCGGCCAGGGCTGCCTCGGGGTGGCCGCGGGCACCGGTACCAGCACCCCACCGGGCGGCACGCACTGTCTCCAGTGGCCACCGGTGATGAACTCGGGCAGCGCCGGGCGGTCGGTCGTCGGCAGTGGCGCGGGGAAGATCACCAGCAGCGCCGCGCCCGCGACGGCCGGCACCAGCCGGCGGGCCCGCCCGGTGTCCCGCAGCGCCCGGTCCACCGCCAGGGTCAGCAGGGTGGCGGCCAGCGGCAGCACGGCCAGACCGAAGCGCATCGGCAGCGCGCCGTCCACCACCGGCAACCCGGCCAGCAGCGCGTACGGCCCGGGCAGCGTGCTGCGCTGGCCGTGCAGCACCAGCTGCGGGCCGAGCGACAGCGCACCCATGATCAGCGCGGCGGCGCCGCAGGCCACCACCAGCGGCCGGCGGCCGAGCCAGGCCACGGCGGCGACGGTGACCAGCAGCAGCGGCCAGCCGAGGAAGGTGTTGTACTCGGCCGGGCCGGTGGTCAGCCGGGCCGCGGAGTCGCTGCCCACCACCGACAGCGGGGAGACCGTCCACCAGCTGGCCAGGTCGGCCGAGAAGTAGTGCGGGCTGAACATCCCCTCGGTGATGCCCTGCGGCCCGGCGAACTGCAACCACAGCGGGTAGCCGAGGACGAGCAGCGCCAGCCCGGCGGCGAGCAGCATCCCACCGGCGAAGCCCGGCCACGCCCGACGCGCCAGCTCCCGGTCGGCCAGCCCGTACGCGACCGCCATCACCAGCAGGGTGAGCGCGCAGAGGAAGAGCACCTCCTCGCCGATGAAGACCTGCACGGTGACCGCGGTCGCCAGGCCCACCGCCGAGGTGAGCAGCCGCCGCCGGTCCGGCGCGCCCCGCCCGTCCCGGGCCGGATCGGCGGCCCGCAGCAGCCGGATCACCAGCCAGACGATCACCGGCACCAGCCACTGGGCGGTCATGTGCAGGTGACTGTTGCTCTGCGACAGCATGCCCGGGCCGAAGCCGCAGAGCCCGGCGCCCAGCGCCGCGGCCAGCGGGCGGGCCCGCAGCGCCCGGGTGAACAGCAGGTACCAGGCGGTCGCGGTGCCGGCCAGGTTCGCCCCGGCCAGCAGGGCGAAGGTGACCGGCGCGCCGAACAGCCACGTGACCGGGGCGAACAGCACACCCAGCGCGATGACCGTGGTGTTGGCCATCAGGTTCACCCCGTCCGGGGCGTTGAGCCGGTCGGTGATCAGCCGGAAGTCGCCCAGCAGGGCCCGCGAGTCGACCGCCAGGAACCACTCGTAGAGGGTCTGGTCCTCCGGGTTGAGCGCCAGCACCCGACCGGTCGGGTCGGGCCAGAGCCCGTGCGTGAGCCAGCCCGCGAGCAGCACGACGAGCAGTCCGACGCAGAGGTCGACCCGGTGCCGGGCGGCCCGGGCCCGCCAGCGGGCGGACCGGGGTACGGGTGTGGCCTGCTCGGCGGGGCCGACCGCGAGGGCGGGGTCGGCGTCGGACGCCGTACGGGCTGCGCTGGTCACGGCTCGACCCTAGTGCGGCGGGGGTGACGGGGTACGCCGGGTCGCCGCGCAACGGTTACCGTGACAGGGCAACCGGCGCGGTCCGACCCGACCGCCCAGCCCGGCCCGGGTGGTGGAACGGCAGACACGGCCGCCTTAAAAGCGGCTGCCGCAAGGCGTGCGGGTTCGACCCCCGCCCCGGGCACTCTCAGCTTTCCCACAGCTTCCCGCGACGCGCCGGGGAGCGCCGGCCGTCTACCCTTGAAGGGCACGCTTCTGTGTGCGACGACCCCCTGAGGGAGGCCTGAGAAAGTGAAGACCACGAACCCGGTGCTGACCCGGCTCGGCCAGGCGGCCGAGCGGGAGCGCTCCGCCGGGTACGCCCAGCCCGGCTACGGTTACGGACAGCCCGGTATTCCCCAGCAGTACCCGGGCCAGCCCGGATACCCGGCCGCCCCCACGGTGTCCGGGACCATGTCGATCGACGACGTGGTGGTCAAGACCGTCGCCCTCCTGGGCATCCTCGGCGTCTCCGCCGCGGCCGCCTGGGTGCTGGTGCCGGCCTCGCTGGTCAGCGTCGCCTGGATCGGCGCCGCCGTGGTCGGCCTGGTGCTCGGCCTGATCATCTCGTTCTCCCGGATCGCCAACCCGGCCCTGGTCATCGCGTACGCGGTGGTCGAGGGCGCGTTCGTCGGCCTGGTCAGCAAGGCGTACGAGTCGTTGTACTCGGGCATCGTGCTGCAGGCCGTGGTGGCCACCTTCGGCGTGTTCTTCGTGATGGCGATGCTCTACAAGGCGCGCGTCATCCGGGCCACGCCGCGCTTCGTCAAGGGCATGATCGCGGTGATGGCCGGCCTGTTCGCGGTCATGCTGATCAACCTGGTGCTCGCGCTCTTCGGAGTGAACACCGGCCTACGCGACGGCAGCCCGCTGGCCATCGGCTTCAGCCTGGTCTGCGTCGTGGTCGCCTCGCTGAGCTTCGTGCTCAGCTTCGCCGAGGTCGAGGACGGCGTCCGGATGGGCCTGCCGCAGCGCTACTCCTGGACGGCCGCGTTCGGCATCGTGGTCAGCCTGGTCTGGCTCTACCTGGAGCTGCTGCGCCTGATCAGCTACTTCCAGGGCGACGACTGATCCGTCCCCGCGGCCCCGACGCCCGCCACCGCGTTCCGCGGCGGCGGGCGTCGCCGTATCCGGCGTCAGCGTCGCGGCGGGCCCGGGTGCGCCGCCGGGCCGGCCGTAGACTCGGCCCGGTGAGCGCAGCGGAGGAGCTGGACCGGGCGGTGCGGCGGCTGGTCGGTCAGGTCGGGCACTGGGAGCAGCCGCGCTGGGCGGCCAAGGCCGACGCCGGCAACGTGTCCCGCGCCGACCTGGTGCACAAGCTGGTGCAGGAGATCGCCAACCTGGCCGCCGACGCGGAGGGTGCCCCGCCTCGGGCCGTACCCCGGTTGGCCAACGACCGGGCGCTGCCCGACCAGCTGCGGGTGGTGGTGGCCGACCTGGTGGCGGCCGGCCCGCCGGAGGCGGAGCTGGCCCGGGCCACCGCCGCGGTGACGGCGACCCGGTCCGCGCTCTGACCGGTCAGTCCGCCAGCCAGCGCCGGACCTTCGGCCGGCGGGACCGGTCCCGGGCCACCGCCGCGTCGCGCACGTCCCGCTCCGCCTCGGCCGCCTGGCGGGCGTGCAGCAGCCCGTAGGTGAAGGTGTTCTCCCCGTCCGCGTACGCCCGCAGCGCCTGGGTCCGCAGCACGTCCCGGGTGATCACCGAATCCTGGTGGGCGCCGAGCACGTCCTGCAGCTCCTTGAGCCGCTTCACCAGCTGGGCGGCGGGCCGGCCGACGACGGGCTCGCGCACCTCCACGGCGTACCGGGCGGCCTTGTACGACTTGCGCGCCTCGTGCAGCGCGACGTCCTCCTCCTCGCCCGGGTGGGCCGGACGCCGGCCGGTGAGGGCGCGGTCCAGGCGGTCATCGGCGCGGGTCACCGCCCGGCGCACCCGCCGGTTCACCCAGCGGGCGTCGGCGGTGCCGGCGGTCGGCCCCTCCAGCAGGGCGTCCAGCCGGGTCAGCAGGCCGGTGTACCGGTCGGAGTCCAGCGCCCGGCCCAGCTCGTCCAGGGCGGCCGCCACGTCCACGGCGAACCGCTCGCCGATCCGGGCGACCACCGGCCCGAGCACCAGTTCGGCCGGCTCGGCGTGCACCGCCTGGGTGAGCCGGGCCGCCATCACCTGGGCGTCCCGGACCGGCCCGAGCTCGGCGCCGAGCCAGCGCAGCTCGGCCCGGACGGCCTCGCTCTCCCGCCGGTCCCACAGCCCCCGGAAAGTACGCAGGGTGGCCCGCAGCCGGCGGATCGCGACCCGCATGTCGTGCACCGCGTCCTCGTCACCGTGCCGGGCCGCCGGGTGGTTGCCGATCAGCACGTCCCGCTGGGCGCGCGCGTAGTCGAGCACCGGGGCCACCGCCGGCTCGGTGCGTACCTCGTTCGCGGCGGCCAGCCGGGCGCCCAGGGCGCGGTGCGACTTGGACACCGGCACCGGCCGGGCGCCCGCCTCGCGCAGCCGCGCCTCGACCGCGTCGAGCACCGCCTCGTCGCCGTCGACCAGCTCGACCTCGATCTCCCGCCAGGCCTGCCGCTCGCCGCTGACCAGGTCCTCCGACTCGACGGTGTCCTCGACCACCTCGGCCAGCACCCGGCCGCGCTTGTCCCGCAGGCGGCGTTCCAGCCGGTGGTTGACCACCCGCGCCGCCGGCGCCACCGCCGTGCCCCGGGCCGCGCCCCGAAAGAGGCCGACCAGCTCGGCCGGCGGGTCGCCGTCGTCCGGGCCGGCGGGGAACTGGTACTCCGTGCGGGGGCCGCCGGCCGCGCCCACCTTCAGGTGCCAGCCGGCGTCGTGACCGCCGGTGCGCCGGCGCAGCGCGTACCCGCTGCGGGCCAGCCGCAGGTCGGGGGTGTCCAGGTAGACCGCGTCCAGCTCGAGGGCGGTGGCGTCGGACACCGTCGCGACGCCACCGCACCCCGTCAGGTCCGGCAGGCGGAAGCCGTCGTCGGCCGAGTACTTGCGTTCCCGTTCCACGATCGTCGCCATCCCGGAACGCTACCCGGCCCGCCGGTCATCGAACCACCGTCAGCTCAGCCGCTCCAGCACCATCGCCATACCCTGGCCACCGCCGACGCACATGGTCTCCAGGCCGATCGTCCTGTCGTGCCACTCCAGGGCGTTGAGCAGGGTGCCGGTGATCCGGGCGCCGGTCATGCCGAACGGGTGGCCGACCGCGATCGCGCCGCCCATCACGTTCAGCTTCTCCTCCGGAATGCCCAACTGCCGGTACGACGGGATCACCTGGGCGGCGAACGCCTCGTTGATCTCCACCAGGTCGACGTCGTCGATGGTCATCCCGGCCCGCTTCAGCGCCTGCTTCGAGGCCTCCACCGGGCCGAGTCCCATGATCTCGGGGGAGAGCGCGGTGACGCCGGTGGAGACGATCCGGGCCAGCGGGGTGACCCCCAGCTCCTGGGCCCGCTGGGCGCTCATGATCACCACGGCGGCGGCGCCGTCGTTGAGCGGGCAGCAGTTGCCGGCGGTGATCCGGCCGTCCGGGCGGAAGACCGGCTTCAGCCCGGCCACCGCCTCCAGGGTCACCCCGGCGCGCGGGCCGTCGTCGGCGCTCACCACGGTGCCGTCCGGCGTGGTCACCGGGGTGATCTCACGGGCCCAGAAGCCGTCGGCGATCGCCTTCTCGGCAAGGTTCTGGCTGCGTACGCCGAACGCGTCCATGTCCTCGCGGGTCACGTCGTGCACCTGGGCCAGGTTCTCGGCGGTCTGCCCCATGCTCAGGTAGATGTCGGGCAGCTGGCCGGCGTCGCGCGGGTCGGTCCAGACCTCGGCGCCGCCCTCGGCCCGGCGCTTCGAGCGCTCGTGGGCCTCGGCGAAGCGCGGGTTCTCCCAGCCGCCGCCGACCAGCGCCTGCGCCTCCGGCGGCAGGCCGTCGGAGTTGCCCCGGGCGTACCGGGAGACCATCTCGACGCCGGCGGAGACGAAGACGTCCCCCTCGCCGGCCCGGATCGCGTGCATCGCCATCCGGGTCGTCTGCAGCGAGGACGCGCAGTACCGGGTGAGGGTCGCGCCGGGCAGGCCGTCCAGGCCCATCAGGGTGGCGACCACCCGGGCCATGTTGAAGCCCTGCTCGCCGCCGGGCAGGCCACAGCCCAGGTAGAGGTCGTCGATCTCGGTCGGGTCGAGCTGGGGGACCTTGCCCAGGGCGGCCTGGACGATGGTGGCGGCCAGGTCGTCCGGGCGCACCTCGCGCAGCGAACCCTTGTGCGCGCGACCGATGGGGGACCGGGCGGTGGCGACGATGACGGCGTCGCGGGGGGACTCAATCGGCATGAACCAACGTTAACTCGCCGGTAACTTGGCGCGGAAGCTGCCCGTGCGCCGGGAAATGTCACCCGCCGGCCGCCTGACCGCCCGGCCCGTCGCCGCGCCGTTGCCCCGGCGTCAGTGCCGGGTGGCCACCGCCGCGGCGACGACCGCCGGAAGCAGGGCATGCGCCCAGACCCGGTAACCGTCGGCCGACGGGTGGAAGCCGTCGTGGCAGAGCGTGCCGGCGTCCGCCCGGAACACCGGGCCCGTCTCGGTGCCGAGGTCGACCACGGTCCCGCCGGCGTCCAGCACCGCGGCGGTCTGCGCCCGGGCGATCCGCCGACCGGACCAGCCGATCACCTGACGCAGCGGCGGCGCGACCGCGCGGACCGCGCCGAGGTCGGGGCAGGTGCCGACCACGACCTCCACCCGGGCCTCCCGCAGCCGGCGGACAGCCGAGGAGAGGTACGCGGCGGCCTCCACCGGCCGCCGCATCGCGGTGGCGTCGTTGGCGCCGATCAGGATCACCGCCACGTCCGGATGCTCGCCCAGCAGCGCCCGCGCCACCTGGGTGGCCAGGTCCGTCGAGCGGGAACCGGAGACGCCGACGCTGGACAGGTGCACCCGGCGGCCACCCGGCCCCTCGGCCAGCAGGTGCGCCAGCTGACCACCCACGGTCTCCTCGAAGCGCTCCACGCCGACACCCAGCGCCGACGAGTCGCCGAGCAGCACCAGCCGCAGCGGCGGGGCGCCCGCCCGACCCACCGTGGCCCGCAGCGCCAGGCCGAGCTCCGGCTGGGCGTACGCGCGGTTGCGGGCCGCCACCGCCTGACCGGCCAGCACCGCCGCCCCGCCGAGCGTGCCGGCGACGAGGGAGACGGCCGCCGCCCGCCCCAACCGGAGCGCGAGTTCCGTACCGATGCCGATCCGCTCGCTCATGGCCGCTCTCCGCTTCGCTCCGACCGGCCATGAGACTCCATGGCGCTGTGCCGACCGATTCGCTCGCTGCGCTCGCTCATGGCAGTCCCTCCAGGGTGGGTGAGTCGGCCACGGCGCCGGTGGGTGACCCCGGCCCGACGCCGAAGAACGCCCTCCGCCGCAGCTGCGCCCAGCGGCCCGCCGGCCCGCGGTCGCGGCCCCGGACCTGGACGCCGCTGACCTCCGTGCCGGCGTGCCGGGCCGCCTCCTGCGCGGCCTGCGGCAGCGACCGTACGCCCTCGCCGGGGATCGGAACACCCCTGCGTTCGGCGCCCGCCCCCAGCGCGGAGAGCACGGTGGGCAGCAGCGCCGCGGCGGCCATCGCGTAGCCCTCGGCCGACGGGTGGAACCGGTCCCAGGCGAACATCCGGGTCGGCTCGGCCCTGAACCGTGGGCCGAGCATGTCCCCCAGCGAGACCGTCCGACCGCCCGCCTCGACCACCGCGACCGTCTGCGCGGCGGCCAGCTGGCGGCTCCACCGCCGGGCCAGCCAGCGCAGCGGCGGCTGGATCGGCTGGATCGCGCCGAGGTCCGGGCAGGTGCCGACGACCACCTCGCAGCCGGCGGCGCGCAGCGCCCGGACGGCGTCGACCAGATAGCGGACGGCCAGGGCGGGCGGCGTGCGGTTGGTGACGTCGTTGCCGCCGATCAGGATCACCGCCACGTCGGGATCCCGCTCCAACGCCGCCTCGACCTGCGGCTTCAGCCCCGCCGACAGGGAACCAACCACGGCGAAGCGGTGCAGCCGGACGGGTCGCCGCAGCCGTCGGGTCAGCCCGGTGGCGAGTAGCGAGCCCAGGGTCTCTCGTCGCCGGTGCACCCCGTAGCTGGCCGCGGAGGAGTCACCCAGGACGACCATGGTGAGCGGGGGGCCCGGCTGCTTGCCGCCGTACAGGCCGTCGCAGCGTGGCGGCGGCGCCTCGGCCACCGGGATGACCCGGCGGGCCTGGCGGGCCTGCCCGATCAGCACCCCGCCGGTCGCCACCACGGCCGCCGCGGTGGCGCCCGTGCCGATGGCCGTCACCCAGGCGATCTGCCGGGCTCGCTGCCAGCGCGGACCAACCGGTACGACGGATCCAGCCACCCCCATACCCCGACATTATCGCGCCTCCGCGACACGCCGCTGTCGTCACGACGGCCGGTGGAAGGCTGGGGAACGACGGTTCTGGGTACCTGATCCGACAGCGGCGCGGGACGATCGGCACCCGGCCGCAGGTGGCGGCGGATTTGCGCGCGCCCGTCACCCTGGTCGGCGGAGAGGGGCTGGACTGATGGGCAGGACATTGAAGCGGACCGCGGCGTTCACCGCGCTCGCTCGGGCGTTGGCGGCCGGGGCGCGGGGTGGGCCCTCGCTGGGCACTCGGCTGGCGGCGTTGCCGCGGATGGTCCGGGCCACCGCCAAGGGCGAGTACGACGGCGGCCTGCGGCTGGCGCTGATGACGGCCGCGGCGGCGTACGTGGTCTCCCCGATCGACGTGGTGCCGGAGCTGTTCCTCACCCTCCTCGGCCTGGTGGACGACGCGGTGATGGTCACCTGGCTGGCCGGCAGCGTGCTGTCGGAGACCGAGCGATTCCTGGAGTGGGAGGCACGTCGCAGCTCCGTCATCCCCGGGCATGCCCCGGCCTGACGGCACGTACCCTGGCGGACAACGGACCGTCTGCCAGGCCGCCGTCCCCGGCGCCGCAACGAAGGGCACAACGAGGTGCAGTACTACGACAACGTCGTCGACATGATCGGCAACACCCCGCTGGTACGCCTGCGCAACGTCACCGAGGGCATCCAGGCGACCGTGCTGGCGAAGGTGGAGTACCTCAACCCCGGCGGTTCGGTGAAGGACCGGATCGCGCTGCGGATGGTGGAGGACGCCGAGGCCGCCGGGATCCTCAAGCCCGGCGGCACCATCGTCGAGCCGACCAGCGGCAACACCGGGGTCGGGCTGGCCCTGGTGGCCCAGCTCAAGGGCTACAGGTGCGTGTTCGTCTGCCCCGACAAGGTCAGCCAGGACAAGCAGGACGTGCTGCGGGCGTACGGCGCCGAGGTGGTGGTCTGCCCGACCGCGGTCGCGCCGGAGGACCCGCGCTCCTACTACAACGTCTCCGACCGGCTGGCCCGGGAGATCCCCGGCGCCTGGAAGCCCGACCAGTACAGCAACCCGGCCAACCCGCGCTCGCACTACGAGACCACCGGCCCGGAGCTGTGGAAGCAGACCGAGGGTGGGATCACCCACTTCGTGGCGGGCGTCGGCACCGGCGGCACCATCTCCGGCATCGGGCGTTACCTGAAGGAGGCCTCCGACGGCCGGGTGAAGGTCGTCGGGGCGGACCCGGAGGGATCGGTCTACTCCGGCGGCACCGGCCGGCCGTACCTGGTCGAGGGCGTCGGCGAGGACTTCTGGCCGACGACGTACGACCGGGACATCGCCGACGACATCATCGAGGTCTCCGACAAGGCGTCCTTCGAGATGACCCGGCGGTTGGCCCGCGAGGAGGGCCTGCTGGTCGGCGGCTCCTGCGGGATGGCCGTGGTGGCCGCCCTGGAGGTGGCCCGCAAGGCCGGCCCGGACGACGTGGTCGTGGTGCTGCTGCCGGACAGCGGCAAGGGCTACCTGTCGAAGATCTTCAACGACAGGTGGATGGCCCGGTACGGCTTCCTGGACCACGCCGGCAGCGAGCCGACCGTGGCCGACGCGCTGGCCAGCAAGCCGGGCGGCCTGCCCGAGCTGGTGCACGTGCACCCGACCGAGACGGTCCGCGACGCGATCGACTACATGCGCGAGTACGGCGTCTCCCAGCTCCCGGTGCTCAAGGCCGAGCCGCCGGTGGTGACCGGCGAGGTGGCCGGTTCGATCGCCGAGCGGGACCTGCTCGACGCGCTCTTCACCGGCCAGGCCCACCTGCACGACACCATCGAGCGGCACATGGCCGAGCCGCTGCCGATGATCGGCGGCGGCCAGCCGGTCAGCGAGGCGGTCGCCATGCTGGAGAAGTCCGACGCCGCCCTGGTGCTGGTCGACGGCAAGCCCAAGGGCGTCCTCACCCGCCAGGACCTCCTCGCCCACCTCGGCGCCCACTGACCCCACCCGCCCCGCCCTCTTCCCGCGCCCCATCCCTCGTCGATCTAGGGATAGTTGCTGTCAGTTGATCTCCAACCACAGCATCAATCCCTAGATCGGCGAGGTGCTCGGCCGCGCAGGGGGAGAGGGGAGAGGGGGCGGGCGTAGCGGAGCTGGGGGACGAGGGCGGGGCCGATGTGGTCGTCGCGGCGGAGGCCGGTGGGCGACCAGCCGCCGCGCTCGTAGAAGCGTCGCGCGTCGGCGTTGCGTTCCAGCACCCAGAGCACCGCGCCGGTCCAACCGCGCTCCCGCATGGCGGCCAGCGCGTCGACCATCAGCTCCCGGCCGGTGCCCCGGCCCCGCTCGGCCGGCGCCAGGTGGATGGCGTTGAGCAGGCCAGTGGCCGGGTCGCCCTCGTCGTCCGGGCCGAGGTAGCTGAAGCCGACCAGCCGGCCGTCCCGCTCGGCGACGGTCATCCGGTGGTCGTCCCGCTCCCAGGCCCACCGCTCCACCCAGTACCGCCCCATCGCCTCCGGGCCCGGCTCGGCCAGCGCCTCCGCCGCCAGGAACGACGAGTACGCGGCCACCCGGGAGCGCTGATGCAGGGCGCCCACGGCCATCAGGTCCGCGTCGGTGGCGGGGCGCAGGACGACGGTCACCCGGCCGAGGCTACCCGTCGGGGCGGCACCGGCACGGTCATCAGGTCCTCGGCGATCACCAGGTCGCCGGCGAAGTGCGCGCGGGCCTCGTCGAGGAAGCGGCGCGGGTCGGCGTACCGCTGGGAGAAGTGGGTGAGCACCAGCGTGCGTACCCCCGACTCGGTGGCCACGCGGGCGGCCTGGGCCGCGGTCAGGTGGCCGACCTCGGCGGCCAACGCGGCCTCCGAGTCGAGGAACGTCGACTCGATGACCAGCAGGTCGGCGTGCTCGGCGAGGGCGTACACCCCGTCGCAGAGGCCGGTGTCCATCACGAAGGCGAACCGCTGGCCGGGCCGGGTCACGCTCACCTCGTCCCGGGTGACGCGGCGCCCGTCGACGTCCAGGTGGCCGACGCGCTGCAGCTCACCGACCGCCGGACCGGCGATGCCGTACGCGGCCAGCTTCTCCGGCAGCATCCGGCAGCCGTCCGGCTCCACCAGCCGGTAGCCGTACGTCTCGATGGGGTGTCGCAGCCGGCGGGCCTCCAGCGTGCCGACGCCCAGGGTGATGCTCTGCCCGTCCGCCTCGATCGGCTCGACGGCCAGCTCGGCCGTCTCGTGGAAGGAGCTGGCGTGCCGCAGTCGGGCGAAGTACTCGGCGCCGCCGGCCGGGAAGTGCACCGCCACCGGGTGCGGCACCCGGTCCAGGGAGAGCCGCTGGATGGTGCCGGGCAGGCCGAGGCAGTGGTCGCCGTGGAAGTGGGTGACGCAGATCCGGGTCAGATCGGTGGCGGTGATCCCGGTATGCAGGAGTTGCCGTTGGCTGCCCTCGCCCGGGTCGAAGAGGATCACCTCGTCGTCCCAGCGCAGCACGTACCCGTTGTGGTTGCGCAGCCGGGTCGGGGCCTGACTGGCCGTCCCGAGCACCACCAGCTCGCGCATCGACACGTGATCACCCCCGGACATAAGGCGACCCCCGGGGCGCTCCGCGCTGACGCACGGGCCGACTGGACTGGGTCGGCGCCCCGGGGGTCGGGTGGCTGCCTGGTATTCGCCGCACCGCTGCCACACGGTCTCGACGATGGTGCATTGCCCGCCTCGCGGCGGACGGTCTGTCACTGTCGAGGACAGCGGCTAGCGGACAGCCACCTCACGAGTCCGATTGCTATACAAGTCTGGACCACCTCCTTTCGCGTGTACCGCCACGCTATCCACTTCCCGGCGGCACCGGCAACGGATTTCGATCACAGACTCCACGGGAATGTGACGGCGGCTCAGAACGAGTCGGCGATGCCGATCGGCCCCTCGCGGGGCCCGTCCTCGGAGGCCGGCTGCACCGACAGGGACGGGAAGTCGGCCAGGTCGCCCTCCGGCTCGGCATCCCACTCGGGGAAGACCAGGTCGCTCTGCAGGTAGAGGCAGAGCAGCTGGGTGAGGTGCCGCAGCCCGTCCAGGTGGGTGCGCTCGTGGCCGTGGGTGGCGTCCACCCCGAAGCCGAGCAGCGCGACCCGGGCGTGCGCGCCCGCCTCGACCGCCGCCGCCACGTCCGAGCGGTAGAAGTCGAAGACGTCCCGGACCAGCTCGACGCCGTGCTCCCCGGCGATCGAGGCGAGGTTGCGGGTCAGGTGGTAGTCGAACGGCCCGACGCTGTCGCCCATCGCCACCGTGGCCGCGTCCTCCCGGGACTGCTGGCCGGGGGCGACCACCGCCGCGTCCACCGAGACGATCTCGGCGACGTCCGGGTCGAGGCCGTGGCTGGCCCCGTGACCGATCTCCTCGGTGACGGTGACCAGCAGGTGCGCGGTGACCGCCGGGGTGACCCCGGCGTCGACCATCGCCTTGAACGCGGTCAGCACCGCGGCCACGCCGGCCTTGTCGTCCAGGTGCCGGGACTTCACGTACCCGTTCGTGGTGACCGTCGGGTTGGGCAGGAACGCGACGAAGTCCCCGGCGTCGATGCCGAGCGCGCGCAGGCCGGCGATGTCCTCGACCGGCTCGTCGACCCGGACCTCGACGTGCTCCCAGCCGACGCCCTGCAGGTCGACGTCGTCGTTGTAGCGGTGACCGCTGGCCTTCAGCGGCAGCACCTGCCCGGTGATCACCCGGTCCAGCTCGTCGGTGAAGACCCGCACCTGGGCGCCCTCGGCGAACCGGGCGCTGTGCGTGCCGATGGAGGTCAGCTCCAGTCGGCCGTTCTCCTTCAGCCGCTTGACCATCCCGCCGATGGTGTCGGTGTGCACCACGATCGCCCGGTCGGCCCCGGTGGAGCGGGGGCCGGGCAGGCACGCGCTCAGCGCCCCGCGCCGGGTCAGCGTGGACGGGATGCCCAGCGCGGACAGCCGCTCGCCCACGTACTGCTGCACGTGGTCGGTACGCCCCGACGGGCTCGGGATCTCCAGCAGCTCCACCAGCACCTGGCGGAGGTACTCCAGGTCGATCTCCAGCGGCTTCGGGCTCACGCCGCCCCTCCCGGACCTGCCGGGCTCCACAGCCGCTGCGGTGCCCGGGTGCCGGGGAAGAGTAGGTCCACGAAGCGCTCGGCGGTCGGCTGCGGCTCGTGGTTGGCCAGCCCCGGGCGCTCGTTGGCCTCAATGAAGACGTGCTCGGGCCGGTCGGGGGCGGGAACCAGCAGGTCCAGCCCGGTGACCGGGATGTCCAGGGCCCGGCTGGCGGCCACGCAGGCCTCCGCGATCGTGGGGTGCAGTTCGGCCGTCACGTCGTGGATTGTGCCACCGGTGTGCAGGTTGGCCGTCCGCCGGACCGGCAGCACCTCGCCCTCGGGCAGCACGTCGTGCATCCGGTGCCCGGCGTCGGCCACCACCTCGCGGGTCATCTCGTCGATCGGGATCCGGGACTCGCCACCGGTGGCGGCCGCCCGGCGCCGGCTCTGCCGCTCGATCAGCTCGGTGATGTCGTGCACGCCGTCGCCGGTGACCTGCGCCGGCCGGCGGACCGCGGCGGCCACCACCTCGTGGTCGATCACGATCACCCGCAGGTCCTCGCCGGCGCGCAGCTCCTCGATCAGCACCTCCGGGCAGAACCGCCGGGCCAGCTCCACCGCCGCGGTCAGCGCCTCGGCGGTGCGTACGCCCACGGTGATGCCGTTGCCCTGCTCGCCGCGGGCCGGCTTGACCACCACCGGGCCGAACTCCTGGAGGAACGCGAGGTCGTCCGGCTCACCGGTGGCGGTGCGACCGCGCGGCACCGACAGGCCGGCCTCGGTGAGGATGCGTCGGGTGACCCGCTTGTCGTCGCAGCGGCTCATCGCCACCGCCGAGGTCAGCTCGGACAGCGACTCGCGGGTGTGGATGGTCCGGCCGCCGTTGGTCAGCCGCAGCTCACCCCACTGCGGGTCGGTGACCTCCACCCGGATGCCGCGGCGCATCGCCTCGTCCGCGACGATCTTCGCGTACGGGTTGAGCTCGTCGTACCCGTCCGGGGTGGCGGGCAGGAAGAGCCGCTCGTTGATCGGGTTCTTCCGCTTGACGCAGAGCGTGCCGGTGCGGTGGAAGCCCAGCCGCTCGTAGAGCCGGATCGCGCCGGAGTTCTCCGCCAGCACCGACAGGTCGACGAAGGCCCGCCCGCGCTCGTCCAGCCGGTCGGCCAGCCCGGTGAGCAGGGCCTGCCCGGTGCCCGGCGGCGCGTGGTTGAAGTCGACGGTCAGGCACCAGAGGCTGGCGCCGCCCTCCGGGTCGTCGAAGACGGCCACGTGGTCGACGCCGGTGATGGTGCCGACGATCTCGCCGGTGGACGCCTCGGCGACCAGGTGCAGGAACTCGTCCGTGCCGGCGTTGTCGACCAGCACGTCGACCGGTGCGGTGACCATGCCGTTGCGGGCGTAGATCCGGTTCACCGCGTCCGCGTCCTCGGCGTCGCGCAGCGGGCGGATCACCAGGCCGGGGATCTCGTCCCCGCCGTCGGTGGCGGCCGGGCGGTGCTCGCCCAGCGGCAGCCGGTAGGTCAGCGACGGGTCGATGAACAGCTCGTCGTGCAGCCGGGAGACCAGCACGTGCGGGTCGCGCAGGTAGATGCAGATGTCCCGGGCGCCGGCGGCCTCGGAGCGCAGTACGTCGGCCACCGCCTCCGGGTCGGCGAAGGTCTGACCGAAGACCAGCCGACCCCAGCCGCAGTCCAGCACCACGCCGTCGGCGCCCTCCGACGCCGGGCGCGGTTCGGGCGTACCGGGGGCGACCGGGTCGCCGCCGGGGCCGATGTGTTCCCGGCGGCGGCCGAGCACCCGCTCCCGGTCGGTGCGGGCCGTGCCGGTGGCGAGGGTGTCGGTCACGGTCAGTCGATTCCGTGGCTCTGGAGCCACATTTCCAGGAGTCCCAGTTGCCACAGCTTGTTTCCGTTCAACGGGGTCAGTTCGGCGTTCGGGTCGGCGAGCAGCGCGTCGACGTAGTCGGCGCGGAACAGGTCGCGGCGCCGGGCGGCGGGCGCGGAGAGCGCGTCGCGTACCCGGTCCAGGAGCTTGCCCTCCAGGTGGGTGAGGCCCGGCACCGGGAAGTAACCCTTGGGGCGGTCGATCACCTCGTGCGGCAGCACCCGGCGGCCGATCTCCTTGAGCACGCCCTTGCCGCCCTGGGCCAGCTTCAGCTCCGGCGGGCAGCTCGCCGCCAGCTCGACGAACTCGTGGTCGAGGAACGGCACCCGGGCCTCCAACCCGTGCGCCATGGTCATGTTGTCCACCCGCTTGACCGGGTCGTCGGTCAGCATGACCTGGGTGTCGATCCGCAGGCCGGCGTCGACCGCGGTCTGCGCGCCGGGGCGGCCCAGGTGCGCGGCCACGAACTCCCGCGCCGGGTCGCCCCCGGCCAGCCAGTCCGGGTTGAGCACCCGGGCCAGTCCGGCCGCGTCCCGGTCGAAGAACGCCTTCGCGTACGTCTCGAGCGCCTGCTCCCGGTCCACCCCGGAAAGCGGTGGGTACCAGTGGTAGCCGCCGAGGATCTCGTCCGCGCCCTGCCCGGACTGGACCACCTTGACGTGCTTGGCCACCTCCTGGCTGAGCAGGTAGAACGCGACGCAGTCGTGGCTGACCATCGGCTCGCTCATCGCGGCGACGGCGGCCTCCAGCGGGGGCACCAGGTCCTGTGCGGCCACCCGGATCTGGTGGTGGTCGGTGCCGAAGGTCTTGGCCACCAGGTCGGAGTAGACGAACTCGTCGCCTTCCCGGCCGCCGACGGCGTCGAAGCCGATGGAGAAGGTGGACAGCCCGGAGCGGGTCTGCCCCTCCCCGGCCAGCAGTGCGACCACCAGGCTGGAGTCCAGCCCGCCGGAGAGCAGCACGCCGACCGGCACGTCCGCGACCATCCGGCGGCGCACCGCGGTGGTCAGCGACTCCAGCAGGGCGTCCTGCCAGTCCCGCTCGGACCAGCCGGCCCGCTCGGCGTTCCGGGTGAAGGACGGGTCCCAGTAGACCCGCTCGGAGGTGCGGCCGTCCGCCTCGTACACCCGGACGGTCGCCGGGGGCAGCTTGGTGACACCGCGCAGGATGGTCCGCGGCGGCGGCACGATGCTGTGGAAGCTGAGGTAGTGGGCCAGCGCCACCGGGTCGATCGAGGTGTCGATGCCGCCGCCGGCCAGCAGCGCCGGCAGGGTGCTGGCGAAGCGCACCACGCCGGGCGTCTCGGCCAGGTAGAGCGGCTTGATGCCGAGCCGGTCCCGGGCCAGCACCAGCCGGCCGGTGTCCCGCTCGCTGATCGCCACGGCGAACATGCCGATCAGGTGGTCGACGAAGTCGAGCCCCCACTCGGCGTACGCCTTGATGACCACCTCGCTGTCGCCGGAGGAGAAGAAGCGGTGCCCCTTGGCCTGCAGCTCCTCGCGCAGCTCGCGGTAGTTGTAGATGCAGCCGTTGAAGACCCCGCTCAGCCCGGCGCCCGGGTCGACCAGCGGCTGGCCGCTGGCGGCGGAGAGGTCGATGATCTTCAGGCGTCGGTGCCCGAGGGCCGTCGGCCCCTGGGACCAGACCCCGCTGTCGTCGGGCCCCCGGTCACTCATCGTGGCCGCCATGCGCTCCACCGCCGACACGTCGGCGCGCGAGCCGTCACGGCGGAACTCTCCCGCAAGTCCGCACATGGCAGGCAATGCTGCCAGAGGTTGGTGCACTTCGCCTGTTGAGTTGATGTCGACGGTGTTACGTACTTGCTAGTATGCGCACCACTCCGCGTAATGGTGTCCCACGGCCGCCGCTTCCTGCCGGGGGCCGCGCGGTGCCCGGTTCGACCGGGGCCGACGGTGTGACAAACACCGCAGGCCCGGCACGGCGGCGCGGCGGCCCCCGGCGTACGGGCGGGGGTGGGATGCCGTTTCGGCAGTAAAGTGCAGCGATGTCACGAACGGACACCGCAACCCGGATGATCGCCGCTCCGCCCGGACGGGTCTACCAGGCCCTGGTCGATCCGGATGCGCTCGCGGTGTGGTTGCCGCCGGACGGCATGAGCGGCAGGTTCGAGCGATTCGATCCGCGACCCGGTGGGACGTACCGGATGATCCTGACCTACGCGGACGCCTCGGCGGCGCCGGGCAAGGCGACCGCGGACTCCGACATCGTCGAGGCGCGGTTCGTCGAACTCGTCCCCGGCGTGCGGGTCGTGCAGGCGGTGGACTTCGTCTCCGACGATCCGTCGTACGCCGGCACGATGACCATGACCTGGGAGGTCGCCGCCGCTGGTCACGGGGCCGAGGTCACCTTCCGGGCCGACGACGTCCCCGCCGGCATCTCCGCCGAGGACCACGCGGCCGGCCTCGCGTCCTCGCTGGCGAATCTCGCCGCTCACCTGGAGTCGTAGCCGCAGCGGCGCGGAGGGGCCGGCGACCCCTGGACGCGGCCCGGCGCGGGTCCGGTGGACGCGCCGGAGCGACCGCGAGGGTAGGCCGTCCCGGCCACCCCGACCGGGCGGCTCAGCCCGTTCGGCCCGTGGTTGCCGTAGCCGTTCGGGCTCTTCGACCCTGGCGAACAGTGATGTACTGATTCGCCCCTTGGAATCAACGTGACCGGTATGCGTCGGCGCGGTGTTCGATTGCCGTCACGGTCACGACGCGGTCGTCGTCGATCTCGTAGAGGACGCGATACGTGCCCCGTCTGGCCGACCAGGTCCCCTCGAACGCCGGCAGAAGCAGTCGTTTGCCGACGCGATGGGGGTTGTCGAGGAGGACGGTGGTGACGAACTCGTAGACGGCTGCGGCGATCTTTTCTGGTAGCCGTCCGGCCAAGGCGCGTGCGGCCGGGCCGGCGACCTGAAGTCGGTAGCGGTCGAGGGCTGGGCCAGTCACCGTGCCTGCTTCGACCGCTTCGCCATCAACGCCGCGAGTTCGTCGGCGTCGAGGATGTCACCGGCCTCGACGGCTGCCTTGGACTCGGCAAGTTGCCGCCTGGCCACCGCGCTGGACAGAACCTCCAGCGTCTCTTCCAGCGCCGCGAGATCGTCGGCAGAGATGAGCACCGCGGCGGCGTGACCGTGTCTGGTGATCTCTATCCGCGAAGTCTGTACAGATTTTCGGAGCTGGCCCGCGGCTCACGCGTCCGCGGGCCAGCTAAGCGGGGGTCAGCCGGTCTTGGCCACGCCCACCGGGCACGTCAGCCCGTTCGGGCCGTGGTTGCAGTAGCCGTTCGGGTTCTTGGTCGGCGCCAGGTACTGCTGGTGGTAGTCCTCGGCGAAGTAGTAGTCGCCCAGCGGGGCGATCTCCGTGGTGATCTCACCCTTGCCGGCCCGCGCCACGATCGGCGCGAACGCGTCGCGGGACGCCCGGGCGACGGCCGCCTGGTCGTCCGTGGTGGTGTAGATCGCCGAGCGGTACTGGCTGCCCACGTCGTTGCCCTGGCGCATGCCCTGGGTCGGGTCGTGGTTCTCCCAGAAGACCTTGAGCAGGTCCTCGTAGCTGATCGTCGACGGGTCGTAGACCACCTGGACCACCTCGGCGTGCCCGGTCATCCCCGAGCAGACCTCCTCGTACGTCGGGTTGGCGGTGAAGCCACCCGCGTAGCCGGCCGACGTGGTGAGCACGCCCGGCAGGGTCCAGAACAGCCGCTCGGCACCCCAGAAACAACCCATTCCGAAGACGGCGACCTGGGAACCCTCCGGGAACGGGCCCTTCAGGGACGACCCCAGCACCTCGTGCCGGTCACCGATCGGCATCGCGATCGAACGGCCCTTCAGGGCCTGGTCGGGGCTGATCATCTCGGCCTTCATGCGGCGAAGGAACACGGTGGGTCTCCTCTCGTACCTCTTCCCCGCGTGCAACGCCGCCGGGCCCCAGTTCCTTACCCGCCCGCCGCGAGCCCAGGCACACACATCCTTCTGTGCAGGGCGGCGGGCTCCCCGTAGGGTCACGCCGCCGTTACCGTGTGCAGTTCCGGCGCGTCTGCCCGGTTCGGTCGGTGGTGGAGGTGAGCGGGTGGCGGGTTCGGCACTGGTGGAGCTGTTCGCCGGGGAACTGCGTCGGGCGCGCTGCGCGGCCGGGCTGTCCCAGGAGTCGTTGGGGCAGCAGATCAGCTATTCGGGGTCGCTCATCGCGGCGGTGGAGCAGGGGCGGCGACTGCCCCGACCGGACTTCACCGCCCGCTGCGACGAGGCGCTGCGCACCGACGGGCTGCTCGGCCGCATCCGGGAGCAGTTGGGCCGCGAGGTGCTGCTGCCCTGGTTCCGCGAGTGGGCAAAGATCGAGCAGGAGGCAGCCACCCTGCGGTCGTACGAACCGCTTGTCGTGCCGGGCCTGCTCCAGACCGAGGAGTACGCGCGGGCGCTGCTCACCGGTGCCGGCCGGTTCAGCGACGAGCAGGTCGAGCACCTGGTGGCCGCCCGACTGGAACGCCAGGTGGTGCTGGCCCGGCCGACGCCGCCGCAACTCGTCGTGGTGCTCGACGAACTCGTGCTGCGCCGGCCGGTCGGCGGGCCGGCGGTGATGGCCGCCCAGCTCGCCCACCTGGTCGAGGTCGGCCGCAGGTACCACGTACACCTGCATGTCGTGCCGGTCGCCGCCGGCGCCTATCCGGGCCTGAACGGGGCGTTCGTGGTCGCCACCACCGTCGACGGCGACGACGTGGCCTACCTGGACAACCAACTCCAGGGGCACGTGGTGTCGCGTGGCGCGGACGTACTATCGCTGCTGCGGACCTGGGAGTCGGTGCGCGCCGAGGCGCTGCCCGCCCGGGCGAGCGCCGGACTGATCGAGGAGGCGGCACGGGCATGGAGCTGACCGGAGCGCGGTGGCGCACCAGCACCCGCAGCAGCGGCAACGGCGGCAACTGCGTCGAGGTGGCCGACAACCTGCCGGGCGTCGTGGCCGTCCGCGACAGCAAGGACCGGTCGGGGCCGGCGCTGGCCTTCCCGCCGGCCGCCTGGCGGGCCTTCGTCGCCGGCCCACCCACCCGCTGACAGTCCCGATCCTCCGCCGGAGGTCGTGCAGTCAGAGGGCGGCGGCGACCCGGTCGGCGTACGTCTGCGCCTCGGCGTCGTCGGCGTACCGGTGGCGGGGCCAGAAGAAGCCGCGCAGCCCGTCGCCCTTCGTCCGGGGCACCACGTGGGTGTGCAGGTGCGGGACGGACTGGGACACCTTGTTGTTCTGCGCCACGAACGTCCCGCCGGACCCCAGACCGGACTCCACGGCCGCCGCGACCCGCTGGACCAGGCCGAAGTAGCCGGCCAGGTCGTCGGTCGGCAGGTCGGTGAGGGTGACCAGGTGGGTGCGGGGCACCACCAGCACGTGCCCCTTGAAGACCGGTCGGGTGTCCAGGAAGGCGACACCGTCCGGCTCGTCGGCCACCCGGAAAGCCGGCACCTCGCCGGCCACGATCCCGCAGAACACGCACCCGCTCATCGGGCCAGGTTAGGCGTTCGCCGGGACGGTCGCCGGATCAGACCTCGTCGAGGTAGGCGTCCCACTCGCTCTCGACGACGCCGGTCGGGCCCGTCTCGCCACCGGCCAGCCGATCCCGGATGTCGGCCTCCCATCGTCTCGCCCAGACGCGGAGGGCATCGATGTCGGCCTCGACAAGGCCATAGGAGAGAAACCCCCTAGCGTCCCGCTCGTCGATCGCCCCGAGCCGGTCCGCCAACTCGTCGAGAGAGAAGCCTGCGGTGTGACGTGCGCCGAGACGCTCCAACTCGACCCAGCCGAGCAGCCGGTTGGCCGCCTGAATATCGATGAAGTCCCGGTGCGCAGCGCGGTCGTGCAGGGCACGCATCTTGAGGCCGACCGCGTCGTCAAACGCGAGGACCGGGCCGATGCTGAGCCGAGCCGGTGGTCCGATCGCCTCCTTGAGCAGATCCACCTCACAGGCGAACGTGTCGTTCCGGACGAGCATCCGCGCCATCCGAGGCGTGGCCTCGATGACCTGCGCGGAGAACCCGGCCCGGTGGTACGCCTCGACGAGCCGTTCCACCACGGTAGCCATCGGCAGCGCGGTAGAGGTGGCGAAGTCGATGTCCCGCGACGGGCGGTCGAGCAGGTCGTGCGCACATATCGCGTATCCACCGGCCAGCACGAGGCCGAGATCGTCTCCGGCCGCGAAACCGACCGCCAGCAAGCGCCGGTGCAGGTCATCCATCAGATTCCGACGAGCTCCGGTAGGCGTCGCTCCCACAACGAGATGAGCCGCCGGGCGGTCAACCGGCGGATCCGGGGCCAGTCGCGCCGGAGGAGGCCCCCGTCCACGAACCGGACGATGTCGTCATGTTGCCCGCAGTCCAACAGCAGGCAGTAGAGCGTGAGACGCTCCCGCGGATCATCGATGTCGAAGTCGGTCGGACCCGACCAGGCGAGCCGCAGTGGCAGGCTCACCCGGCCCCGGTCGGGGCCGCGCAGGGCCGAGAGCGACTCCGGGATGCGGTCGGCCACCCCGATCAGGCGGGACGGCAGCGGGGCTGGCGAGGTCACCCGACAAGTATGGCCGAGCGGTCCGACAGCGTGAGCGACCCGACCCGCGGGCGGGTTCCCCGGCCGGCCGCGACCGGGCGGACTAACCTCTGCGGGATGAGTCACGGCTTCGAGACGCTCGCGATCCACGCCGGTCAGGACCCGGAGGCCCGCACCGGCGCGGTTATCCCACCGATCTACCAGACCAGCACGTACGCCCAGGACGCGGTCGGCGCGCCCCGGCTGGGCTACGAGTACAGCCGCTCCGGCAACCCGACCCGGGACGCGCTGCAGGAGTGCCTCGCCACGATCGAGGGCGGCACGGTCGGGCTCGCCTTCGCCAGCGGGCTGGCGGCCGAGGACACCCTGCTGCGGACGGTCTGCAAGCCGGGCGACCACGTGGTGATCCCGGACGACGCGTACGGCGGCACGTACCGGCTCTTCGCCCGGGTGGCCGAGCGCTGGGGGCTGACGTACACCCCGGCGAAGGTCTCCGACGTGGACGCCGTGCGGGCCGCGATCCGCCCCGGCGAGACGAAGATCGTCTGGGTGGAGACGCCGACCAACCCGCTGCTCGGCATCGCCGACATCGCCGCGATGGCGGCCGTCGCGCACGACGCCGGGGCGCTGCTCGCGGTGGACAACACCTTCGCCTCGCCGTACCTGCAGCAGCCGCTGGCGCACGGCGCCGACGTGGTGGTGCACTCCACCACCAAGTACGTCGGCGGGCACTCCGACGTGGTCGGTGGCGCGCTGATCGTGGCGGACAAGGGTCTCGGCGACGAGCTGCGCTACCACCAGAACGCGATGGGCGCGATCAACGGCCCGTTCGACGCCTGGCTCACCCTGCGCGGCATCAAGACCCTCGGGGTACGGATGGACCGGCACTGCGACAACGCCGAGCGGATCGCCGCCTACCTGGAGGGGCACGCCAAGGTGGCCCAGGTGTTCTACCCGGGGCTGCCGTCGCACCCCGGGCACGAGATCGCCGCGAAGCAGATGCGCCGGTTCGGCGGGATGATCTCGTTCCGCGCGGCGGGCGGCGAGGAGCAGGCCGTCGAGGTCTGCAACCGCACCAAGCTGTTCGTGCTCGCCGAGTCGCTCGGCGGGGTGGAATCCCTGATCGAGCACCCGGGCCGGATGACACACGCGAGTGCTGCCGGCTCGCCGCTTGAAGTTCCCGGCGATCTCGTGCGACTGTCTGTCGGCATCGAGACGGTCGACGACCTGCTCGCCGATCTGGAGCAGGCGCTGGGCTGACCGCGGGGAGGGTGGCCGTGCAGGACATCATGCCGACCTGGGTGGGGGCGACCGCCAAGCAGATCGCCCGGGGCGTACGCCGGGGCGACGTCTCCGCCACCCAGGTCGTCGCCGACCACCTGGACCACGTCGCCCGGGTCGACGCCGACCTCGCCGCGTTCCGCACGGTGCGCGGCGGGGAGGCGATCACCGAGGCGGAGAAGGTCGACGAGCAGGAGGAGCTGGCCAACCTGCCATTGGCCGGCGTCCCCGTCGCGGTCAAGGAGAACACCGCGGTCGCCGGCCTGCCCACCTGGAACGGGTCGGCGGCGGTGCGGACCGGGGTGGCCGAGGCCGACCACGAGGTGGTCCGGCGGCTGCGCGGCGCGGGCGCGGTGATCCTCGGCACCACCCGGATGCCCGAGCTGGGGCTGTGGGCGCTCACCGACGACGACACCGGCGTCACCCGTAACCCGTGGGACCTCCGGCGTACCCCCGGTGGGTCGTCGGGTGGCGCGGCCGCCGCGGTGGCCGCCGGCCTGGTGCCGATCGCGCACGGCAACGACGGCCTCGGCTCGATCCGCATCCCGGCGGCCTGCTGCGGCCTGGTCGGGCTGAAGCCGGGCCGGGGCGTGGTGCCCTGCCAGCTGGGCGCGGAGGACTGGTTCGGCCTGACCGAGCACGGCATGCTGACCACCACGGTCGCCGACGCGGCGGTCGGCTTCCAGGTGCTGGCCGGCCGCCGGCAGGAGAAGCTGGTCCCGCCGCCCCGGCTGCGGGTGGGCGTGTCGCTGCGCTCCCCGGTGCGCGGCGTCTCCCCGGACGCGCCGAACCGGGACGCGGTGGCCGCCGCCGGCCGGCTGCTCGCCGCCGCCGGCCACGACACCGTCCCGGCCGACCCCGTCTACCCGACGGCGCTCGGCCTGCAGGGCATCGCCACCTGGTTCGCCGCGGCCGCCGCCGACGTCCGGGCCGCGGGGGTGGCGCCGCGGCAGCTCCAACGGCGCAGCCGCCGGCACGTCGCGCTCGGCGAGTGGGCGCAGAAGCGTGGGTACGTCAAGGAGGCCGACCGGGCCGCCTGGCGGGAGCGGTCGATCGGCTTCTTCACCGACCACTCGATCGACCTGCTGCTCACCCCGGCGCTGGCCGGCCCGCCGCCGGAGGCCGCCGCCTGGTCCGGCCGCTCCTGGCTGGCGAACATGCGGGCCAACATCCGGTACGCCCCGTACGCCGCCCCGTGGAACATCGCCGGCCTGCCGGCCATCGTGGTGCCGGTCGGCCGCCGCCCCGACGGCCTCCCGGTCGCCGCCCAACTCATCGGCCCCCCCGGCACAGAACTCCTCCTCCTCGCCGTAGCAGGCCAGTTCGAGATGCAATCCCCCTGGCCCCGCCACGCCCCCACCTACCCCCACCTCCCCCTCCCCGCTTGACGAAACCCATAGGGACACCCCCCCCGCGCCCCCACCCTTCCCGCGCGATCTTGCACTCTGTGCCCCGGCGAAAGCCCCGAACCGCCTCATTTCGCGGGCACAAAGTGCAAGATCGCGGGTGTTGGGGCGGGGTGGGGGAGGGCGCGGGGTGGGGGTGGCACGATCGGGGGCATGACGGAACTGGTTGGGCTCGCCGATGTGCAGGCCGCGCGGGAGCTACTCGCGGGGGTCACCCGTACCACGCCGCTGGAGCCCTCCCGGCCGTTGAGCGCGACGCTGGGCGGGCCGGCCTGGCTCAAGTGCGAGAACCTGCAGCGCGCGGGGTCGTACAAGGTGCGCGGCGCGTACGTGCGGATCTCCCGGCTGTCGGCCGACGAGCGGGCCCGTGGCGTGGTCGCGGCCAGCGCCGGCAACCACGCCCAGGGCGTGGCGCTCGCCGCCGGCCTGGTCGGCACCCGGGCCACGGTCTTCATGCCGGTGAACGCGCCGCTGCCGAAGGTGGCGGCCACCAAGGGGTACGGCGCCCAGATCGAGATGGTCGGCAACACCGTGGACGAGGCACTGATCGCGGCTCAGACGTACGCCGAGCGGACCGGGGCGGTGCTGATCCACCCGTTCGACCACCCGGACGTGATCGCCGGTCAGGGCACGGTGGCGTTGGAGATCCTGGAACAGTGCCCGGACGTGCGCACCATCATCACCGGCGTGGGTGGCGGCGGGCTGATCTCCGGCATGGCGGTGGCGGCCAAGGCGCTGCGCCCGGACGTCCGGGTGATCGGGGTGCAGGCGGCCAGCGCGGCGGCCTTCCCGCCCTCACTGGTCGCCGGCGAACCGGTCCGGCTGCCCGCCTTCTCCACCATCGCCGACGGCATCGCGGTCGGCCGGCCCGGCGAGATCACCTTCACCCACGTCCGGAAGCTGGTCGACGAGATCGTCACCGTCTCCGAGGAGGACATCTCCCGGGCGCTGCTGATGCTGCTGGAGCGCGGCAAGCAGGTGGTGGAGCCGGCCGGCGCGGTCGGCGTGGCGGCGCTGCTGGCCGGCGCGGTGGAGGTGGCGGCGCCGGTCGTCGCGGTGCTCTCCGGCGGCAACATCGACCCGCTGCTGATGCTGCGGGTGATCGAGCACGGCCTGGCGGCGGCCGGCCGCTACCTGCGGGTCACCGTGCGCTGCACCGACCGGCCCGGCCAGCTCGCGTCGCTGCTCAGCGAGATCGCCGAGCACCGGGCCAACGTGGTGGACGTCGAGCACCAGCGGGCCAACCCGCACCTGCGCCTGGGCGAGGTGGAGGTGGCGCTGTCGGTGGAGACCCGTGGGGTGGAGCACTCCGACACGCTGATCAGCGCGCTGCGGGCCAGCGGCTACCAGGTGGTCTTCGCGGGCGAGGCGTGACACCCCGGGGGTGCCACGCCTCGCTTACCCGATGAAGGGCCGCCGGGTCGCGCGGACCCGGCGGCGGCGCCTCAGCCGGCGAACGGCTCGAAGCTGACCACCGTCACCTTGATCTCCGCGCCGCTGGGCGCGGTGTAGGTGCAGGTCTGCCCCGCCCGGCCGCCCAGGATCGCCTTGCCCAGCGCGGACTCGGGGCTGTAGACGGTCAGCTCGGTGGTGGAGGAGATCTCTCGCGAGCCGAGCAGGAACGTCTCGGTGTCGTCCTTGTCGTCGTCGAAGTAGATCGTCACCACCATGCCGGGCGACACCGCGTCCGCCGTCGGCGCCTCGCCGACCTGCGCGGTCCGCAGCAGCTCCTTGAGGTAAAGGATCCGGCCCTCGGCCTTGCCCTGCTCCTCGCGGGCGGCGTGGTAGCCACCGTTCTCCCGCAGGTCGCCCTCCTCGCGCCGAGCGTTGATCTCGGCGGCGATGACCGGCCGGTTGGCGATCAGCTCGTCGAGCTCACCCTGCAGGCGGTCGTACGCGTCCTGGGACAGCCAGGTGGCGGGCGCCTCGTTGTCATTGGTGGACACCGGCGAACTCCTCGATCGTGCGGAAACTGGCTGACAGGTGAACTACCAAGTTACCAGCGCGCCACACCCCGCAGCGGCGTCGGTCACGGCTGGCACCGCCGCGGTGACCGTTGGTGCTGGTCAGCGGCGCGTTCAGCCGGGCGCCCGGCAGCGGGTCACCTCGCCGACGAAGGGGCGCGCGGTGGTGTCGATCCGCTCCGAGGCGGTCAGGTGTCGCTGGCCGGGCGCGGCGGCCACGGTCACCTGCCGCCGGCCCACCTCGGCGCCCTCGCGGGAGCGGGCGCGCAGCTGGCACACCGCCGAGCCGCCCGCCGGCACGGTGACCCGGAAGTCGACCCGTACCCCGGTGTCTGTGACGTCCGTGTAGGTGATCACCTCGGGCCGGTAGGTCGGGTCGCCGTACCGGCCGTAGAGCTGCACCGCGGCCAGGGTCAGGCCGGCGGCCAGGGCGGCGACCAGCAGCCAGGACAGCAACGGGCCGCGGCGTGCGGGTTCCCGGCGGCGGCCGTACCGACCGGGCGGGAACACCGGCGCGCCGGGCGGAACTGTGGCGTGCGTCTCGGTCACCGGTGGGTATCTCCTGGCGTCGTTGTCGGGGGCATCGGCAAGAATGGCAGAGTCCATCTTCCCAGCCCGGAGCTGAGCCGGTCATGGCAGGTCAGTTCCGCTGTGGCGGGCACAGACGAGGAGCGCCCACGTTGGCAGAGCAGTTGCGTCTCATGGCGGTGCACGCGCACCCCGACGACGAGTCGAGCAAGGGTGCCGCGACCACCGCGAAATACGTCGCCGAGGGCGTGGACGTCCTGGTCGTGACGTGCACCGGCGGGGAACGCGGCAGCGTGCTCAACCCCAAGCTCGACCGGCCCGACGTGTGGGCCAACATCGGCGAGATCCGCCGCGCCGAGATGGACGCCGCCCGGGCGATCCTCGGCATCGAGCAGGCCTGGCTCGGCTTCGTCGACTCGGGCCTGCCCGAGGGCGACCCGCTGCCCCCGCTGCCCGAGGGCTGCTTCGCCCTGCAAGACGTCGAGGTGGCCGCGGGGCCGCTGGTGAAGCTGATGCGCCAGTTCCGTCCGCACGTGGTCACCACGTACGACGAGGAGGGCGGCTACCCGCACCCCGACCACATCATGTGCCACAAGGTCAGCGTGGCCGCCTTCGAGGCGGCCGGCGACCCGGAGCGCTACCCCGAGCTGGGCGCGCCCTGGCAGCCGCTGAAGCTCTACTACGACATCGGCTTCTCCCGGGGCAAGGTCATGGCGCTGCACGAGGGCATGCTCGCGGCCGGGCTGGAGTCGCCGTACCAGGAGTGGCTCAAGCGCTGGGAGGACCGGCCCGACAAGGGCCCGCGGATCACCACCCGGGTCGAGTGCGCGGAGTACTTCCCGGTCCGCGACGACGCCCTGCGGGCGCACGCCACCCAGGTCGACCCGGACGGCTTCTGGTTCCACGTCCCGATGGAGCTGCAGCAGCGGGCCTGGCCGACCGAGGACTTCCAGCTGGCCCGCTCGGTGGTGGACAGCCCGCTGCCCGAGTCCGACCTGTTCGCCGGGGTGCGCGAGACCGCCCATGCCCGCTGACCGGCCACGGGGCTACGCTGAAACCCCACCGCACATCGGAGAACCACCATGCTGACCGCCGCCCAGGTGCTCGCGGAGAACAACTTCGGTGACACCCGCTCGGGTGGTCTGGCCGGGCCGATGGGCCTGTTCCTCATCGTCGTCCTGGCCATCGCCACCGTCCTGCTGATCCGCAACATGAACGCCCGGCTCCGCCGGCTGCCCGACCGGTTCCCCGCGCCCGAGCGGCCGGTCGACCCGACCCGGGCCGACTCGTCGGCCGTCGATCCGTCGGACGCGGCACCGGCGCAGGAATCACACCCGAACACCCCCAATGGGCACCAGCAGCGCCGGAACGGGTAGTCGGGGCGTGATTCACGCCGATCCGGGTCGTCGCCCCCTGTTGCGTCCACCCGGATTGGCTTAGCCTTCCGCCGGGGGGACCGAAAGTCCCTGAGCCGTGCGCGGAAGGGGGGGCGCCATGACCGTCGCAGCTGCGTCCGTCCACCGCGCCGTCCGGGCGTCGGCGGACGGAGGGGATCGGTGACCTCCGGCGGCGCCGTTGAGCCCGACGGCGGCCCCGGGGCCGGCACGCCACCGCGGGTCCTCCTGCTCACCGCCGCCGTCACCGTCACCGCGCTGGCGGCGGTGCTGCTCGGGGCGACCATGCCGGCACAGCTGCCGCCCGACGACCCGCTGCCCGGGCCGGCCCGGTTCGGCATCGCGGTCACCGCGTTCGCCGTGGCCCAGCTCGCCCGGCTGCGCTTCCGCGCCGCCACCGGCATGGTCAGCCTCACCTGGGGCGAGGCGGCCCTGATCGTCTGCCTCTACCTGGTGCCCGCCGGTTGGTTGCCGGCCGCCGCGTTGCTCGGCGTGGGGGCCGCGTGGACGGCCATGTCGCTGGCCGCCGACGGGCGACCCGTGTCCGAGGTGGTGCGGATCGCGGCGTCGCTGACCGCCGCCGTCGCCCTCGCGGTGGCCGTCGCCACCGGCCTCGGCGACCCGCTGCTGGCCGCGCCCACCCCGGCGCTGGCCGTCGCCCTGATCGCCGGCTCGGTCGCCTACCTGCTGGCCACCGCCTTCCTGGGCGGCGCCACCCTCGCGCTGCGGCACGCCGTGGCGATCGGCCCGCCGGTGTTCACCGCGCTGCGCGGCAAGCTGCTGATGTTCGTCGGCAATGTCGCGGTCGGCTTGGTCGTGGTCGCGCTGATGGAGATCGACCCCCGCTGGCTGCTGCTGCTCCCGCCGCTGCTCTGGCTGCTGCAGCAGACCTACCGGCACCGGCTGCGGGCCGATCAGGAGCGGCGCACCTGGCGGGCCTTCGCCGAGGCCACCGCGGCGCTCAACCAGCTCGACGAGCGCGGGGTGGCGACGGCCGCCGTGGCCGGCGGGCTCGCCCTGTTCGGCGCGGAGCTGGTCGAGGTGGACGTGGCGCGCGCCGACGGTCGCTGGCACCGGTACCGCGGCGACGCCTCCGGCCAGGTCCGCGACCGGGACGTCGACCCGCCCGGCCGGCCGGCGACCGGTGAGCACGAGCTGACCCGGCCGCTGAGCGTCGGCGACGTCCGGGTCGGCGAGCTGCGGGTCCGGTTCCCCGCGTCCGCGCCGCCCAGCCCCCGGGAACGGGACGCCGTCGCGGCTTTCTCCGACGCGCTGGCCGCCGCGCTGCACGACGCGGCCACCCACCGGGAGCTGCGGCTGGTCAGCGCCCGGTCGTCGTACGAGGCGGTGCACGACGCGCTGACCGGGCTGGCGAACCGGGCCGCCATGCTCAGCAAGGGCGACCAGGCGTTGCGGCAGCTCGCCCACGACCACCCGGTCGCCCTGCTGCTGCTCGACATCGACCAGTTCAAAGAGGTCAACGACACCCTCGGGCACGCCGCTGGCGACCAGTTGCTGCGGCTCACCGGCACCCGGCTGGGCGCGCTGGCCCGCCCCGGTGACCTGCTCGGCCGGCTCGGCGGCGACGAGTTCGCCCTGCTGTTGACGTCGGTCCCGGTGGTCGGGGACCGCACCGCTCCGATGGCGTACGCGCTGCGCCAGGCCCGGGAGATCGCCGAGCGGCTCGCCGCGCCGACCGAGGTGGCCGGGGTGCGGATGTCGGTCGAGGTGTCGGTGGGCGTGGTGGTGGCCGGCGCGGGCACCGCCGACCTGACCGAGCTGCTGCGCCGGGCCGACATCGCGATGTACCAGGCCAAGGAGGGCGGCGGCAGCGTCGCCGCGTACGACAGCTCCCGGGACGCGGCGAGCACCGACCAGCTGGCGCTGCTGGCGGAGCTGCGCGAGGCGCTGGCCGCCGACGACCAGCTGGTGCTGGCGTTGCAGCCGGCGGTGGACCTGGCCACCGGCGCGCCCACCGGCGTGGAGGCGCTGATCCGCTGGCGGCACCCGCGGCGCGGCCTGCTGGGCCCGGCGGACTTCATCCGCCCGGTGGAGCACAGCGATCAGCTGGGCACCTTCACCCGGTACGTGCTGGACAAGGCGCTCGGGGTGGCCGCCGACTGGGCGCGCGACGGCCTGAACGTGCCGATCTCGGTGAACCTGTCGGCGCGCAGCCTGCTCGACCCGCGCCTGCCGGCGGAGATCGCCGACGCGCTGCGCCGGCACCAGGTGCCGCCGCACCGGCTGGTCCTGGAGATCACCGAGACGGTGGTGATGAGCGAGCTGGAGGTGATCGACGAGGTGCTGGCCACCCTGCGGTCGATGGGTGTCCAGCTGGCCGTGGACGACTTCGGCACCGGCTTCTCGTCGCTGTCCTTCGTCACTCGGATCGCGGTGGACGAGCTGAAGGTGGACCGGTCGTTCGTGATCCGGATGGCCGACTCGCCGGAGGCCGCGGCGATCGTCCGGGCCACCGTCGGGCTCGCCCACGAGCTGGGCCTGCGGGTGGTGGCCGAGGGGGTGGAGACCGCCGAGCAGCGGATCGCCCTGGCCGAGCTGGGCTGTACCGCCGCCCAGGGCTACCACTTCTTCAAGCCGATGCCGGCCGACAAGATCGGCGCCGTCCTCGGCACCCTGCGCGACTCCGCGGAGTCCAACGTCTTCCCCCTCCGCGCCGACGGCGCCTCCTGACACCCTGTCCCGGCTCGCTCCGGCGGGGTCGGCCGGGGGTGGATATGGTCGTCGGGTGAACCGACTCGCCGACGCCACCTCGCCGTACCTGCTCCAGCACGCGGACAACCCGGTCGACTGGTGGCCCTGGTGCGACGAGGCGTTCGCCGAGGCGAAACGGCGGGACGTGCCGGTGCTGATCTCGGTCGGCTACGCCGCCTGCCACTGGTGCCACGTGATGGCCCACGAGTCGTTCGAGGACGAGGCGGTCGGCAGGCTGGTCAACGACGGCTTCGTGGCGATCAAGGTGGACCGCGAGGAGCGGCCGGACGTCGACGCCGTCTACATGACCGCCACCCAGGCGATGACCGGGCAGGGCGGCTGGCCGATGACGGTCTTCGCCACCCCGGACGGCACCCCGTTCTTCTGCGGCACCTACTTCCCGAAGCCCAACTTCGTCCGGCTGCTGCAGTCCGTCGCCGCGGCCTGGCGCGACCAGCGCGACGCCGTGGTCAAGCAGGGCGCCGCGGTGGTCGAGGCGATCGGCGGCGCCCAGGCCGTCGGCGGCCCCACCGCCCCGCTCACCGCCGAGCTGCTCGACGCCGCCGCCGCGCAGCTCGCCAGTGAGTACGACGAGACGAACGGCGGTTTCGGTGGGGCGCCCAAGTTCCCGCCGCACATGAACCTGCTGTTCCTGCTGCGCCACCACCAGCGTACCGGCTCGGCCCGCAGCCTGGAGATCGTCCGGCACACCTGCGAGGCGATGGCCCGCGGCGGCATCCACGACCAGCTCGCCGGCGGCTTCGCCCGCTACTCGGTGGACGGCCACTGGACCGTCCCGCACTTCGAGAAGATGCTCTACGACAACGCGCTGCTGCTGCGGGTCTACACCCAGCTGTGGCGGCTGACCGGTGACCGGCTGGCCCGCCGGGTGGCCCGGGACACCGCCCGGTTCCTCGCCGACGAGCTGCACCGGCCCGGTGACGGCTTCGCCTCCGCGCTGGACGCCGACACCGACGGCGTCGAGGGGCTCACCTACGCGTGGACGCCGGCCCAGCTGGTCGAGGCGTTGGGCGAGGACGACGGCCGATGGGCCGCCGACCTGTTCCAGGTCACCGATGGTGGCACCTTTGAGCACGGCACGAGCGTGCTGCGGCTGGCCCGGGACGTGGACGACGCCGACCCGGAGATCCGGCAGCGCTGGCGGGACGTCGTCGGCCGCCTGCTGGCCGCCCGGGACACCCGCCCGCAGCCGGCCCGCGACGACAAGGTGGTGGCCGCCTGGAACGGCCTCGCGATCACCGCGATCGCCGAGTTCCTCCAGGTCGCCGCCCTGCACGTGGACCCGGCCGACGAGGACGCCAACCTGATGGACGGGGTCGCCATCGTCGCCGACGGGGCGATGCGCGACGCGGCCGAGCTGCTGGCAGGCGTACACATCGTGGACGGTCGGCTGCGGCGCGCCTCCCGGGACAAGGTCGTCGGCGAGCCGGCCGGCGTGCTGGAGGACTACGGCTGTGTCGCCGAGGCGTTCTGCGCGCTGCACCAGCTCACCGGCGAGGGGCGCTGGCTGGAGCTGGCCGGGCAGCTGCTCGACGTGGCGCTGGCCCGGTTCGCCGCGCCGGACGGCGGGTTCTATGACACCGCGGACGACGCCGAGCGGCTGGTCACCCGGCCGGCCGATCCGACCGACAACGCCACGCCGTCCGGGCGCTCGGCGATCGTCGCGGCGCTCACCGCATACGCGGCGCTGACCGGGGAGACCCGCTACCGGGAGGCCGCCGAGGCGGCGCTGTCGACCATCGCGCCGATCGTCGGCCGGCACGCCCGCTTCACCGGGTACGCGGCCACCGCCGGCGAGGCGCTGCTGTCCGGGCCGTACGAGATCGCGGTGGTCACCGACGACCCGGAGACCGACCCGCTGGTCGCCGCTGCGCACCGGTACGCCCCGCCCGGCGCGGTGGTGGTCGCCGGTCGGCCGGACCAGCCCGGGGTGCCGCTGCTCGCCGACCGTCCCCGGGTCGACGGGCGGCCCACCGCGTACGTCTGCCGGGGTTTCGTCTGCCAGCGGCCGGTGACCTCGGTCGACGACCTGGTGGCCCAGCTCAGCCCCCGCTGACCTCCCCGGTGACCCCGTCGTTCGGCTCGCCGCCCGACGGCGGACCGGCGATCGACGTCGGCAGCTCGTCGAACCACTCCAGCACCGCGCGCTCGTAGCGCAGCCCGAACCGCAGGGTGGCCGTCGAGTACGGGTCGGTCGCCGCGGCCTCGGCCGGGAGCTCGGCGGCGGCGCGTTCGTAGTCGGCCAGCCGGGCGGCGTGGGTGGCCCGGTGCGCGGCGACGTACCCGGCCAGCCGCTCCGCGGGCAGGTGCCCGCCGAAGAGCACGCTCAGCAGCAGCGGGAAGCGGATGCTCTCCGGCCCGGGCGCCTTCTCCGCCCAGGCCGTGAACGCGGCGCGGCCGGCGTCGGTGATCTCGTACGGCTTGCGGTCCCGGCGCCCGCGTTCGCCGGCTCGGACCAGGCCGGCGGCGGCCATCGCGGTGAGTTCCCGGTACACCTGGCTCTGGGTGAGCGACCAGAAGGCGCCGATCCGGCGCTGCGCGTACTCGACGAGGTCCCAGCCGGTCATCGGGCCGTCGTGCAGGAAGCCCAGCAGCGAGGCGGCGGTGGCGTTGAGCGGCCGGTCGGTCATTCGGTGTGCTCCTTCGAATCGCTTGACATGCCATTTTGTCAGGTCGCAAGATGGAGGTGCGACCTCCCACAATGGGAGGTCGACGGGGGAGGGGTGTCATGCACACAGTTCTCGTCGTGATCCACGCCGTCAGCGGCGCCACCGGGCTGCTGCTCGCCCTGCCCGTGGTCCTCGCGCCCAAGCGGCGCGGCCGGCACACCCTGCTCGGCCGGGTCTACGCCGGCGCCGCCGTCACCCTCAGCCTCAGCGCCTTCGGTCTCTTCGCGTACGACCCGGCCGGGCTGTGGGGCCTCGCGCTGCTCGGCGCGCTGACCCTGAGCTGGCTGGTCGGCGGCCTGTGGTTCGCCCGCCGCCGCCCCGCCGGCCTGGGCCGCCGGGGCTGGCGGGTGTGGCACCTCAACCTGATGGGCAGCACGATCATCGCCTTCGTGACCGGCTTCGCCGTCCAGACCACCCACGGAAACCTGGTGGCCTGGCTGGCCCCGACCGTCGTCGGGTCGGCGCTGATCGCCCGGGCCACCGCCCGCGAGGTGACCGCCGGGCCCCGGCACGTCCTGGTCAACTCCGCGGGCTGACCTCCCGGCCGTCGGCGCCCGTGGGCCGGATAGGCTGACCGCGCTATGGATTCCCGTACCGGTCTGCCCGTCGTCGGCATGGTGGGCGGTGGCCAGCTGGCCCGGATGACCCACCAGGCCGCCATCGCCCTCGGCCAGTCGCTGCGCGTGCTGGCGCTCACCCCCGACGACGGCGCTGCCCTGGTCGCGGCCGACGTCCAGTACGGCGACCACACCGACCTGGCCGCCCTGCGTACCTTCGCGAAGAACTGCGACGTGGTCACCTTCGACCACGAGCACGTGCCCAACGAGCACGTCCGGGCGCTGGCCGCCGAGGGGGCGAAGGTGTTCCCCGGCGCGGACGCGCTGCGGCACGCGCAGGACAAGCGGGTGATGCGCGAGCGGCTGACCGCGCTGGGGGCGCCCGGCCCGGCCTGGCGCCCGGTCGAGACGCCCGCCGACCTGATCGCCTTCGGTGACCAGCGCGGCTGGCCGGTGGTGCTCAAGGCGGCCCGGGGCGGCTACGACGGTCGGGGCGTGTGGCCGGTCGACGACGCCGGGCAGGCCGAGGAGCTGGTCGCCACGCTGCTCGCCGGCGGCACCCCGCTGATCGTGGAGGAGCGGGTCCCGCTGCGGCGGGAGCTGGCCGTCCAGGTGGCCCGCTCGCCGTTCGGGCAGGTCGCCGCGTACCCGGTGGTCGAGACCGTGCAGCGGGACGGGATCAACGTCGAGGTCCTCGCCCCCGCCCCCGGGCTCTCCGAGGAGCTGGCGCTGGCCGCCCAGCAGCTCGCCATCGACCTGGCCACCGCGCTCGACGTGGTCGGCCTGCTGGCGGTGGAGCTGTTCGAGGTGGCCGACGCCGCCGGCCGGCCGGTGATCCTGGTCAACGAGCTGGCGATGCGCCCGCACAACTCAGGCCACTGGACCATCGAGGGCGCCCGGACGTCGCAGTTCGAGCAGCACCTGCGGGCGGTGCTCGACTACCCGATGGGCGACACCTCGCTGACCGCCCCCGTGGTGGTGTCGGCGAACGTGCTCGGTGGCGAGCCGGGCGGGATCTCGATCGACGAGCGGCTGCACCACCTGTTCGCCGCCGAGCCCGGTGCCAAGGTCCACCTGTACGGCAAGCAGGTGCGTCCCGGCCGCAAGATCGGGCACGTCACCGTGCTCGGCGACGACCTGGACGACGTACGGGCCCGGGCCGCGCGGGCGGCCCGCTGGCTGCGCGACGGCCGCGAGTGACCGCACCCTTCGACGAGAGGCAGCACGACGTGAGCACCGTCGGTGTGATCATGGGCAGCGACTCCGACTGGCCGGTGATGCGGGCCGCCGCCGAGGCGCTCGACGAGTTCGGGGTCGGCTACGAGGTCGCGGTCGTCTCGGCCCACCGCACGCCGGTCAAGATGATCGAGTACGGCCGGTCCGCCGCCGACCGGGGCCTCCAGGTGGTCATCGCCGGGGCCGGCGGCGCCGCCCACCTGCCCGGCATGATCGCCTCGGTGACGCCGCTGCCGGTGATCGGCGTGCCGGTGCCGCTGAAGTACCTGGACGGGATGGACTCGCTGCTGTCCATCGTGCAGATGCCGGCCGGCGTGCCGGTGGCCACGGTGTCGATCGGCAACGCCCGCAACGCCGGCCTGCTCGCCGTCCGCATCCTGGCCGCCGGCGACCCCGTGCTGCGCGAGCGGATGATGCAGTTCCAGGCCGCCCTGGAGACCCTGGTCGAGGAGAAGGACGCGGCCTTGCGGGCCTCGCTGGCCTGACCGCGGGGCCGGGGTCCGGGGTCCGGGGTCAGCCGCGTAGCGGCGCGTAACTGCCACAGTGGCGTTGCTCTTCGTAGTCTTCCGGAGGTCGTGCCATTCACCGGCTTGGCCCCTTTGCTCTGCTGCCATCCACGCATCACCGCGATGAGCTGGGCAAACGTGTGCGCTGGCCTGCGCCGCACTTACGTACTGCCATGACCGAGAGTGTCTGTCGCGTCGATGGCAGCAGAGCAAAGCGCGCGAGCGGATGTGGTCAGGGGTCCGGCCTTGCTTACTCTCGGTAGCTGACGGTGCATCCGCTCCAGCTCATCGAACCGCTCCAGCTCGTCGAACCGCGCAGGCTCGTCGAAGCGGCTCGACTCGGTTCGTCAGGCCGGGCGAGGCTCGTCGGGCCGGGCGAGGCTCGTCGGGCCGGGCGAGGTTCGTCGCTGGCAGACCGCGGCGCCGTCGACCAGTTCCGGCCACTCCGCCTCCGTGGCCGCGTAGCTCACCGCATGGCGCGCAGGGCGTTCTGCAGCCGGTCCTGGGCCCGGCGGCGGCGCTCGTTGCTCGCCCCCAGCACCAGCAGCACCAGCCCGACCGGGATCAGCACCAGCCACGGTCCGAGGCTGAACAGAGCGTGCACGGCGGCGATCGCGGTGACCGACGCGCCGACGATCACCGGCGCCTGCTGGCGGCTGCTCGACCCGAAGATCAGCACCGCCACGGCGCCGAGCAGCAGCAGCACCTGACGCAGCATGCTGGAGTCAGTGGCCAGCACGATCGCCAGCGTCGGCACGAAGGCGGTGATCAGCGCCGGGCCGTACGCCACCCAGCTGGACAGGTCCGGTCGGTGCCGCAGCTCGATCAGCCCGACCAGCAGGACGAGCGCCGCGAACGGCAGCGTGTACGCCTCGGGCAGCGCCACCTCCGCCACCCGGATGGTGATCCACCAGGCGGTGATCTCGCACCCCACCACCGCCCAGAACAGGATCTGCCGCTCCACCGGTCGGCGCCCCGGCCGGCTCGCCGCCAGCCCGAGGACGGCGCCCCAGGCCGCCAGCAGCGCGGCGATGTGCCGGGGCGAGTCGTACGCCAGCGCCAGCGCGATCAGCGCGGCGGCGTACCCGCTCCACTCCACGGTGGCCGCCTCGCGCTGCGCCTCGGGGTGCCGCAGCCGCGGCAGGGTGGCCGCGAAGACCTGCAGCACCGCCCCCACGGCCAGCACCCCGAACGCCGACCAGACCGCGGCGAGGCCGACGACCAGACCGAGGGTGAGCGCGAAGAGTTGCGCCATCAGCGAGGCGAAGAGCCAGCCCAGGATCCGTGCCCGTTGGGTGGTGCCGACGAGCGCGGCGACCACGCCCACCGCCACCGCGCCGCCGAGCGTGATCAGGGTCAGCCGCCGGTCCGGCAGGCCACCGGCCAGCCCGGCGCCGCCGGCGGCCAGCCCGATCGCGAAGACCAGCACCCGGGCCACCCGCAGCGAGCGGGCCCGCTCGACCAGCGCCGGCGGCGGGGTCAGCGCCAGACCCAGCATCGACACCGTGAAGACCGCCAGCGCGGCCAGCGTGTTCTCCGGCCAGGCCCGGCCGAGGGCGACCGGGGTGATCAGCATGGTCACCGCCAGCCCGGGCAGCACCACCGGCACCGCGCGGGACCGCCGCCCGCCGCTGAACCCGGTGGCGGCCAGCGCCGCGGTCGCGGTGAGCAGCAGCGCGGTCAGCACGTGCGTCGGGTCCACCGCCTCGGGCGGCGGGCCGAGCAGTTCCGGCGGTGGCCCCTGCCAGACGTGGTCGAGCATCCGGTACGGCTCGACCAGCGCCACGTAGAGCAGCGGGGCGAGCGACGCCAGCGCCAGCAGGGTCGGCAGCGCCGCCGCGCCGAGCGCCCCGGTGGCCGGGTTCAGTCGCCAGCGGCGCGGACCGGTGCCGTCGTCCGGCAGCCGGCTGAGCGCCCCGTCCAGCAGCACCGCCCACCGGCGGACCGGTTGCGCCGAGCCGATCGGCGGGACGGTGGCCGCCCGGACCAGCTCGGCGAGCACCCCGAGCAGCGCCGCCGCGGCGGCGAACACCCCGGACGGCAGGCCGGCGAAGATCGCCGCCAGCGCGCTGACCGTGGCGCCACCGACGATCGCGGCGCTCGCGTACGGCAGGTACTGCGGCACCTGCCGGCGTACGGCGGCCACCCCGGCCAGCCCGAAGCTGGACGCCGCCAGCGCACCGGTCAGCACCACCTGGGCCGGGTTGCCGAGCTCGGCGGCCAGCGCGGCGACCGCCCCGGGCAGCGCCAACAGCGCCGCGCCGCCGGCCAGGCCGCCGATCTGCACCAGGTGCGGCGGCATGCCCTCGGTCTCGACGTTCTCCACCAGCGACGGGGCGTACACCCGGGCCAGCGCGGCCACGGTCAGGCCGATCAGCGCGATGCCGCCCAGCGCCAGCGCGGTGGTCCACGGGCGGACCAGCCCGGCACCCGCGGCGTGCAGCGCGATCACCCCGGCGACCGTGGCCCGGGACACGGCGGCCCGCGGGTCGATCGAGGCCACCGCGGCCATCCCGACGATGGTGGCCACGGTCAGCCCCACCAGCACCGGCGACCACCACGGCAGGTCGAAGGCGGCGGGCACCCCGATCGTGGCGAGCACCACCGCCGCGCCGGCCACGTCGTACCGCCAGGGCGGCGGGAGCAGGATCCCGGCGGCGACCGCGAGCAGCAGCAGCGCGACCGGGGCCTGCCAGGTGGAGCCGCCGGTCGGCGCGGCCGGCCAGCCGGTCAGGTCGCCGGACCAGATGGCCCCCGGGGTGGCCAGCACGCCGACCCCACCGCGCAGGGCGGACCAACCGGCCAGCGCGCCGATCAGCGCGCCGCCGGCGGCGATGCCCAGCACCGGCCCGCGTCGCCACTCCGGCGGCATGGCCCGGGCGGCCACCGCCACCAGCAGCACCAGCCCGGCGGCCACCGCGAGCTGCCCGCCGGGCGAGATCACCGCGGCGATCCGGGCCAGCGTGGCGATCAGCGCGACGGTGGCCGCCCCGGCGGCCAGGTCGGCGCCGTCCACGGTGAGGTCGGACCGTCGACCCGCGTCCACCTGGCCGGCGAAGAGCACCAGCAGCGTGGCGACCAGCACCAACCCGGCGACCCAGGCGTCGGCCGCGGTCCGCCCGGGAGCGAAGAAGGCGGCGCCGACGACCGCGAGCGCGCCCAGCCCGGTGCCGACGGCGTGCGGCAGGCTGATGTGCCGCTGCGCGACCCGCACCATGGCGGCGTACCCGAGGGTCACGCAGACCGCGAGGAAACTGGCCGCCAGGATCGGGACCGTCAGCTCGCGCAGCACCGCCGGAGTGGGCGCCGGGCCGGCCGGCTCGGTGGCGGCGACGAAGGCGGCCACCGCGCCGGGCAGCGCGAAGGCGGCCCCACCCGCCGCCCAGCCGGACAGCGTGTCGGCCGCGACCGGGGCGAGCCGTACCCGGGGCGCCAGCGCCACCAGCACCCCGGCCAGCATCAGGGTGGCCAGCGCGGCGGCGGTCAGCGCCGGCCGGCTCAGCGCCGCGGCGGCGCCGATCACGCCGACCACGGTGGCCGTGCCGGCGTGCGCCAGGGCGGCCCGGGTGGTGCCGGCGGTGAGCCCCAACACGCCGACGGCGACCGCGGTCAGCACCATCGGCCACGGTGCGGCCGCCCAGCCGAGCGCGAACGACGCCGGCACGGCCAGCGCGGTCAGCCCCGCGCCGACCACCGCGAACTCGCGCCGGATCTCTGCCGGCAGGGCCAGCACCGCGGCGACGGTCAGCAGCAGCGCCGCGCCGGCGAGCTGCCGGTCGGCGCCCCCGAGGGACTCGACCAGGGTGCCGCGGAACCGGTCCAGGTCCGCCGACCAGACCGGCAGCGCGGCCTGCGCCGGCGCCAGCCCGGCGCGCAGCGCGCCGCCGGCCACCACCAGGCCGCTGACCGTGAGCGCCGCCGCCGACGCGAGCTGCGGACCGCGCCGGGCCGTCGCCGGTACGGCCCGGACGGCCAGCCCGGTCAGGGTGATCACCGCGGCGATCAGCAGGAGGGCCTGACCGGGTACGGCGACCGAGGCGATCCGCCCGAACGCGCCGATCACGGCGAGGGTCATGATGCCGGCGCCCAGGTCGGGCAGGGGTGGACGGCCGAGCACCAGGGTGCCGGCGAGGGCCACCCCCGCGGCCAGCAGCAGGGTCAGCCCGGCCCCGGTGGCGGCCGGCACGGTGGCCGCGCGCAGCAGCGCGGAGACCGCGTACGCCAGGGCGAGCGACCCGGCCACCCCGTGCAGCCCCCAGGCCAGCTGGGGCAGCCACGGCACCGGGCGGGCCGTGCCGCCCGGGGTGGCCGGCTCGGCGCCGAGCACCTCGCCGGCCTCCTCGGGCGCGCCCTCGGGCCGACCGTCGGCGGCGGCGCGCTGCCGGGGGGCCTTCGACCGGCCGGTCCGGCCGACCCGGTCGGAGCCGGTGGCCGGGGCGGGCGGTCGCTCCAGCAGTACGCCGGAGTTGGCCAGCCAGAGGTCGAGCAGGGCGACCACCGTCAGCGCCACCGCCCAGCCCTGCGCGCTGGTCAGCCGCTCGAACGCCAGCAGCGGCACCACCGGCTGGGCGGCGACCACGGCGGCGAACCGGGGCGCGCGCAGCCCGGTGCCGGCGGCGTAGCCGAGCGCCACGGCGGCGGTGACCGCGAAGATCAGGCCGGAGAAGACCGCCCCGGAGGGGCCGCCGCCGATCCGGTTCACCGCCCAGAGCGCGTACCCGGCCAGCGGCACCAGCAGCAGGCCGACGGTGGCGATGGTCTCGGCGGTGGAGCTGAGCCCCCGCTTGACCAGCACCGGTGGGGCGAGCAGCAGCAGCACGGTGGCCAGCAGCAGGATTCCGAGCCGGGCCAGCGCGTCCATCGAGCTGGTGGCCACGGCGGCGAAGACCACCGCGGCGACGGCCAGCAGCAGCGCGCCCAGGCCGAGCGGGATGTTCTGCACCTCGCGCGAGGACGCCTCCGGCGGGTGCGCCGGGTCGTCGTCCAGCCAGGCGGCGACCCGGGGCCGGGACGGCGGCGGCTCGTCCGCGCCGGGCGGGACGCTGCCCTGGCGGGGCACCCGGGGCGGCGCTCCGGTGGCCGCCGTGGGCGGCCGACGGTCGGCCTTGCGGCGCAGCACCCGGCGCGGGCGGGTGGTCTGCCGGGTGCGTTCCTCACCGGCGTGGGCGAGGATGTCCCGCTGGAAGAGGGCGGCCTGCATCTTCGCGGCGATCTGCCGCTGCTCGCGGGCGATCTCGGCGTCGCGCGCCTTCATCTCCGCGATGGACCGCTCGATCTCCGCCAGGTGGTCGTGCCACTGCGGCTGCTCGGCGCCGCAGTGCGGGCAGCGGACGGCGGGCGTTATCTCCCGACCGCACGAGGAGCACCGAAAGCTCTCCACGACACCCCTCCACCCGGCTGGCCCGCACTGTGGACTCCCACTGTCGAAGCATGCCCTGCCCCGGCGAGGATTTCGACACCTGGCGCGTCCGGGTCGGCAAACTTCCGGCGGTACGACGAGACGCGCCGGCTCAGGAGGCGTACTCCCGGCCGGCGCGTCAGGTGACGAGGGTCACTGCCCGGTCAGGGGCGGCCCATCCCGCGGTACTCCCAGCCGGCCTGGGTCCACAGTGCCGAGTCCAGGCAGTTGCGACCGTCGACCACCTTGCGGCCGGCGGCCAGCTCGCCCAGGGCGATCGGGTCGGCGTTGCGGAAGTCCGCCCACTCGGTGAGCACGCAGACCAGGTCGGCGCCGGTGACGGCGTCGTTCATGCTGGCCTCGTAGGTCAGCTCCGGGGCGACCCGGCGGGCGTTCTCGGTGCCCTGCGGGTCGTACACGTGCACGTCGGCGCCGGCCTTCGCGAGCAGTGCGGCGACGGCGAGCGCCGGAGCGTCGCGGACGTCGTCGGTGTTGGGCTTGAAGGTGGCGCCGAGCACCGCGATCCGGGTGCCGGAGAAGTCCGGCCCGGCCGGGCCGGACCGGCGGCCGAGCAGCTCGGCGGCGAGCTGCAGCACCCGGGTACGCCGACGCAGGTTGATCAGGTCGACCTCGTGCAGGAAGCGCAGCGCCTCGCCGGCGCCCAGCTCCTGGGCCCGGGCCTGGAACGCGCGGATGTCCTTGGGCAGGCAGGCGCCGCCGAAGCCGAGGCCGGCCTGGAGGAACCGGTTGCCGATCCGGGGGTCGTACCCGATGGCCCGGGCCAGCTGGGTGACGTCGCCGCCGGAGGCCTCGCAGACCTCGGCCATCGCGTTGATGAACGAGATCTTGGTGGCCAGGAAGGCGTTCGCGGCGACCTTGACCAGCTCCGCGGTGGCGAAGTCGGTGACCACCATGGGGACCTCCCGGTCCTCGGTGGCGGCCAGGTCGAAGACGCCCTTGTGGGCGGCGTAGAGCATGCTGTTCGCCCACTCGCTCTTGACGCCGACCACGATCCGGTTGGGGCGCAGCACGTCGTCGACGGCGAAGCCCTCCTGGAGGAACTCGGGGCTCCACGCCACCTCGACGCCCAGGTCGGCGGGGGTGTGCTTGCCGACCAACTGCTCCACCCACTCGGCGGTGCCGACCGGCACGGTGGACTTGCCGACGATCAGCGCCTTGCGGGTCAGCTGCTGGGCCAGCGCGGTCACCGACGCCTCGACGTACGACAGGTCGGCGCCCATCCCGTCGGCCCGCTGCGGGGTGCCGACGCAGATGAAGTGCACGTCGCCGAACTCGGCGGTCTCCGCCATGTCGGTCGAGAACCGCAGCCGGCCGGCGGCCAGGTTGCGCCGCAGCAGCTCGTCCAGGCCGGGCTCGTGGATCGGCACCTCGCCGGCGTTCAGCTTGGCGATCTTGTCGGCGTCCACGTCGAAGCCGAGGACCTCGTAGCCCAGCTCGGCGTAGCAGATGGCGTACGTCGCGCCGAGATAGCCGGTGCCCAGGAAGGTGACCCGGGGACGGGCGGCACCCGACGGGGGCGTCACCGGGGCGATGACCGGCGCCGGCTGAATGTTCGGGTACGGGATCGTCACGCCTGTCTTCTCCGCTCGCACTGGCGGCGCTTCCTTGCGTCGCGTTCGGCTGCGGCGCCGTGGCCGGGCACCGATGGGGAAACCTGTCTCTGCTGAGGGTAGTTCTGCCGGGTGGCCGCCCGTCGGGCGTGGGCCTACCCGCCGGTAACGTAGGGGGTAATCGTGGTGGCTATCCTTCAGTCTGCGGCAGTCGGCGACCTCCGGTCGCCACAGACTGCGCATGATAGCGGTGAAAGGGGAGGGCCGACATGGCCGCAGAGCAGTCGTTCGACGTCTACCGGTTGCCCGAGGAGCACGAGGCGATCCGCGAGGCGGTCCGTGAGGTCTGTGCCGCGAAGGTGGCCCCCAACGCCGCCGAGGCGGACGAGACCAGCGAGTTCCCCAAGGCGTCGTACGACGCCCTGCGGGCCGCGGACTTCCACGCCCCGCACATCCCCGTCGAGTACGGCGGTGCGGGCGCGGACGCGCTGGCCACGGCCATCGTGATCGAGGAGGTGGCGCGCGCCTGCGCGTCGTCCTCGCTGATCCCGGCGGTCAACAAGCTCGGCACCATGCCGCTGATCCTGGCCGGCTCCGAGGAGCTGAAGCGGACGTACCTGACGAAGGTGGCCGCCGGTGACGCGATGTTCTCGTACTGCCTCTCCGAGCCCGAGGCGGGCAGCGACGCCGCGTCGATGACCACCCGGGCGGTCCGCGACGGCGACCACTGGGTGCTCAACGGCGTGAAGCGGTGGATCACCAACGCCGGCGTCTCGGAGTACTACACGGTCTTCGCGGTGACGGATCCCACAGCCCGCTCGCGCGGCATCTCCGCCTTCGTGGTCGAGAAGTCCGACGCCGGGGTCAGCTTCGGCGCCCCGGAGAAGAAGCTCGGCATCAAGGGCTCGCCGACCCGCGAGGTCTACCTCGACAACGTCCGGATCCCGGCGAGCCGGATGATCGGCGCCGAGGGCACCGGCTTCGCGACCGCGATGAAGACCCTGGACCACACCCGGGTCACCATCGCCGCCCAGGCGATCGGCATAGCCCAGGGCGCGCTCGACTACGCCAAGGGCTACGTCCAGGAGCGCAAGCAGTTCGGCAAGGCGATCGCCGAGTTCCAGGGCGTCCAGTTCATGCTCGCCGACATGGGCATGAAGCTGGAGGCGGCCCGGCAGCTCACCTACGCGGCGGCCGGCAAGTCCGAGCGCGGCGACGCCGACCTGACCTACTTCGGCGCGGCGGCCAAGTGCTTCGCCTCGGACGCAGCCATGGAGATCACCACCGACGCGGTGCAGCTGCTCGGCGGCTACGGATACACCCGTGACTACCCGGTCGAGCGGATGATGCGGGACGCCAAGATCACCCAGATCTACGAGGGCACCAACCAGGTGCAGCGCATCGTGATGGCCCGGCAGCTGTTGAAGGACTGAAACCGCCCTGTTTTCGCAGCTCAAAGCGCTGATGATGACGTGTCTCTATCCGGCGGAGTGGTTGGTTCGGCGCCGAGATGTCAGTAATCTACGGATGCGCTCCGGCGATGCCCGGGCCGGAGCGTTTCCGCAGGTAGAGACCTATCGGCCCGGTCGCCGGTTGTCGTTCGACCGCACGGCGGCCGAAGGCATCCTGGGCACATCCTGGGGTTGGGATCCTCTGTGGACATCCGCTCAGTGAGTGGGGAGGGATCCGACCCATCGGTATCGTCGTTTGGGGCTTCGTGCTGCTCCGACGGCGATGACGGTGTCAGCCCTGACCAGCGCGCGTAGATGGTTGAGGACGGCGGTGCGTGACAGTCCGGTGAGTTCGACGAGCTCTCCTGCTGTCGCTTCTCCCTGGCTCCTGAGCGCCTCGCTGACGTCAGGCAGGAGGTTGGTGAAGAGGTCAGGCTCCTTTGCCCGACCGGCTGCTGTGGGATCGATTACGTACTGTGCGTAGCGCCGTCCGCCCTCCTTTACGGCCAGTCCTTGGTCAACGAGATCCCTCAGGACCTGACCGGCAGCGATGCGGTCTACGCCCCATTGCCGCAGCATCTCGTTCGTGAGGTAGTTCTCGCGCAGCATCGCGAGAGCGATCTCATGCGCGGGTGTGGGCAAGTGTGCGTGCAGACCGGCGATCCAGCGGCGAACTTCGGGATTGAGGAGTTCGGAGCGGGCCATGGTGACCACGAAGCTGGAGATGGAACTCCTGAAGTTCGGCCGTGGCAGGCCCCGGCGTCGCGCTACAGCGAGCATCGCGGGGATGCCTGAAGACCGGTTCTCGGCGACGAGTTCGTTCGACGACGGGAGGTAGGTGTCTGCGAGGAGGCTCGCCAAGACGGCATTGCGCGACGACGAGATGCCTTCCTCGCCGAGTTCGTCGACGACGACGCCCCCGTAGAGGCCACCTGGACTGCGGACGACAAGGCGGTCGGGGAACAGCTCAACCTGCACCTGGGTGCCTCTCGTCACGGGGCTGTAGTCGCGGTGCAGCAGGGCGTTGACGACCGCCTCGCGGACGGCTTCGAGCGGGTACTCGACCTCATCCATGCGTCCACCGTGATCGCTGATGACTGCGCGGACTGCGAGGCTGCGGCGGAGTACCAAAAGGGTGGTCTCGACCATTTCAGGGATAGAGCCCCGGACTGTCTGGTTGTCGAGGAACCTTACGCCGGAGGCCGGATCCGGGCCGTGCACGACCACCGAGACCATCAGCTGAGGGAAGTGCTGTTGCGGAAATTGCCCGTAGGCCAGGAGCCCGGCGAGCGTCAACGACGATTCGGTTGCGGGCCCCGCCGTTATGCCAAGCCGGTAGAGGACGGTGGCGTCGTCGGACTGCGCGAGCTTCGGGTATCCAGTCCGCATCCTCCGCAGCGTGCGGCGCACGGCCTCGTCGTCCAGGTCGTCCGCAGAGGTCCCGTCAACGGGTTCGCGGTCGTACATCGGTTGAGTCCGGGCGGCTGTGACCATCGCGATCTCTGCCTGGGTCATGTGGCGGTCGCCGTCGCCCCCGCGAAGGTATGACCCGCTGGAGATGCCTTGCGCGGTAACGTAGACCGGACGCTGGTCCGCCGGGGTGGGCGGCACCTCCGCGACCACCAAGCGGTGCCCGTCGACCTCGACTATCTCGGTGCTGATGCGCAGTGGGGGTGTGAGGTCGTCTCGTGACATCTGCACCAGAGCGTTCCGGAGTCCGGCGGGATCGGTCAGCTCGACGAGGGTGAACCCACTCTGCTCGTCGACGCCGAGCAGGAGCGTCCCGCCGTCGGTGTTCGCGAAGGCGGAGAGCGTCTCGCGAACGGACTTCGGCAGCCCTTCGGCGGCCCGCTTCGCTTCGACACCCGAAGGCTCACCGCCCATCCGACGCAGAGTGGCGAGCATCTCGATCACGTCGTCAGCAATCACAGAACCCATGACATCACCGAACTTCGCACTTGGCAAGCGGTGTGTGAAGTAGGTGTTAAGCTTGCCAAGGTTCAGGCCAGGGTTACGGCGTGATCAACGCTTGACTCCAGGTCCCAGGGGTGCGGGTATGGCCACGCCCCCCGCCTTCGACGGGTCAGGCGGGCGGGCCGGTGGGGCCGGCCCGCCCGTTGTCGTCTCAGCGTTGGTCGGTCGGGTGGTCGGGCTGGCTGCCGTACCGCGGCGGGGCGGACCACGGCGACTCGCCGCCGCTGCGCCGGGGCAGCGGCTCGGTCGGGGTCTCCGGGTAGCCGAGGCTGAGCGGGGCGGTGTCCGGCTCGGCGCGGCTGGGCGGCGGGGGCCAGTCGGTGTAGGTGGGGGTGTCGTCGGTGGGCGTACCGGCCGGGGTCAGCTCCGCCCCGGCCGAGGGTCGCGGCCAGCGCCGCCAGCGCTGCCCGCTGAACACCGCCACCAACAGCAGCAGGCCGATCAGGAACAGGGTGCCGTCCTGCACCGGTTCGCGCAGCGGCAGCGGGTCACCGAGCAGCTTGTGTCCCTCCGGGATCTTGTCGAGCACGGTGAACGGGGCGACGAACATTCCGACGTACGGGGTGATCAGTAGCAGCCCGGCGACCAGCGGGCCGAGCGGTGAGACACGTAGCGTGCCGAGCAGGCCGAGCAGGATGCCGGCGACGCCCAGGTAGACGGCCGGCTCGATCAGGTTGGGCGTGCTGTACGTGCCGATCTCCACCCAGCGGTGCACGGTCCGGCCCGACCCGTCCTGCCCGAGGGTGACCAGCACCCAGGTGATGGGCGCCACCACCAACCCGGCGAGGAAGCTCCAGAGATGTCGCATCCGCGCACCGTACCGTTTCGGTCATGAACGAGCACCCCTCCACCCTGCCGGGTAAGCCGACCTCGTACTCCCGCGTCACGCTGAGTCGCATCATGACCGCCGTCGATGTCAATCTGTACGGGTCCGTGCACGGTGGGGTACTGATGAAGTTCGTCGACGACGTGGCCGGCGCGGCGGCGGCCCGGCACAGCGGCGGCACCGCGGTCACCGCGTCCATCGACGAGATCGTGTTCGCCGAGCCGGTCCGGGTGGGCGATCTGGTGCACGCGCACGCCCAGGTGAACTGGACGGGCAACACCTCCATGGAGGTCGGGGTGCGGGTGGTCGCCGAGCGGTGGGACTCGGCCGAGGACGAGCCGGTCGGGGTGGCCACCGCGTACCTGGTCTTCGTCGGGGTGGACGTGGGCGGCGCGCCCCGCGCGGTCCGGCCGGTGCTGCCGGAGACCGCCGAGGACGAGCGCCGGTTCAAGGAGGCGGAGATCCGCCGGGCGCACCGGCTGGCCCGGCGCCGGGCGATCCAGGAGCACCGGGCGGGCTGAGCCACACCGTCGGCCGCCGGGAGGTGTGGCCCGGCCACGCCCCCCGGCCGCCCCCCGGTGCGGAGAATGGCGCTGCGCGGTAGGGCAAGATGGCGCCACGGCCCACACAGTGTCGTGACCGGGCCCGAGGGAGGGTGGAGCAGTGGCTGACGTGCTGTGGACGCCGCCGGCGGACGTACGCGAGCGGTCCCGGATCGGGGCGTACCTGCGCTGGCTGGCCGAGCACCGGGGGCTTGAGTTCGCCGACTACGACGCGTTGTGGCAGTGGTCGGTGACCGACCTGGACTCCTTCTGGCGCTCGATCTGGGACCACTTCGAGGTGGTCGCGCACACCCCGCCGACGGCGACCCTCGCCGACCGGACCATGCCGGGCGCCCGGTGGTTCCCGGGCGCCACCCTCAACTACGCCGAGAACGTGCTGCGGATGCCCGGCCGGGCGGACGACGAACCGGTGGTGATCGCGCACGGGCAGACCCGCGCGCCGGTCACGCTGACCGCCGGGCAGCTGCGCGAGCAGGTCCGCCGGGTGGCGGCCGGGCTTCGCCGGCTCGGCGTGGGCGCCGGGGACCGGGTGGCCGCGTACGCGCCGAACATCCCCGAGACGTACGTGCTGCTGCTGGCCACCGCCAGCCTGGGCGCGATCTTCTCGTCCTGCGCGCCGGAGTTCGGCACCCGCAGCGTCACCGACCGCTGGCAGCAGATCGAGCCCACCGTGCTGGTCGCGGTGGACGGCTACCGGTACGGCGACAAGCCGGTCGACCGGCGCGCCGAGGTGGCGGCGATCCGGGCCGCGCTGCCGTCGCTGCGGCACACCGTCGGCATCGGCTACCTCGACCCGGCCGGCCCGCCACCGCAGGGCGCGCTCGACTGGGCCGAGCTGGCCGCCGACACCGACGAGCCGCTGACCTTCTCCCCGGTGCCGTTCGGCCACCCGCTCTACGTGCTCTACTCCTCCGGCACCACCGGGCTGCCGAAGCCGATCGTGCACGGCCACGGCGGGATCCTGCTGGAGCACCTGAAGATGCTCGCCCTGCACCACGACCTGGGCCCGGCCGACCGGTTCTTCTGGTTCACCACCACCGGCTGGATGATGTGGAACTTCCTGGTCTCCGGGCCGGCGGTGGGCGCGACGATCGTGCTCTTCGACGGCAATCCAGGCCACCCTGATCTGGGCGGCCTGTGGCGGCTGGCCGAGGAGACCGGCACCACGTACTTCGGCACCTCCGCGCCGTACCTGCTGGCCTGCCGCAAGGCGGGCCTGGTGCCGCGGGAGGTCGCCGACCTGTCCGCGCTGCGCGGGGTCGGCTCGACCGGTGCGCCGCTGCCCGCCGAGGGCTTCACCTGGGTGTACGAGAACGTCGGCGACACCCTGCAGCTCCAGTCGCTCTCCGGCGGCACGGACGTCTGCACCGGCTTCGTCGGTGGGGTGCCGCTGCTGCCGGTGTACGCCGGTGAGATCGCCTGCCGGGCGCTCGGCGCGAAGGTGGAGGCCCGCTCGGCCGACGGCACCCCGGTCATCGGCGAGCTGGGCGAGCTGGTGATCACCGCGCCGATGCCGAGCATGCCGGTGGGCTTCTGGAACGACCCGGACGGCGCGCGCTACCGCGAGGCGTACTTCTCGGTCTATCCCGGGGTGTGGCGGCACGGTGACTGGATCACCATCAACGACCGGGGCGGCTGCGTGATCACCGGCCGCTCCGACGCCACCCTGAACCGCGGCGGCGTCCGGCTCGGCACCGCCGAGTTCTACTCGGTGGTGGAGGGCCTGGACGAGGTCGTCGACTCGGTGGTGGTGCACCTGGAGGACGACGAGGGCGGCGCCGGCGAGCTGCTGCTCTTCGTGGTGCTCGCCGAGGGCCTGGAGCTCGACGACGACCTGCGGAAGAAGATCTGCCGCGAGCTGCGCACCGCGCTGTCCCCCCGGCACGTGCCCGACGAGATCCACCAGGTCCGCGCCGTCCCGCGCACCCTGAGCGCGAAGAAGCTCGAGGTCCCGGTCAAGAAGATCCTCACCGGCACCCCGGTGGACAGCGCGGCTGCCAAGGGCGCCCTGGCCAACCCGGAGTCCCTCACGGCCTTCGCCACCTTCGCCCAACGCCGCGCCGAGTCCGACACCCCCACCCCCGCGTAACCCGTCACGCCCGCGCGCCCCACGCCCCGGCGGCGGGCGCGCGGCGCGGGTCAGGGGAGGGTGTGGGTGGTCTTCTCGGTGGTGGCGCGGGTGGGGAGGCGGGCGGGGTCGGGGTTCGCGCAGGCGACCACGCTCGCTCGGGCGAGCAGGGGAGTGAGCAGCCAGTCGACCGGGTCGGGGTGGGCGGTCGCGTCGACCAGGAGCCGGTCGCCGGGGGCCAGCCCCAGGTCCGCCGCGCGCCGGGCCGCGCGGGCCAGCAGGTCCGCGTCCGCCTCGCCGCCCTGGGGGTACGGGGTGAAGTGGTCACCCTGGGTGCGGACCTCCGACACGAAGTCGGCGAACCCGTCCGGCACCTGACGCATCGGCAGCGCGAACGGGTCGAGCGCCAGCGCGTACGAGTCGCCGGCCGACCAGCGCGCCGCCTGGGCGACCCGGTCGACGGCGGCGAAGAGCACGTCCACGTCGCCCGCGAGGTCGACCACGGTCAGCTTCGCCGACCAGCAGCCCAGCAGCACGGCGGCGGTCTGCCAGTGCGGCGGCAGCAACACGCCCGCGGTGTCGCCGGGGGCGAGGGCCAGCTCGTCGACGAGCAGGTTGGCCGTCTTGGCCGCCCAGTTCGCCAGGGTGGCGCCGGAGAGCTCGGTGCGCTCGCCGGTGGCGTCGTCGTACCAGGTCAGCAGCGGTCGGGTCGGGTCGGGCGCGATCGCGTCGGCGAACACCCGGGCAATGTTGTCGGCCATCGACGCGAACGATACGCCGCCGCGCCGCGTACCCGATGACGACAAGTCGGCGTACGGTCGGGTCGCAGTCAGCGACCGGCCCGGGCTCCGGCGTAGGCTTGCCCGCAGTGTCGTTGCCCACAGGTTCGCCAGTGCAAGGAGTCGCCCCGTGACCGCCGGTCGCCCGCCCCGCGTGCTCATCGACGCCACGAGTGTCCCCGCCGACCGCGGCGGTGTCGGTCGATACGTCGACGGCCTGCTCGGTGCCCTCGGCGCCGTCTGCGGTCAGGCGATCGACCTGGTCGTGGTGAGCCTCCGCACCGACCTGGAGCGTTACACCCGGATGCTGCCCGGGGCGGAGGTGGTGCCGGCGCCGGCCGCGGTCGCGCACCGGCCCGCCCGGCTCGCCTGGGAGCAGACCGGCCTGCCGCTGCTGGCCCAGCAGGTCGGCGCCGAGGTGCTGCACTCGCCGTTCTACACCTGCCCGCTGCGGGCCGGCTGCCCGGTCACGGTGACCGTGCACGACGCGACCTTCTTCACCGAGCCGGAGCACTACGACAAGTCCCGCCGGACGTTCTTCCGCAGCGCCATCAAGACCTCGCTGCGCCGCGCCGACCGGGTGATCGTGCCGAGCAAGGCCACCCGCGACGAGCTGATCCGGCTGCTGGACGCCGACCCCACCCGGATCGACGTCGCCTACCACGGCGTGGACCAGTCGGCCTTCCACGCGCCGAGCGAGGAGGAGAAGGCCCGGGTCCGGGCCCGCCTCGGGCTGGGCGGCAGCAGCTACATCGCCTTCCTCGGCGCCAAGGAGCCGCGCAAGAACGTGCCCAACCTGATCCGCGGCTGGGCCCGGGCGGTGGCCGACCGGGAGAACCCGCCGGCCCTGGTGGTGGCCGGTGGTCAGGGGCACGACGACGACATCGACCGGGCGGTCGCCGAGGTCCCCTCGCACCTGCGCCTGCTGCGCCCCGGCTACCTGCGCTACGCCGACCTGCCCGGCTTCCTCGGCGGTGCCCTGGTCGCCGCCTATCCGTCCTACGGCGAGGGTTTCGGCCTGCCCATCCTCGAGGCGATGGCGTGCGCCGCGCCGGTGCTGACCACCCCCCGGCTGTCGCTGCCCGAGGTCGGCGGCGACGCGGTGGCGTACACCAGCGAGGATCCGGAGCAGATCGGCGCCGACCTGGCCGCCCTGCTCGACGACGAGCAGCGCCGGTTGGCGCTGGCGAAGGCCGGTTTCGACCGGGCCAAGGAGTTCACCTGGGAGTCCAGCGCCGAGGTGCACATCGCGGCCTGGAGTCGGGCGCGTTCCTGAATGTCCGCTGCGGGTAGCGCGGACCCGACGGCCGTCCCCCACCCGGTCGGGCATGATGTGCGGGTGATCTACGCCGTCATTCCGGCGGGTGGCAGCGGCACCAGGTTGTGGCCGCTGTCCCGCGCCGGGCACCCGAAGTTTCTCCATCCGCTCACCGGCACCGCCGCCTCGCTGCTGCAGGCGACGGTCGACCGGCTGGCGCCGCTGGCCACCCCGGAGTGCACCCTGGTCGTCACCGGGGCGGCGCACGCGGCGGCGGTGGCCCGCCAGCTGACCGGGGTGCCGGAGGAGAACATCCTGGTGGAGCCGTCGCCGCGGGATTCCTGCGCGGCCATCGCGCTGGCCGCCGCGGTGATCGCGACCCGCAACCCGGAGGCGGTGATGGGGTCCTTCGCGGCCGACCACCTGATCCGGGACACCGGCGTCTGGGCGGAGACGGTGCGCGCCGCGGTGCGCGGTGCCGAGCAGGGGCTGCTGATGACGGTGGGGATCACCCCGACCCGCGCCGAGACCGGGTACGGCTACCTGGAGACCGGCGAGCCGACCGGCGACGGTCCGCTGCGCCCGGTGCTCGAGTTCAAGGAGAAGCCGGCCGCGCCGGTCGCCGAGTCGTACCTGCGCTCGGGGCGGCACCTGTGGAACGCCAGCATGTTCGTCTGGCGGGTGGACGTCTTCCTCGCCGAGCTGGCCCGCCAGCAGCCGGCCCTGCACGCCGGGGTCACCGCCATCGCCGCCGCCTGGGGCACTCCCGAGCAGGACGAGGTGCTCGGCACCGTCTGGCCGACCCTGCCGAAGATCTCGGTCGACTACGCGGTGATGGAGGGCGCGGCGACCGTCGGTCGGGTGGCCACCGTGCCGGGCGACTTCGGCTGGAACGACGTCGGCGACTTCCACACCCTCGGCGAGGTGCTGCCGGCCGACGGGGCGGGCAACGTGGTGCTCGGCACCGACGCCAAGCCGGGCGTGCTGCTGCACGACTGCGCCGACCTGGTCGTGGTGCCGCAGTCCGGGAGACTGGTGGCCGCCCTCGGCCTGCGGGACCTGATCGTGGTGGACACCCCGGACGCCCTGCTGGTCTGCCCTCGTGACCGGGCTCAGGAGGTCAAGACCCTGGTCGACGAGCTGAAGGGCCGCGGCGAGGAGGGCCTGATCTGAGCCCGCGGCCCGGCCCCGCCCGCCTCAGCGGCGGCGCAGGGCGGCCAGCGCCGGGGCGACCAGCTGGGTGGTGCCGCCCGCCAGCGGCTCGGGCAGCCGGTCCGGCGGGAACCAGCCCAGCGCCTCGGACTCGTCGCTGACCCGCTCCACCGCGCCGGCCGGTGCGAAGACGGCGAACCGCACGTCGTAGTGCAGCGAGCCGCCCTGGCAGGCCACCGGGTGGACGTCCACGTCGATCGGCAGCGGGTCCACCACCAGTCCCGGGATGCCCGACTCCTCGGTCGCCTCCCGCAGGGCGGCGCCGGCGAGGGTCCGGTCGCCCGGCTCGCAGTGCCCACCGAGCTGCACCCATCGGCGCAGCTTGCCGTGCAGGCAGAGCAGCACCCGGGAACCGGTGGGGTCGAGCACCAGCGCGCTGGCCGTGACGTGCCCGGAGCGATGACCCCGGCCCAGCGCCGCCGGCCCGGCGGCCAGCAGCTCCAGGGTGCGGTCGCGGGCCGCGGCGGCGGCCGGCGAGGTCGGTGTCCAGGCGCTCAGCACCGCCGTCGCGTCGCCGTGCAGCCCGGCGTACGCGTCGGCGCCGCCCGGGCGGGAGGCGGTCAGGTCGGTGGTCGCGGGCAGGCCGGCGGGCAAAGGGCTGTCAGGCACCCCGCCACTGTACGAGCGTCGGCTTCGTACCCTGGCCCGGTGACCCTGCGACTGCTCGAGTTCGTGGTGGCCGGCAACGAGGCCAGTGACCTGCTGCCGGTCCGTTCCGTCGCGCTGCTGCGCGCGCACCGGGCCCGCCGTGGCTTCTGGACGGTGCTCGACGAGGGGCCGGTGGAGGCGTGCCTGGCCCTGCTGCTGGAGCGCGAGGACGGCGAGTGGGTGGCGCACCACGTGCCGGCCGACGCGGGCGCGGAGAACGGCCGCACCGAGGACGGCGAGGCGCTGGCCCACCACGACGGCTGGGTCTACGTCTTCGGCTCGCACTTCGGCTCGAAGGCCGGCCCGCTGCGCCCCCGCCGGGCGTTCGTGGCCCGGTTCCGCGAGGACGACGCGGCGGGCGGCACGCTGCCGGTGCAGGTGGTGCGCAACCGGTTCCGGCTGCACCGGGCGGTGAACGACGCCCTGCTGGCGGCCCCGTTCACCCCGCTGCCGCCCGGTGACCGGGTGCGGGAGCGGTTCATCGTCGAGACGCTGGCCCGGGGCACCGCCCGGACGAAGAGCTGGGTGACCCGGCTCGCCCCGGACGACCTGCCGCTCAACGTGGAGGCGGCCGCGTTCGACCCGGACGGCACCGTGCTGCTGGGGCTGCGGTTCCCGGTGACCGCCGACGGTGAGCCCGTCCTGGTCGAGCTGGCCGGGGTGCCGGAGATGTTCACCGCGCCGGGCAGTTGGCCGCGGGCCGGCCGGGCGTACGCGCTGACCGGGGTGACCCCGCCCGGTGCGCTGGTCGGCTTCCGGGCGATCACCCCGACCGCCGACGGCGGGTACGCGGCGGTCATCGGCTCGATCGACGCGCTGGGCAAGGGTTCGGTGCTGCTCGACGACCATCCGGCCGGCGGCGAGGTGACCTCCCGGCACGTACGGTTCGACCGGCCGGGCGCGACCGGCTGGCGGGTGCCGGCCGAGCTGGTGGCCGATCTGGCGCCGTTCCACCACGTGGAGGGGCTGGCCGAGCTGGACGGGCGGTGTTGCTACGTCACCGACGAGGACCACCGGGTGGCGCTGTGGATGAGCTGACCGGACGGGCGGACGCCCGGGTGGCACCTCTGCGGAACGTCGGCCGCAAACCCTCGTGGTGCCGCCCGGGCGTCATTTCCCCTGACCCCCCAGGGCGCCCGGGGTGCGTGACGGTCGAGACCCCTTCGCACGCCGCACCGGGCAGGGAGAGCATGCCAAGCGGGGCGCGGGGCGGTCGAGGTCTTTCAGTCCTCGCTTAAAGTTGGAGATTAGTACCGCCGGGTACAGTGCGAGGGTCGGCGGCCACCCCTCGGCCCGCCCCAGGAGAGCGCTCCCAATGTTGACCATCCACTTCTCCCGGGAGGACGTGCTCCGGACCCGGGTCGCGCCCAACGCGGACCCGCTCTGGGAGCTCGTCCTCAGCCTGCACCGGCTGCAGGCACGCGTGCGTGACCCGTTGCTGTCCGGCTGGCGCCGGGGGGTGGGCCGGGAGCTGCGCCGGGACGACGCCGTCGACCAGCTCCGGCTGCTGCTCGCGCTGACCCCGCCGCGCGGCTACTTCCCGGACTTCCTCACCCCGTACGCCGGGGTGCAGGGCTTCGCGGCGGGGCTGGAGGCGGTCCGCGCCACCCCGACCAGCCTGCTGCAGCGGGACCTGACCGTGCTCTCCGGCCGCCGGCCGCTGCCCTCGGTGGCCGCCCGGCTGGCCCGCGGCGAGCCGGCGGTGCTGCGCGAACTGACCGACTCCATGGTCCGGTACCGGTCGCTGGCGATCGAGCCGTACTGGGGGCGGATCCAGGCGGCGGTGGACGCCGACCGGACCCGCCGGGCCCGGGCCATGCTCGAAGGTGGCGCGGAGGGCCTGCTGGCCAGCCTGCGGCCCACCGTGCGGTGGGAGTCCGGCGTGCTGGAGGTGCGGGACTATCCACACAGCAGGGAGCTGCACCTGGACGGTCGCGGGCTGCTGCTGGTCCCGTCGTTCTTCTGCGCGGGCACCCCGGTGGCGCTGCTCGACCCCGCCTTGCCGCCGGTGCTCGTCTATCCGGTCGACCGACTCGGCGGCCTGGCGCCCAAACCCGGCGCGGCGTCGGTGGACGGCTCCGGGCGGGAGGCGTTGGCCGCGCTGCTCGGCCGCACCCGGGCCGCGGTGCTGGAGGCCACCGACGACGGGTGCACCACCGGCGATCTGGCCCGCCGGCTGCAGATTTCCCCGGCGGCGGCCAGCCAGCACACCGCCGTCCTGCGCAACGCCGGGCTGCTGGTCAGCCGGCGGGACCGCAACCGGGTGCTGCACACGCTCACCCCGCTCGGCCGCGCCATGCTCGACTCCTGACCGGCCACCCTCGCGTACGGGAACGAGCCGCGGCCTGCCCCGCCCGCGGGGGACGGCCGGGGGTCAGATCGCCAGGCAGGCGCTGGCGGTGCTGCCGGTGGGCGGCGCCAGCAGCGCCGAGCCGATCCCCTCGGCGGCCAGCGCGGTGCGCAGCCGCTGCAGGTCCGCCCCGAACCGGACCAGGTCCGGCCGGTCCACCGGGGTGGGCGCGGCGCCGAGCACCAGGCCGGTGGCGTACGCCGGCCAGCCCGGCACCTTCGCGGTCAGGCCGGCGCGTACCTCGTCGTCGGTGACGTGGGTGAAGGCGGTGCCGGGGGCGACCACGTCGGCCACCGCGTCGATCGCCCGCCGCACCGCGGCCGGGTCGACCGGCGCGTGGCCCGGCCCGTCGTCCACGGTCGCGGCGGTACGCAGCCCCTCGGCGCGCGCCTCCGCGGTGCCGAGCGAGAACAGGTCCAGCGCGCTCTCCCGGACCAGCGCCGAGGCCCCGTCCGGGTCGTCGGAGCGCGGTACGCCCAGGTACCCCCGGATCACCGCGACCGGCACCTGGTCGCGCTTGCCCTTGATCAGCTCACCGGCGCCGGCCAGCTCGTCGACCACCGCCATCTGGGTCAGCTGCAGCTCGTTGCCGTACGGGTCGACCTCGCCCCGGTGGTCGCGGATCGCCGGCATCCCGGCCACCCCGAGCGCCACGTCGGTCAGCCCGTTGCGCCAGGGCCGGCCCATCGTGTCGCTGATGATCACCGCCACGTCGACCCGGTAGCGCTCGCGCAGGGCGGCGCGCAGCGCCCGGGCCGAGGCGTCCGGGTCCACCGGGAGCAGCACCAGCCGGGTCTTGTCCACGTTGGACGCGTCGATCCCGGCGGAGGCCATCACGAAGCCGTGGTGGGTCTGCACGATCCGGGTCGGCCCGCGGCTGGCCACCACCCGGGCGGTCTCCGCGGCCAGCACCGCGTCCCGGGCGGCCAGCCGTTCCGGGCCGTCGGCCGGCACCTCGACCAGCCGGCCCTCGGCCTTCGACACGATCTTGCTGGTCACCACCAGCACGTCGCCGTCGCGCAGCCACGGCGCGGCGGTGGCGATCAACGTCGCCAGGTCGTCGCCCTCGGTCACGTCTCCGATGCCCGGCACCGGCAGGATCTCCAGCCTCACACCAGCTCCATCGTGGCGCGGACCATCGCCGCCGTCGCCGCCTCGTCGGTCATCCGCAGCGGGGCCGAGCGGACCGTCACGCCCGGCACCACGGCCTGATCGTCCTCCGGCGCCACCAGCCAGCCGTCGAGCAGCCCGCCGTCGCCACGGCCGCCGTAGAGCCGGCCCACCCCGGCCGCGCTGCACTCCGCGCCGAGCACTGCCAGGCAGCGGTCGGCCATCCCGCGCACCGGCGCGCCGCCGATGATCGGCGACACCCCGACCACCCGGGCCGGGCCGGCCGTGACCGCCTCGCGCAGGCCGGGCACCGCGAGGATCGGCGCCACGCTCACCACCGGGTTGCTCGGCGCGAGCAGCACCACGTCCGCCGCCGCGAGCGCCTCCCGCACGCCGGGCGCCGGCTTGGCGGTCTCCGCCCCGACGAAGACGAACCGGTGGGTGGGCACGTCCGCCCGGTACCGCACCCACCACTCCTGGAAGTGGATCGCCCGCTGGCCGCCGTCCAGGTCGGCCACCACGTGCGTCTCCAGCCGGTCGTCGGTGGCCGGCAGCAGCCGTACGCCGGGCTGCCATCGGGTGGCCAGCGCCTCGGTGACCGCCGACAGCGGGTAGCCGCCGCCCAGCATGGTGGTGCGCACCAGGTGGGTGGCGATGTCCCGGTCGCCCAGCCCGAACCAGGTCGGCTCGGCGCCGTAGGCGGCCAGCTCCTGCTTGACCGTCCACGTCTCGTCCTGCCGCCCCCAGCCGCGCTCGCGGTCGGCGCCGCCGCCCAGCGTGTACAGCACGCTGTCCAGGTCGGGGCAGACCTTGAGGCCGTGCAGGTACAGGTCGTCGCCGACGTTGACCACGGCGGTCACCTCGGCGCCCACCTCCCGGGCGTACGCCCGGACGCCGAGCAGGAACCGGGCGCCACCGATGCCGCCGGTCAGAACCACGATGCGCATGCCGTCCATCCTCGCGCACGCACCGGCTACCGTCCGGCGGTGCCCCGGGAGACTAGGCTCACGTGCGTTCCCGACCGTCGTCGTCCGAGGGAGAGCATGTGACCAGCCCCGCCGAGCCCGGGTCGCCCGACGCGACGCGGGTCCGCCAGCTCACCCGGCCGCTGCGCGAACTGGCCGCGCTCGTCCTGCTCGGCGCGAACGCCCTGCTGCTGTTCGTGGGCTTCGTCCGGCTGCTCGTGCCGTCCGACTACGGCACCTTCTCCGGGCGGGCCGGCAGCGAGTTCTTCTCCTTCGTCGGCGTGGAGTCGACCGTCCTGCCGCTGCTGGCCGTGCTGCTCGCCACGCACGTCGACCCGGTGCTGCCGCGGGCGAAGCAGATCACCCAGGCGGCCGTCGGCGAGTACGCCTTCGGCGCGCTGTTCGGCGTGCTGACCTTCCTGATCTGGCTGGTCGGTCGGCTGGCCGAGGCGGAGGTGCTGGACGGGCTGCTCGGCATGCTGACCCGGGTCGCCTGGTTCGGGGTTTTCGCGGTGGCCGCGTTCGTCGTCTACCGGGTGTGGCGGACGTATTACCACGTCCCGCGCCCCAAGCCGCAGCCCGGCGTGTACGGCCAGCCGCAGCCCGGCTGGCCCCAGCAACCCGGCCCGGGCGGCTACGGCGTCCCCGGCCAGTACGGCCCACCCGCCCCGGCGGGGCCCTTCGGCGCCGCCCCGCACTCCGCACCGCCCCACGGCGGCCCGCAGCAGCCGCCTCACGGCCCTGGGCAGCAGTCGCCCTACGCCGGGCCCCAGCAGCCGTTCCACGGGGCCGGGCAGCTGTCGCCCTTCGGCGGTCCGCAGCAGCCGCCCTACGGCGCCGCGCCGCACGGCGGGGCGCCGGCCGGCGGGCCCGGGCAGCCGGCGTCGCCGTTCGGCGGGACGAACACCGCCCCGCCGTTTGGCCAGCCACCGTCGGCCGACCCCACGCAGACCATCCCGCGCCAGCCGGGCGAAGCGGGGCCGTCGGCGGGCACCGACGACCCCGCCCGGACCCAGCGCCGGGACGACCCGAACTCTCCCCGCTGACCGGTCGTCACCGCCGGGCCGCCCGTGCCGGGCAGCGCCTAGGCTGGGCGGATGGCTGATCGCACCGGATCCGGTCCCACCGCGGCGAGCGTCGAGCGGGCGCTGCGCCGCGCGGCGGCCGGGCGCGCGCTCGACGTCGACGAGGCCGCGGCGCTGCTGGCGGCCCGCGGGCCCGCGCTGGACGAGCTGCTGCGGCTGGCCGGCGAGGTGCGCGACGCCGGGCTGCGGGACGCCGGGCGGCCGGGCGTGGTGACGTACTCGAAGAAGGTGTTCGTCCCGCTGACCCGGCTCTGCCGCGACCGGTGCCACTATTGCACCTTCGCCACGGTGCCGCACCGGCTGCCGGCCGCCTTCCTCGACCGGGACGAGGTGCTGGAGATCGCCCGCCGGGGTGCGGCGCAGGGCTGCAAGGAGGCCCTGTTCACCCTCGGTGACCGGCCGGAGGAGCGCTGGCCGGCGGCCCGTCGATGGCTGGACGAGCGCGGCTACGACTCCACCCTGGACTACCTGCGCGCCTGCGCGATCGCCGTGCTGGAGGAGACCGGCCTGCTGCCGCACCTCAACCCCGGGGTGCTGTCCTGGTCGGAGCTGCAGCGGCTCAAGCCGGTCGCGCCGAGCATGGGAATGATGCTGGAGACCACCGCCACCCGGCTCTGGTCCGAGCCCGGCGGGCCGCACTTCGGCTCGCCGGACAAGGAGCCCGCGGTGCGGCTGCGGGTGCTCGACGACGCCGGCCGGGTGGGCGTGCCGTTCACCAGCGGCATCCTGATCGGCATCGGCGAGACGCCCGCCGAGCGGGTCGACGCGATCTTCGCGCTGCGCCGGGCGGCCCGCGAGTACGGCCACCTCCAGGAGGTGATCGTGCAGAACTTCCGCGCCAAGCCGGACACCGCGATGCGCGGCATGCCCGACGCCGAGCTGCACGACCTGGCCGCCACGGTGGCGGTGACCCGGCTGCTGCTCGGCCCGCGGGCCCGCGTCCAGGCCCCACCGAACCTGATCGCCGGCGAGTACGCGCTGCTGCTGCGGGCCGGCATCGACGACTGGGGCGGGGTGTCGCCGCTGACCCCCGACCACGTCAACCCGGAGCGCCCCTGGCCGCAGCTGGACGAGTTGGCCCGGCACACCGCCGCGGCGGGCTTCCGGCTGCGCGAGCGGCTGACCGTCTATCCCGAGTACGTCCGTGCCGGTGACCCGTGGCTCGACCCGCGGCTGCTGCCGCACGTCACCGCGCTCGCCGACCCGGCGACCGGGCTGGCGGTCGAGGAGGCGCGCCCGGTCGGCCGGCCGTGGCAGGAGCCGGAGGAGGTGCTCGGCGGCGGCCGGACCGACCTGCACGCCACCATCGACGTCACCGGCCGCAGCGACGACCGGCGGGGCGACTTCGACAGCGTCTACGGCGACTGGTCCGAGGTGGCCGGTCGGGTCGGCCCGGCGGCGCCCGGCGTACCCACGGCGGGCGGGACCGGCGCGGACGGTGACCTGCGGGCAGGGTTGCGGCTGGCGGCCGACGACCCGGCGGCGCTGCTGGAGCCCCGGCACACCGACGCGGCGCTGGCGCTGTTCGGCGCGGACGGCCCGGCGCTGGACGAGCTGTGCCGGCTCGCCGACGACGTGCGGCGGGACGCCGTCGGCGACGACGTCACCTACGTGGTCAACCGCAACATCAACTTCTCCAACGTCTGCTACGTGGGCTGCCGGTTCTGCGCCTTCGCCCAGCGCGAGCGGGACGCGGACGCCTACCGGCTCTCCGTCGAGCAGGTCGCCGACCGGGCCGAGGAGGCCTGGGCGGCCGGCGCCAGCGAGGTCTGCCTGCAGGGCGGCATCGACCCGCAGATGCCGGTGACCGGGTACGCCGACCTGGTCCGGGCGATCAAGGCGCGGGTGCCGGGGATGCACGTGCACGCGTTCTCCCCGATGGAGATCGTCACCGCGGCGGCCAAGGCCGGCGTGCCGGTCAAGGAGTGGCTGCTCCAGCTCCGCGACGCCGGCCTGGACACCATCCCGGGCACCGCCGCGGAGATCCTGGACGACGACGTGCGCTGGGTGCTCACCAAGGGCAAACTGCCGGCCGCCGCCTGGGTCGAGGTGGTCGGCACCGCGCACGAGCTGGGCATCCGCTCCAGCTCCACGATGATGTACGGCCACGTCGACCACCCCGGCCAGTGGCTGGCCCACTTCCGGGTGCTGGCCGGGCTGCAGGACCGCACCGGCGGGTTCACCGAGTTCGTGCCGCTGCCGTTCGTGCACACCAACGCGCCGATCTATCTGGCCGGCATCGCCCGCCCCGGCCCCACCTGGCGGGAGAACCGGGTGGTGCACGCGATGGCCCGGCTGCTGCTGCACGGCCGGATCGCCAACATCCAGTGCTCCTGGGTCAAGCTCGGCGACGCCGGCACCGTGGCGATGCTGAACGGCGGCTGCAACGACCTGGGCGGCACGCTGATGGAGGAGACGATCTCCCGGATGGCCGGCTCGGGCAACGGGTCGGCGCGTACCGAGGAGCAGTTGCGGGCGATCGCGGCGGCCGCCGGACGACCGGCGCGCAAGCGGACGACCGCGTACGGTGACGCCGTCCGATAACGTCGAACCTTTTCCCGGTGCCGCCCGTACCACTGCTCGCCGGCGGCGGTTAGGCGAGGGCCGCCGCCGGCGACCCCCTCGCGAGCCACCGCGAGCGCCGTGGCGCCGCCGGAGGAAAGGTTCCCCATGACCAGTGACGAGCGGAAGCGGCCCTGGCCGCGGCTGACCCGCCGCCAGACGTTGACCGCCGCGGCCAGCGCCACCCTCGGCGCCGCCGCGCTGACCGTGCCGGGCCTGTCGGCCGCGCAGAACGCCCCGTCGGCCCACGGCCAGGACGGCCCGATCGTGGTGCACCTGCGCGACGCGAAGTCCGGGACGATGGACGTCTTCGTGGGCACCTCCCGGATCGAGGTGCGCGACCGCGGCCTGGCGGACCGGCTCCGACGCGCCGCCGGTCGGGGCTGAGCCATGTCGTCCCACCGCGAGGCACCGGAGATCGCCAAGGACCCGGTCGCCGACTCCTGCGACCTGTACGCGTTCGTCAGCCCCGACCGGCCGGACTCGGTCACGTTGATCGCCAACTACGTGCCGATGCAGCTCCCCTCCGCCGGGCCGAACTTCTTCGAGTTCGGTGACGACGTGCGGTACGAGATCCATATCGACAACGACGGCGATGGTCGTCCCGACGTGACCTATCGCTTCGAATTCACCACCGAGATCAGCAATGCGAACAGTTTTCTCTACAACACCGGCCCGATCGAGTCGTTGGAGAGCAGGAACTGGAACCGCCGGCAGTTCTACCGGCTGACCCGCATTGCCGACGGCCGGGAGCACGTGCTCGCCCACAAGCTGCCCTGCCCGCCGTGCAACGTCGGCCCGCTGTCCATCCCGAAATACTCCGACCTGGTCCGGCAGGCGACGTACGGGCTCTCGACGGGGGAGAAGGTCTTCGCCGGGCAGCGCGCCGACGGCTTCTTCGCCGACCTCGGCGCGATCTTCGACCTGGGCACCCTGCGGCCGTTCCAGCAGCTGCACGTGGCCGGCAAGAAGCTGTTCAAGACCGAGGGGCAGCCGGTCAACTCGCTGGACCGGATGAACGTGCACACCATCGCGGTGCAGGTGCCGCTGAGCCGGGCCCGCCGCAAGGCCAACCGGTACGGCTACGCCGACCGCGCCTCGACCATCGGAGTGTGGACGACGGCGTCCCGGCAGCAGGTGCGGGTGCTCGGTGACAAGGTCGCCGCGGACACCGCGGTGGGCCCGTGGGCCCAGGTGTCGCGGCTGGGCAATCCGCTGTTCAACGAGGTCGTCGTGCCGATGTCCAAGAAGGACCTGTGGAACACCCTGCCCCCGACGGAGGACAAGCGGTTCGCCCGCTTCGTGGAGCAGCCGGAGCTGGCCGCGCTGCTGCCCGCCCTCTATCCGGGGGTCTTCCCCAACCTGGACAAGCTCAACAAGTCCAAGAAGCCCCGCGCGGACCTGGCGGCGATCCTGCTCACCGGCATCCCGGCCGGCCTGATCGACGGCTTCACCAACCACACCGGCGACCTGCCGGCCGACATGCTGCGGCTGAACACCGCGATCAAACCGAACCCGAAGCCGGACCGGTTCGGGGTGCTCGGCGGGGACCTGGCCGGCTTCCCGAACGGCCGGCGGGTGGGTGACGACGTGGTGAGCATCGCGCTGCGGGCGATCGCCGGAGCAACCGTCCCGCTGGTGGACAAGGCGTTCACGCCGGACGCGGCGGCCGGCATGGTCACCCCCGGGCTGAGCGCCGCCGACGTGACCGCGCCGTTCCTGGGTCACTTCCCCTTCCTCGGCACGCCGTACGACGGGTTCGACAACCCGCCGGCGACGAAGTCCTGACCGGAGGATCCGGCGATGCGCCACCACGACCACGCGCACCGGTACGGCCCGACCGGCAGCGGCACGGTCATGTTGAACCTGGGCGGTGACATCGGTGCCCTGGTCATCCACACCGGACCGGAGCAACACGGCCGGGAGATCGAGATCAGTCCGGTGGATCGGGGCGCGGGGCCGCGTACCCACGCGGCGGTGCGGGAGCGGATCGTCCGGGCCGGCACCTTCCACAGTGCGGTCTTTCCGGACCTGCCCGCGGGTCGCTATACCGTCTGGTGGGACGAGAACACGCCCGCCGGCGCGATCTGGATCACCGGTGGTGCGGTGGCCGAGTTCGCCTGGCCGAGCCGCGTCGCACCGGAAGTCGACTGATCATCCCGCGCTGTCCCCACGTCGCGCCCCGTCCACACCGTGGACGGGGCGCGGTCGGTGTTTCCGGCTCGACAGGCAACATTCAGAAAGCCGCGTTAGCCTGTCCACCGAAGTTTCTGATCTTGGGCCGTCGGTGCGGCAGGGTCGCCGCCGGGCCGTCCTGGCCGCTCGCCACGCCGACGCCACGGCAGAAATCTTGGGCAACTCGCCGGAGGGGCGTTACCCGTCCGGGGTCTGAATCGATTGGGCAGGTTGCGAGGCCGGGTCATCCCGGGTGGCCGGCCGCAAGCGTGTCGGGAGGGCGACTCCATTATCAAGTTTGGCTTGACGGCGCACGCATTACACGCGTGTAATTTGAATGGGGTTGTTCGCGCGGAACGCAACAAATGTGGACCGGACGGACTAGCACGCCTTTCGCGTGGGGGGTTGCAGCGGCGGTGACGCCGGTGCGCGACAAGGAGGCATCTGATGGACGGCCAGCTCGAGGTGGCCGACCTGCTCGGAAACGCACCGGAGTGGCAGGAGCGGGCGCTGTGCTCGCAGACCGACCCGGAAGCGTTCTTTCCCGAGAAGGGCGGTTCGACCCGCGAGGCGAAGCGGATCTGTTCGCGGTGCGAGGTCAAGACGGAATGCCTGGAATACGCTCTCGGGCACGACGAGCGGTTCGGGATCTGGGGTGGGCTCTCCGAGCGGGAGCGGCGGAAGCTCAAGCGGCGGGCCGCCTGAGCGGACGCGTCGGGCCGGGGCGGTGGGGGCCGCCCGGCTCACGCCCGGCGGGTTGCCGGCGGTCGGCCCGGGCCAGGTTGCCGGGCGGTCGGCTCAGGCCAGCTCGTCGGGGTCGACGCCGAGCAGGTTCGCCACCTGCTCGATGATCACGTCATGCACCAGGTCGGCCAGGTCCTCGCGGTCCATCGCGCGGAACTCCAGCGGCCGGCGGTAGAGCACGATCCGGGGCGGCACCTCCTGCCGGCCCGGGCGGCCGGGCAGCAGCCGGGCCAGCGGCACCTCGCCGTCCTCCAGCACGTCGGAGTCGTAGACGTTCAGGTCCGGCGGCACGTCCTCGACGGCGAACTCCACGCCGGCCAGCTCCTTGGCGAAGCGCCGCTCCAGCGTCTCGACGGTGTCCAGCACCAGGTCGTCGAAGACCTCGGCCTTGGTCCGGGCCAGCGGGACGGTCGCCGGCACCAGCCGCCCGCGCAGGCCGCGGCCGTGCCGGTCGCGGTGGGTGCGCCGGCCGGAGCCGGGGCGGCGGTGTTCCGGGCTCGTCATGACGCTCAGGGTAGCGCCCGCGGCGCCCCGGCCTGCGGCAGCGCTCGCCACGTGGCGCGGCGGCGGTACGCCGGTCGCGAATTGTGATCACTGTGACGGGCGTGTCGTAACGCGAACCGGTGCGCCGGACCCGGTAATGGGGATACCCTGCCGCCGTGAGGTCACCACGGCGCTGCTCCCGTAACGGCTGCCCCCGGCAAGCGGTCGCCACATTGACCTATGTCTACAACGAGTCGACAGCGGTGGTGGGGCCACTCGCGGCGTTCGCCGAGCCGCACACGTACGACCTCTGCGAGCCGCACGCTCGCAGCCTGACCGCCCCGCGCGGCTGGGACGTGGTCCGGCACGAGGGTGAGTTCGAGCCCCCGCCGCCCACCACCGACGACCTGGTGGCCCTGGCCGAGGCCGTCCGCGAGGCGGCCCGCCCGGTCGCCCCCCGCCCCCCCGAGGACGACAAGCCAACGCACCAGAGCCACCAGTCGGCCCGCCGCGGCCACCTCCGCGTCATCCCCCCCAACAACTAGGGCCGGGCCCCGGCCCGCCTGGGGTCGCTGTCGTGGTGCCGCGTCGCCCGTCCCGGTCGACGGGTACCCGGGTGAGCCAGGACGCTCCGTGACGCCCTAGTTGGTCCGGACTAGCGGCGATGGTCTGGTTGTGATCTTCGGTGTGTCCGGCGGAAGCCGTCGGTTCACCTGTTCATCGGATCGATGATCCTGCCCGCCAGTCCGGGTGATCCATATGCTCGTCGGCCTATGGGTCAGCGGGGGTGAGGGCATTGGCAAAGCCCAGTGTGGTGCGGCGGCTGGTGGCCGCGGGCGTGGTCGTAACGATGTTGGCCAGCGGGATGCCCGCCAACGCGGTTGGTCGGCAGACGAGCGGGCGGGCGTCCACGCCCGCCGTGTCGGTTCGCCCGCCGCTGCCGGACGGTCAGGTGAGCGCTCCCGAGCGAACACCGCTGCCGACCGTCGCCAGCCGCCCCGACGCGGGACCTCCAGGCAGCGCCCGTAGGCGCGCTGTCGATCGCATCCACGCTGCGGACGCCGCCCGCCGGAAGGGGCTGTCGCGTCGGCCTGGCACCGTGTCGGACAAAACCAATCGGGCGGTCTTCGACCGTGCCAAGCGGGACGGCTTGGTGAGGGCGAAGCCCAAGAAGTTGCCGCCCGCGGGAGCCCCGTCGCCGATGCGGGAACTACGCACCCGTCCGGCACCGGACGCGCCGAGGAGCGCGGTCCCGCCGATCGGCACCGTCCGTACACCGCGGCCAGTCCCGGGAACGGGCGTGGGCCCGACCCGGAAGGCTTCGTCACCCGGCGCCATAAGCGACACGGGCGCGGAGACCGGCAGCCGACTCGGCACCAACCAGGGGTTGATCGCGGCCCTCACGCAACACAAGGCCAGCTACTCCGTCTCGGACTGGAGTGTTCGCCCGACGTACGACACGCCTGGCGCCATGTGGGTCCGGGTCACGAACACCTCAACGATCACCTGGCGGACCGGAGAGGTGGCACTGGGCTACCACCTCTACTACGCCGACCAGAGAATCTACAACTGGAACGGCTTCTCGCTATTCGTCGACGTCGCCGTTCCACCCAACTACTACGTCGACCTGTACGCGGTGACTGAAGAGCTGCCGGCGGGCTCCTTCACCCTCTTCTTCGACATGCGGGACATGACGGACCCCGACGGGAAGTTCTTCAAGGACTTCGGTGCGCCGGCGTCCCGTGCGATCGGCTTCACCGTGCCCCACTACGCGCCGTCCGGCTCGGCGCTGTCCCCGTTGGACGGCGCCACCATCGGCACCCTGAGTCCGGAGCTCAGTATCTGGGTGGGGCGTGACGGCACCACGTCCGGCTCGGTGCAGTTCCAGGTGTGCAAGACGGCGGATGCCACGGGCTGCATCACCTCCTCAGCACTGCCGTTCGAGCCCTCCAGCTCGTTCGGCGGCATCCATACCTGGCCGGTCTATCCGACGCTCTACTGGAACACGACCTACTACTGGCGGTTCAAGGCTGCCGACACCTACTATCCGAGCCCTCCCTGGTCGGGGATGAGTGCCTTCACCACCATCGTCCCGGAGAGTGCTGCGCCGACGGTCGGCGGAGAGCAGTTGGGCTCGATCACGAACCTCGACGCAGCTGGTGTCAATGTCTTCTCCGGGAACTACGTCCGGACCGAGACCGACCTCAAGCTTCCCACCCCGCAGTCGGCAATTCCGCTGCGGATCGAGCGCACCTACAACAGCTCATCGACCGCAACCGGCGTCTTCGGCCTGGGGTGGTCATCGATACTGGACGCCTCGGCCCGTTCCTTGAAGGCCGGCTTTGTCACTGTGACCTTGCCGGACGGGCGACAGGTGACCTATGGGCAGAACCCGGACGGCAGCTACGCCGGGCCGTATGGCGACGATGGCCAGACCAAGCTTCGTCAGGTGGGCGCAGTCATGACGCTGAGCATGGCGGGCGGAACCGAGTTTGCGTTCGGCAATCTCGACGGCAGGATCAGTGAGTTGCGCGCGCCGGACGGCGACGTCCTTCGCTTCGTCCAGAATTCGGGGACCACACGGCTCGACTCCATCACTTCGACCCGCTCGGGCCGGAGCCTCTATCTCACCTGGCTCAGCGGACGGGTCGTGAAGGTCTCCACCTCGGCCACTCCCGGCGCGGAGGATCGAACCTGGAGCTATACGTACTCAGCTACGCAGCTGACCAAGGTCTGCGACGCCGAGTACTACACCAACTGCACGACCTACACCTACGGTGCGACGTCAACCTCGTACCCCGTCCCGCGGCTGACCCTGGTGCAGCGGCCCAACGCCGCGAACAAGACCTCCATCGGATACTTCTATTCCCGGGTGTCCGTGGTGGGCTACCCGCCGGACGCCAACGGCAACCAGAAGGAGGCATGGCGGTACGCCGTACAGACGGCAACCTCTGAGCGCGGCGGTCCGGTGATCCAGGTGATCGACCCGACCGGGGTGAACGTCTTTTACGAGTTCGGATCGCGTGGCGAACTCTGGAGCCGGTGGACGGGTGGGTCGACCCCGACGGCCGGGAAGCTCCGCGCTTGGGCGTACGACGTCTACGGTCGCGTCTCGGCGATGCTTGACGAGAACTGGAATCCCACCGAGTACGTCTGGAGCCTGACCAACGGGCAGCTCTCCGGAACGCGCCGGTACCGCAACAGCGATGAGATCATCTACACCGGGTACAACTACCTCGACGATGTCGAGTTGAATCCCGATCCGCGCTGGGCGAGAAACCTGGTGGAGTTGGTCGACGGCAACCTCGACAAGACGGTGCTGACGTACTGGAATGGTCAGGTCACCTCCCGGACGACCCCAGCCACCCCCGCGGCTCCGACCGGCGAGCGAACCACCTACACCTACACCTGTCAGTCCGGCCCGGCACCGGCGGTGGTCAACGACCCTGGTGCGCCGACCGGAAGCCTTCAGCCGTGCGGCCTGCTGTCCACGATGACCGATCCGGTCGGCCGCGTCACCCGCTACGGTTACAACCGGTTCGGTGACCGCACTGAGCTCCGACTGCCCACCGGGGCATCCGTCACCAATCGCTACAGCGCCTTTGGCGACGTGGAAGCCGAGACGGTCATCACCACGAACAAGCCCTCGGGCGTCACGACCACCTTCCGGCACGACACCTACGGTCGCATTCGGTACCGGACGGAACCGGTCGTGATCAACCCGGTCACCTCCGAATCACACCAGCGGGTGCTTGCCAACTACTACGACGGCGACGGCAACCTGGTCAGCCAACAGGAGATAGACCAAGTCGATCCCGACGTCTCCGCGCCCGACCCGACACGGAGCACGACCTACGCCTACGACGGGCGTGATCGGCTCACCGAGGTGCGCCGCAACGGGACGGTGGTCTCGCAGACCGAGTACGACGGGATGGGTCACGTCACACGGAACGTCGACGCAGCCGGCGCCGACTACCGACACGCCTACGACCCCGTGGGGCGACTGGCTTCCGTGACGTTGGTCAATCACGTCGCCCGCCCCGGTGCCGCCGCGCGATCGGTGCGCGTGGCCGGGTACGGGTACGACCCGGCTGGCCGCGTCACGTCCTACACCAACGCGATGGGGCGCACGGTCGGATACTCCTACACCACTGACGATCTCATCGCCGAGCAGGTGTTCCGGCAGTACCTGGACCCGGCCACGAACACTCGCCGCGACATCGTTCTGCACCGCTACACCTACGACAAGGTGGGGAACCTCAGCTCCGACGTCTCGGGCAGCGGCAGCAGCGCCCGCACCACCACGTACACCTACGACAAGGCGCACCGCCCGACGTCGAAGACCGTGGACCCGGGTGGTCTCAAGCGCACCACGAGTTGGGCCTACGACCGCTCGGGGCTGCCCCTCACCACGACCGTCAGCGACGGCAGTCAGACCGAGACGACCACCAACGTCTACAGCGCTGGCGGTGAACTACTCAAGACCGGTGTTCGCGAGAGCGCACAAGCGGACCTGGTAACGCAGTACGCAACCGATGGCATGGGAAACCTGCTCAGCGTTACCGATCCGCGCGGCGTCGCATCGCTCACCAGCACCGCTACGCCAGACGCAGCATTTACCACCAACTATGCATATGACGATGCTGGGCGACTGGGTAGCGTGACCCAGCCAGCGGTGTCGACCGAGTCTGGTGATGGGTCGGCAGCGGTCACCACCCGGCCGGTCACCACGTTCGGCTACAACGCGTTCGGCGAGATGAACTCGGTGCGCGACGCCCGGGGTCTCCTCACCCGAGCGTGGTTCGACAGCCGCGGCCGAATGACTGACCGGCGCGTGCCGGACTACCGGACCCCGGCGGGGACGATTCTGCAGCCCACCGAGCAATGGGCCTACGACAACGCCGACAATGTCGTCTCGTACCAACCGCCGGGGCGTCCGGCGACGACCATGGCGTACGACACACGTGGTCGGCTCTACCGGATGACCGAGCCGCCCGCGGTCTCCGGCGGGCAGCCGGGCCTGACCGACTACACCTATGACGACGACGGCAACACCCTGTCGGTGACGGATCCGGCCGGCGGGCAGACCATCAGCACTTTCGACGAACTGGACCGACTTCTGGTGCAGACCCGAGGGGTGGACACCAGCAGTTCGGAGGCGGATGTCCGTACCCACCGCTACGACGACTTCGGTGACCTCACGGCGGTCATCTTCGACGACGCTCGGATCGACCGGACCTACAACAAGGCCGGTGAGCTGCTGACGGACAGCGCAACCGGCCGGGGCACCGTCACCTACACGCGCGACCTGGCCGGGCGACCGACCGCGGTCACCGACCCGATGAACAGACGGTCCGAGACCTTCTACGACCTGGCCGGCCGGGCGGTGGAAACCCGGCACATTAGTGGCGGGACGATCCAGGACAGCACGTCATACGTCTGGGACAAGGCCAGCAATCTCACTGCCGTCCTGGACGCCCGGGACAACTTCTGGCGATCCACCTACGACGCGCTAAACCGGCAGACCAGCCGGCGGGATCCGGCGAGTCACCGCGCGGACGGCACCAACGCGCCGTCGATGCTGACCACCTTCGGCTACGACGCGTTGGGCAACCGCACCCGGGTCACCGACGCGAAGGACCAGAGCACCTACGAGACGTACAACGCTCTGAACCTGCCGGAGACGACAGTAGAGCCGGCGACCACAGCGCATCCTGCGGCGGTCGATCGAACCTGGACCCGAACCTATGATGCCGCGGGCACGCCGGTCAGGATCGCCGAACCAGGTGGCGTGGTGGTCACCGCGGACTACGACCAACGAGGCCGGACCATCGCGGTGAGCGGCACCGGTGGCTCCGCCGGAGGCGGCAAGACCTTCGGCTACGACCAACTCGGCCGGCTCACCTCGGCGGCCAGTGACGGCGGACCGGCGCAAACCTTCACCTACGACACGCTCGGACAACTGCTCACCGCCGACGGGCCCTCGGGCACCTCCTCACTGCGCTACGACGAGCTGGGGCGGATCGTCGAGGAGAACGCTGGTCCGGTCCGGGTCACCTACGGCTACAGCGGTTTCAACCTGCGGACCCTCACCGATCACCAGGCCCAGTCGGTGCGCACCTACGACCGGAACGCGGCCGGCCAGGTGACCACCGAGAGCCAGCGCAGCATCGGCGGTGTCGCGGGCCCCACCCGAACCCTCACCTACGACCCGGTCGGCCGGGTCGCCTCCGACACCACCCGGGCCCCTGGTGGCACCCTGACCGCCTCACTCGCCTACAGCTGGGACGCGGTCGGAAACCTGACCAGCCAGACGACCGGTGGGCAACTCGCCGCCCCACGTACCGCGAGCTACCAGTACGACGAGGCGAACCGACTGATCCGGGCGTCCGACTCGGCGACGGGTGACGGGTCAGACTACGCGTGGGACGCGGTGGGTAACCGCACCGGCGTCACCGCCTGGACCGGGGCGAACCACACCGCCGTCGGCACCACCACGGCGACCTTTGACGCGCGCAACAGAATCAGCGGAACCAGTGGGACAGCGAGCTCCGCCAGCTATCGCTGGACCCCGCGCGGCACGCTGGAGTCGGTCGTCACCACGACCGGCGGCACCAGCAGCACCCGTACCACGAGCTACGACGCGTTCAATCGCCTGATCGGCGACAGTGCCCGAAGCTTTAGCTACGACGCGTTGGACAGGCTTTCGTCCGCGGGCACCGGTGGCACGCGGAGCTCCCTCAACTACTCCGGGCTTCGCGCCGAGCCGTCCGGCGACGGGCAGTTCAGCTATGCCCGGTCGGCCGAGGGGCGGCTGCTGTCATCCCGCCCCGCCTCAGGTGGGAGTGCCTCCAATCTGCTGTCGACCGTGCACGGCGACGTGGTCGCCCGCACCGATCCCGCCACCGGCGCGGTCAGCGACTCGCGCAGCTTCGACTCCTTCGGCAGAGCCACCGGCGGGTCGTCACTGCCGAACGTCGGGTTTCAGGGCAGTTGGACCGACCCGGGCACCGGGAAGGTCTCCCAACTCGCCCGCTGGTACGACCCGGAGCTGGGCTCGTTCTCCTCGCGGGACAGCTGGGACGTGCCGGTGGTCAATGCGGCCGCCTCGAACCGGTACCTCTACGGCAGTGCCAATCCCACCAGCAGAGTCGACCCCACCGGGCACTTCGACATCGGGCTGCCGGCGCTCGGCACCGTAATGGGCTTCCTCGGCGGAGCCGCAGAGAGCGTGGGAATTTTTCCCGCAGCCGGTGGCGGTGCCGCGGCGGCCGGCGGAGCAGCGGCGTGCGCGCTGCTCTGCTGGGCAGCCATCGCTGTCGGCGTGGTGGCAGTCACGATCGCCGTCGGCGTGGTCGTCTACTACGCGCTGAACAGCCCGAGCACGGTTCCCTCGGGTGTGGCGCCGAACTCCGGCGGAAAGGGGTCGCCTCAGACCGCCGGGGGAGGGCAGTCGGCGCCGACGCCGACCCCGCGTACCGACCCGGCCCCCCAGCCGCCGCAACCCAGGATCGACCCACCGAAGGTCTGGGTCGTCGCAGGTGGAACCACCAGTTGGCAGACCACGGACACCTGGTACGACGACACGTATCTGTACACCAGGACCAACACGTACAGCTACACCACGATGTACGAGTACACGTACTACGACGGCAACACCTGGATGAGCGGTAGCTGGAACACGCCGACCCAGCACACCTGGACCGTGGTAGCCAAACCGCTCATCGACTTCAGCAACCCGATCAAGCTGCCCACACCAGTGGCGGGCAAGCCACAGGCTGGTAGCTCCGCTGCACCTGCAAGCGACGATGGTGGCTGCGGCACAGGCGGGAGCCTCGCTGGCTGTGGCGATAGGTTGACAGACCTGCCGCCTGGCGCTCAGACCGATGCCGGAGGTGGCGGCGGTAAGCCGCCAGTCGCGCCGCCGACCAGCAACTGCTCGCCCGAACCGGAGGGCGAGGACTGGGTAGACCCTGAAGACATCAACTTCTCGCAGCGCACGGTGAGTCCCAACGATTATCTGTCGGATATGTTGTCGGGGGCATGGGACTGGAATCGGCCGGGGGCTCCGCTGCGAGTTCTTGATCGAGGAGGTCAGCTGGTCAGCTACGACAATCGGCGACTCGACGCAGCACGGGCAGCGCGTGCCCAGGACCCGACCTACAGGGTTCGGGTGGAGCGAGTGGACCCGTTGGCGCCAAACCCCGAAAAGGGCAGTGGGATGAACTGGGACAAGAGCTTTGAGAAGCGAATGAAGAGCAAGCGGAACCAGGATGAGAACGGGTGCCGCGTGCCCTGGCAAGGGCTCTATGAGCGGCCCGGCCACGAGAAGAAGCAGTGAATCACGTGCTGGAGCTTTGGCGGCAAGCATGCGTTCCGGGTATCAGCGGTCTGTACCGGGCCGATGGATCGGCACGTCATGTCGAGATCGACGACGCGTCACTGTGTTGTTTCCAAGTGGGTAGCTTGTTCGACCTCGATACTGTCTTGGCGGTCGAGCCGGACAACGTGAGCGAGATCGACGAGTCCACACGAGTGGACTTGCCCTCCGGAGGGGGATTCCTGGTTTGCGGTGAGGGGGCGCATGGCTCAGAGGGTTTCTTTGCCCGGCTCGACGAGCGGGAAGAGTTGGTCTGGGTGGTGTTTCTCAGAGACGGCAATCCTTTTCGTAAGATCCGTCTGTCCGGCTCGGATGCAACTTTCGTAAACAACCTTGACCGGTCGATCACCATAAATTTGCTCGATCCACTCTACTGCTGACGGGCGTTGTTCTGAGGCCGGCTCAAGCTGGCCTGGTCAGCCGGCCCATAATCCGGGGCTAGGTCGGCGAGCGCGAGGCCGTTCCCTGATAGAGAGGTTTACGCACCGTTGCGGGCTGCTGATGAGCCGAACTTTTCGACCATCAGGTGAGGGGCGGTCGATCAGTGGCCCAGGAGGTGGGAGAAGGCGGCGGCTCGGCGGGAGGGGCGGCCGGTGCGGGCCTCCGCCGCGTCGGCGCCGAACATCACCTTCAGGCCGGCGTTGACCGCGAGCCAGCGCAGGGGTTCCGGCTCCCAGCGCGGGGAGCGGTGGTTCACCCAGGGCAGCGTGGTCAGGTCGCTCTCCACGCCGCGGATCAGGTCGGCCAGGGTGCGGCCGGCCAGGTTGCTGGTGCCCACCCCGTCGCCCACGTAGCCACCCGCCCAGGCGAGACCGGTCGACCGGTCCAGCCCCACCGAGGCGGCCCAGTCCCGGGCCACGCCGAGCGGCCCGCCCCAGGTGTGCGTGACCGGCACGTCCGGGCCGAGCACCGGGAACAGCTCACCGAGCACCCGCCGCAGCGCGGCGAAGACCCGCGGCTCCCGGTCGTACCTGGGGGAGACCCGGGAGCCGAAGTGGTACGGGGCGCCCCGGCCGCCGAAGGCGAGCCGGCCGTCGGCGGTGCGTTGACCGTAGATGATCACGTGCCGGTGGTCGGAGAACGTCTCCCGGTCGGCCAGCCCGATCCGCTCCCACACCGCCTCCGGCAGCGGCTCGGTCGCCACCATCAGCGAGTAGACGGGCGCCACGGCCCGCCGGTGGCCGGGCAGCGCCGGCGTGAAGCCCTCGGTGGCCCGCACCACCACGGGGGCGCGGACCACGCCCGCCGGGGTCACCGCCGCGCCGGGCCGGATGGCCGTGACCGGGGTGCGCTCGTGCAGGCGTACGCCCCGGCGCTCGACCGCCGCGGCCAGCCCCCGGACCAGCTTGGCCGGGTGCACCGCCGCGCAGTGCGGGGTGTACGTCGCCCCGAGCACCCCCTCGGCGGCGCACCGGGCGGTCGCCTCGGCGGCGTCCAGGAGCACCAGGTCGGCCGGGTCGGCACCGTGCTCGCGCGCGGTGGCCACCTCGGCCCGAGCCCGGGCGAGCTGGACCGCCGACCGGGCCAGCACCACCGTCCCGCCCCGGTGCCAGTCGCAGTCGATGCCCTCGGCCGCCGCCACCCGGCCCACCTCGCCCACGGTGTCCCGCATGGCCCGCTGCATGGCCAGCGCCCGGTCCCGGCCGTGCCGGCGGGTCAGCGCGGGCAGCGAGGTGGGGAAGAGCGCCGAGCACCAGCCGCCGTTGCGCCCGGACGCGCCGAAGCCGGCGACCTCCGCCTCCAGCACGGTGATCCGCATGGACGGGTCCGCGACGGCCAGGTGGTACGCCGTCCACAGCCCGGTGTACCCGGCGCCCACGATCACCACGTCGGCGTCCGTGTCGCCGGGCAGGCCGGGCCGCGGGGTCAGCGGCTCGTCCAGGCTGGACAGCCAGTAGGACACGTCCTGGTAGCGCACCGTCTACAGCCGCTTCCACGCCTCGGTCAGCACCGAGCGCAGGATCTGCTCGATCTCGTCGAACTGCTGCTGCTCGGCGATCAGCGGCGGGGCGAGCTGGATCACCGGGTCGCCCCGGTCGTCGGCCCGGCAGTAGAGCCCGGCCTGGAAGAGGGCTGAGGAGAGGAAGCCGCGCAGCAGCCGCTCCGACTCGGCCTCGTCGAAGGTCTCCTTGGTGGTCTTGTCCTTGACCAGCTCGATGCCGTAGAAGTACCCGTCGCCCCGGACGTCGCCGACGATCGGCAGGTCGTTCAGCTTCTCCAGGGTGGCGCGGAAGGCGTCCTCGTTGGCGCGGACGTGCCCGACCAGGTCCTCGCGGGCGAAGACCTCCAGGTTGGCCAGGGCCACCGCGCAGGAGACCGGGTGCCCGCCGAAGGTCACCCCGTGGGCGAACATGCCGGTCTCGGTGAGGAACGGTTCCATCAGCCGCTCGCTGGCGATCATCGCGCCGAGCGGGGCGTACCCGGAGGTGATGCCCTTGGCGGTGGTGATGATGTCGGGCTGGTAGCCGTACCGGACGGCGCCGAAGTACTCACCCAGCCGGCCCCACGAGCAGATCACCTCGTCGCTGACCAGCAGCACGTCGTACGCGTCGCAGATCTCCCGGACCCGCTCGAAGTAGCCGGGCGGGGGCGGGAAGCAGCCGCCCGAGTTCTGCACCGGCTCCAGGAAGACGGCGGCGACGGTGTCCGGACCCTCCCGCTCGATGGCCCGGCCGATCTCGTCGGCGGCCCAGCGGCCGAACGCCTCGGCCGAGTCGCCGTGCTCGGGGGCCCGGTAGAAGTTGGTGTTCGGCGCCTTGATGCCGCCGGGCACCAGCGGCTCGAAGTCGCTCTTGATGCCGGGCAGGCCGGTGATCGACAGGGCGCCCATCGAGGTGCCGTGGTAGGCGATGTAGCGGCTGACCACCTTGTGCTTGTTGGGCTGGCCGGTGCGCTTGAAGTAGGCCCGGGCCAGCTTCCACGCCGCCTCGACGGCCTCGGAGCCGCCGGTGGTGAAGAAGACCCGGTTCAGGTCGCCGGGGGTCAGTGAGGCCACCTTCTCGGCCAGCTCGACGGCCTTCGGGTGGGCGTACGACCACAGCGGGAAGTAGGCGAGTTCGGCCGCCTGCTTGGCGCCCGCCTCGGCCAGTTCGGTGCGGCCGTGGCCGGCGTTGACGACGAAGAGCCCGGCGAGCCCGTCCAGGTAGCGGCGGCCCTGGGCGTCCCAGATGTACGCGCCCTCGCCGCGCACGATGGTCGGCACCTCGCCGGCGGAGTAGCTGGCCATCCGGGTGAAGTGCATCCAGAGGTGGTCGGTGGCGTTGGCCATGTCAGCCCCATCGGGTCTCGGGCCGGTAAGGGGGGTGGCGCCGGCCGCTCTGCCCACGGTTATCGCACAGCCGATGCTGATAACGCAAGTGAGTAAGCTGCTTTGCGACGGTTTCAGCGAGTGAAGCCATGGCTGACAACGGAATCCGCATCGCAGCTCGCTGCCTGCCGGCACTCCGGCCCCGGCTCGGCCCCACCGTGGCCCGCGCAGCTCGCCTGCGCGCACGCGTTGGCCCGCGCGGCGCGTGCGCGTGGAGCGGGCGCGCCGGGACGCCCGGCGGGTTGGCCCGCGCGGCCTTACGCCGCGGCTGCGATCGCGAGTGACTACGAACTTGATGGCGTGAACGCATCACGACGCTGACGCGTTCACGCCATCAAGTTCGTAGCGTCCCGCTACCCCTACCCGGGTCGGCCAGGTCCCGGGAGAGGACGGGTCCAGGGCCTTTCCCGGACACTCGGGCGCGGGGCGGAACGGCCGGCAGAGATCCCGCCCGACACGCCGGCCGGAGGCGGACATCGACACGGAGCGTCGCTACGGTGCCGCCAGGCGTGAGCAAAGGTGCCGCCAGGCGTGAGCGAACGGGAGGCTCGGATGGCGAACGAGGTGCTGCGGGTGGCGATGGCGGAGAAGGGGGAGACGGTCGAGTCGCTCGCCGGCAAGGTGCGGGTCGACCCGAAGACGGCGGCGCGCTGGGTGGCGTCGGGCCGCATCCCGCATCCGCGTACCCGGGTCGCGGTCGCCTCGGTGCTGGGCCGCGAGGCGGCCGAGCTGTGGCCGGAACCGTTCCGCCGCCGCGACCTGCCCTGGTTCCGGCCCTGGGCGGAGCTGGAGCAGGACGCCGTGTCGATCCGGTCGTACCAGCCGCTGCTGGTGCCGGGGCTGCTCCAGACCGAGGCGTACGCCCGGGCGGTGCTGGCCACCGGCGGGCTGGTGCCGCCGGCCGAGGCGGAGCGGATCGTGGCCGGCCGGCTCCAGCGGCAGGCGATCCTGGCCGGCGTTGCCCCGCCGCAGTTCGTCGCCGTGGTCGACGAGGTGGTGCTGCGCCGCCGGGTCGGCGACCGCGCGGTGATGGCCGGGCAGCTCGCCCACCTGGCGGCGGTCGCCGAGCAGGAGCACGTCCAGGTGCGGGTGATCCCCGCCGACGGCCCGTGGCACACCGGGCTTGCCGGGCCGTTCATGCTGGCCCGGCTCCCCGACGGCACCGAGGTGGCCTATCTGGACAACCAGCTCCGCGGCGAGATCGCGAGCGACCCTGTCGACCTTGCTAACCTGGGCCGTAGGTGGGAGAGCGTCACCGGTGAGGCGCTGCCCCGCCGCCGGTCGATCGAGCTGATCAGGGAAGTGGCGACGACATGGAACTGAGCGACGCCCGCTGGCGCACGGCCACCCGCAGCAGCAACAACGGTGGCGACTGCGTCGAGGTGGCCGACAACCTGCCCGGCCGGGTGCTGGTCCGCGACAGCAAGGCCCGCGACGCCGGCACCCTCGCTTTCACCCCGGCCGCCTGGCGCGCGTTCCTGGCCGCCACGCCCGCCCGCTGACCGCGAGGCGCGCTGACCGCGAAGGCGCGCTGGTCAGGCCGTACCCCAGCTGTAGGTCTGCTTGCGCAGCTTGAGGTAGACGAACGCCTCGGTGGCGAGCACCCCCTCGACGGCCCGCAGCTTCTGCAGGATCTCCAGCAGGTGGGCGTCGTTGCGGCAGACCACCTCGGCGAGCAGGTCGAACGAGCCGGCGGTGATCACCACGTAGTCGATCTCGTCGAAGCCGGCCAGCCGGTCGGCCACGGCCTCCAGATCGCCGTCGGTACGCAGGCCGATCATCGCCTGCCGGGGGAAGCCGAGCTGGAGCGGATCGGTGACCGCGACGATCTGCATGACCCCGGCGTCCAGGAGTCGCTGCACCCGCTGCCGCACCGCCGCCTCGGACAGGCCGACCGCCTTGCCGATCGTCGCGTACGGGCGACGGCCGTCCTCTTGGAGCTGCTCGATGATCTGCTTCGCCACGTCGTCCAGCAGTGCGTGGCTGGCACCGTCACGCACGGTGATCCGCCGTGCGCCGTTGCCGTTGTCCAGTTGCCGCGTCATCGACCGCTCCCCATGCCGGTTTCCGCGCCGAGCCTAGTGCCACGGCGCCTGTCTGGCGTAATCCGTTGTGTGGGAGTACTGCCGCAACGGAATCCCTTGTAAGGGAGGTCACCTCATGTCAGGATCAGTCGTCTCTGGCCCCTGACCCCTCCCGCCGGCGCGTCACCCCCGTCCCCGTCGCCGACGGACGACCCCCTAGGAGTCGTCAATGCGCACACCCCTCAACCCGGTGACTCGGCGTGGACTGCTCACCGGCACCCTCTCCTCGGCGGTGTTGCTCGCCGCGGGCGGCACCCTCGCCGGCTGCGGCACGAAGGCCGCGACCCAGACCGAGGCCGGCTGCAAGAGCGACGACCTCTCCGGCACGGAGAAGAAGCTGGCGTTCTCCAACTGGCCGCAGTACATCGACGTGGACGACAAGAACGCCTCGAAGCGGCCCACCCTCGACGCGTTCGTCAAGCAGACCGGCATCCAGGTCGCCTACACCGAGGACATCAACGACAACAACGAGTTCTTCGGCAAGGTGCAGAACCAGCTGGCCGCCTGTCAGAGCACCGGCCGGGACGTCATCGTGCTGACCGACTGGATGGCCGCCCGGATGATCCGGCTCGGCTGGATCCAGAAGCTCGACCCGGCGAAGATCCCCAACGTGGCGGCGAACCTGCTGCCGTCGCTGCTCAACCGCTCCTTCGACCCGCAGAACCAGCTCTCCATCCCGTGGCAGTCCGGCCTGGCCGGCCTGGCCTTCAACGGCAAGGTCACCAAGGAGATCCGGACCGTCGACGAGCTGCTCACCCGGCCGGACCTCAAGGGCAGGGTGACCGCGCTGTCGGAGATGCGCGACACCATGGGCCTGCTGCTCCAGTCGAACGGCCATGACCCGGCGAACTTCACCGCCGCGCAGTTCGACGACGCGCTGGCCAAGCTGAAGAAGGCCGTGGACGCCGGGCAGATCCGCAAGTTCACCGGCAACGAGTACTCCACCGAGCTGAACAAGGGCGACATCGCGGCCTGCATCGCCTGGTCCGGTGACGTCCTCCAGCTCACCGCGGAGGACGAGAAGATCAAGTTCGTGGCGCCGGACTCGGGCGTGATGCTCTTCAGCGACAACATGTTGGTGCCGAACAAGGCCACCCACAAGGGCAACGCCGAGGAGCTGATCAACTACTACTACCAGCCGGCGGTCGCCGCCAAGGTCGCCGCGTACGTCAACTACATCTGCCCGGTCAAGGGCGCGCAGGCCGAGATGGAGAAGATCGACCCGGAGCTGGCCGCGAACCCACTGATCTTCCCGGACGACGCGCTCCTGGCCAGGTCCAAGGTCTTCATGAGCCTGGACGAGAAGCAGGAGAAGGAGTACGAGGCGAAGTTCCAGAAGGTCATCGGGGCGTGACCGGGATGGCGACCGACTCCCCGGCCGGCGACCTGCGGCTGGCCAACCTGACCAAGCGGTTCGGCATCTTCACCGCGGTCGACGACCTCAGCCTGACCGTCCCGCAGGGCTCGTTCTTCGCCCTGCTCGGGGCGTCCGGCTGCGGCAAGACCACCACGCTGCGGATGATCGCCGGGCTGGAGGAGCCGACCAGCGGGCAGGTGCTGCTCGGCGACCGGGACATCGCCCGACTGCGGCCGTACAAGCGGCCGGTGAACACCGTCTTCCAGAGCTACGCGCTCTTCCCGCACCTGGACATCACCGAGAACGTGGCCTTCGGGCTGCGCCGGCGCGGCATCCGCAAGGTCGGCGACCAGGTCGACCGGATGCTGTCCCTGGTGCAGCTGGACGGCTACGGCGGGCGCCGCCCCGCCCAGCTCTCCGGCGGCCAGCAGCAGCGGGTCGCGCTGGCCCGGGCGCTGATCAACCAGCCGCAGGTGCTGTTGCTCGACGAGCCGCTCGGCGCGCTCGACCTGAAGCTGCGCCGGCAGATGCAGATCGAGCTGAAGCGGATCCAGACCGAGGTCGGCATCACCTTCGTGCACGTCACCCACGACCAGGAGGAGGCCATGACCATGGCCGACACCGTCGCGGTGATGAACGCCGGCCGGATCGAGCAGCTCGGCGCCCCGGCCGAGCTGTACGAGTTCCCGGCCACCGCGTTCGTGGCGAGCTTCCTCGGCCAGTCCAACCTGCTGGCCGCCGAGGCCGCGGGCGCCGCCGGCACCGAGGTGCCGGTCTCCGCCCACGGTGCGCGCTTCTCGGTGCCCGCCGACCGGGCCCGGTCCGACCGCGGTCCGGTCTTCCTGGGGGTACGCCCGGAGAAGCTGCACCTGGTCGACTCCGTCGCCCAGGTTCCCAGTGGTCACCAGCACGTCACCGGGGTGGTCAGTGACGCCTCCTACGTGGGGGTGAGCACCCAGTACCTGATCCGGGCGGAGTGGGGCAGCGAGCTGTCGGTGTTCGCCGCGAACAGCGGCTCGGCCGGGCGCCTGCCGGTCGGCGCGCAGGTGGTGGCGCACTGGGACCCGCGGCACGCCTTCCTGCTGCCGCGCGAGCCGGGCCAGGACGACCGCACCAGCGGCCTGGTCGACGAGCCGGTGGCGGTCTCGTGAGTGCCCTCGCCCATGTGCCCGTACCGGGGCGGGCCGACCCGCCGCCACCGCCTCGGCGCGGGCGGCACCGGCTGCTGCCGTACCTGCTGCTGTTGCCCGGGGCGGCCTGGCTGTTCCTGTTCTTCGCGCTGCCGCTGCTGCAGTTGGCGGCGGCCAGCCTCTACGACCCGTCCGGCTCGCTCTCCACCGGGTACGCGCTGACCTGGGCGTTCGGGAACTATCCGGAGGCGTTGCAGGCGTACTGGCCGCAGTTCGCCCGGTCGTTCGGCTACTCGGCGCTCGCCCTGGTGCTGGCCCTGCTGCTGGGCTATCCGCTGGCGTACGCGATCGCGCAGAAGGCCGGCCGGTGGAAGAACCTGCTGCTGGTCTGCGTGGTCGCGCCGATGTTCACCAGCTTCCTGGTCCGCACGCTGGCCTGGAAGACCATCTTGTCGGACAACGGCGCGCTGGTCGGGCTGCTGCGTGACGTGCACCTGCTGGGCCCGGACGGGCGGCTGCTGGCCACCCCGTTCGCGGTGGTGCTCGGCCTGACGTACAACTTCCTGCCGTTCCTGGTGCTGCCGCTGTACGCGAGCCTGGAGCGGCTCGATCCCCGGCTGCTGGAGGCGGCCAGCGACCTGTACGCCAGCGGGATCCAGGCGTTCCGCCGGGTCACCCTGCCGCTGTCGATGCCCGGGCTGATCGCCGGCACGCTGCTGTTCTTCATCCCGGCCACCGGCGACTACATCAACGCGGAGCTGCTCGGCACGCCCAACGAGTACATGATCGGCAACGTGATCGACTCGGCGTTCCTGGTCCGGCTGGACTACCCGCAGGGCGCCGCGCTGTCCTTCCTGCTGATGGCGGCGATCCTCGCGGTGGTCTTCGGCTACCTGCGCAAGGCCGGCACGGAGGAGGTCCTGTGAGCGCGAGGAGTGCAGCGAAGCGGAGCCCCGCAGTCGCGAACGAAAGGCGGGCACGGTGAGGTTGGGCCGTTGGTTGGCCGACCGGTGGGTGATGGGCGTCGCCCTGCTGGTCCTGCTCTACCTGTCGCTGCCGATCCTGGTGGTGGCCGGGCTGTCGTTCAACCGGCCGTCCAGCCGGCTGTCCTACGACTTCCACGAGTTCACCCTGGACAACTGGAAGCAGCCGTGCGCCACCTCCGACATGTGCGACGCCGTGGTCCGCAGCGTGCAGATCGGCTTCATCGCCACCGTGCTGGCCACCGTGCTCGGCACCCTGATGGCGTTCGCGTTGGCCCGGCACCGGTTCCGCGGCCGGACCGGGCTGAACGTGCTGATCTTCCTGCCGATGGCCAGCCCGGAGCTGGTGATGGGCACCTCGCTGCTGGCCCTGTTCGTCGCGGCCGGCGTGCCGCAGGGCTTCTGGACGGTGGTCATCGCGCACGTGATGTTCTGCGTGTCGTTCGTGGTGGTCACGGTCAAGGCCCGGCTGGCCGGGATGGACCGGCGGCTGGAGGAGGCCGCGATGGACCTCTACGCCACCGAGTGGCAGACCTTCCGCCGGATCACCCTGCCGCTGGTGCTGCCCGGCATCGTGGCCGCCGCGCTGCTGGCCTTCTCGCTCAGCTTCGACGACTTCATCATCACGAACTTCAACGCCGGCACCACCGTCACCTTCCCGATGTACGTCTGGGGCGCCGCCCAGCGTGGCATCCCGCCGCAGGTCAACGTGATCGGCACGGCGATGTTCGCGATCGCGCTGCTGCTGGTCGGGCTCAGTTCGCTGCGCGGCCGGCGGGCCCGGCGCGCCGCCCTCGCGCCGCCTGCCCCGGCCGTGCCGACGAGCCGGTCATGACCGGACCGCACACCGGCCGGGCGCTCGCCGACGCGGCGCCCGTGCCCTACTGGCTGGACCGCCCCGAACGCCCCGACCCGCTGCCGCCACTGACCGGTACGCACGCCGCCGACCTGCTGATCGTCGGCGGTGGCTACGGCGGGCTCTGGGCCGCCCTGCTCGCCAAGCGGGACGACCCGGGGCGGGACGTGCTGCTGGTCGAGGCGGGCACCTGCGGCTGGGCGGCGTCCGGGCGCAACGGCGGGTTCTGCGCCGCCTCGCTCACCCACGGGCTGGCCAACGGGGTAGACCGCTTTCCCGGCGAGATCGACGAGCTGGAGTGGCTGGGTCGGCAGAACCTGGAGGCGATCGCTGCCACCGTCGAGGCGTACGACATCGACTGCGACTTCGAGCGCACCGGCGAGCTGGCGGTGGCGGTGGCGCCGTACCAGCTGGCCGGGATCGCCGAGGACGCCGAGCTGGCCCGCCGGTACGGCCACGACGTGCGGCTGCTCGACGCCGAGCAGGTACGCGCCGAGGTGGCCTCGCCGACGTACCTCGGTGGGGCCTGGCACCGCGACCGGGTGGCCATGCTCGACCCGGCCCGGCTGGCCTGGGGCCTGCGCCGGGCCTGCCTCGACCTCGGCGTGCGGATCCACGAGCACACCCGGGTCACCGGGCTGGGCCGCGACGGCGCCGCGCTGGCCGCGCGGACGGCCGGCGGGGCGGACACCGCAGCGGGGGTGGTCCGGGCCCGGCAGGTGCTGCTGGCCACCAACGCCTTCCCACCGCTGCTGCGCCGGCTGCGCGCCTGGGTCGTGCCGGTGTACGACTACGCGCTGATGACCGAGCCGCTGAGCGCGGCGCAGCGGGCGTCGATCGGCTGGCGCAACCGGCAGGGCCTGGCGGACACCGGCAACCAGTTCCACTACTACCGGATCACCGCAGACGGGCGGATCCTCTTCGGCGGGTACGACGCGGTCTACCACCACGGCAACCGGGTGGCGCCGTCGCTGGAGCAACGGCCGGCCACCTTCGCCGCGCTCGCCGCGCACTTCTTCACCACGTTCCCGCAGCTCGACGGGGTGCGCTTCAGCCACCGCTGGGGCGGGGTGATCGACACCTGCACCCGGTTCTGCCCGTTCTTCGGCACCGCCTACGACGGCCGGCTGGCGTACGCGGCCGGCTACACCGGCCTCGGCGTCGGCGCCACCCGCTTCGGCGCCCGGGTGCTGCTCGATCTGCTCGGCGGCGAGGAGACCGCGCTGACCCGGCTCGACCTCGTCCGCCGCAAGCCGCTGCCGTTCCCGCCGGAGCCCGTCCGGGCCGTCGGCATCAACCTCACCCGCCGCTCGCTGGCCCGCGCCGACGCGCGCGACGGCCGGCGTGACCTGTGGCTCCGTACTCTCGACCGTCTTGGACTGGGGTTCGATTCCTGATGCGTATCCTGCTCGTCGGCGCCGGTGGCGTCGGCTCCGCCGCCGTCGCCATCGCGGCCCGCCGTACCTTCTTCGAGACCATGGTGGTCGCCGACTACGACCTCGACCGGGCCCGCCGGGCGGTGGCCGGCCGGGACGGGCGCTTCGTCGCCGCCCAGGTCGACGCGGCGTCGTCGGACACCGTGGCCGCGCTCTGCCGGGAGCACCGGATCACCCACGTGCTCAACGCGGTCGACCCGCGCTTCGTGATGCCGATCTTCGACGGGGCGTTCGCCGCCGGGGTCGACTACCTGGACATGGCGATGTCGCTGTCCCATCCGCACCCCGCGCGGCCGTACGCGGAGACCGGGGTGAAGCTCGGCGACGACCAGTTCGCGGTGGCCGACGACTGGGCCGGCGCGGGCCGGCTCGCGCTCTGCGGCATCGGCATCGAGCCCGGCCTGTCCGACGTGTTCGCCCGGTACGCCGCCGACGAGCTGTTCGCCGAGATCGACGAGATCGGGGTCCGCGACGGGGCGAACCTCACCGTCGAGGGCTACGACTTCGCGCCGTCGTTCTCCATCTGGACCACCATCGAGGAGTGCCTGAACCCGCCGGTGATCTGGGAGAGGGATCGGGGCTGGTACACCACCGAACCGTTCAGCGAGCCGGAGGTCTTCGACTTCCCCGAGGGCATCGGCGCGGTCGAGTGCGTCAACGTGGAGCACGAGGAGGTGCTGCTGATCCCGCGCTGGGTGAAGGCGAAGCGGGTCACCTTCAAGTACGGCCTCGGCGACGAGTTCATCGAGGTGCTCAAGGCGCTGCACAAGACCGGCCTGGACTCGACCGCGCCGGTGCAGGTCGGCGGCGTGTCGGTCTCGCCGCGGGACGTGGTCGCCGCCAGCCTGCCCGATCCGGCCACCCTGGGGGACCGGATGCGCGGCAAGACCTGTGCCGGCACGTACGTCACCGGCACCGGCGTCGATGGCAACCCGCGGCGGGTCTACCTCTACCACGTGGTCGACAACGAGTGGTCGATGCGGGAGTACGGCCACCAGGCGGTGGTCTGGCAGACCGCGGTCAACCCGGTGGTGGCCCTGGAGTTGCTGGCCACCGGCGCCTGGACCGGCACCGGCGTGCTCGGCCCCGAAGCGCTGCCGCCGCGCCCGTTCCTCGACCTGCTCACCGCGTACGGCTCGCCATGGGGAATGGAGGAACGATGAGGTACGGCCCGATGTACGGCCCGGACGTCACCTTCCTCGGGGTGCCGCCGTGCACCCTGTCCGAGCCGGTGACGTACGCCGACGCGGACGTGGTGATCGTCGGGGCGCCCTTCGACGGCGGCACCTCGCACCGGCCGGGCACCCGGTTCGGGCCGTCCGCCATCCGGCAGGCCTGCTACCTGCCGCACGACGGCTCCCGCCCGTCCCTGGCCCTGCGCGTCGACGGCCTGCGCGACCTGCGGGTGTACGACGCCGGCGACGTGGAGATGTTCGCCGGGGACATCGAGCGGTCACTCGCGGCGCTGGAGTCCGCCGTCTTCGCGGTGGCGTCCGCGGGGGCGATCCCGGTGGTGCTCGGCGGCGACCACTCCATCGCGCTGCCCGACGCCACCGGGGTGGCCCGCCACCACGGGCTGGGCCGGGTGTCGCTGGTGCACTTCGACGCGCACGCCGACACCGGGGACGTCGAGTTCGGCTCGCTGTACGGCCACGGCCAGCCGATGCGGCGGCTGATCGAGTCCGGTGCGGTGCGCGGCGACCGGTTCCTCCAGATCGGCCTGCGCGGCTACTGGCCCGGCCCCGACGTGCTGGGCTGGATGGCCGCGCAGCGGATGCGCTCGTACGAGATGACCGAGCTGGTCGCCCGAGGGCTCGATCCGTGCCTGTCGGAGGCCTTCACCATCGCGGTCGATGAGTGCGAGGGGGTCTTCCTCTCCGTCGACGTGGACGTGGTCGACCCCGGCATGGCCCCCGGCACGGGAACCCCGGAGCCGGGCGGCCTCACCTCCCGGCAGCTGCTCGACGCGGTCCGCCGGGTCTGCTACGAACTGCCCGTGGTCGGCGTGGACGTCGTCGAGGTCGCCCCACCGTACGACCACGCCGACATCACCGCCTACCTGGCCAACCGCGTCGTCCTGGAGGCCCTCTCCGCGATAGCCCGCCGCCACCACGACGCCACCGGCACCCCACCCTGGAACCCCCACCAACCCCTCCTCGACGGCCGCTGACCCCGCTCGACCTCCACAACGGCCGCCCGACGTACGCGCGGGCGCCACACCTGCCTCCGAGCTGCCCGAACCCGCCTGACTCGGCCCGCTGAAAGGGCGACAACCGTCGGAGGTGTCGGCCTTTCCGATCAACCGATCGGCGGTCCCCGTCCACATCGACGCGGACCGGGAAGACCGCATATTTCGACCCAGAAGTGGCGTGGGTGAGAAGAGGGATGGCGGTTTCCTTCTTGATCAACGCATCGGAGACTCGATGGCGTGACCACCACTCCACCGCCCACCCCCGGTGCGCCGTACCCGCCCGCCCGACGGCCCGGCTGGTTCGCCCGGCTGAGCCCGGGTCGGCGGGTAGGCGTGATCATCGGCGGGATGCTGCTCTCCGTCCTCCTGCTCTGCTGCTCCGGTGCGGCCATCATCGGCGCCTTCGTCAGCGACCCGCAGAAGGACCGGCGGACCGTGGCGGACGACCAGAGCGTTCCGTCAGCCGCAGCGCCCGTCGTCGTGCCGAGTACTGGTGAGGCCTTCGCCTCCCCGACGGCCGCCGTGGCGTCCCCGACGATCGGCACCTCCTCCCCGACGCTCGCGGCACTAACGCCTGCTCCGACGACGGCCGCGCCCGTGCCGACGCCGCGAGTGGAGGTCCGTACGGAGACCCAGCGGCAGACCATCCGGTACACCACGCGGACCGTCAGGGACCCGAACCTGGCAGAGGGCACCCGCAAGGTCCGCACCCGGGGCGTCGACGGAGTGCGGTCGCTGACCTATCAGGTGAAGCTGACCGACGGTGTGCGTACCGGACGCACGCTGGTCCGCTCGACGATCACGAAGCAGCCGGTCACCCAGGTCGTCGTCGTCGGGACCCGGCACGAGCCGGGTTGCGACCCGAACTACAGCGGCTGCGTCCCGGTCGCCAGCGACGTCGACTGCGCCGGCGGCAGCGGCGACGGGCCCGCATACGTGAGCGGCCCGATCCGGGTGATCGGCACTGACGTCTACCGGTTGGACCACGACCACGACAGCTACGCCTGCGAGGACTGAGCTGGCAGGCGGTCGCGCTGCGCCGCTCGCTAGCAGACGCATCTCGGCAACGGCCGCCGTCCACAGGCTCGTTAGTTGTCCACAGCCAACAACTGTCGGGCTACCCGGCCGCGGTCGACGGCGCAGGCTCCGGGACGTGAACGGCGAAGTCGAGCGCTACGCGGAGATGCGGTGGGCCGGGGCCACCCGTGGGGCGATCCGTTGGCGCACCGAGACGGGACGGGTGCACCGACTGTCGCGCGGCGTGTATGGGGACTCTGACAATTGGCAGTCCCGCCTGCAGGCCGTCTTCCGCCGGCTGCCGGTGGGGGCCGTCGTCGGGTTCCACACCGCGGCTCGGCTCCACGGATTCGGGGCGGTCACCAGCTCCGACGTGCACGTGATCGTGCCAGCGGGATGCGTCGTACCGCAGATCCGGGGGGTGGTGGCGCACGAGACGGCACTCCCGGTCACGGGGCTGGTGGAGATCGCCGGGGTGCCCTGCGCGCCTGCGGCCCGGTGTGCGGTCGACCTGGCCCGGGTGCTCCCGCGAATGGACGCCCTACCCCTGCTGGATCTGTGCCTTCGGGCGGGGGCGTGCCGCCGCGAGCAGCTGCGCGCGGAGGTCGCGCGGCACGCCGGCCGGCGCGGAGTGGTCCAGGCCCGACAGTTGGTGGATCACGCCGATCCTCGCGCCGAGTGCCGACAGGAGAGTCAGCTACGCCTGCTGTTGATCGACGGGGGCTTGCCGACCCCCGAGCCGCAGCTCTGGGTTCCCGATCACGACGGCTCACCGCTCTATCGTCTTGATCTCGGCTACCACCGACAGAAGATCGGCATCGAGTATGACGGCCGTTCCCACCTCGACCGCGACCGCCTCCGCTGGGACCGGTCCCGCATGAACTGGCTCGCCTCCGCAGGCTGGCGCGTCCGCTACTTCACCGACGCAGACCTCTACCGCCGCCCCCGCCACATAACCACCACCGTCGCCACCCTCCTCCACCCGTAACCCGCCCCCACCCCCCACCCCCCACCCCCCACCCCCCACCCCCCAGCGCCCCCAGCGCCGTCGATCATGGAGTTGTGGCTGTTCGCACATGCCGCTAAGCGGACAAAATAAGTGCCACAACTCCATGATCGCGGGGCGCGGGGCGCGGGGCGCGGGGCGCGGGGCGCGGGGCGCGGGGCGCCGGGCGCGTGGGATGCTCCTATGGATGTCAAGGTGTGGCCGGTGGTGGTTGGGTGGGGTTGGTGAGGACCTCGTAGACCTCGCGGGCGATGTATCGCTTGAGGC
>NZ_JBIAZT010000021.1:0-77100 GCF_042899365.1 Micromonospora sp. NPDC000089
GGGGGGGGGGGGGGGGCCCCCCGGGGCGGGGGGCCGGGGGGGGGGGGCGGGGGGGGGGCCCCCCCCCCCCCCGGGGGGGCGCCCCCCCGCGGGGGGGGGGGGGGGCGGGGGCCCCCCCCCCCCCCCCCCCCGGCCGGATCCGTCGCGGCACCGTCCGTGCCGCGCCGTTCACCGAGCGTCGCCGCCCCGGCCCGGCGACGCGCCGACCGCGATACGGTCGCAGGACGGGTACGGCGACGAGAGGTGGCGGGTACGGATGGCTGAGCAGGCGACGGCGCAGATCGGCGTGACCGGGCTGGCGGTGATGGGCCGCAACCTGGCCCGCAACCTGGCCCGCAACGGCTTTCGGGTGGCGGTGCACAACCGGTCGCCGGAGCGCACCCGCAGCCTGGTCGCCGAGCACGGTGACGAGGGCACCTTCGTGCCGGCCGAGTCGCTGGCCGACTTCGTCGGCGCGCTGGAGCGGCCCCGCGCGGTGATCGTGATGGTCAAGGCCGGCGCGCCGACCGACGCGGTGATCGACGAGCTGGTGCCGCTGCTCGAAGAGGGCGACATCGTGGTCGACGCCGGCAACGCGCACTTCGCCGACACCCGGCGCCGGGAGGAGGCGCTGCGCGAGCACGGGCTGCACTTCGTCGGCACCGGGGTGTCCGGCGGCGAGGAGGGCGCGCTGCGCGGGCCGAGCATCATGCCGGGCGGCTCGGCGGAGTCGTACCAGAAGCTCGGGCCGATCTTCGAGAAGATCGCCGCGCAGGTGGACGGCGTCCCGTGCTGCCGGCACATCGGCCCGGACGGCGCCGGCCACTTCGTCAAGATGGTGCACAACGGCATCGAGTACGCCGACATGCAGCTCATCGCCGAGGCGTACGACCTGTTGCGGGCCGGGCTGTCGGCGAGCCCGGCGGAGATCGCGGAGATCTTCCGGGAGTGGAACACCGGCGAGCTGGAGTCGTTCCTGATCGAGATCACCGCCGAGGTGCTGGCGCACACCGACGCCGCCAGCGGCAGGGCGTTCGTCGACGTGGTGCTCGACCAGGCGGAGCAGAAGGGCACCGGCCGCTGGACGGTGCAGAGCGCGCTGGACCTGGGCATCCCGATCACCGGCATCGCCGAGGCCACCTTCGCCCGGTCGCTGTCCGGGCACGCCGACCAGCGCGCGGCCGCCCGCCGCGCCTTCGGCGACGCGGGCGAGAAGTGGCAGGTCGAGGACCGGGACGCCTTCGTCGAGGACGTCCGGCGCGCGCTGCTGTCCAGCAAGATCGTCGCGTACGCGCAGGGCTTCGACCACATCCGCGCCGGCAGCGACGAGTACGACTGGGACATCGACCTCGGCGGCACCGCCACCATCTGGCGGGGCGGCTGCATCATCCGGGCCCGCTTCCTGAACCGGATCCGGGAGGCGTACGACGCCGAGCCCGGGCTGTCCACGCTGCTGGTGGCGCCGTACTTCGCCGACGCGGTGAGCGACGGCGTGCCGAGCTGGCGGCGGGTGGTGGCCGACGCGGCCCGGGCCGGCGTGCCCACCCCGGCGTTCTCCTCGTCGCTGGCGTACTTCGACGCGCTGCGCGCCGAGCGCCTCCCGGCGGCGCTGATCCAGGGCCTGCGGGACAACTTCGGCGCGCACACCTACCACCGCGTCGACCGCGACGGCTCCTTCCACACCCGCTGGGCCGCCGACCGCTCCGAGGTGGAGGCCTGAGAGGACCGCTCGATCGACGTGGGCGCCGGCGGAGCGATGAGATCGCCGGCGCCCACCGGTCCACCCCCCGACCGTGACAACCGAGAAGATCGGGAGCAGGGGCATGGGCCTCATCCACATCGAGCTGTTCACCACCCTCGACCTGGTCGGGCAGGCGCCCGGCGGCCCCGACGAGGACCCGATCGGGTTCCCGTTCGGCGGCTGGCAGGAGCCGCTGCTGGACGACGTCGCCGGGGCGCAGGTCGCGGCCGCGTACGAGGGCACGGACGCCCTGCTGCTCGGCCGCCGGACGTACGACATCTTCGCCGCCTACTGGCCGCGGCAGGACGGCCGAAACAACGCGATGGCCACGCTGTTCAACGGCATCCCGAAGTACGTGGCCTCGCGTGGCCGGCCGGACCTGTCCTGGGCCGGCTCGACGCACCTCGGCCGGGACCTGGCCGGCGCGGTGCGGGAGATCCGGGACAGGCACGAGCACGTGAAGGTCGTCGGCAGCCTCAACCTGGTGCAGACGCTGCTGCGCGAGCGGCTCTTCGACCGGCTCGACCTCTGGGTGCACCCGATCGTGCTCGGCGTCGGCAAGAAGCTGTTCGACGGCGGCGCGGCGCCGACCAATCTCACCCTGCTGGCGCCCCCGGTGGCCGGCCCGAAGGGCGTCGTGCACCTGCGGTACGCGCTGGCCGACGGCACGCCCGGGACGGGCGACATGACCGCGCCCGATCGCGGGCGTCGGGGCTGACCCGCCCGGCCGTGGACGCGCGACGGCGCCGTCACCCGCGCGGGTGACGGCGCCGTCGGGTCACGTCAGAAGAACCGGCGACGCTTCGCCTTCTGCGGGCGCAGCATGTCGGCGCCCTTGGTGAGCAGCCGGCTCACGCCGGACGGGCCACGCCGGGCCTCCAGGGTGCTGCTGAGCCGACGGGCACCGGCCGCCGCGAGCGGCACGGCGACCGCCATGACCGCCCACTGGGCAATCCGCTTCTGAATCATGTGGGTTCACCTCCGCGTCGTGTCTGTTGCACGTGGAGATACCCCGAGCGGCGGGTCGCCAACCGTGAGCTACGCCCCCGGCGCGGGCGGGGCCACCGGGTTGGGCAGCGCGCCACCGAACCGGCGGTCCCGCTGGGCGTACAGCTCGCAGGCGTACCACAGGTGGCGGCGGTCGAAGTCCGGCCAGAGGGTGTCCAGAAACACCAGCTCCGCGTACGCGGTCTGCCAGAGCAGGAAGTTGGAGATCCGCTCCTCGCCGGACGGGCGGAGGAAGAGGTCCACCTCGGGGATCTCCGGGTGGTAGAGGTACTTCGCGACGGTCTTCTCGGTGACCTTCGCCGGATCCAGCCGGCCGGCCGCCACGTCCCGGGCTATCGCGGCGGCCGCGTCGGCGATCTCCGCCTGTCCGCCGTAGTTCACGCAGAACTGCAGGGTCAGCGTCGAGTTGTCGCGGGACATCTCCTCCGCGGTCTGCAGCTCGGAGATCACGCTCTTCCACAGCCGGCCGGCCCGCCCCGACCAGACCACCCGGACGCCCAGCTCGACGAGCTGGTCCCGGCGGCGGCGGATGACGTCCCGGTTGAAGCCCATCAGGAAGCGGACCTCGTCCGGCGAGCGCCGCCAGTTCTCGGTGGAGAACGCGTACGCCGACAGGTAGGGCACGCCCAGCTCGATCGCGCCCTCGACGGTGTCGAAGAGGCTGTGCTCGCCCTGCTCGTGACCCTTCGTGCGGGGCAGGCCGCGCTCCTTGGCCCACCGGCCGTTGCCGTCCATCACCACCGCGATGTGCCGGGGCAACGCCTCGGCGGGCAGCGCCGGCGGCCGGGCGCCCGACGGGTGCGGTGTCGGCGGCACCGGCTCGCGCCGGCCGGCCCTCAACGATCGGATCACTCGCTCTTCCCCCTGTCCACGCCGTCCACCCGGGCGACCGCGCCGCGCGGCGACGGGACCGGGCCGGCCGCGCCACCGCCCGACGACGGGACCGGACCGGGCGCGCCACCGCCCGAGGGCGGGGCAGCGCCGGCCGTCCCCCGGTCGACCAGCGGCAGCGAGCGTAGCGCGCGCTCCAGGTGCCACTGCAGGTGCGCCGCGACCAGGCCGCTGCACTCCCGGCGTACCCCCGTGCTCGTGGCGTCGGCGACCACCCAGTCGCCGCCGGTCAGCGCGGACATCAGGTCGATGGTGGCCGGGGCGGGATGGGCCGCGCCGGGCGGACGGCAGTCCGGGCAGACCGCGCCGCCGGCCGGTACGGAGAAGGCCCGGTGCCGCCCCGGCGTGCCGCAGACCGCGCAGGCGGTCAGCGCCGGTGCCCAGCCGGCCAGCGACATCCCGCGCAGCAGGTACGCGTCGAGCACCAGGCCGGTGTCGTGCTCGCCCCGGGACAGCGCCTTGAGCGCGCCCAGGGTGAGCTGGAACAGCCGCAGCGACGGCTCCCGCTCGACCGGGGTGAGCCGCTCGGCGGTCTCCGCGATCGCGCTGGCCGCGGTGTAGCGGGGATAGTCGCCGAGGAAGCGCTTGCCGTACAGCTCGATCCCCTCGACCTGGCTGACGCTGTGCAGCGAGCTGCCGGTGTTGCCCTTCGGGTCGCCGGCGAGCTGCACGTCGACGTGGCCGAACGGCTCCAGCCGGGCACCGAACTTGCTGGTGGTGCGCCGCACCCCGCGGGCCACCGCGCGCAGCCGGCCGTGCCGGCGGGTGAGCAGGGTGATGATCCGGTCGGACTCGCCCAGCTTCTGCACGCGCAGGACCACCGCGTCGTCGCGGTAGAGCTGTCGGCGGTACCCGGCCATCGGGCCATTCTCCCTCGGGGTCGGAAATCAGGGTCGGTTCGGGGTGGATCGGCGGATCGCCCCGGATGTGCGGCGCCCGGGGCCGGCCGTAGGTTGCTGCCATGGCACTCCCCCGCACCGCCGTCGCCCTGGGCGCGGCCGCGACGCTCATCCTCACCGCCGGGTGCGACACGCTGTCCACCCGCCGGCTCGACTTCGACACCACCGAGTCGGTCGCGATCAAGCGCGTCACGGTCCGGCCCGGCGCGGGGGACGTGACGGTCCGGGCCACCGGCCCGGCCACCGAGGTCCACGTCAAGCGGGTGCTGCGCTACCAGGGCGACCAGCCGGACACCACGTACACGGTCAGCGGCGACGAGCTGGTGCTGAACACCGACTGCGGCTTCCGCTGCTCCGTCTCGTACGAGGTGACCGCCCCGCCCGGGGTGCGGGTGGGGGGCGAGACCGGCTCCGGCGACGTGGAACTGGCCGGCACCGGGCCGGTCGAGTTCAAGCTCGGCTCGGGCGACCTGCGGATCCTCGGCGCGACCGGCGCGGTCCGGGCGGAGACCGGCTCGGGGAACATCACGGTGGACGGGGTGGCCGCCCCGGTGGAGCTGCACACCGGCTCGGGTGACATCACCGGCGTCCGGCTCGGCGGTGAGGTCGCCGCCCAGGCCGGCTCCGGCGACGTCACGGTGGAGCTGGACAAGCCGGCGTCGGCGCGGGCGCACGCCGACAGCGGCGACGTGCGGCTGGTGGTGCCGACCGGCCGGTACCGGGTGCGATCCAGCACCGGCTCGGGTGACGCCCGGCTCGGCGTCACCGACGACCCGAGCGCCACCGTGCTGCTCGACGTCGGCGCGGGCAGCGGGAACGTCGAGGTCAGCGCGCGTTGAGCTCGACCGTGGTCGGCTCGTCCGGGACGTCGTCCCGGGGCGTCCGCTGCCGCGGGACGACCGACCGGCCCGGGACGACCGACCGGCCCGGCGCGGCCGACCGGGCACCGGCCGGCGCCGGGCTGGTGGGCGCGGCGGCGGCCCGGGAGGCCGCCCCGACCAGGACCGGAACGCCGCCCGGGCGGACCGGGCGCCGGGCCGGCCGACCACCGGGGACCAGCTCGGGTGGCCGGCGGGCGGCCACGTCCTCCACCCAGCCGACGGCCAGCGTCACCACCCCGACCAGGGCGAAGACCAGCACCACCCGGATGGCCAGCCCCACCGGCTCGCGCGGGCCCCAACCCACCAGGCCGACCAGCGGGGTGAGCGCCACCACGAACGACATGTGCCAGAGGTAGACGGTCAGCGCCCGCCGGTTGAGCAGGGTCACCAGCCGGCCGAACGCTGCCCGGCGGTCCACCCACGCGGCGGTGGCCGGCGCCCGGCCGATCATCACCAGGATGAACGCGGCCGACCAGAGCGCGTTGCCGAGCGGGATGTCGTTCAGGTCGTAGCCACGCGCGCCGGGGTGGGTGAGGATCCAGGCCCCGCCCGCGCCGGCCAGCAGCAACACCGCCGGCACCAGCACCCGGTTGGCCAGCCGGCGCAGCACGCCGTCGTGGTGGGCGAAGCCGAGCAGCCAGGCGCCGAAGTAGAGACCGAACTCCCGCACCGGCTGGACGGCCGGCAGGCCACCCACCTCGATCGCCGCCAGCAGGGCGTACGGGCCGAGCAGGGTGGGCAGCGGCGCCCGGCGGAACAGCCACAGCGCCGCCGGGGAGGCGAGCACGAACCACAGGTAGTCCCGGAGGTACCAGATCGGGCTGAGCGCCAGCGAACCCCAGTCGTTGGCCGGCGGGTCGGCGACCGGGAAGAACCAGAGCAGCGCCTTCCACGTCGGCGCCAGGCCGGTCAGCAGCATGGCCGGCACGAAGATCGCGGCGAGCACCCACAGCGAGGGCAGCAGCCGGCGCAACCGGCGCAGCACCGCGGACGACCCCGACCTGGTGAGCGAGGCGGCCATCAGCGACCCGGCGAGCGCGAACATGATCGACATCGCCGGGAAGATCAGCGTCAGTGAGGCCAGCCCGGTGACGTGGTAGACCACGACGCGGACGATGGCCAGGAACCGGAGCAGGTCGAGGTATCGGTTACGCATCAGGCAGCATCTGTGTCGGGGGCAGGGAGGGGTCGGTCTTCCCTACCCTCCGGGCCGCTCGCCGGAAACCGCCAACCCCCCGGGCCGGAAGTGAAACTTCCCATACGTCCCCCCGGGTCGAACGGGGGCGAACGCCCCAGCGGCCGCTCCGGGCGAGCCGTGCCCGGGGGCGGCCGAGCCGCCGCGGCGGTCAGTGGGGCTCGCCGAGCGGGCGGACGGCGAAGGACCCGCCCAGCAGGCCGGCCGCCCGGCGCTCGTCCGGCGTGGGCAGGCCCGGCCCGGCGTACGCCTCGGCGTCGTCGCGCGGCGCGAAGCCGATCTCACGGCCCTCGGCCAGCGACCACCAGCGGCGGCGGTTCGCGCTCACCCCCCAGATCACCCGGAAGCCGGTGACCCCGGTGGTCAGGCAGGCGGTGACCAGCCGGGCGCAGTCGTCCGGGGAGAGCCACATGTCCAACCCGCGCAGCCCGGGCGGCCGGACGAAGCAGGCGCCGATCCGCAGCGCGAACACGGTCATCCCGTACCGGTCGGCGTAGAGGCTGCCCAGCGACTCGATCGCCGCCTTGCTCCAGCCGTAGAAGCTGTCCGGCCGCGCCACGGCGTCGGCCGGCACGCCGTCCGCGCCGCGCGGGGCGGGCACCCCGCCCGCCGGGCCGTCGGGCGCCGGCCGCCCCGCGGCCTCGTCCCGGTAGAAGCCGACCGCGTGGTTGGACGAGGCCAGGATCACCCGGGGTACGCCCGCGGCCCGCGCCGCCTCCAGCACGGTACGGGTGCCGTCGACGTTGACCCGCAGGATGTTCTCCCAGCTGTCCTCGTGCGGCAGGGCCGCCAGGTGCAGCACCGCGTCCACCCCGACGCAGGCCCGGGCCAGCGCGGCGGCGTCGTCCAGGTCGGCCCGGACGATCTGGACCGGCTCACCCGGCCCGGCCGGGGCCTGGTCCTGCCGGTCGAGCAGCCGCAACGCCCAGCCCCCGGCGACCAGCCGTGGCCGCAGCATCCCGCCGATCCGCCCGGCCGCCCCGGTGACCAGCACCGTGCCGGCCGTCCGGCCCGGTTCGTCGGCCACGCCCGACATCAGAAACCGAGCTTGCGCAGCTGCTTCGGGTCGCGCTGCCACTCCTTCGCCACCCGGACGTGCAGGTCCAGGTAGACCCGGGTGCCGAGCAGCTCCTCGATCTGCTTGCGGGCGGTGGTGCCGACCTCCTTGAGCCGGCTCGCCTTGTGGCCGAGCACGATCGCCTTCTGGCTGGGCCGCTCGACGTACAGGTCGGCGTAGATCTTCAGCAGCTGACCCTCGGGGATCATCTCCTCCACCACCACGGCGATGGAGTGCGGCAGCTCGTCCCGGACGCCCTCCAGCGCGGCCTCCCGGATCAGCTCGGCGACCAGCACCTGCTCCGGCTCGTCGGTGAGCATGTCGTCCGGGTAGAGCTGCGGCGACGGCGGCAGGTAGTCGGTCATCACGTCGACCAGGGTGCCGACCTGGTGCCCGGAGACCGCGCTGACCGGCACCACCGCCGCGAAGTCGCCCAGCTCGCTGACCGCGAGCAGCTGCTCGGCCAGCCGCTTCTTGTCCACCAGGTCGGTCTTGGTGACCACCGCGAGCACGGTGGCCTTCAGCTCGGCCAGCTCGCCGCTGATGAACCGGTCGCCCCGGCCCACCGGCTCGTCCGCCGGGATGCACAGCCCGATCACGTCGACCTCGGACCAGGTGGTGCGGACCAGGTCGTTGAGCCGCTCGCCGAGCAGCGTCCGGGGGCGGTGCAGGCCCGGGGTGTCGACCAGGACGAGCTGCGAGTCGGGGCGGTGCAGCACCGCCCGGATCACGTGCCGGGTGGTCTGCGGCTTGTTCGAGGTGATCGCGATCTTCTGCCCGACGATGGCGTTGGTCAGCGTCGACTTGCCGGCGTTGGGCCGCCCGACGAAGCAGGCGAAGCCCGCCCGGTAGGGCCGCTGGTCGGTGCTGGTCACTCGACCACCGTGCCGAGGACCGTGCCGTCCGGGGCGGCGACGTGGATCGGCGCGTCGGCCGAGAGGTCGCGCACCGCGGCGTGCCCGGCGCCGTCCAGCGTCGACGCCTCGGTCACCACCACCGCCGCCTCCAGCCGGCTCGCGCCCGCCGCCACCGCGGAGGCCACCGCCAGCTGCAGCGCGGTGAGGGTCAGCGAGGGCAGCGACACGCTGGCCGCGGCGTACGTCCGGCCGTCCTGGTCGCGGACCGCCGCGCCCTCGACGGCCGCCACCCGGCCGCGGGCGCCCCGGGCCAGCACGACCAGCTTGCCGTCCTCGGCGCTCAGCGCGCCCGGGTCGGACGGGGTGGGCCGGGCGGCCGGCACGGCGGGCGTCTCAGGCATCGGCGGGTAGCCTCTCCTCGGTTCGGTTGTCGTTGTCCGGCGCGGCCCGGCCGGCGACCGGCTCGTCACCCGGTTCCACCCGGCTGACCAGCACGCTGTCGATCCGGTTGCGCCGGCCGGTGGTGCCCTCGGCGATCAGGCGCAGCCCGGCCACCTCGGCCAGGGCGCCCGGGATGGGCACCCGGCCCAGCGCCTGGGCGAGCAGGCCGCCGACCGTCTCCACCTCGTCGGTGGGCAGCTCGGTGTCGAACAGCTCGCCCAGATTCTCCACCGGAAGCCGGGCGGTGACCCGCACCGACCCGTCGTCCAGGTGTTCCACCGGCGGGCGTTCGACATCGTACTCGTCGGTGATCTCGCCGACGATCTCCTCCAGGATGTCCTCGATGGTGACCAGGCCGCCGGTGCCGCCGTACTCGTCGACGACGATGACCAGGTGGTTGCGGGCGGCCTGCATCTCCGACAGCAGGTCGTCGACCGGCTTGGACTCCGGCACGAAGGTGGCCGGGCGCATCAACTGGGCGACCGGCAGCTCGTCGGCACCGGGATCGCCGCCCTGGGTGCGGCGGATCAGGTCCTTGAGGTAGAGCACGCCGAGCACGTCGTCGACGCTCTCCCCGATCACCGGGATCCGGGAGAAGCCGGAGCGCAGGAAGAGCGCGAGCGCCTGGGAGAGCGTCTTGCCCTCCTCGATCCACACCATCTCGGTCCGCGGCACCATCACCTCCCGGGCGATGGTCTCGCCGAGCGCGAAGACCGAGTGGATCATCTGCCGCTCGCCGTGCTCCACCACCCCGCGCTGCTCGGCCAGGTCGACCAGCTCGCGCAGCTCGATCTGGCTGGCGAACGGCCCCTCCCGGAAGCCGCGCCCCGGGGTGACCGCGTTCCCGATCAGGATCAGCAGCGAGGCGAGCGGGTTGAGCGCCCGGCCCAGCCAGCGCACCAGCGGGGCGACCGCCCGGCCGACCGCGTACGCGTGCTGCCGGCCCAGGGTGCGCGGCGCCACGCCGACCGCCACGAAGCTGACCACGGTCATCGCGCCGGCGGTGACCAGCGCGGCCCGCCAGCCGGCGCCGAAGCTGTCCACCGCGACCAGCGCCACCAGGGTGGTGGCGGTCAGCTCGGCGAGCAGCCGGAGCAGCAGCAGCAGGTTGAGGTGGCGGACCACGTCACCGGCGACGGCCTGGAGGGTACGCGCGCCGCGCGCCCCGTCCCGGGCCAGCTCGGCGGCCCGGGCCGGGGAGACGGCGGCCAGCGCCGCCTCGGTCATCGCGATCAGGCCGGCGAGCACCACCAGCCCGGCCGCGAAGAAGATCAGCTGGAGGTCGGGCAGGCCGGCGGTCGGGCCGGCCGCGAGGGTGACCATCACCGGGACCGGGTCGACCGCCAGCTGGCCAGCAGTCGGGCCTGGAGCGCGAACATCTCCCGCTCCTCCTCCGGCTCGGCGTGGTCGTAGCCGAGCAGGTGCAGCACGCCGTGCACGGTGAGCAGGTGCAGCTCGTCGGCGGCGGAGTGGCCGGCCGCGGCGGCCTGCTTGGCGGCCACCTCCGGGCAGAGCACGATGTCGCCGAGCAGGGCCGGCTCACCGCCGGCCGGGCCGGTCTCCCCCGGGCCGTGGTCGACGCTGCCCTCGTCCATCGGGAAGGCGAGCACGTCGGTCGGCCCGTCCCCGCCCATCCAGCGGTGGTTCAGCTCGGTCATGTAGTCGATGTCGACCAGCAGCACGGAGAGCTCGGCGAGGGGGTTGACCCCCATCTCGTCGAGGGCGTGCCGGGCCACGGCCAGCACGGCGTCGGTGTCGACCTCGACACCCGACTCGTTGGCGATCTCGATGGACAACTGTCTTCCTCTGGTGTTAGCGGCGCCGGCCGGCCCGGCCGCCCTGGGCGGTCCGCCCCGGCACGGCGTGCACGCCCTGCGCCTGCTGGTTCTCCCGCTCGTCCCAGCGGGCGTACGCGTCCACGATCTCCCCCACCAGCCGGTGCCGGACGACGTCCGAGCTGGTGAGCGGGGCGAAGTGCACGTCCTGGACATCCTTCAGGATGTCCCGGACGACCCGCAGGCCGCTGTTGGTCCCGCCGGGAAGGTCCACCTGGGTGATGTCACCGGTCACCACGATCTTGGACCCGAAGCCGAGCCGGGTGAGGAACATCTTCATCTGCTCGGGCGTGGTGTTCTGCGCCTCGTCCAGAATAATGAAGGAACTGTTCAGGGTGTTGTGGGTGACCAGGAAGTCGTCGGTCACATACAGCGAATCGGCCGCGGCCACCTGGATGCACATCGTTTCCCGGATGCCGGCCGGGATGATCGAGTCGATGAATCGCATCGGCCGACCGCCCCCGTGCGCGTCGTAGAGACGACGCTTACGGGACAGTCGGAAGGGCTCGATACCGGCCGGCAGCCGAATCTCCACCACGAAACAGTCCGATCGGTACGGAACGGGATGCCCGTTGGCGAAGCCGGGTTTGCGCCCTTCCGCCTCCCGTAGCCGCCACGTTGCCACCCCACCCAGCGACTGGACCAGGTACACCACGTCGTCGCGCAGCTGAGGCGAGCTGGTGGAGTACTGCACCCGGCAGGTGCGCCCGGGCTGCGTGGCCAGACCGCCGTCGGTGTCCAGCAGTCCCTGCAGCACGGCCAGCCGGACCTCGAGGCTGTTCTGCTTGTACTCATCCGGGACGAACTTGGTTCCGGACTTCGTACCGGCCAGGCCCAGTTGACGCAGCGCCGCCGTCACCGGGTTGGCGAGTGCAACGCCCCGTCCCCCGTTGACGTGGCGCAGCACGTAGTCGTACTTGCTCTTGTGGACCAGCTCGATGTCGGGGAGCGCCTGCTCCATCGCGACGGCGAGTTCCGGGTCGGCGGTGCAGAACGCCGGGGTGGTGCGGCACGAGATCGAGCCGTCCCCGAGGAGCAGGCCGAGCGCGTACGGGTCGAGCGGGACGTCCCTCGGCTCCATCTGGACGGGCGCCACGACCGGAAGCTCGTACCGGCGGGTGTGGCCCCGCCACTCGTTGCCGATCATGTCCTGCGTCTCGACGGTGCGCCGACGCCCGCGCCGCTTGTCGTCGGGAGTGGCGACGGTCCAGAGGTGTTCGCCGCAGCAGAGCGTCGAGGACCCGTCCTGCGTGGTGACCCGGTAGACCTTCTTGGGGCCCTGCGGGTAGATGCCGATCACCGGGGTGGGCGTCCCGTCCGAGCCGATCACCAGGTCACCGACCTGGAGCGACCCGAACGGCTTGAAGCCCTCAGGGGTGAGGACCCGGGCGTCGTAGGGCTGGGCCCTACCCCTCATGTACGCCAGCGGCGCGACCTCGATCGTGCCGGCGGCCATCAGCTTGGGGATGGTCTCCGGGTCGAGCATGTCGTGCAGCGCGTCGTAGAGCGGGCGCAGGTAGGGGTCGATCTTCTCGTTCAGCGTGCCGGGCAGGAAGCCGAGCCGCTCGCCCGCCTCGACCGCCGGCCGGGTGAGGATGATCCGGTCGACCTGCTTGGCCTGCAGCGCCTGGACGGCCTTCGCCATGGCCAGGTAGGTCTTGCCGGTGCCGGCGGGGCCGATGCCGAAGACGATGGTGTTGTCGTCGATCGAGTCGACGTACTGCTTCTGCCCGAGCGTCTTGGGACGGATGGTGCGCCCGCGCCGGGAGAGGATGTTGAGCGTCAGGACCTCGGCGGGCCGCTCGGCGCCGCCCTGCTCGAGCATGCCGACGGTACGCCGGACGGCGTCAGTGGTCAGGGTCTCGCCTTTCTCGATCAGTTCGAGGAGCTCACTGAAGAGGCGCTCGGCGAGCGCATTGTCCGCGGGCGCGCCGGTGATGGTGATCTCGTTGCCGCGTACGTGCACGTCGCTGACGACCGAGCGTTCGACGAGTCGCAGGATCTCGTCGCCCGCGCCGAGCAGGTTGACCATGATCTTGGGATCGGGGACGGTGATCCTGGTCTGCACCCGGGGCGGGCCGGGAGGTGGGGTGCCGGTCATAGATCGGGCCCGTCGGGCCCTGCGCCACCTGCTTCCGATCTCGGTGCCGGGCCCTGCTGGCGGCGGCGTGCGGACGTTGCTCCCATCGTATCCGTTGAACCCCGGCGACACCGCGCCCATTTCCGCCGCCCCGCCCGCCTTCCGGAGGGTGCCCAAGGGGCACGGAACCCGGCCGGTGTCACGCTGTGCGACCGGGCGGGACACACCGTCACGGCTGGGAGCAGATCGACCGCAACGCGCTGAACTGCGGCAACAACTTTCGACATAGCAGAGATGGATGAAAATTGGCACCTTCTGCTTCAAAGATTCTCGTGATTGGCTGCTTCTTGTCCGGTTCGCACGGAAGAGGAGAGTGATCCATGTCCGTACCCCGTACCGCCCGCTGGTTGACCGCCGCAGCCGTGGGCGTGGCCGCCGTCGTCGTGCCGCAACTTCCCGCCAGCGCCGCCGCGGCCACGGTGTGTTACGACACCAGCCAGGCCGGCGCCTACGCCGGAACGACCGACTCGGCCGCCTCGATCTGGAACGGCGCCACCAACGTCACCCTGGCCCAGTGCGGGTCCAGCCTCCGGGTGCACCAGATCACCGGCGGTGGCTCGTACGCCGTGCGCACCTCGCTCGGCGTGGGCGACGTCTACATCGACACCGAGCAGGCCGCCCAGTACAGCCCGCTGCGCATCGTCACCCACGAGATCGGGCACATCCTCGGCCTGCCCGACAACTACAACGGCGACTGTTCGCTGCTGATGTCCGGCGGCAGCGCCGGCACCGCCTGCACCAACCCGTACCCGAGCGCCGGCGAGGCGGCCCAGGTGGACGCCTACTTCGGCACCGGGCTCACCGCCCGCTCCGCGGACGGCGGTCAGGTCTTCCGGGACAGCTGGCCGGCCCCGGCGGCCGTCACCGGCTGACCGACTGCACCGCCGACGCGTCGGCCCGCCCGGGACCCCCTTCCCGGGCGGGCCGACGCGCACCGGTCAACCGCGGAAGTCGTACCGGTCGAAGGTCTCCTGGTGGCGGGTGAACCGGTAGGTCGCCCAGTGCAGGGTGACCACCGCCCCGGACCCGTCCCGGGTCATCCGCAGCAGCTCGCCGGCCTCCCGCCCGGAGACGGTGCGGAACACGTCCGGCTCGCCGGGCACCGGCGCGAAGACCGCCGGCGGTTTACCCGCCGGGTCGTCGGCGCCCCGGGCCCGCAGTGCCCCGTCGTGCCAGCCGAAGACGTACTCGAAGCCCTCGCCCCACCAGCGGCCCAGCATGCCGCGCAGCGGCCCGGGCGCGGGCGGGCCCGGTCGCCAGGGCGGCACCTCCGCCGGGTCGTGCTCGGCGGAGGCGGCCAGCAGCCGGTGCGGCAGCTCGAGGATCTCCCCCGCCGTGCCGGACGAGCCGAGCACCGCGCAGCCCATCGCCCCGGCGGTGCCGTCGCCGCCGCGCCGGCCGTAGACGGCGGCCAGGAAGCCCGGCATCGCGCCGTCGTGCCCGACGTGCACCACCCGCTCCGGGTACGGCAGCAGGATCAGGCCGAGCCCGAAGCCGGCCGCCCAGAGCGTCTCGTCGGTGGTGGTCACCGGCCAGCGCATCTCGTCCAGGGTGGCCGGCGCGAGCACCGCGCCGTCCGGGTCCAGCGCCGCCGGGTCGGCCAGGAAGGCCGCCCAGCGGGCCATGTCGGTGGCGGTGCTCCACAGCTGCGCGGCCGGGGCGACCGCGCCGAAGTCGGTCGGCGGCTCCGGATGCGCCTCGTCGGAGTACGCGTCCACCAGGAAGCCGGTCGCCGCCTCCGGGCCCGGGTCCACCGAGGTGGCGGCCAGCCCCAGCGGGTCGAGCACCCGCGCGGCGAGCACCTCGGCCCAGCTGCCGCCGCGCAGCTCGCCGACCAGCCGGCCGAGCAGCGCCATGCCCAGGTTGGAGTAGTGGTAGCGCCGGCCGGTGGGCAGCACCCGCTCCACCCGGGCCAGGTCGGCGACCAGCTCCTCGACGCCGGGGGCGCGCAGGGTGTCCCAGACGTCCCCGTACGGCTCGCGCTGCAGGCCGGCGGTGTGCGAGAGCAGGCGGCGCACGGTCAGCTCGCCGTGCGCCGGCAGCTCCAGGTGCCGACCGATCGGGTCGTCCAGGTCGAGCAGCCCGTCGTCGCGGCACTGCATGACCAGCACGGAGGTGAACGTCTTGGTGACCGAGCCGATCCGGAAGCGGGTGGCCGGGCCGAGGGTGGTGTCGTTGCCGGTGCCGCCGACCTCGCAGGTCCACAGCGGCCGGTCGGCCCGGTGCAGGGCGACCGCCAGCGCCGGCACCCGCGCCTGCGACTGGACCAGGCGGGTCAGCCGCGCCAACCGGTCGACCGCCCCGGTCACGCCAGGTCCCGGGCCAGCATCGGGCCGAGCGGCGCGCCACCGAGCAGGTGCGCGTGCACGTGGAAGACCTCCTGCCCGCCGTACGCCCCGGTGTTGAACATCAGCCGGAAGCCGTCGCCGAGCAGCCCCTCGTCCTCGGCCACCGCGGCCGCCGTCTCCAGCACCTCGCCGGCCAGCGCCGGGTCGCTCTGGGCGAGCGTCACCACGTCCGCGTAGTGCTCCTTGGGGATCACCAGCACGTGCACCGGCGCCTTCGGGCCGATGTCGCGGAAGGCGAGCGTGCGGTCGGTCTCCCGGACGACGGTGGCCGGGATCTCGCCGGCGACGATGCGACAGAACAGGCAGTCGGGTTCCATTGGGGCATGGTAAGGCGCGGCGGCCGGCTGCGGCATGATGTGCCCCGTGACTTCACGGGCGGTGCTGGTGACGGGGGCCTCGCGGGGCATCGGACGGGCGGTGGCCCGGGCGTTCGCGGCGGGCGGGGACCGGGTGGCGATCCACCACCGCGACTCGGCGGAGCTGGCCGAGGCGCTCCGCGCCGAGCTGCCCGGCGACGGGCACGTGGTGGTCCGCGCCGACCTGGCCGACCCGGACGCGGTACGCGCCATGGTGGACTCCGCAGCCGAGCTGCTCGGCGGGCTGGACGTGCTGGTCAACAACGCCGGCGTGTTCGGCCCGGCGGACCCGCCGCACCCGGTCTTCGAGACCGGCTACGAGCAGTGGCGGCAGCGCTGGCGGGAGGTGCTGGACACCAACCTGGTGGGCGCGGCGAACGCCGCCTGGTGCGCGGCCCAGCACATGCGGGAGCGGGGTGGGCGGATCGTCAACGTCTCGTCCCGGGGCGCGTTCCGGGGCGAGCCGGCGAATCCGGCGTACGGGGCGAGCAAGGCGGGGTTGAACGCGATGGCACAGTCCCTCGCGGTGGCGCTGGCCCCGTACGGCATCGGGGTGGCCAGCGTGGCGCCGGGCTTCGTCGAGACGGACATGACCAACGAGCACCTGAAGTCACCGCGCGGCGACGCGGTCCGGGCGCAGAGCCCGTTCGGTCGGGTCGCCCGACCGGAGGAGATCGCCGCGGCGGTGCACTGGCTCGCCTCGCCCGAGGCGGAGTGGGCCGCCGGTACGGTGATCGATCTCAACGGCGCCTCGTACCTGCGTACCTGAGCGTCACCGTTCAGCAAACTGCCAGCCATCTCCAGGTGGCTGAACGCCATTCGGCGGGGTAACTGCGTGGAGCATGACCGACACCCCCACCCTGCTGGACCTCTCCGCCGACTACCGGGTGGAGGACGGCCACGACGACGACCCGGTGCTGCTGCGCCCGGACGGCAGCCCGGTGGACACCTGGCGGGAGAACTACCCGTACGACCACCGGATGGCCCGCGACGAGTACGACCACCACAAGCGGCTGCTCCAGATCGAGCTGCTGAAGCTCCAGGAGTGGATCCAGGAGACCGGCGAACGCCTGGTGATCATCTTCGAGGGGCGGGACGCGGCCGGCAAGGGCGGCACGATCAAGCGCTTCATGGAGCACCTCAACCCGCGCGGCGCCCACGTGGTGGCGCTGACCAAGCCGAACGAGCGGGAGTCCACCCAGTGGTACTTCCAGCGCTGGCTGGCGCACCTGCCGGCGGCCGGCGAGATCGTGCTGTTCGACCGGTCCTGGTACAACCGGGCCGGCGTGGAGCGGGTGATGGGCTTCTGCGGCCGGCGGGACTACCTGGAGTTCCTGCGCCAGGCCCCGGAGCTGGAGCGGATGCTGGTGCGCTCGGGCATCCGGCTGGTCAAGTTCTGGTTCTCGGTGTCGCAGAACGAGCAGCGCACCCGGTTCGCCGTCCGCCAGGTCGACCCGGTACGCCAGTGGAAGCTCTCCCCGATGGACATCGCCTCGCTGGACCGCTGGAACGAGTACACCGAGGCCAAGGAGGCGATGTTCTTCTGGACCGACACCGCGGACGCGCCGTGGACGGTGGTGAAGAGCAACGACAAGAAGCGCGCCCGGCTGGAGGCGATGCGGCACGTGCTGAGCCGCTTCGACTACACCAACCGGGACGACGAGGCGCTCGGCGTGCCCGACCCGCTGATCGTCGGCCCCGCCGGCCTCGACCTCGCCCCCGAGGAGGAACCCGTCCCCGTCTTCCCCCGCCCCTGACCCGCCGGACCGCCTGCCTACCAGCGGGAGAGGCGGGTGGCGAGGACGGTGAGGGCGGCTACGCCGGCGGTCGAGGTGCGCAGGACCGACGGGCCGAGTCGGACGGGGCGGGCGCCGGCGTCGGCGAAGGCGGTCAGCTCGGCCGGGGCGATGCCGCCCTCCGGGCCGACCACCAGCACGATCTCGCCGGCCTCCGGCAGCGCGGCGGTGGTCAGCCGCTCGGTGGCCTCCTCGTGCAGCACGTAGGCGGCGGCCGCCCCGGCGATCCGCCGGGCCACCGTGCCGGTCGACTCGTCCGGCGCGCCGGCCACCACCGGTAGCCAGGGCCGGCGGGCCTGCTTCGCCGCCTCCCGAGCGGTGGCCACCCACTTCTCCCGGGCCCGTACGCCCCGCTCGCCGCGCCACTGCACCACCGAGCGGGACGCCGCCCAGGGCACGATCTCGTCCACCCCGACCTCGGTCATCGCCTGCACGGCCAGCTCGCCCCGGTCGCCCTTGGCGATGCCCTGCACCACGGCCACCCGGGGCACCGGCGCGTCCGCGTACCCCCGGGAGGTGACCTGGACGTCGAGGGTGCCCCGGCCGACGGCGGTGACGAGCGCGGCGGCCGTGCCGCCCCGACCGTCGGCGAGCAGCAGCTCCTCGCCGACCCGCAGCCGCTGCACGGTCGCCGCGTGGTGCCCCTCCGGGCCGTCCAGGGTCCACGTGTCGCCGGTCGGCAGTGTGTCGACCAGGAACAGCGGCGCGGACACCTCAGGCGTGCCCGTTGAACGCGTCGCGCATCCGGGAGAAGAAGCCGCCCTGCTTGGTCAGCTCGGCGATCTCCTCACCCCGGGTCTTGGCGAAGTCGCGCAGCATCCGCTCCTGCTCCGGCTCCAGCTTGGTGGGGGTGCGCACGTCCAGGTGGACGTAGAGGTCGCCGCGGCCGGTGCCGCGCAGGTGCGGCACCCCCCGGGCGCGCAGCCGCAGCGTGCTGCCCGGCTGGGTGCCGGCCTTGACGTCGACGATCTCCTCGCTGTCCAGCGTCTTGATGGTCAGCCGGGTGCCGAGCGCGGCGGCGGTCATCGGCACGGTGACCCGGCAGTGCAGGTCGTCGCCCTTGCGCGAGTAGACGTCGTGCGGCCGCTCGTGGATCTCCACGTAGAGGTCGCCGGCGGTGCCGCCGCCCGGGCCCACCTCACCCTGCTGGGCGAGCCGGATCCGCATGCCGTCCTCGACCCCGGCCGGGATCTTCACGGTCAGCGAGCGCCGGGTGCGCACCCGGCCGTCGCCGGCGCAGGTCGGGCAGGGGTGCGGGATGGTCGTGCCGTACCCCTGGCAGACCGTGCACGGCCGGGCGGAGACCACCTGGCCGAGGAAGGTCCGCTGCACCGACTGCACCTCGCCCCGGCCGCCGCACGCCTCGCAGGTGGCCAGGTGGGTGCCCGCCGCGGTGCCCGCGCCGGCGCAGGTGGTGCAGAGCACGGCGGTGTCCACCGTGATCGGCGCCTCGGCCCCGAACGCGGTCTCGTGCAGGTCCAGCTCCAGCCGCAGGATCGCGTCGGCGCCCGGCCGGGTACGCGGGCGCGGACCGCGCGCCCCGCCACCGGCGGCGCCGCCGAAGAACGCGTCCATGATGTCCTGGAAGCCGACGAACGGGCCGGCCCCGCCGGGCCCGCCCGGTCCACCGGCGCCGCCGCCACCCGGGGCGAGCGGGTCGCCGCCCAGGTCGACGATCTGCCGCTTGCGATCGTCCGAGAGGACCTCGTACGCGGCGTTGATGTCCTTGAACTTCTCCTGTGCCTCCGGGTCCGGATTGACGTCCGGGTGGAACTGCCGCGCCAGCTTGCGGTAGGCGCGCTTGATCTCGTCGTCGGAGGCCTCCCGGCTCACGCCGAGAATGCCGTAGTAGTCCCTGGCCACTGCGTTCGGTGTCCTCATGTTCGTCTCGCGTTGCGCCGGTCGGCGGCCGGAGCCGGCCGTCGGCCCTGACTGGTCAGTTCTGGGCCAGCAGCTCGCCCACGTAGCGTGCCACGGCGCGCACCGTGGCGATGGTGCCGGGGTAGTCCATCCGGGTGGGGCCCAGCACCCCCAGGCCCCCGACGATGGTCGCACCCGGGCCGTACCCGGTGCTGACCACCGAGGCGGCCCGCAGGTTGTCGATCTCGTTCTCGTCGCCGATCAGCACCCGGGTGGTGCTGGGCTCGGCCTCGCCGATCAGCTTGAGCAGGACGACCTCCTCCTCCAACGCCTCAAGGATGGGCCGCAGCGAGCCCTGGAAGTCGAGGATGCCGCCCCGGGTCAGGTTGGCGGTGCCGGCCAGCGCGAGCCGCTCCTCGGTGCGCTCCACCAGGGTCTCCAGCAGCACGCTGGACAGCGTGGTCATGGCGCCGCGCAGCTGCGGCGGCGACTCCTCGACCAGCGCCTGGACCAGCGGCGGGGTCTCCGACAGCCGGCTGCCGACCAGCTTCTCGTTGACCAGCCGGCGCAGGTCGGTGACGTCGTCGGCGGGGACCGGCGCGGGCAGCTCGACCAGCCGCTGCTCGACCCGGCCGGTGTCGGCGATCATGACCAGCATCAGCCGGGTGGTGGAGATCGGCACCAGCTCCAGGTGGCGCACCGAGGAGCGGGCCAGCGACGGGTACTGCACCACGGCGACCTGCCGGGTGAGCTGCGCCAGCAGCCGCACCGTGCGGTGCACCACATCGTCCAAGTCGACCGCGCCGACCAGGAAGCGTTCGATCGCCCGGCGCTCGGCCGGGCTGAGCGGCTTGACCCGGGAGAGCCGGTCGACGAAGAGCCGGTAGCCGCGGTCGGTGGGCACCCGGCCGGCGCTGGTGTGCGGCTGCCGGATGTAGCCCTCCTCCTCCAGCACGGCCATGTCGTTGCGGACCGTCGCCGGGGAGACCCCGAGCTGGTGCCGCTCGACCAGGGCACGGCTGCCGACCGGCTCCTGCGTGGCGACGTAGTCCTCGACGATCGCGCGCAGCACCGCGAGCTTGCGGTCGTCGAGACCCATCCGTCCACCTCCTGACGCACGTCGGCCCGGGGCGGGTGCGCGCCGGGCGAGCGCTCTGGCACTCGACTGTAGCGAGTGCCAGTCTACGTCGGCGTCCGCACCGGCGCGATGATCAGCGCCGGACGCCGGGCGCGACGGTAGAGCCGTTCAGCCGGACAAGCCGGGCGATGTCGCTCTGGTCACCCCTTGCCGGCAGCCCCTACCGTGACGGCATGACTGAACCACCTCGCCCTCCCGGCGCGGGGGACCCCGGCGACCGCCCGGACCCGACCGCACCGTCCGGCTCGTCGTACGAGCCACCCACCGCACCACTGTCCGGGGCGTCCGGCGCGGGCGGCTATCCCCCGCCCGGTGGCTATCCGCCGCCGCCCGGTGACCAGCCGCCGTCGGGCGGTTACCCTCCGCCGGGCGGCTACGCCGCACCGGGTGCCGGCTACCCGCAGGCGGGCGCCGGCTACCCGACCGGCGGCGCGTACGGCCCGCCGAGCGGCGGCTGGGCCAGCAACGACGACAAGACCTGGGCCCTGGTCGCGCACTTCGGTGGCGCCGCGGCGATGTTCGTCAGCGGCGGCGTGCTCGGCTGGCTGCCCCCGCTGGTCGCCATGCTGGCCCGCGGCAACCAGTCGCCGACCGTCCGCCAGCACGCCGTGGCGGCGCTCAACTTCCAGCTGCTCTGGTCGGTCGTCGGCCTGGTCGGCTGGATCCTGAGCTGCATCCTGATCGGCTTCGTCGCGGTCGGCGCGGCCGTGATCCTCGGCGTGGTCTTCGGCATCCTGGCCGGCGTCCGGGCCAACGAGGGGGAGCTCTACCGCTACCCGATGAGCATCAGCATGATCAAGTGAGCGTGCCGGCCGGCCTCCGGGCCGGCCGGCGTGTTCCACCCCGCCCGGCCGGGGTCGCCCGGCTGGGGTTTCGGGGCGTTCAGGGCAGCAGGTCGCGGACCACCGCGTCGGCGAGCAGCCGGCCGCGCAGGGTGAGCACCGCCCGCCCGCTAGCGAACCGCTCCGGGTCGAGCAGCCCGTCGGCGAGCGCCCGCTCGGCGCCGGGCCGCCCGGCGGTGTCCAGCGCGGCCAGCGGCAGCCCGTCGGCCAGCCGCAGCCGCAGCATCACGTCCTCCATGTGCGCCTCGTCGGCGGTGAGCAGCTCCCGGGCCAGCCCGGGCGACTCCCCCGCGGCCAGCCGCTTCGCGTACGCCGAAGGGTGCTTGACGTTCCACCAGCGCACCCCGCCGACGTGGCTGTGCGCCCCCGGGCCCAGGCCCCACCAGTCGGCGCCGGTCCAGTAGAGCAGGTTGTGCCGGCAGCGGGCCGCCTCGGAGCGGGCCCAGTTGGACACCTCGTACCAGGAGAAACCGGCCGCGTCGAGCGCGGCCTCCGCGGCCAGGTAGCGGTCCGCCGCCACGTCGTCCGAGGGGTACGGCAGCTCGCCGCGCCGCATCCGGGCGGCCAGCCGGGTGCCGTCCTCGACGATCAGGGCGTACGCGCTGACATGGTCCACCCCCGCGGCGACCACCTGCTCCAGCGAGGCGGCGAAGTCGTCGGCGCTCTCCCCCGGCGTGCCGTAGATCAGGTCCAGGTTGACGTGGTCGAAGCCGGCGTCCCGGGCCTCGCGGGCGGCCTCGGCGGCCCGGCCGGGGCGGTGCCGGCGGTCCAGGATCGCCAGCACCCCCGGCGCGGCCGACTGCATGCCCAGCGAGATCCGGGTGTAGCCGGCGGCCCGCAGGGTCTTCAGCGACTCCGGCGTGACCGACTCGGGGTTGGCCTCGGTGGTCACCTCGGCGTCAGCGGCCAGCCCCCAGGTGCGGTCGATGCCGTCCAGGATCCGGGCCAGGTCGTCGGCGGGCAGCAGGGTCGGGGTGCCGCCGCCGACGAAGACGGTGTCCACCCGCGGCGGCGGGGCGTCGCCGAGCACCCGGGCGGCCAGCGCCAGCTCCGCCAGCACGGTGTCGGCGTACGACTCGCGGTCGGCGCCCCCGCCCAGCTCGGCGGCGGTGTACGTGTTGAAGTCGCAGTAGCCGCAGCGGCTGGCGCAGAAGGGCACGTGCAGGTACACCCCGAATCCGCGCGCGCCGACCGAGGTCAGGGCGGCGGCGGGCAGCGTTCCGTCGACGGGGACGGTCTCGCCTTCTGGAAGGACGCCGGGCATGGCCACTAGTGTGCCCGGCATGACCTCTCCGGACGCTCTCGTGCGGGTCGCCACGGCCCGTGGGGTGACCACCCTCACCCTGGACAGCCCGCACAACCGCAACGCCCTGTCCACCCCGCTGATGACCCAGCTGCTGGCCGGGCTGGCCGCCGCGGTGGCGGACGACGCGGTCCGGGTGATCGTGCTGGACCACACCGGCCCGGTCTTCTGCTCCGGGGCGGACCTGAAGGAGACCGCCGCCGCGTACGCCAGCGGCAGCGTGCCGGCCGGCATGCTCGGCGACGTGCTGGTCGCGGTCCGGGAGTGCCCGAAGCCGGTGCTGGCCAGGGTGGCCGGGCCGGCCCGGGCCGGCGGTCTGGGGCTGATCGCGGCGGCCGACCTGGCGGTCTGCGCGCGGGAGGCGATGTTCGCCTTCACCGAGGTGCGGATCGGGGTGATCCCGGCGGTCATCTCGGCCACCGTGCTGCCCCGGCTGGCCCCGCGGGCCGCTGCCGAGCTCTACCTGACCGGCGACACCTTCGACGGGCGGCGGGCCGCCGAGGTCGGCCTGGTGACCGCCGCGGTGCCGGCGGACGAGCTGGACGCGATCGTGGCGCACTGGTGCGCGGCGCTGGTGCGCGGCGCCCCGCGGGCGCTCGCCGGCGCCAAGGAGCTGCTGCGCCGGCCGGCCGCCACCGACCTGCGCGCCGAGGTGGCCGCGCTGGGCGCACTGTCCACCGGCTACTTCCTCTCCGACGAGGGCCGGGAGGGCGTGCTGGCCTTCCGGGAGAAGCGCGACGCCGCCTGGGTGCCGGGCGAATAGTCGGTTTCTTTCGATTCGTCCCGGGAAATGTGAACCGGTCGGCCGACCCGTCTCGCCTTGATCGGGACGTACGCTGGTCGGACTGTCGATCAGGAGGTGCGGGTGCGAACTCGGACATTCGTGGCAGCCGGCGTCGTGGTCGCGGTGGTCGCCCTTCTCGGGGTCTGGGTCGTGGTCCGCCACCTCGGCGACCAGCTCGGGTTGCCGATGGCCGGCCGCAGCTGCACGGTACGCGCCGACGGCACCGTCGTGCTCGACGCCGACCAGATGGCCAACGCGGCCACCATCGCGGCGATCGGCAGCCAGCGGCAGATGCCGGAGCGCGCGGTGGTGGTGGCGCTGGCCACCGCCTTCCAGGAGTCCGGCCTGCGCAACCTGCCCGACGGCGACCGCGACTCGATCGGCCTGTTCCAGCAGCGGCCCAGCCAGGGGTGGGGCACGCCGGCCCAGATCCGCGACGAGCGCTACGCGGCAGAGCGGTTCTACGCGGCCCTGAAGAAGGTGCGCGGCTGGGAGGGCATGGAGGTCACCGAGGCCGCCCAGGCGGTGCAGCGGTCCGCCTTCCCCACCGCCTACCAGAAGTGGGCCGACGAGGCGGAGGTGCTGACCCGCGCCCTGCTCGGCGACGCGACCGGCGCGGTCGCCTGCACGGTCGGCGGCTCACCGGCGATGCGCGGCGCGGTCGCCGCGGCGGCGCTCACCCGGGGCCTGGCCCTGGACTGGGGCGTGCCCGACACCGCCCCGACAACCGAGCTGGCCGGGCTGACCGTCTCGGCTCCCGACCGGCGCGACGGCTGGCGGTACGCCCACTGGCTGGTCTCGCACGCCACCGACCACGGCGTGAAGCGGGTCCGCTTCGCCGACCTGGAGTGGACGGCTCGCGACGGCAACTGGGTCAAGGTCGCCGACGGCCGGCCGAGCGACGCCCGGGTGCTGGCGGAGGTCTTCCCCACCGAGGGCTGATCCACCTCGGCGGCCCGGTGCGCGGCCCTACCCGGCCCGGTACGCGGCCCTACCCGGCCCTACCCGGCCCGGTGCGCGGCCCTACCCGGCCCGGTGCGCGGCCCTACCCGGCCCGGTGCGCGGCCCTACCCGGCGCGGCCGTTGCCGGGCCGACGGCTGCGGCCGGGGCGGGCGACGCCGCGGTCAGGTGCCGCGCGGGTCAGTGGGCGCCGGCCACCCGGCGGCGCGCCTTGTCCAGCAGCGGCTCGGGCAGCTCGGCCGCGTCGAGCAGCCGGGGCAGCAGCTCCGGCTCCAGGCTGAACGCCCGGAACACCTCGCCGATGGTCACCCCGTGCGCCGGCCGGTCCACCACCTCGACCGGGTCCCCCGGGCCGACCGCTCCCTCGCGCAGCACCCGCAGGTACGCCCCCGGCGCCGCCCGCTCAGTGAACCGCTTGATCAGATCCGGTACGCCCCAGAAGCCGGCGAAGGTGGTGCACGGGGTGCGCGGCTTGGTCACCTGCAGCAGCGCCTCGCCCACCGCCCACTGCTCGCCGATCACCGCGCCGGTGACGTCGACCGCCCAGGTGGTGAGGTTCTCGCCGAACCCGCCGCTGCGGATGCCCCGGCCCAGCTCGGCCGCCCACCACCCGGCGTCCTCCTCGGCGTAGGCGTAGACCGCCTGGTCGGGGCCGCCGTGGTGGGCCCGTTCGCCGATGAAGTCGCCGTCCACGCCGGTCGCGCGCACCAGCACCGGCCGGTCGACCGGCCGCTTGTCGATGCCGCTGCGACCGCTCGCGTCGCCGGCCCAATCCGCCTCGGTCACCGTGCCGAGGTTCACCGCCGCCACCCTGCCCGTCATGGCGGTCAGCCTAGCCGCGGGGCCGCGCTCCCCGACACCCGGAAAATCAGCCCTTGACCGCGCCGGCCACCAGGCCGGAGGTCATCCGCCGCTGCACCAGCAGGAAGAAGACGATCACCGGCAGGGTGAACAGCGTCGAGGCGGCCATCACCGAGCCCCAGGCGGTGTCGTCACGGCCGAAGAAGAACGTCATCGCCACCGGCAGCGTGTAGCGGCTCTGGTCGTTGACGAAGGTCAGCGCGAAGATCAGCTCGTTCCACGCGGTGATGAAGGAGAAGATGCTGGTCGCCACCAGTCCCGGCGCCACCAGCGGGAAGAGCACCTTGCGAAAGGTCTGCGCCCGGCTGGCGCCGTCGATCGCCGCGGCCTCCTCCAGCTCCTTCGGCACCGCGGCCACGAAGCCGCGCAGCATCCAGACCGCGAACGGCAGCGAGAAGCCGAGGTACGTCAGGATCAGGCTGGGCAGCGTGTTGTAGAGGCCGAGCCGCTGGATCATCAGGAACAGCGGGATGACCAGCGCCTCCAGCGGGATCATCTGCACCACCAGCAGCAGGATCAGGAAGCTGGTCCGCAGCGTGAACCGGAACCGGGCCACCGCGGTCGCGGCCAGCAGCGCGACCAGGCCACTGAGCACCACGGTGCTCACCGCCACCAGCACGCTGTTGAGGAAGAAATCGGCGAAGGTCACGCCGGGGATCAGGTTGCCGGTGAGGATCTCCCGGTAGTGCTCCAGGGTGGGGTGCGCCGGCACCGGCCGGGGGGTGGCCGAGAAGATCTCCCGGTTCGGCTTCAGCGACGTCGCGATCATCCAGTAGACCGGGAACGCGGCGAAGAGCGCCACCAGCACGCCGGCGCCGTTGAGGGCGATCTTCTTCACGACTCGTCCTCCTGCTTGAGCACCATCCGGACGTACAGGCCGGTTACCACCAGCAGGATCAGCGTGAGGATGACCGCGATGGCGGAGCCCACGCCGTACTTCGGCGGCGGCGAGAAGGCCTCGGCGTACGAGTAGATCGAGAGCATGAACGTGGGCCGGTCCTGGGTGCCGCCGGCCAGCACGAACTGCTGGGTGAAGACCTTGAAGTCCCAGATCGTCGACAACACGACCAGGATGCCGAAGACGGGTCGCAGCACCGGGAAGGTGATCCGCCAGAACACCCGCCACGGCCCCGCCCCGTCGACCCGGGCGGCCTCGTGCAGCTCGCTCGGCACGCTCTTGAGCCCGGCCAGCACGCTGACCGCGATGAACGGGAACGAGTGCCAGACCACCACCAGGGTGAGGATGGCGAAGAACAGCAGCGGCGAGTTGAACCAGCCGTACCCGGTCCAGTCGGCCCGCCCGAACAGCGCGCTCGAAAGGCCGTCGGGCAGGGCGTTGAACAGCCAGGTGACCAGGCCGGACGTGTCGTCGAAGATCCACTTCCAGACGATCGTGCCGGTCAGCGCCGGGGTGGCCCAGGCGAGCATCACGCAGCTGGCCACGAACGTCGCCATCCGCTTGCCGAGCCGGTTGAGCAGCAGCCCGACCAGGGTGCCGAGGATCATCGTCAGCAGCACGTTGGCCGCGGCGAAGAGCACCGTGTTGCGCAGCACCGTACGGAAGAACGGGTCGCCGAGGATCTGGGTGTAGTTGGCCAGCCCCACCCAGGGCCACTCGCGGTCGCCGCGCAACTGCCGGACGCTGTCCAGCTTGTAGAACGACATCGCCACCACCTGACCCAGCGGCCAGAGCAGCAGCACCCCGATGACCACCAGGCAGGGCAGCAGGAGCAGGTACGGCAGGCGGTCCACCCGGCGGCGCCGCCGCGCGGGGGTCTCCCGCGCGGCGGTCGTACCGGTGGGTCTGGTCAGGGTGCTCACTTGGCGTTGAGGACGCTTTCCATCTCGGCCGCCGCGTCGGCGGTGGCCTGCTGGACCGACTTCTGCCCCTTGATGATCGAGCTGTTCATCGCCTGGGTCACCGTCTTGGTCCGGCTGACCTCGACCCACTTGGGGCTCAGCGGCGTGACCTTGGTGTTCTGCATGGTGGTGGCGAACGCGGCCATCACCTTGTCGTTCGCGTAGCTGCCGCCGGAGACCAGGTCGGAGTAGACCGGGAAGAAGCCGAGGCTGCCGGCGAAGGCCTGCGCGTTCTTCTTGTTGTTCAGCACCGTCAGGTAGTCCCAGGCCAGGTCCTGCCGGCCGCTGTCCTTCCAGACGGCGAGGTCGGAGCCGCCGGCGAAGGCCGGGGCGGGCTTGCCGTCCGGGCCGGGGATCGGGAAGGTGCCCCAGACCTTGGCGATGTCGGGGTTGTCCTTCTTCATGGCGCCGCCCTGCCAGCTGCCCGCGAAGGCCATCGCCGCCTTGCCGGTGGCGAACTGGGTACGCGCGTCGACCTCGTTCCAGGCCGCCGCGGCCGGCGGCGCGACCTTGTGCACGGTGACCAGGTCGGTCCAGAACTTGACCGCCTTCCGGGCCTCCGGGCTGGTGTAGCCCGACTTCCAGCTGCCGCCCTGCTCGGTGGCGATCTCACCGCCGGCGCCCCAGAGGAAGGAGTAGAACGGCAGCTCCGAGTTGCCCGGCAGCGCGATGCCGTAGGTGTTCGGCTTCTTGGCCTGCACCGCCTTGGCCACCGTGACCAGCTCGTCCCAGGTCTTCGGCGGCTGCACACCCGCCTCGGCGAACCAGTCGGTGCGGTAGTAGATGGCGCGCACCCCGGCATACCACGGGACGCCGTACTGCTTGCCGTCGAGCTGGGCGTTCTTCACCAGGTCGGGCAGCAGGTCCTTGCCGTCGGACCAGCCGGCGAACTTGTCCGAGACGTCGGCGAGCGCGTCCTGCGCCGCCCAGCCCTGGGTCTCGGTGTTGCCGAGCTCGGTGACGTCCGGGCCGGCACCGCCGGCCAGCGCCGCCTGGAACTTCTTCGGCGCCTCGAGCCAGGGGATGTACTGCACGACCACGTCGGTGTCCGGGTGCTTCTGCCGGAACTCCTTCTCGACCCCGTCGAGGAACGTCGTCTGGGCGTCGCCGCCCTCACCCATCATCCAGACCGTCAGCTTGCTGTCATCGGCCGCCGCGTCGTCGCCCGAACCACCGCACCCGGTGAGGACCATCGCGGCCGAGGCCACGACGGCGGTGACCGGGGCCAGCCGCTTCCACCTGTTCACGCCACTTCTCCCTCGCGCCATCTGGCACTAACCTTCCGTGCCGCACCCTAGTAGGAAAAATTCCTTTACGACAGGGGTGCCGGCGGGCGAGGCGACCGTACCGTAGGTCGCGGTGGCCCCGACCCGCCCCGACCCGCCCCGACGGGCCCGCCGGGGGCCGACCCGCCCCGGCGTACGAGCCGACGCCGACGACCGTCCGGGGTACGGGCGGACGGCGAGGGCGTCCGGGGTACGGGCGGACGGCGAGGGCGTCCGGGGTACGGGCGGACGGCGAGGGCGTCCGGGGTACGGGCAGAAACGAGCGGGCGCCCGCACCCCCGAAGGGGTACGGGCGCCCGCTGAGACGCTGCGCTGCGGAGATTACCGGTGGGTGACGCCCCGGCGACCACCCACACCGGCCACCAGCGCCACGGCGACCGCGGCGAGGAGGACCTGCAGCAGGAACTCACGCCAGTCGAAACCGGCGGTGTCCGCGAAGCCCGACGCGCGGGCGATGATCGTGCCCAGCAGAGCGGCGCCAACGCCGATCAGCATGTGCAGCCAGATCGGCATGTTCTGGCGGCCCGGCACGACCAGGCGGCCCAGAGCGCCGACGATCAGGCCGACGACGATGGCGGTGATGATGCCCCACACGGTGAGCTCCACGGCCCGTACTCCTTCATTAGACAAGTCTCAGGTTGGGTGGTTCCTGGTGCGACAGATAGGTTCCCGACCCGGCGAAATCCCAAACCGACTTTCGGCCCCGCCGACCCCAAAACCGCTCGCGGACCACGGACGGGGGCCCGCGGCGTCCTGCCCGCCGGGGTTTTCGCGGTCCACGGTCTGCGGGGTCCGTGGTCTGCGGGATTCCGTGGGGCTGCGGGGTCTGTCGACTGCGTCGGTCGGGGCACTGCGGTCCGTGGGCCCACGTCGGATGACGGTCGGAGACGCATGAGGAATGAGCGTGATGACTCCGAGGCATGAATATGCCTCAGAGTCATCACGCCTCTCGGGAAGTTGCTTCCGGCAGCCATCACGCTCCGTGACCCACGCCGCCGGACTCCCGCTTTACCCAGGTAACGCCGGCCGGCCGAGCCGCCGGCCGGCACGACCGCTCACCGCCGCCGCGAGGCCTGGCCAGGAGGTCGGGGCGCGCACGCGAGCGGGCGCCCGCACCCCCGAAGGGGTACGGGCGCCCGCTGAGACGCTGCGCTGCGGAGATTACCGGTGGGTGACGCCCCGGCGACCACCCACACCAGCCACCAGCGCCACGGCGACCGCGGCGAGGAGGACCTGCAGCAGGAACTCACGCCAGTCGAAACCGGCGGTGTCCGCGAAGCCCGACGCGCGGGCGATGATCGTGCCCAGCAGAGCGGCGCCAACGCCGATCAGCATGTGCAGCCAGATCGGCATGTTCTGGCGGCCCGGCACGACCAGGCGGCCCAGAGCGCCGACGATGAGACCAACAACGATGGCGGTGATGATGCCCCACACGGTGAGCTCCACGGTCGCCCTCCTCCTGAATGTTCGAGTCGCACGTTGTCGTGCGGTTCTTGTCGTGACCGCTAGATGCCCGAACCGCCGAAAAACCAAACCGACTCATCACCACAAGGTTCGCGCCGGTCGATGCCCGGCCGACGCGTCGATTGCCGCACGGGACGTCTACGCAGCTCAGGCCGGGTGCGGCTGATGGGAGCGCGCCCAGGTGCCACCGGAAGTTAATCCCGGTGACATGCACCGGCCCGGACGGAAACGGCCGGCACACCGCCGTCGGGCGGGGTGCCGGCCGTCCGTTCGCCGGTCGGGGTGGGCTACTTCTTGGCCGAGCCCTTGGCGTCGCCGGAGTCGGAGGAGAGGGCGGCGATGAAGGCCTCCTGCGGGACCTCCACCCGGCCGACCATCTTCATCCGCTTCTTGCCCTCCTTCTGCTTCTCCAGCAGCTTGCGCTTCCGGCTGATGTCACCGCCGTAGCACTTGGCGAGCACGTCCTTGCGGATGGCGCGGATGGTCTCCCGGGCGATCACCCGGCTGCCGATTGCCGCCTGGATCGGCACCTCGAACTGCTGGCGCGGGATCAGGTTGCGCAGCTTGGCCGCGATGGTGACCCCGTAGTTGTACGCCTTGTCCTTGTGCACGATCGCGCTGAACGCGTCCACCGGCTCACCGTGCAGGAGGATGTCCACCTTCACCAGGTCGGACGCCTGCTCGCCGGAGGGCTCGTAGTCCAGCGAGGCGTACCCCTTGGTGCGGCTCTTGAGCTGGTCGAAGAAGTCGAAGATGATCTCGGCCAGCGGCAGCGTGTAGCGCAGCTCCACCCGGTCGGCGGAGAGGTAGTCCATGCCGAGCAGGGTGCCTCGGCGGCCCTGGCACAGCTCCATCACCGCGCCCACGTAGTCGTTTGGGGTCAGCACGGTGGCCCGGACCACCGGCTCGTACACCTCGGCGATCTTGCCGGTCGGGTACTCGCTCGGGTTGGTCACCACGATCTCCTGGCCGTCCTCGGTGATGGCCCGGTAGACCACGTTCGGCGCGGTGGAGATCAGGTCGAGGTTGTACTCCCGCTCCAGCCGCTCCCGGATGATCTCCAGGTGCAGCAGGCCGAGGAAGCCGCAGCGGAAGCCGAAGCCGAGCGCGCCCGACGTCTCCGGCTCGTAGTCGAGCGCGGCGTCGTTGAGCTTGAGCTTGTCCAGCGCCTCGCGGAGGTTCGGGTAGTCCGACCCGTCGATCGGGTAGAGCCCGGAGTAGACCATCGGCTTCGGGTCCTTGTAGCCGCCCAGGGCCTCCGTCGCCGGCCGGGCGTTGATGGTGACGGTGTCACCGACCCGGGACTGGCGGACGTCCTTCACGCCGGTGATCAGGTAGCCCACCTCGCCGACGCCGAGCGCGCCGGCCTTCTGCATCTCCGGCGAGATCACCCCGATCTCCAGCAGCTCGTGCACCGCGCCGGTGGACATCATCTTGATCCGGTCCCGGGCGCTGATCAGGCCGTCGATCACCCGGACGTAGGTGACCACGCCCCGGTAGACGTCGTACACCGAGTCGAAGATCATCGCCCGGGCGGGCGCGTCGGCGTCGCCGGTGGGCGGGACGAACTGCCGGACGATCTCGTCGAGCAGGTAGGGCACCCCCACGCCGGTCTTGCCGGAGACCCGGATGCAGTCGGCCGGGTCGCCACCGATCAGGTGGGCCAGCTCCTCGGCGTACTTCTCCGGCTGGGCGGCCGGCAGGTCGATCTTGTTGAGCACCGGGATGATGCGCAGGTCGTTCTCGAGCGCCAGGTAGAGGTTCGCCAGGGTCTGCGCCTCGATCCCCTGCGCGGCGTCGACCAGCAGGATGGCGCCCTCGCAGGCCGCCAGCGAACGGGACACCTCGTAGGTGAAGTCCACGTGGCCCGGGGTGTCGATCATGTTGAGCACGGCCTGCTCGCCGGCCCGCTCCCCCTCGCGGATGGTCCACGGCATCCGGACGGCCTGGCTCTTGATGGTGATGCCGCGCTCGCGCTCGATGTCCATCCGGTCCAGGTACTGCGCGCGCATCTGCCGGGGGTCGACCACGCCGGTGAGCTGCAACATCCGGTCGGCCAACGTCGACTTCCCGTGGTCGATGTGGGCGATGATGCCGAAGTTCCTGATGCGTGCCGGGTCGGTGGCACCAGGAGCGTTCGCGCCGGGATCGAGCGTCGGTGGCACAGCGGTCCGTTCTGGTCGGCTGACGTGAGCGGGCCGACGCGACGCCGGCCCCCTCTATGCTCCCACGTCGCCCCGGACGCGGTCCGATCACTCCTCGGGCCGCGCTTCACTCCTGCGGCGGCTCCACGAACAGCGCGGCCAGGCGGGGCAGTCGGCGGCGCGCCTCGTCCTCGTCGTCGAAGTCCCAGAAGTCGTTCAGGTCGGGCGTCGCGACCGGGTCGCGCTCCGCCGGCAGCTCGGTCGCGGTCGCCTTCCGGTACGCGTCCCAGGGCACGGTGAGCATCTGCGGGCAGCGGAACTCCTCGCCACTGAGCGAGGCGGCCCGCACCCGGGGCAGCTCGGCCAGCGCGTCCGGCTCGGCGACCGCCCGGGCGAAGACCGCCCGGCCCTGGGTCATCAGCCAGCCCCGGAACGCCTCGAAGTCGTCGGCGGCGGCACCGGAGTTGATCAGGTACGCCGCGCCCCACAGGTCGACCCGGTGCGAGGCGGCCAGCACCCGCCGCTGGTGCTGGGCGTAGCCGGCGATCTCCTCGGGATCCCGCTCGGCCAGCAGCGCGACGGCCCGGGCGGCGACCGCGGGCGCCTCCCCGCCGCCACCGGCCCGGGCCTGCTCGATCAACTGCCAGAAGTCCTCGGTCCTCATGGCCTGGCAGTCTCCCAGACCCACTCCCGACCGCACCCGGTCGGCGGGGACACGCCGGCACTGGTCCGCCCGGGGCCGGGCGGGCAGCATGACGGGGTGACCGCCAGCCCGCCGCCGCCGTACCACGCCACCGCCGTACGGCCCGACTGGTCGGCGCTGCCGGCCGGGCTGCGCGCCGCGGTGGCCGCCCGGCTCGGCGGGCCGGTGACCTCGGCGCGGACCGCGCGAGCCGGCTTCACCGGCGGATTCGCCGCGGTCCTGGCGACGGCGGACGGCGGCCGGGTCTTCGTCAAGGCCGCCGACCTGGCCCGGCAGCGGCCGCTCGCCGACTGGTACGCCCGGGAGGCCGAGGTGCTGGCCCGGCTACCGGCCGGCCTGCCGGTCCCCCGGCCGCGCTGGACGCTCACCCACTCCGGCTGGTACGCCCTCTGCCTGGACGCGATCGACGGGCGGACGCCCCGGCTGCCCTGGTATCCGGCCGAGCGGGACGCCATCCTGGCCGGGTACGCCGAGGTGGCCGCCGCGCTCGCCCGACCCCCCGCCGGCCTGGTCGACCTCGGCCCGCCCCGGCTGGCCGACCTGGCCCGCGACGACATCCTCTGGTGGGGCGAGGTGGCCGCCGGTCGCGAGCCCGCACCGCCGCTGCCCGGCCCCGTCGCCCACCGGCTGCCCGAGCTGGTGGCGCTGGAGTCCCGCCTGCCCGGGTACGCCGCGGCCGGCACCGGCCTGGCGCACGGTGACCTGCGGATGGACAACGTGCTGCTCGACGCCGGCGGCCGGGCCTGGTTCTGCGACTGGGCCTGGCTGTGCCGGGGGCCGGCCTGGTTCGACCTGGTCACCCTGCTGCTCACCGGGTACGACGGCGGCGGTGGAATGGACGGGCTGTTCGCCGGCCACCCCGCTGCGGCCGGCGCCCCGCCGGACGCCCTGGACGTGACGCTCGCCGCGCTCGCCGGCTACCACCTCACCGGGGCGGCCGCCCCCGAGCCGGCGGACGGGCCAACGGACGGGCCGGTGGCGTCGCCGCACCGGCGGGCGCACCAGCGGTTCAGCGGGGAACGGGCGCTCGCCTGGCTGGCCGCGCGGCAGGGCTGGGTCTGAGCCGTTTTGGCTCGTCCCGGGTGACCTGGTAACCTGGTTCTTCGCGCAGCGATGACGCATGCTCGTCGTCGCGCGCGGCAAGCAGACCATACCGAGCTATCAAGACGAGGCTGTCGCGTGGCGAACATCAAGTCCCAGATCAAGCGCAACCGGCAGAACGAGAAGCGCCGGCTGCGTAACAAGTCGGTCAAGTCGTCGCTGAAGACCGCCATCCGCAAGTTCCACGAGGCTGCGGAGGCCGGTGACAACGAGCAGGCCGCCGTGCTGATGCGTGAGGCCGCTCGCAAGCTGGACAAGGCCGCCAGCAAGGGCGTCATCCACGCCAACCAGGCGGCCAACCGGAAGTCGGCGATCGCCAAGCGCGTCGGCGTTCTCTCCGCCTGATCCGAGTCACCTCGGAACGACCGGAAGCCCCCGGGGTCAACCCCGGGGCTTCCGGTTTTTGGCGTGCCCGCACCCCGGCTTTGTTCGTGCCGGGCCTGCGTGCGGCCGTCCCGATGGGCGCGCGGCCGTGCGGGGCTCCCGGCGGGTCCGCGCCAGGTCGTCCCGTGGCCGCCGGTGCCGGGTCAGCGCCAGTCGGGCAGGTCGTCGCCGGCGGCCGGCCAGTCCGTCGGCACCCGGCCGTAGCCGCCGGGCGTCGCCGGCCGGTGCCACCGCTGCGGGTACGCCTCGGCGCTCACCGCCGCCCCCGGCAGGGCGCGCGGCACCGTGGCCCGCCCGACCACCGGTTCCACCTGTCGCCGGAAGCGGTCCCGTTCCTGCTCGGGCACCAGCGCCGCGGTACGGACCACCGACTCGGCGACCACGTCGTTGAGCTTCACCATCAGCGCCACCGCGACCGGCAGGATCAGCACCGCCCACCAGGTCACCAGCTCGGCGAGGGCGAGCAGCACGGCGAGCGCGACGGCGCCCTCGAAGAACAGGAAGCACAGCACCCCGCCCGGGTTCACGAACCGCAGCCCGAGCGCCCGGGCGTAGAGCGGCCGGTACCGCTCCTCCTCGCTCGGCACGCTGGCCCACGACCGCCGGGAGTGGCCGGTCACCGGGCCCCACCCCGGCGGGCCGCCGCGACCGAGAAGACCGCCTTCTCCAGCGCGTACGCCCGGTCGTCGGCGCCACCCTTGACCGCGGCGTTGCACTCGGCGGCCGCCCGCATCGCGTCGACCAGCCCCTCCGGGGTCCAGCCCCGGGCCCGCTGCTGGGCGTTCTTGATCTTCCAGGCGGGCATGCCGAGCGTGCTGGCCAGCTGGTAGGGGTCGCCCCGACCGGCAGCGGCCACCCGGGCCACGGTGCGCACCCCGTCGGCCAGGGCGTCGGCGATCGGCACCGGATCGACGCCGACGTGCAGCGCCCAGCGCAGCGCCTCCAGCGCCGCCGGGACGTCCCCGATCATCGTGGCGTCGGCCACGGTGAAGCCGCTCACCTCGACCCGGCCGCGGTAGTAACGGGCCACGGTGTCCGCGCCGATCCGCCCGTCGGTGTCCGCGATCAGCTGGGAGCAGGCGGCGGCGAGCTCGCGCAGGTCGTTGCCGACCGCGGCGATCAGCGCCTCGGCCGCGTCGTCGGTGCACCGGCCGCCGCCGCGCCGGATCTCGTCCCGGACGAAGGCCACCCGCTCCCGGTGCCCCTTGAGCTTCGCCGCGGGCACCACCGTCGCGCCGGCCGCCCGCAGCCCGTCGGCGAAGGCCCTGCCCTTGGCCCCACCCAGGTGCAGCACCACCAGCTGGACGTCCGGGTCGGGGTTCTTCGCGTACCCGAGCAGGGCCGCGACCAGGTCCTTGCGGGCGTCCTGCGCCGACTGGAGCACCAGCACCCGGCGGCCACCGAACAGCGACGGGCTCAGCATCTCGGCGATCTCGCCCACGGTCAGCGACCCGGCCTGGTACTCCCGGACGTCCACGTCCGGGTCGACCTGGCGAACTTTCGCCACGGCTTCGGTCACCGCGCGCGTGGCGAGCAGCTCCTCGTCGCCGATGACGAGCAGAATGGGAGCGAGGCTGGCGGTCACGCCGCCCATCTTGGCACGGGTCACGGCGGGCGCGGGCGTGCTGCCGGACGGCCGTGAGGGCGCACCCCGCACTCAGCGCAAATCAAGACATTTGCCATGATTACTGGGCTGATAGCGGCAATACGGCAGCCTTCCTGAGTTTTCCTCCCTTCCGCAGCATCTTCCCCGGCCCGCCGCCCACCGTCGGCGGCCGCGAGCTGCCGAGCATCGCGGGCGGGCGCCGGCCACCGCCACCGCCGGCGAAACCCGGGGCTCACCGCTCACCGCCGACCCGGTGGCAGGCCGCGGGCGACGACGGCCAGCCCGCGCGGGCCGGTCACCACCGCCACATCTCCGTCGGTGTCGGTGCGCAGCACCCGGACCCCGTCCCGGGCGAACCCGCTCAGGATGCTCGGGCTGGGGTGCCCGTAGTCGTTGTCCAGACCCACCTCCACCACAGCGACCGCCGGCCGGACCGCCGCCAGGAACGCCGGATCCTGGTACGCGCTGCCGTGGTGCGCCACCTTGAGCACCTCGGCCCGCAGCGCGTCGGGCGGCACCCGGTCCAGCAGGTCCCGCTGCTCCTCGGTCTCGGCGTCGCCGGGCAGCAGGATCCGCACCCCGGCCACCGTGGCCCGCAGCACCACCGAGTTGTTGTTCGGGTCCGACCGGGTGCCCCGCAGTGGATCCACCGGCCCGAGCGCCACCAGCTCCACCCCGCCGGCCCGGTACGACCACCCCGCCGCCGCCACACCGAGCGCGACCGCACCCGCCGCGTCGGCCACCAGCTTCCGCCCGTCCGGCGGCTCGGGCAGGCCCGGGGCGAGCACGGCGGTGACCCGCCGGCCCCGGAAGACGCCCGCCACCCCGCCCACGTGGTCGGCGTGGAAGTGGCTCACCACCAGCAGCGACACCTCCCGTACGCCGAGGCGGCGCAGGCAGCCGTCGACCGCGGACGGCTCCGGCCCGGCGTCCACCACCACCGCCCGCCCGGCGGCGACCGGCAGCACCAGGGCGTCGCCCTGGCCCACCGCGCAGCCGACCAGCAACCAACCGACCGGCGGCCACCCGTCGGCGATCAGCCGCACCGGCAGCGTCCCCAGCACGATCGCGACGGCGCAGACCGCCACCAGCCGGCGGATCACCGGCCGACGGGTGGCGATGAGCAGCGCCACGGTCAGCCCGGCCAGCAACAACGCGCCCGGCACCCCGCCCGGCCAGGGCAGGGTGCCCGCCGGCAGCCGGGCCCCGACCCGGGCGACGGTCACCAGCCACCAGGCCGGCCAGCTCGCCAGCCAGGCGACGAACTCGGCCGCGGCCGGCCAGACCGGCGAGATCACCGCCGCCGTCACGCCGAGCACCGTGGCCGGCGCGATCGCCGGCACCACCAGCAGGTTGGCCGGCACGGCGACCAGACTGACCGTGCCCGAGATGCCGGCCACCACGGGCCCGCAGGTGACCTGTGCCGCCGCCGGGACGGCGAGCGCCTCGGCCAGGCCCGGCGGCACCCGCCGGCGGCGCAGCGCGTCCCGCCAGCCCGGCGCGAGCAGCAGCAGCCCGCCGGTGGCCAGCACCGAGAGCGCGAAGCCGGGGTCGCCGGCCAGGTCCGGATCGAGCAGCACCAGCACGGCGACCGCCGCGCCGAGCGCCGGCAGCGCCGCCCGGGGCCGGCCGACGGCCAGCGCGGCGAGCCCGATCGCGCCCATGGTGGCGGCCCGGACCACGCTGGGCGAGGGGCGGACCAGGACGACGAAGCCAATCAGGGCCAGCCCGCACAGCACGGCGGCCGTCCGCGGACCGGCTCGCGCCCAGCGGGCGAACAGCAGCACCGCGCCGACCACGATGGCCACGTTGGAGCCCGACACGGCGTTGAGGTGGGTCATCCCGGTGGCCCGGAAGTCCTCCTCCACCGTGGCGGGCAGCCGGCTGGTGTCCCCGACGACCAGCCCGGGCAGCAGGCCGCCCCGGTCGTCCGGGAGCGGCTCGCAGGCCCGTTGCAGGCCGCCGCGGAGCGTTCCGGCGGCGCGCTGGAGCCAGGGCGCCGGCCCGAGCGGCACGGGCGGGCCAGTCGCCGTGAGCACGGCGGCGGTGAGGTCGCCGCCCCGAGGGGTGGCCAGCCGCCCCCGCGCGGTGAGCCGCTGCCCCGGCAGCTGCCCCCGCCACCCCGGCTCGGTGGTCAGCACCAGCAACCGGACCGGCGCCCGCAGGCGGGTGCCGTCCGGGCCGGTGAGTCGCACCAGGTCCGCGGTGACCAGCAACGGCGCCGGCTGGCCGGGAGCACCGCGGATCGGGCGGGGGTCGTCGCGGAGCACCAGTTCGGCGGTGACCCGGGCCCGCTCCGCCGCCAGCGAGCGCAGCGGATCGGCGTCGCGCCCGTGCAGTCTCGCGGCGGTGGCCGTAGCCCCGCAGACCACGCCGAGCAGCACCGCGACGGCGATCCAGCCGTACCGCCGAGCCGGTGGGCGGGGGCGACCGAGCAGACCGGACAGGTGTGCCGCCGCGCCGACGGCCGACGCGGCGGCGACGCCGGCGATCGCCGCGGCCGGCGCGGCCGGCGCGGCGGTGAGGTGCAGGCAGCCCAGCGCGGTCAACCACGCCGCCACCGCCAGCCCGGCCAGGCGCAGGTCGGGTGGCTCCGGCGGCTGGGTCGCGGACGTCCCGGACGGCGGCTGGGGTGGGCTCACACCGTCACCAGGTCCTTGAGCTGTTCGTAGCGGGCGTCGCCGATGCCGTCCACCTGGCGCAGGTCGCCGACCGAGCGGAAACCGCCCTGCTGGTCACGGTGGGTGAGGATGCGCTGGGCCAGCACCGGACCGACGCCGGGCAGCGCGTCGAGCTGGGCCAGCGTGGCGGTGTTCAGGTTCAGCCGGGCGCCCGGGGCGGGCGCACCACCCGGGGCGGCGCCACCGGCCGACGCTCCGGCCGGCCCCGCGGCGGGCGCGGGCTGGCCGGGCGGCGCCGCGACGCCGACCAGGATCAGCTCGCCGTCGGTGACCTTCCGGGCCGGATTGAGCAGCGCCACGTCGACGCCGGGCAGCGCCCCGCCGGCCGCCTGCACCGCGTCGGCCACCCGGGACCCGGCCGGCACCCGGACCAGCCCGGGGCGGCGTACCTTGCCGGCCACCGCGACCACCAGGTCGCCGGCGGGGGTGGCGGTCGGGCCGGGCGCTCCGGACGCCGCCCCGCCGATCGGGGCCGCCGCGGCCAGCTCGGTGGGGACCGGCTCGGCGTGCGGGCGGGACCGCCAGGCCCAGAAACCGGCGCCGAGCACCACCACCACGGCAACGGCGGCCAGCGCACGCACCCCACGGCGGCCGGGATCGAAGGCACCCGGGCCGGGCAACCGGGACGCGGTGGTCGGGGCCGGCTCGTCGGGGCCGGCATCCTCCGGGTGGTCCGGCTCCTCCACCGGCCAGGGCACGGCCGGCAACCCCCGGTCGACCTGCCCGGCCGACGTCGTCCCGAGCCAGGCGGACGGGTCGATCGGGCGGGCCGCGCCGACCCACTCGCCGCCGGGCCGGCTGCCCTCGACGGCACCGGTCGCCGGCGGCCCGGCGGAACCGACCTGGACCTCCGGTTCGATCAGCCGGTACAACCGCCGCCGCACGATGGCCTCCTCGTCGTCTGACACGAGGCGACGGTAGGACGGGGGGAAGTGCTGGGCGGCGCACCGAAGGTCGGCTGTGGACGACGGAGGCCGCTGTGGACAACCACCTGATCATGCGGGTGGTCTGGTATGAGGACGAGCCGCAGCGCACCCGGATCGGGACCGCCTCGGCAGGTACTCCACGGTGGTCGGGTCAGCTGATTCGTTTACGTCATCAGGTCCGTAGCGTCCCACGGGATACCCCGGCCTCCCCCGCCCCGGAGATTCCGCACTGGCGCGGGAGCCACCCGTCCCGCCTGGTCCGACTCGGTCCGGAGTCTCCTCCTGGAGGCTGCGGCCCTTCGACGGACCGCTCCCCTAGCGGGCCTCGGGGTCCAGGCCGAGTGCCGCCCGGCCGCCGTCCACCGGCAGCACCACCCCGTTGACGAACGCCGCCGCCGGGGACAGCAGGAAGGCGACCACCTCGGCGACCTCGTCGACCCGGCCGATCCGACCCACCGGGTGCAGCCGGGCCAGCTCGGCCTCGACCCGCCGCGCCTCGGCCGGTTCCGCGGCCGCGAGGAACGCGGCGTGCCGCTCGGTGGCGATCGAGCCGAGCGCGACCGCGTTGGTGCGGATCCCCCGGCCGCCGTACTCGACCGCAAGCGCCCGGGTCAGCCCCTCCACGGCCGCCTTGGCGGTGGCGTACGGCAGCGCGCCGGGCACGGCCCGGGTCGCCTGGTGCGAGGAGACGTTGACGACGGCGCCGCCGGTGCCGGCCGCGAGGAAGCGGCGCACGGCCGTGGCGGCGCCGGCCACCGCCGGGCCGAGGTTGCGGCCGATCAGGTCGAGCACCTCGGCGGCGGGCGTGGCGTCGACCGAGGCGTCCCGGAAGACGGCGGCGTTGTTCACCCAGCCGGCCAGCGGCGCGGCGGCCTCGGCCAGATCGGCGGCGCGGCCGGTGGTCCGCTCGTCGCCGGCGTCACCGGCGACCGGCAGCAGCCGGCCGGCGGCGGGATGGGCCGGCTGCCAGGCCAGCGCGTCCGGGTCGTGCTCGACGACGACCACGGTGCCGCCGTCGGCGAGCAGCCGCTCCACGATCCCCCGCCCGACGCCCCGGCCACCGCCGGTGACCACGTACGACCGGGGGTCACCCACCGGTGCGCTCCCGGCGGTGCACCACGACGCTGGCCAGGCCGGGCCCGGCATGGGCGGCGACCACCGCGCCGGCCTCGGTGACGTACGTGTCGTGCAGCCGGTCGCCGAACCGGGCGGTGAGCGCCTCGACCAGCTGGGTGGCGCGCTGCGGCGCGGCGAGGTGGTGCACCCCGAGGTCCACCTCGGCGTCGCCGGCCGCCTCGACCGCCAGGTCGACCAGCCGGGCCACTCCCCGACTGGCGGTGCGCACCTTGTCCCGCAGCACGATCGCGCCGGCCGGCATGTGCATGATCGGCTTGACCGAGAGGGCGGTGCCGAGCAGCGCCTCGGCGGCGTTGATCCGGCCACCCCGGCGGAGGAATTCGAGGGTGTCGACGTAGAACCAGATGCTGGTCCGCTCGACCGCGGCGTGGGCGGCGGCGCGTACCGCGGTCAGGTCGCCGCCGGCCTCGGCCGCGGCGGCGGCGGCGAGCGCCGGGAAGCCGATGCCCATCCCGGCGGAGCGGCTGTCGACCACCTCGACCCGGTCACCGACCTCGGCGGCGGCGAGCCGCGCCGCCTCCACGGTGCCGGACAGCTCGGCCGACAGGTGCACCGACAGCACCGCGTCCGCGCCACCGTCCAGCAGCTCCCGGTACGTCCGGACGAACCGCTCGGGGGCCGGCCGGGAGGTGCTCACCGAGACCCGCCGACCGCCCAGCGCCCGGGTCGCGTCGGCCGGGAAGGTCTCCACCCCCTCCAGCCCCTCCGCGCCGTTGAGCACCACGGTCAGCGGCACGACGGTCAGCCGGTGGGCCCGCACCAGGTCGGGCGGTAGGTAGGCGGTGGAGTCGGTGACGACCGCGACGGACATGCGAGGCACGCTAGCCGATGTCCGCCCCGGCCGCCCGGGCCGGAGTGCTCAGATCGCCTCGGTGGACGGCGGCCGGGTGATCAGGCCGACATTGTGTGCCCGCAGGTGCCAGCCCCGCTCGCCGTCGTCGCGCAGCTCCGTCCAGTGGCAGTTGGCCAGCGAGCCGATCGTGCGCAGCACGGAGTTGTCCCAGCCGAGCAGGTGGCCGACGCCCTGCCGGGCGCCGCCGCCGTGGGTGGCCACCACGACGGTGCCGCCGGGCGCGAGGTCGGCGGCGTCGGCGAACGCGGTGCCGACCCGCTTGCCGAGGTCGTCGAGGGTCTCGATCTCGGCGCCCGGGTCCGGGTCGCCGGCCCGCCAGCGGGCGTACTCGGCGGGGAACCGGGCGGCGGCCTCGGTGAGGGCCAGCCCCTGCCAGCTGCCGAAGTGACGCTCGCGCAGCCGGGCGTCGGAGCGTACCGGCAGGCCGGTGAACTGGGCTAGGGCGGCGGCGGTGTCCGCGGCCCGGCGCAGGTCGGAGGCGACGATCACGTCGGGTCGCAGCGCGGCGAGCAGCGGCGCGGTCGTGGCGGCCTGCTCCCGGCCGAGGTCGTTGAGGGGTACGTCGGTCTGGCCCTGCACCCGGCCGGCGGCGTTCCAGTCGGTGTTGCCGTGCCGCCAGACGATCAGCCTGGTCATTCGGCGGTGGTGGGACCGGCGGCGTCGGCGTCGACCAGGTCGCGGTCGACGAACCGCACCTGCGGGCAGTCCTTCCAGAGCCGGTCGAGGGCGTAGAACTCGCGCTCCTCGGTGTGCTGCACGTGCACCACGACGTCGACGTAGTCCAGCAGCACCCAGCGGCCACCCCGCTCACCCTCGCGGCGCACCGGCTTGGCCTTCTCCGGCAGCTCCAGCAGGCGCTCCTCGACGGCGTCGACGATGGCCTGCACCTGACGCTCGTTGGGGGCGGCGGCGAGGACGAAGGCGTCGGTGATCGCGAGCTGCTCGCCCACGTCGATGATCACGATGTCCTGTGCCTTCTTGTCGGCCGCGGCCTGGGCGGCGGCCATCGCCAGCTCGTGAGCGCGTTCGGAAACTGACACCGTTCTCCTTCGATCAACCGTGCGACTGCTCAAGCGTCTCACACCCGCCGGCACGGCGACCTGTCAGTTCTGCCCGGTTTCAGGGACTAACCGCCACATAGCGGGCGGGGTCAGGCCTGGTAGAGGCTCCGCTTGGCGATGTACTGCACCACACCGTCGGGCACCAGGTACCAGACCGGCTCGCCCCGGCCGACCCGGGCCCGGCAGTCGGTGGAGGAGATCGCCATCGCCGGCACCTGCACCAGGCTTACCGTGTCGGCCGGCAGGTGCTTGTCGGTCAGCTCGAAGCCCGGCCGGGTGACCCCGATGAAGTGGGCCAGCTCGAAGATCTCGTCCAGATCCTTCCAGGAGAGGATCCGCTCCAGGGCGTCCGCACCGGTGATGAAGTAGAGCTGGACCTTCGGGCCGAACTCGGTCTGCAGGTCACGCAGGGTGTCGACGGTGTAGGTGGGGCCGCCGCGGTCGATGTCGACCCGGCTGACCTGGAAGCGCGGGTTGGAGGCGGTGGCGATCACCGTCATCAGGTAACGGTCCTCGGCCGGGCTGACCGGTTCGTCCGCCTTCTGCCAGGGCTGGCCGGTGGGCACGAAGACCACCTCGTCCAGGCCGAACCGGTCCGCCACCTCGCTGGCGGCGACCAGGTGGCCGTGGTGGATCGGGTCGAACGTGCCGCCCATGATCCCGATCCGCCGGATGTCTTCCTCCACCCGTTGATCGTAGGACGGGGCCGGCCGGCGACCCGGGCGGGTCGCCGGACCGGCCCGGGTCGCCGCCGGTCAGGCCGCCGCCGCGGCCACCGCCGTGCGCGCCACCAGCGCGCGCCGCAGGTCGTCGTCCGCGTCGGTCACCACCCGGCGCAGCCCGGGGGTGAGGTCGTCGCGGATCAGCATGGCGCGGACCGATTCCCGGGTGGGCTGCGCCACGGCGTAACGCGGAAAGGCCAGGCCGGCGACGCGGTCGGCCACCCAGGGGGTACGCCGCCGCGCGGCGTCCGGCATCTCGGTGAAGTACCGGTCGACGTACGCCGCGGTCAGCTCGACCTGCTCCGGCTGCCAGAAACCCTCCGCGGCCGCCTCGACCAGCCGGTTGGACAGCTCGGTGTTGCGGGTGACGATCTCCCAGGCGGCCTCCTTCGCCGCCAGCTCGGGCAGGGCGGCCCGGCACAGGGCGGCGCGTTCCGCGCCGGTGGCGCTGCGGTCGGTCGCCGCCTCGGCCGCGATCTCCCGCTCGCCGGCCGCCCCGAGCACCACCATCCGGCGCAGCAGCGCCCAGCGCAGCTCGGCGTCCACGGCCAACCCCGCCGGCACGTCGGCGCCGGAGAGCCAGCCGCCCAGCAGGTCGGCATCGGCGGTCGCGGCGATCAGGCCGCGCGCCGCGGCGAGCTGCAGCGAGCCGCCGGCCGGGGCGCCGGCCAGCAGCGCCGCGCACGCCTCGGCCACCCGCAGCAGCGCGGCGTCCCGGGACAGCGGGTCGAGGTAGCGGTCGATCAGGGTCTGGGCCCGGCCGAGCACCTGCTCGGCGATCACCACCTCACGCTCCGCGGGCAGCGCCGCGGCGATCAGCGCCACCACGCCGGCCACCGGGCGTTCCCCGTCGGTGGCCGCGTCCAGCGCCTCACCCCAGAGCAGCGCCCGGGCCAACGGGTCGGTCAGGCCCGGCAGCACCATCGGCACCGCGTCGGCGGAGGCCGGATCCAGCCGGATCTTGGCGAACGTCAGGTCGCCGTCGTTGGGCAGCAGCAGGCCGGTGGCCGGGTCGCCGATCAGCGCGGTGAGCGGCGTACGGCCCCGGTCGGCGTCCGGGTCCAGGTCGACCATGAGCCGGTGCGCCGCGCCGTCGGCGCCGTACCGGCCGACGCCGATCCGGTGCGGACGCAGCACCGGGTACGCCTCCGGCGCGGTCTGCACCACGGCCGCCTCGGTCCACCGGCCGTCGGCGTCCACCCTGGTCTCCATCCGCAGCGTGTTGACCTGCGGCCGGCGCAGCCAGCGCTCCGCCCAGTCGGTCAGCTCCCGCCCGCTGGCGGCGCCCAGCGCGGCGAGCAGGTCGGCCAGGGTGGCGTTGCCGAACCGGTGGGCGGCGAAGTGCGCGTTCAGCCCGGCCAGGAAGGCCTCGTCACCGAGCCAGGCGACCAGCTGCCGCAGCACGCTCGCGCCCTTGGCGTACGAGATGCCGTCGAAGTTCAGCAGCGCCTGGGCGGCGTCGGCGACCTCCCGCGGGGCCACCGGGTGGGTGGACGGGCGCTGGTCGGCCGCGTACCCCCAGGCCTTGCGGCGGATCGCGAAGGTTGTCCAGGCCTGACCGAACCGGGTCGCCTCGGCGGTCACCCGGGTGCCCAGGTACTCCGCGAACGACTCGTTCAGCCACAGGTCGTCCCACCAGGCCATGGTGACCAGGTCGCCGAACCACATGTGGGCCATCTCGTGCGCGATGGTGGTGGCGCGCTGCTCCCGCTCGGTCTCGGTGACGGCGGAGCGGAACAGGTAGTCGTCACGAAGCGTGACCAGGCCCGGGTTCTCCATCGCGCCGGCGTTGAACTCGGGCACGAACGCCTGGTCGTACTTGCCGAACGGATAGCGCTCGGTGAACAGCTCGTGGAACCGGTCGAGGCACTGCTTCGTGACGGTGAGGATCTCGTCGACGTCGGCGTCCAGGTGCGCGGCGAGCGACCGCCGGCAGTAGAGGGCGAGCGGGATGCCGTCGTGCTCGTCCCGGCGGACGTGCCAGGGCCCGGCGATCAGCGAGACGAAGTACGTCGACAGCGGCGCGGTGGGCGCGAACTCCCAGCGGCCGGGGCGCGGGGTGGCGGCCACCGCGCCGTTGGCGGCGACCGTCCACTCCGGCGGCGCGGTCACCGCGAGGGTCACCGGGGTCTTCAGGTCGGGCTGGTCGAAGGCGGCGAAGATGCGCTGCACGTCGTCCAGGAAGGACATCGCGTAGAGGTAGGTCTCCCCGTCGGCCGGGTCGACGAAGCGGTGCATCCCCTCGCCGGTGTTCGAGTACGCCATCTCGGCGGTGACGGTGAGCGTGTTCTGGGCCGCGAGATCGGTCAGCGTGAGCCGGTTGTCCGCCAGCGTGGCCGGGTCGAGGTCGCGGTCGTTGAGGCGTACCGCCCGCAGGGCCGCGGGTTTGACCTCGACGAACGTCTCGGCGCCAGGGGCCGTGTCGAAGCGGACGGTGACGGTGGAGCGGAAGCGTTCGGCGCCGCCGGTCAGGTCGAGATCCACCTGGTAGGACACGACGGTGATCAAAGCGCGACGCGCGGTCGCCTCTGCACGGGTCAGGCTCGGCATCCGCTTATCCTGCCCGACGGGGAGCCGAACCGGCTTCCTTCGACGCGTGGTGATGGAGGACGAACAATGGGTCAGCACCCCAAGGGCGATTTCGACCTGTCCCGGGCGGTCTGGCAGCGGGCCGAGGGTGACACCTCGGAGAGCGCGGTGGAGGTGGCCTTCGTCGACGACCTGATCGGTATGCGAAACTCCGCCGAGCCGGACGGCCCGGTGCTGGTGTTCACGCAGGCCGAGTGGGACGCCTTCGTGGCCGGCGCCCAGGACGGCGAGTTCGACCTGGACTGAACGGCGGCTTACCCGTCCCCCTCGCCCCAGCCCAGGCCGCCGGGGCCGGGGGCGTGGTGGAAGCCCGGATGGCCGGCAACGTCGGCGCAGCGCTCGCCGTCCGGCCCGAGCGCGTCGCAGAAGAGCCGCTCGGCGCGGTGCCAGGCGTCCGCCGGGGACAGCGCCGCCGCCCGGAGCGCCAGCTCCGGGCGGAGCAGGCTCAACGCCTCGGCGTACGCCACGGCGAGCTCGCGGGCCTGGTCGGGCCCGTCGGCCTCGAAGCCGAGATGGGCGGTGAAGCGCCGGGGCGGCCGGGCCGGCCGGCGGGGCGCCGCGATCAACGACGCCTCCTCGGCGCCGGCCCGGCGGCCGCTGATCGCCTCGACCGCCCGCCGCTGCCGCCAGTACGGCGGCCTGTTCTGCCGCATGCGTCCTCCCCGTGCTCGCCGCTCGCCGGACCCGCTGCCGGCTCGGAAACGAGCCAACCAGGTCTCCGGCGCCGTGGGAGGGGCCAGCGGACGACCCGTTCGCGGGCCCACACCCCGCCGGTCTCCGCCGCGGTGGGATTCAGCGCCCCTGACCTGGGTAGACGTGACGGCCACGCCGGCCGACCGTCCACCCGTCAGGAGCACCGATGGCCAGTACTCCCGTCGACCGCAGCCCGGAGAGCACGTTGGCGTTCCTCCGCGAGGGGTACCGCTTCATCAGCACCCGCTGCGAGCGGTACGGCAGCGACGTCTTCGCCACCCGGCTGCTGCTGGAGCCCACCATCTGCCTGCGCGGGCGGCCGGCCGCGACGATCTTCTACGACCAGGAGCGCTTCGAGCGGGCCGGCGCGATGCCGAAGCGGGGCCAGCGGACGCTGACCGGTCAGGGCGGCGTTCAGGGGCTCGACGGGGCGGCGCACGCCGACCGCAAGGCGATGTTCATGGCACTGATGACGCCGGCCGCCGTCCGCCGGCTCGGTGACCTGTTCGAGCGGGAGTGGCGGGCCCGGATCCCGGTCTGGGAGCGGTCCGGCCCGGTCGGGCTGTACGACGAGGTCGGCCGGATGCTCACCCGGGCGGTCTGCGCCTGGGCCGGGGTGCCGCTGGCCGAGAACGAGGTGGCCCGGCGCACGGACCAGCTGCACGCCATGATCGACGCCCCCGCCGCGTTCGGTCCCCGGCACTGGCGGGGCCTGCTCGCCCGGCGTCGCGGCGAGAGCTGGATCGGCGACGTCGTCGAGCGGGCCCGGGTCGGCACCCTGCCCGCGCCGGAGGGCAGCGCGCTGCGCGTGATCGCCGAGCACCGCGACCGGTACGGCCTGCTGCCCCGCAGGGTCGCCGCGGTGGAGCTGCTGAACGTGCTGCGCCCCACCGTGGCCGTAGACCGGTACGTGGTCTTCGCCGCGCTGGCCCTGCGCGACCACCCGGCGTGGCGGGACCGGGTCCGGGTGGGCGACGACGTCACCGAGTGCTTCGTCCAGGAGGTCCGCCGCTACTACCCGTTCTTCCCGGTGGCCGCCGCCAGGGTCCGCCGGTCCTTCGACTGGCAGGGTCACCACTTTCCGGCGGGCCGCCGGGTGCTGCTGGACCTGTACGGCACCAACCACCACCCGCAGCTGTGGCCGGAGCCGGAGCGGTTCCGGCCGGAACGCTTCACCGGCTGGCGGGACGACCCGTACGGCCTCGTGCCGCAGGGCGGCGGGGACCACCTGGGCGGGCACCGCTGCGCCGGCGAGTGGCTCACCATCGAGCTGATGAAGCGCGCGGTGGGCCTGCTGACCGGGGCGATGCGCTACCAGGTGCCGCCGCAGGACCTGCGGCTGGACCTGAGCCGGATGCCGACCATGCCGCCCAGCGGCTTCCTGATCGACGACGTCCGCCGCGCCGACTGACCGCGCCGGCCCGGCGGACCGCGGCGCTCAGGCCGCCTGGGGATGCAGCACGCTGCGCAGGCAGCCGTCCTGCTTCTTCTGGAACATCTCGTAGCCGCGCACCCCGTCCTCCAGCGACATCGGGTGGGTGGCCAGGTAGCCGGGGTCGATCTCGCCGACGGCGAGCCGGTCCAGCAGCATCGGGATGTAGCGCTGGGCGTGCATCTGCCCCATCCGCAGCACCAGCGCCTTGTTCATCGCCGCGCCGAGCGGGAACTTGTCGACCAGCCCGGCGTACACGCCGACGATGCTGACCGTGCCGCCCTTGCGGCACGCCATGATCGCCTGCCGGACGGAGGTGGGCCGGTCGGTGGTCAGCCGGGCCGCCTGCTTGGCCCGGTCGTACGCGTAGCTCGGGCCGACGTCGTGCGACTCCATGCCGACCGCCTCGATGCAGGCGTCCGGGCCGCGACCGGCGGTCATCTCCCGCAGCGCCTCCAGCACGTCGGTCTCGGCGTAGTTGACGGTCTCCACGCCCAGCCGGTCGGCCGCGGCGCCCAGCCGCTCCGGCAGCCGGTCGATCATGATGACCCGTTCCGCGCCGAGGATCTGTGCGGCCCGGGCGGCCATCTGACCCACCCCGCCGGCGCCCCAGACCGCCACCACCTCGCCGCCCTTCAGGCCGCAGAAGTCGGCGGCCTGCCACCCGGTCGGCATGGCGTCGGAGGCGAACACGACCGCGTCGTCCGGCGCGCCGTCGGGCACGGTGAACGCGCCGACGTCGCCGAACGGCACCCGGATGTACTCGGCGTGACTGCCCGAGTAGCCGCCCGCGGCGTGCGAGTAGCCGAGGATGCCGGCCGGCGAGTGGCCCCAGAGCTTCTCCGGGATGACCGGCTGCGGGTTGGAGTTGTCGCAGAGCGAGTACTGCTCGGTGCGGCAGTACCAGCAGCCCCCGCAGGCCACCACCGAGCCGACCACCACCCGGTCGCCGACCTTCAGCCGCCGCACCCCGCGACCGGTCTCCACCACCTCGCCCATGAACTCGTGGCCGAGGATGTCACCCTCCCGCATCGCTGGCAGGTACCCGTTGATCAGGTGCAGGTCGGAGCCGCACACGCTGCTGGCCCGGACCTTGACGATGATGTCCCCCTCGGCCCGGATCCGCGGCTCCGGGACGTCCCGGACGGCGAGCTTGCCGACGCCTTCCCAGCAGAGCGCCCTCACGCCCGTCCTCCCGCCATCAGCTTCTCCCGGGCCCTGTCGGTCGCCGCCTCCTGCGCCGCTGTGCGGCCGGACGGGTCGTGCCGGGTGTCGATCATCTGGCCGGCCTCGACCAGCGACTTGATCCGCCGGAGCGCGTCCCGCAGCCCCAGGTCCGGGTCGTCACCGCGGGCCAGGCCGAGCGCCCGGCGCAGCGGTCCGCCGCGGTAGCGCAGCTCGGCGCGGAGCTCGGTGCCCCGGTCCTGCGGCGCCGGGGCCAGGTCGACGTGCCCCTCCTGCGGCACCGGCCCGTCGGTCACCCGCCAGCGCAGCCGGCCCGGTCCGTCGACGGTGATCTCCGCCCGCCACTCGGTGCCGCCGCCGGCCGGGTCGGTGGCCACACACCGCCACCGGTCGTCGTCGAGCTGCTCCAGGGTGGCCCACTCGGCCAGCGCCCGGTCCAGCCGCTCGCGGTCGGTCCAGAAGCCGATGACGGCGTCCATCGGCCGGTCCACGGTGATCCCGCGCCGGACCACGTACCAGCCGTCCTGCCGGTCCGGCTGGCGTCGCCGCCGGCGCCGGGCCACCGCGCCGACGACTCCCGCCGCGGTCGCGGCGGCGGCGCCGAGCAGCGCCCACCTCGTCCCATCGCTGGTCATAACGCCTCCCTCACGGAGCCCGGGAATGGACCCCCATCATCAGCCGCTACCCGTCGCAGGGTCGGCAAAACGCACCTTTTGACCGACTCCACCGGCCCCGGCCCCTACCGCGCAAACAGCTCGCGGCCACGTCCCGGCAGACGCCGGGAGTGGCCGCGAGCTGCGGTCGGGAGTGGTTCCGGTCAGTACCGGACCTGTTCGCGGGACTGCTGGGCCTGGTCCCGGAGGTCCTGCGCGGCCGACTTCGAGTCGTCCTTGACCGTCTGCACGGCGTCCTGCGCGGTGGAGCGCACCGACTCGGTGGCGTGCTGGGCCGGCTCGCGCAGCTCGTCCCTGAGCTCGCTGGCCACCTCGCCCAGCTTCTCCTTGACCGCGCCGCTGTGCTCGGTCGCCTTGTCCTTGACCTGCGTCGCCAGCTCCTGCTCGCGGCGGGTGGCCGGGATCAGCGAGGAGACCAGCATGCCGACGCCGAAGGCGATCAGGCCGGCCGCCAACGGGTTGCCCTCGGACTTCTCGCGGATCACCCGCGGCGCCCGCTGGGCCGCGTCGCCGACCGTGGAGGCGGCCGAGTGGGCCTTGTCGCTGACGGTGGAGGCCGCGGACGAGGCGCGGTCGCCGACCGCGTGGGCGGCGTTGCCGGTGCCGTGGCCGAGGTCGGAAGCGGAACCCATGACCTTGTCCCTCACATTCTGCAGCGCGTTGCGCGCCCGCTGCTTACGGTCGTCGACGATGCGGCTCGGGCTGACCTTGTACGCCAGCGCGTCCACGTCGGTGCTGAGGCTGTTGCGGGTGGCCTCGATCTCCCGGCGGATCTGGTCGGGATCGGTGCTCATCGGGTGACTCCCTCCGGGTGCGGCTTGAGCGCGTCGGGGATCTGCTGGACGCTTTCGTTGGTCTTCTTGAGACCGCGGATGTTCTGGGCGTTCTTCTTCGCCTTGGAGTAGAGGACGGCGGCGACCACGGCCCAGACGACGGCCACGATCAGCGCGGCCAGGCCCGAGTCCATGACGTTGTCCAGGAACTGCCAGATGGCGATGGACACGAACAGGGCGACCATGTAGCCACCGAAGCCGGCGCCGCCGTAGAAGCCGGCCGCCTTGCCCGCCTTCTTGCCCTCCTGGCGGATCTCGGCCTTGGCCAGCTCCACCTCCTGGCGCATGAGGGTGGACAGGTCGGTGGTGACCGACCGCATCAGCTCACCGATCGAGCTGCCGCGCACCTCGTCGGCGGTGTGCGGGGCGCCCTCGGGGTGGTACCCGGAGTCCAACCCGGACCCCTGCGTCGGCATGCTCATGCCGCCGCCTCCCTTCGGATGACTCGTACGCTCACGGACGGGTGGTGCCGCTGGACGGGACGCCCGGCAGGGGGTCGGTCTGGGTCACCGGCGGCAGCGGCTGGCCAGTGCCACCCGCCGGGTCGGCGTAGCTGGTCGAGGTGCCCTGGTCCGGGTAGGCCGCGCCCTGGCCCGAGTAGCCCGGGTCCGGCTCGGCGTAGGTGCCCGGGGTCGGGTCGAGGTAGCCACCCGCTGGCACGGTGTCCGCCGCGCGCGGCGCGGGCGGGGTCGGGATGACCGCGGTGCGGTCCGGGTCGTAGCCGGTGCCGCCCGAGCCGGAGCGGCCCTGGTAGCCGCTGGTGCCGTCGCTCGCCGAGGTCAGGCCCTTGGCGAGCCGGCCGGCCACCACGCCGAGCAGGGCGGCGCCGACCAGGAAGGTGCCCGGGTTGCGGCGGGCGTAGCTCTTGACCTCGTTGAGCAGGTCACCGGGCTCGCGCTGCTCCAGCCAGCCGGCGACGCCGTGCACCCGGTCGGCCGCCTGGTGGGCGAGCTCGGTCACCGGGCCGCTCTGGCCGCTGCTCTGCGCCATCGAGCGCATCTCGTCGGCCAGCGACCGCAGGCCACCGGCGGCCCGCTGCTGCTGCTGCGAGGTCTGGCCGGCGAGCTGGTTGCGGGCCTCGCCGTACAGGTTGCGGGCCTGGCGCCTGGCCTCGCCGACGACCTGCTGGCCCTGCTCCTTGGCGGTCTGGGCGACCGCGCCGCCCGCGTTGGCGGCCTCGTTGCCCACCTGGCGGGCCTGGTCGCGGACCCCGCCGCCGTTGCTGTGCCCCGACTCGTAGGTGGAGGACGTGGGTGAAAGGTCGTAGGTCATGATGTCCCTTCCGCTGGAGAAGCTCGTCGCGGTGTAGCGCCTGGGGGAATCACCGACCGTGACGTCGGCGTGCTCAGATCCCTACCCCCGGTCGCCTGGTCCATGCCTGATTCGTCATTTCTCTGCGGAACCGCCCCGTCCCGGTCACACAATGGAGGGTCGTCCGGCTCCCGCCGGCTGCCGATCCACCGGAGGTGACCCGATGGCAGGTGACCCGCGCCGCCGTGACCGCTCGGCCCCGCGGCCACGGATCCAGGCGGTCGCCGCCGCGGTGGCCGCCGTCTTCACGCTGATCGGCGTGCTGGGCTTCATCCCCGGCATCACCACCGGGTACGACGAGCTGACGTTCGCGGGGCACCACTCCGGGGCGAAGCTGCTGGGCGTGTTCCAGGTGTCGGTGCTGCACAACCTGCTGCACCTGCTCTTCGGCCTGGTCGGCCTGGTGCTGGCCCGCAGGGTCGGCGGTGCGCGGCTGTTCCTCGCCGGCGGCGGAGCGGCCTACCTGGCGCTGTGGCTGTACGGCTTCGCCATCGACCGGGACAGCGGGATCAACCTCGTCCCGGTCAACGACGCGGACAACTGGCTGCACCTGGGGCTCGGCTTCGGCATGCTCGCGGTCGGGCTGCTGCTCTCCAACGACGTCGGCACCGGCGCCCGGCCGGACACCCCGATCGACCGTCCCTGATCAGGCGCCCGCCGAGACCGGTGCCTGACCGTCCGGCCCCTCCGCGAGCGGCGGACCGGGCCGGGTCTCAGGCCGCGACCGGGAGCCGCTTGGCCAGGCAGACGCCGGACGGGTCGCCGTCGTGCTCCCCGTACGCCGGGATCGGCTGGTAGCCGCAGGAGGTGTAGAGGCCGATCGCCGCCGGCAGGTACGCCCCGGTCCGCAGCCGCAGCACCGAGTGACCGCGCTGGAACGCGAGCTCCTCCAGGGCGCCCAGCAGGTGCCGGCCGATGCCCCGGCCGCGGAACGCCGGCCGGACGTACATCCGCTTCAGCTCGCCGGTGTCGGCGTCCAGCCCGAGCAGGCCGCCGCAGGCGACCGCCCGGCCGGCGACCACCACGGCGAGGTAGTCGACCTCGTCGTGGGCGAGCGGGCCCGGGCCGCCCCGGCGGGCGTCGACCTGCCGCAGCTCCCGCTGCTGGGCGACGACCAGGGCACCGATCTCCGGATCGACGGCGGGACGGGACTCGATCAGCATCACCCCACGCTAGGGTGGGTCGATTTCTCGGAGGTTTCTGGCGAACGACCCGAACACGACCGGTATGGAGCTATTCCAGGTCCTCGTCGTCGTCCGCGTCGTCCGGCTCCGCCGCACCGGCGGCCAGCTCGTCGTCGGATCGCACCCGGCGCGCCTTGCGAGCGGCCAGGCGGTCCGCGGCCGAGGGGCGGTTGGACTTCTCCTCCAGCCGCACGTCGGTGCCCCGGTTGCCGGGCACGAAGTCGGCGCCCGCGTAGAGGGTCGGCTGCCAGTCGAACTCCCGCTCACCGATCCGCACCAGGTCGCCCGGGTTGGCGCCGGCCTTGGCCAGCTTCTCCTCCACGCCGAGCCGGGCCAGCCGGTCGGCGAGGAAGCCGACGGCCTCGTCGTTGTCGAAGTTGGTCTGCTTGACCCAGCGCTCGGGACGGCTTCCCCGGACGGTGAACGAGCCGTCCGCCTCGGCCTCGATGGTGAAGCCGGCGTCGTCGACCGCCTTGGGGCGGATCACGATCCGGGTGGGCTCGGCCGGCGGCGCCGCGCTGCGCCCCTGCTCGACCAGCTCGGCCATCGCGTAGGTGAGCTCCTTGAGCCCCTCCCGGGTGGCGGCGGAGACGTCGAAGACCCGGAAGCCACGGGCCTCCAGGTCGGGTCGGACGATGTCGGCGAGGTCCTGCCCGTCCGGCACGTCGACCTTGTTCAGCGCGACCAGCCGGGGCCGGTCGGCCAGGCCGCCGTACTGGGACAGCTCGGCCTCGATGGTGTCGATGTCGGCCAGCGGGTCCCGGCCGGGCTCCAGCGTCGCGGTGTCGACCACGTGCACCAGCACGGCGCAGCGCTCGACGTGCCGGAGGAACTCCAGCCCGAGGCCCTTGCCGGTGGCCGCGCCGGGGATCAGGCCCGGCACGTCGGCGACGGTGAAGGTGTGGTTGTCCACCCGGACCACGCCCAGGTTCGGCACCAGGGTGGTGAACGGGTAGTCGGCGATCTTCGGCTTGGCCGCGGAGATCACCGAGATCAGCGACGACTTGCCGGCCGACGGGAAGCCGACCAGGCCGACGTCGGCGACGCTCTTGAGCTCCAGCACCACGTCGAGCTTGTCGCCGGGCTCGCCGAGCTCGGCGAAGCCGGGGGCCTTGCGGCGGGAGTTGGCCAGCGAGGCGTTGCCGCGACCACCGCGCCCGCCCCGGGCCGCCTCGAAGGTGGTGCCCGCGCCGACCAGATCGGCCAGCACCTCGCCGTCGAGGGTCTGCACGACGGTGCCGTTCGGCACCTTGATCAGCAGGTCGTGACCGTTGGCCCCGTCCCGGTTCGAGCCGGCGCCGCCCTTGCCGTTCTCGGCCTTCAGGTGCGGCCGGAAGTGGAAGTCCAGCAGGGTGGTCACCTGCGGGTCGACGACCAGCGAGACGCTGCCGCCGTGGCCGCCGTTGCCGCCGTCGGGGCCACCGAAGGGCTTGAACTTCTCCCGGTGGATGGAGACACAGCCGTGCCCGCCGTCGCCGGCCTGCATGTGCAGGACGACCCGGTCAACGAACGTCGTCACGACGCCAATCCTTCCAGCGGGGGCGGGCCCCGCACGTGAAAATGCCCCGCGGCTGAAACGCTCCGCGGATGAAACGCCGAAGCGGGCCGGGACCCCGAGGTCCGCGGCCCGCTTCGCCGGAAGACTACTGCTGCGGCACGATGCTGACGGTCTTACGACCGCGCTTGGTGCCGAACTGGACCGCACCGGCGGACAGCGCGAAGAGCGTGTCGTCCCCGCCGCGGCCGACCAGGTCACCGGGGTGGAACTTGGTGCCACGCTGACGGAGGATGATCTCCCCCGCGCTGACGACCTGACCACCGAAGCGCTTCACGCCGAGTCGCTGGGCCGCGGAGTCACGACCGTTACGCGAGCTGGACGCACCCTTTTTGTGAGCCATTGGAGGACGACCTACTTCCCGCTCTTGGAGATGCCGGTCACCTTGACCTGGGTCAGCGGCTGGCGGTGACCCTGGCGCTTGTGGTAGCCGGTCTTGTTCTTGAACTTGTGGATCTTGATCTTCGGGCCCTTGGTGTGCGCGGCGATCTCGCCGGACACCGCGACCGAGGCAAGCTTCGCCGCGTCGGTCACCAGGTCGTCACCGTCGACGAGGAGCACCGCGGTGAGCTTCACCGCGTCACCGGGGGCGCCGGTGAGCTTCTCGACCTCGATCACGTCGCCCTCGGCGACCTTGTACTGCTTGCCGCCGGTCTTGACGATCGCGTACATCGGAGGCGGACTCCCTGTCGTTGAGGCTACTGGCATCTGTTCCCCAACCGTTTCCGGTCGGTCGTTCCCACGGCGTCTCGCCGGGTAGCAGTGACACCGGCGGCGCGGGCACGCGGGAACACGGCACACCAAAGTGCGCCGCAGGAAAGAGTACGCCATGGACCGGCCGACCCCCAAACCGGCCCGCCCCGCAGCGGTCTCCGGTCAGCGGGAACAGAGCTGGTCGAGCCGCTGCTGGAGCCGGTCCAGCTCGGTCTCGTCGATCGACTCCACGTCGGTGCCGAGCCGGGCCACCTGCGCCGACAGGTCGGTGAGCAGCGTCCGCAGCTGCGGGTCGGTGGCCCGGTCGGACTGCTCCCGCAGTGTCGTACGCCACCTGGCCAGCGCGTCCTGCGCCCGCTTACGGGCGGTCCGGGCCGCGGTGTCGTCGTTCGCCCCGGCGGCCGCCAGCATCCGGCCGGTCTCCTCGACGTACGTGCGCACCGCGGTCGACGAGGCCGCCTCGGCCTCGACGCACACCTGCGGCCCGTTGCCCCCGACCGGCGAGCCGCTGACCGGGGCGGACGGGACCACGGTGGGCCCGTCGGCACCGGTGGGGGCGGCCGGGTCGTCGGCACAGCCGGCGCCGGGCAGCAGGGCGGCGGCCACCACGACGGCGGCGAGCAGGCGGCGCATGGTCATCTCCTAGGCCGGGGGGCGACCGATCGTAGCGCCGGCCCGGCGGACGCGGCAGGGCCCCCGCCCCGGCACGATCGCCGGAACGGGGGCCACCCGCGGGTGCTGGCCGCTCAGCCGGTCACGGACGGGTCCGGCGACGGGCGCCGCCGCGGCGGGACCGGCGGCGACCGGTGCCGCCCTCGCCGGGCTCGTCCTCGCCGTCGCCGATCGCGTCCGGGTCGTCCGCCCCGGCCAGGCGGGCGGACTCGCCCTCCTGGCTGTCGGCGATCGCCGGCGCGGCCGCGGTGTCCGTCTCGTACCGGGACAGGTCGTATCCCATGGTGTCGTGGTATCCGGCCTCGCCGGCCGGGTCGGCGGTCTCCGGGGTCTCGGCGGTCTCCACCACGGTGCGCTCCGGCGCGGCGCCCTTGCGCGCCCGCCGCCGCGAGGACGCGCCGGTGGTCGGCTCGCTGGTCGGGGTGGTCACCGCGGCGGCCACCGCCTTGACCTTCTCCGCCGGGCCGCCGCCGTTGCGGGGCTTCTCCGGCACCGGCTCGGTGTGCACGATCACGCCCCGGCCCTTGCAGCACTCGCAGGGCTCGCTGAACGCCTCGAGCAGGCCGGCGCCGATCCGCTTGCGGGTCATCTGCACCAGGCCGAGCGAGGTGATCTCGGTGACCTGGTGCTTGGTCCGGTCCCGGCCCAGGCACTCGGTCAGCCGGCGCAGCACCAGCTCCCGGTTCGACTCCAGCACCATGTCGATGAAGTCGATCACCACGATGCCGCCGATGTCGCGCAGCCGCAGCTGGCGGACGATCTCCTCGGCCGCCTCCAGGTTGTTGCGGGTGACCGTCTCCTCCAGGTTGCCCCCGGAGCCGGTGTACTTGCCGGTGTTGACGTCGACCACGGTCATCGCCTCGGTCTTGTCGATCACCAGCGAGCCACCCGAGGGCAGGAAGACCTTGCGGTCCAGCCCCTTGATGATCTGCTCGTCGATCCGGTACTCGGCGAAGACGTCGGAGGTGCCGGCGTGCCGGCGCAGCCGGGCGACCAGGTCCGGCGAGACGTGCGAGAGGTACGACTCGACCATGTCGTACGACTGCTCGCCCTCGATGACCAGCTCGCGGAAGTCCTCGTTGAACAGGTCCCGGACCACCCGGATGACCAGGTCGGGCTCCTCGTAGAGCAGCACCGGGGCGCCGCCGGAGGTGGACTTGTCCTGGATGTCCTCCCACTGGGCCTGCAGCCGCTTGACGTCGCGGGCCAGCTCGTCCTCGGTGGCCCCCTCGGCCGCCGTCCGGACGATCACCCCGGCGCCGTCCGGCACCAGCTTCTTGAGCGCGTCGCGCAGCCGCTTGCGCTCGGTGTCCGGCAGCTTGCGGCTGATGCCCGACGCGTTGCCGTGCGGCACGTAGACCAGGTGCCGGCCGGAGAGCGCGATGTGGCTGGTCAGCCGGGCGCCCTTGTGCCCGATCGGGTCCTTGGTCACCTGGACCAGCACCGAGTCGCCGGAGCGCAGCGCGTGCTCGATCGAGCGCGTGCGCCCCTCCATACCGGTGGTGTCCCAGTTGACCTCGCCGGCGTACAGCACCGCGTTGCGCCCGCGCCCGATGTCGACGAAGGCCGCCTCCATGCTGGGCAGGACGTTCTGCACCTTGCCGAGGTAGACGTTGCCGGCCATGGTGGCCGACGAGTTCCGGGTGACGTAGTGCTCCACCAGCACGCCGTCCTCGAGCACGGCGATCTGGGTGCGGTCGCCGCGCTGGCGGACCGCCATCACCCGGTCGACCGCCTCCCGCCGGGCCAGGAACTCCGACTCGCTGAGGATCGGCGGCCGGGTCCGGCGCTGCTCGCGGCCGTCCCGGCGGCGCTGCCGCTTGGCCTCCAGCCGGGTCGAGCCGGAGATGCCCTGCACCTCGTCGACGGCCTTGCGCGGCTCCCGGATCTTGACCACGGTCGGCACGCCGTCGTCGGTGGTCCCGTCGACGTCCCCGGCGCCCCGGCGGCGGCGCCGACGCCGACGGCGGGTCAGCCCGTCGCCGTCGCCCTCGTCCTCCTCGGGCTCCTCGGCCTCGGCCGCCTCGGCCTCGGCGGTCTCCTCGGACTCCTCGTCGTCGGTGTCGTCGGCGCCACCCTTGCCGCGACCGCGACCCCGGCGGCCCCGACGACGACGGCGGCGGGCCGCCGCGCTGTCGTCCTCGTCGTCGTCCTCGCCCTCGGCGACGTCCTCGGCCTCGCCGGTGGGCTCCTCCTCGGCCTCGACCGGCTCGGCCGCCTCGACCGGCTCCGCCTCACGACGGCCCCGGCGGCGGCGCCGGCCGGTCTCGGCCGGCTCCTCGGCGACCGGCTCGACGGCGGCCGGCCCGGGCTCGACCACCCGGAAGGTGGGCAGCTCCTCGGGCTGCGGGGCCATGAACAGCACGGTGGGCGCGGCGATCGCGGCCCGGCGGCGGCGGGTGCGCGGCGCGGTCTCGGTCGGCTCGGCCGGCTCGCCACCGGGCACGGCCACACCGGGCGGAACCTCGCCCGACCGGCTCTCCGCCCCGGAGGCGGCGGTAGCGGGCGGGGTGGTCGCGGCGGTCTCCGGTGCGGCGGCGGGCCGGTCGGCCACGGTCGGCTCGGTGGGCGCCGCGGCCTCGACGGCGGGCTCCTCCCCGGTCTCGACCGGCTCCACCTCGGCCTCGACCGGCTCGTCCCCGGCGGCGACCGGCGGGAGCGGCTCGGCCGCCGGCTCGGGCGTCGCGGCGGCGAGCCGGGCCGGCGCCGGCTCGGCCGGGGTGTCCGCCGACGGGGTCTCCGCGGCCGGTTCGGCCGCCGCGGGGGCCGCCTTCTTCCGCCGGGTACGGGTCACCTTCACCGGCGGTACGACCTCGTCGGAGGTCTCCTCGGCGGAGATGGCGACGACCGGCTCCTCGGTCGCCTTGGCGGGGGTGGCCTTGCGCCGGCGCCGGGTGGTCTTCGGCGCGGTGTCCAGTTCGCCGGCGATCGGGGCGAGGACCTCGGCCTGCTGCGTCTCGTCGGTGCCGGACGGCGCGGCGGCCGACGCCTCGGCGGGCGCGTCCGTCTGCTCCGGCTGGCTCAGCGGGGCGGCCCGCCGCCGGGTGGTCCGCCGACGCGTCGGCGGGGCCTCCGGGGCGCTGCCCTGGATGGTGGTGTCGGCGGGGTCGGCGGCCGGCTGCGCGCCGGTCCGCTCGCCGCCCTCGGGCTCGTTCTCGAGCATGGACGTTCTCCAGTTCTGGCCGCCCCGGGCGCGGGTGAGCGCTGCCACGCAGGGTTGCCGCAAAAGTGTTTCCGCCGGGCGCGCGTGGTGCGCGACCGCCGAAGTCTGCCTGCCAAGAACACTGACGTGGGTCAGCGCTCTCCGATGGATGCCCCGTCGCGGTCCGCTTCCAACGGATCCACGATCTCGCCCTGCGCGGTCAGCGTGCCCTGCGCCAGCCGGATCACCCGGGGGGGAACCGGCGGCTCCAGGTCGGCCACCACGCGGAGGCCGGAAAGGACGTCATCGGGTCGTACGGACGGAGTGACCTGCCGCACGACCAGTTCGAGTATCGCACACGACACGCCCGGGTCCCCGGAAGGCGTCTCGGTCGCCGGAACCACATCGATGCGCATCACGGCGGCCCGGGCGTCGAAGGTCCGCCGGCCCTGCTTGGTCATCCGCTCGACCGGCACCTCGGCGGCGGCCACGAAGGCGGAAACCGCCTGTCCCGCCACGGTCGGGTCGACGCCGGGCAGCTCGATCCGCCAGAGCGACGCCTCGATCCGGTCGGCCAGGCTGCCCGTGGTGGCGACGACCACCGCGTCCAGCACGTCCAGGCCGGGTGAGAGGGCGGCGTCGAGCGCGGCGCGCAGCCGCTCCGGGTCGACCACGGCCCGCAGCCCGATCTCCAGGTACTCCGCCTCGCTGGCCACCCCGGTGGGCGCCGCGCTGGCGTACGAGATCTTCGGGTGCGGGGTGAAGCCCTGGGAGAAGGCGATCGGCACGGCGCCGCGGCGCAGCGCCCGCTCGAACGCGCGGGCGAAGTCCCGGTGCGAGGTGAAGCGCAGCGGGCCGCGCTTGGCGTACCGGATCCGGATGCGCTGGACGACGGGCGCCTGCCCACCCTCCGGCTGAGGTTTCCTGCTGATCGTCGTGCTCCTCGTTCGGTCAGCACCGGTTGATCACGAGGTCGCCGCCGGTGACCCGCGGCGACCTCGTGATCGGCCCCGGGTGGTCAGGGGGCGGTGGTCACGGGGGTCAGGGGGAGGAGCTTGCGGCCGGTGGGACCGATCTGGATCTCGGTGTCCATCGAGGGGCAGACGCCGCAGTCGAAGCACGGGGTCCACCGGCAGTCGTCCTGCTCGTACCCGGACGTCGAGTCCTGCCAGTCCTGCCAGAGCCAGTCCTTGTCCAGCCCGGAGTCGAGGTGGTCCCAGGGCAGGACCTCCAGCTCCTCGCGCTCCCGGGTGGTGTACCAGTCGAGGTCCACCCCGAAGGTGGGCAGCACCTCGGCGGCGGCGTCGACCCAGCGCCGGTACGAGAAGTGCTCGCTCCAGCCGTCGAACCGGCCGCCGTCCTGCCAGACCTTGTGGATCACCGCGCCGACCCGGCGGTCGCCCCGGCTGAGCAGGCCCTCGATCAGCGACGGCTCGCCGTCGTGGTAGCGGTAGCCGATCGCCCGGCCCAGCGAGCGGTCCGCGTTGATCGCCTGCTTCAGCAACTTGAGCCGGCGGTCGATGGTCTCCGGGTCGGCCATCGACGCCCACTGGAACGGGGTGTGCGGCTTCGGCACGAACCCGCCGATCGACACGGTGCAGCGGATGTCCTTCGAGCCGGTCGCCGCCCGGCCGGCCCGGATCACCTCGTGCGCCATCTCGGCGATCTCGAGGACGTCCTCGTCGGTCTCGGTGGGCAGGCCGCACATGAAGTACAGCTTCACCTGCCGCCAGCCGTTGGTGTACGCGGTGACCACCGTACGGATCAGGTCTTCCTTCGACACCATCTTGTTGATGACCTTGCGGATCCGCTCCGACCCGCCCTCGGGGGCGAAGGTCAGGCCGGTCCGCCGGCCGTTGCGGGACAGCTCCTGGGCCAGGTCGATGTTGAACGCGTCCACCCGGGTCGACGGCAGCGACAGCGACACGTTGGTGCCCTCATACTGCTCGGCCAGGCCGGAGCACATGTCGCCGATCTCGGAGTGGTCGGCCGAGGACAGCGACAGCAGGCCCACCTCGTTGAAGCCGGAGAACTCCAGCCCCTGCTGGACCATCTGGCCGACCGTGGTGATCGAGCGTTCCCGCACCGGGCGGGTGATCATGCCGGCCTGGCAGAACCGACAGCCGCGGGTGCAGCCCCGGAAGATCTCCACCGCGTACCGCTCGTGCACCGTCTCGGCCAGCGGCACGAGCGGCTTCTTCGGGTACGGCCAGGCGTCCAGGTCCATCGTGGTGCGCTTGTGCACCCGGAACGGCACGTCCGCGCGGTTCGGCACGACCCGCTGGATCCGACCGTCGGGCAGGTAGTCCACGTCGTAGAAGCGCGGCACGTAGACGCTCTCGGTGCGGGCCAGCCGCAGCAGCAGCTCGTCCCGGCCACCGGGCGCGCCCTCGGCCTTCCACTCCCGGACGATCGCGGTGATCTCCAGGACCGCCTCCTCGCCGTCGCCGAGCACCGCGGCGTCGATGAAGTCGGCGATCGGCTCCGGGTTGAACGCGGCGTGCCCGCCGGCCACGATCACCGGGTCGGCCTCGGTGCGGTCGACCGCACGCATCGGGATGCCGGCCAGGTCGATCGCGGTGAGCAGGTTGGTGTAGCCCAGCTCGGTGGAGAACGAGACGCCGAACACGTCGAAGTCGCGCACCGAGCGGTGCGCGTCGACGGTGAACTGCGGCACGCCGTGGGAGCGCATCAGCGCCTCCAGGTCCGGCCAGACCGCGTACGTCCGCTCGGCGAGGGTGTCGGGCAGCTCGTTGAGCACCTCGTAGAGGATCTGCACGCCCTGGTTGGGCAGCCCCACCTCGTACGCGTCCGGGTACATCAGCGCCCAGCGGACGGTCGCCGCGTCCCAGTCCTTGACCACCGCGCCCAACTCGCCACCGACGTACTGGATGGGCTTGGTCACCTGGGGCAGCAGCGGCTCCAGCAGCGGCCAGATCGAATTGGCCGCGGCGGCGCGCGGCGACGTGGACGGAGCACTCATGATGCCCAAGGGTACGCGCCCACCGATCGGGCGGGATCGCCGACGGTGGCGCACCGGTACTAACCTCGGACCGGCGCGAGAGGAGACAGCCGCGATGCCGCAGCCGCAGCCGGAGACCGACCGGCCGGCCGAGGGGAGCACGCCCGCCCCGGACCAGGGCCGGGAGCCGGCGCTGGACGCCGCCCCGACCTCTCCCGCCGTACCCGGCGCCGACCGGCCCGCGACGGGGCCGGACGGCACCCGTGAGCTGCCCGGCGACGAGCCCGCGAACGCTGGCGGCGCGGACGCCCCGGCGACCGGCGAGCCCGACCGCCGGGCCACGGAGACCGACTCCCCGGCCGAGCCCCCACGCACCGCGTCCGAGCCGGCGGCGCCGGAGCCGCCGCCGACCGAGGCAAACCGGGCCGAGCCCGAGGCGCCGGCGCCCACCCGGGTGGAGCCGGCGCGACCGCGCGGCTCGGCGGCCGTGCCGCCCCCGCCGCCGCGCCGGCCCGCGTGGGGCGAGTCGGCCGAGCCCACCCCGGTCCCGCCCGCCGCCGACGAGCCGCCGGAGCACCGCGCGCCGGTGGACCCGTGGGCGGGCGTCGACACCGGGGGCTGGGAGCTGGACCATCCCGACCTGGGCCCGCTGCCGCCGACCCTGCCCTACCCGACCGCGGCGCCGGCCCATCCGCCGACGCCGCCGTACCCGGCGCCGGCGGTGCCGTACCCGCCGCGGGCCCTCCCGCCGACCGCGTACCAGCCACCGGTGCCGCCGCAGCCGGCCGCGCACCCGCCCACCCGGGCGTACCCCGCCGTGTCCGCCCCGCCGGTCTCCCCCGCGCCGCCGGTCTCCCCCGCGCCGGCCCCGCCGACCAAGGGCCGGTCGAAGCAGCGCCGCGGCCGGCCGGAGCCGGTCGGTCCGCCGCCCGGTTGGCAACCCCCGCAGGGGTACGCCCCGGCGCCGGCCCGCCGCCGCCGGCGGCGCTGGCCCTGGGTGCTGCTGTTCTCGCTGCTGTGCTGCTGCGGCGTGCCGGCCTGGTTCGCCAAGCCGATCTGGGAGCAGTACCCGGCGAACGCCGCGCTGCCCGCCGAGGTGGCCGACCTGACCCTGCGCAGCGACGCCCGCAGCGACGCGACCGCCAAGCGGCTGAAGGCCGAGGTGCGCTCGGCCAACCTGCTCGCCGAGGACGTCTTCGCCGGGATCTACGCCACCCCGGACGGCAAGCGGGTCACCGTCTTCGGCGACACCGGTTTCCGGTTCAGCCCGGAGACCGACGCGAACGACGAGATGGCCCGGCTCACCGACACCTACCGGCTCGGGCAGTCGCAGCCGGTGGAGACCGGGATCCGCGGCCGGTACGAGCGCTGCGCGGTCGGCCAGGCCGACGGCGCCGACGTGGTGGTCTGCACCTCGGTCGACCACGGCAGCAGCGCCACCGCCGTGTTCACCCGGCTCTCGGTCGACGACAGCGCCCAGCTGCTCGCCCGGCTGCGGGAGCGGATCGTCGTCCCTCAGCAGGGTTGACGACGCGCCGAGAGGTTCTCGCCTTCCCTCTGCCGGACACCCCCCGCAGGGTGCACAATCGGGACATGTCGCGGCGTTGGCTCTTCGCCGACCAGTTGGGGCCGCACTTCCTCGACGACCGGCGCCAACCCGTCCTGCTGATCGAGTCGAAGGCGGTCTTCCGGCGCCGCGTCTACCACCGGCAGAAGGCGCACCTGGTGCTCTCCGCGCTCCGGCACCGGGCCGCCGAGCTGGGCGACCAGGCCCGGTTCCTGCGCACCGAGACGTACGCCGAGGCGCTGCGCGAGGTGCGTGAGCCGCTGGAGGTCTGCCATCCGACGTCCCGCCGCGCGCTGGAGTTCGTCCGCCGGCAGGACCGGGTGACCGTGCTGCCCCCGCGCGGCTTCCTCACCCCGCTGGAGGAGTTCGCCGACTGGGCGGACGAGCGCCGGGGCGCGCTGCGGATGGAGGCGTTCTACCGGTTCGCCCGGGAACGCCACGGCGTGCTGATGGCCGGCGACGAGCCGGTCGGCGGCCGGTGGAGCCTGGACACCGAGAACCGCGAGCCGCCGCCGAAGGGCACCGAGCGGCTGGACGTCCCGGCGCCGCCGATGCCGAAGGAGGACGACATCGACGCCGAGGTCCGGGCCGACCTGGACCGCTGGGAGCGGGAGGGGATCCGGTTCGCCGGCCGGGACGGCCCGCGCCGGTTCCCGGCCACCACGAAGGAGGCGAAGGCCCGGCTGCGGCACTTCCTCACCCACCGGCTCGCCGCGTTCGGCCCGTACGAGGACGCGATGCTCGCCGGCGACCCGTGGCTGGCGCACAGCCTGCTGTCGTCCTCGTTCAACCTGGGGCTGCTGGACCCGATGGAGGCCGTTCGCGGGGCGGAGAAGGCGTACCACTCCGACGGGGCGCCGCTGCCCAGCGTGGAGGGGTTCGTCCGGCAGATCCTCGGCTGGCGGGACTTCATCTGGCACCTGTACTGGTACTTCGACGCCGGCTGGCGGCGCAGCAACGAGCTGTCCGCCCGGCGCTCGGTGCCCGGCTGGTGGTCCGAGCTGGACGCCGACCGGGTGGACGCCCGCTGCCTGTCGGACGTGCTGGCCGGGGTGCGGGACCACGGCTGGGTGCACCACATCCCCCGGCTGATGGTGCTGGGCAACTACGCGTTGCAGCGCGGCTGGCGCCCGAACGAGCTGGTGGACTTCTTCCACACCAGCTTCGTGGACGGCTACGAGTGGGTGATGACCGCCAACGTGGTCGGCATGAGCCAGTACGCCGACCTGGGCCGGATGACCACCAAGCCGTACGTCTCCGGCGGCGCGTACATCAACCGGATGAGCGACTACTGCGGCGGCTGCCGGTACGACCCGCGCAACCGGGTCGGCCCGGACGCGTGCCCGTTCACCGCCGGCTACTGGGCGTTCCTGGCCCGCAACCGGGGGCGGATCCCGGGCAACGCGCGGATGGCCCGCACCATGAAGCAGCTGGAGCGCCTCAGCGACCTGGACGCGGTGATCGCGCAGGAGCGCGGGCGCGGCGACGACCCGCCGTGACCGGAGGTCAGGCGGACGCCTCGCCCGGGGTCTGCTCGGTGCGGCGCGGCGCGTACCGCGGGACGTACTCCTGGCCGGTGAGCTTCTGGATCTCGGCCATCAGCTCGTCGGTCATCTCCCGCAGTGAGCGACGGTCGTCGGAGCGGCCGGTGAAGTCCAGCGGCTTGCCGAACCGGATGGTGATCTTCGCCTTGCCCGGTCGGGGCACCCGGGTGCCGATCGGCTGGGCCTTGTCGGTGCCGGTGACACCGACCGGGATGACCGGCACCCCGGCCGCCACCGCCAGCCGCGCGGTGCCGGTGCGCCCCCGGTAGAGCCGCCCGTCGGGCGATCGGGTGCCCTCGGGGTAGACGGCCACCAGGTCGCCGGCCTTCAGCGCCGGGATGGCCGCGTCGAACGCGGACAGCGCGGCCCGCCCGCCGGCCCGCTCGACCGGGATGGCGCCCAGCCCGGTCAGCAGGAACTTGGAGAACGCGCCCTTCGGGCCGGTGCCGGTGAAGTACTCGGACTTGGCCCAGAACGCCAGGTGGCGGGGCACCACGGTGCCGAGCAGCAGCTCGTCGGCGACCGAGAGGTGGTTGCCGGCGAAGATCGCGCCGCCGGTCGCCGGAATGTGCTCCAGGCCCTCCACGGTCGGGCGGAAGGCCAACCGGATGGCGGGCGCCACGGTGAGCTTGCCGATGGTGTAGAGCAGCGGCACTGGTCCTCCGGCGATCGTGCGTTGACAGGCGGTGTCACGGTAGCGGACGCCGGCACGTCCCCATCCACGTGGTGGCCGGCGACCCGGCGGGGGGGGGGGGCGGGGGGGGCCGCCCCCCCCCCCCCCCCGGGGCGCCCCCCCCCCCCGCCCCCCCCCCCCCCCCCCCCCCCCCCCCCCCCCCCCCCCCCCCCCCCCCCCCCCCCCCCCCCCCCCCCCCCCCCCCCCCCCCCCCCCGGCGGGGGGGGCGGCCGCCGGGGGGGGGGGCGGGGGGGCCCCCCCCCCCCCCCCCCCCGCGGCGGTCAGACCCGCCGGACGGTCACCGTCACCGGCTCCCCCTCGCCCACCTCACCGGCGAAGCCGGTCAGGCCGTCGGCGAAGTCGAGGGTGTCGGCCAGCACCTCCCGGGCCACGAACCCGGTGTACGCCGACACCGCCGCCCGGACCTCCTCGGAGGCCGACAGCGCCACCGCGATCCGGTCGGAGACGTCCAGGTCGGCGTCCCGGCGGGCCTGCTGCACCACCCGGACCACGTCCCGGGCCAGGCCCTCGGCGGCCAGCTCCGGGGTGACCTCGGTGTCCAGCACCACCACCCCCTCGCCGCCGGGCAGCGGCGCGGAGTGCTCGGCGTCGGCGGCGACCAGCCGCAGCTCGTACTCGCCCTCGGCGAGGGTGATCCCGGCGGCCACCGGGGCGCCGTCGACCAGCTCCCACTCCCCCGCCTTGACCGCCCTGATCACCTGCTGCACCTGCTTGCCGACCCGCGGGCCGAGCGCCCGGGGCACCACGGTCAACACCTGCTGGCAGTAGTTCGCCACCTCCGGCGAGAACTCCACCGCCTTGACGTTGACCTCGTCGGCGACCAGGTCGGCGAAGGGCCGCAGCTGGTCGGCGACCGGGGAGGCCACGGTCAGCTTGGCCAGCGGCAGCCGGACCCGCAGGCCCTTGGCCTTGCGCAGCGACAGCGCCGCCGAGGCGACCGCCCGGACGTTGTCCATCGCGGCGACCAGCTCGTGGTCGGCCGGGAACTCCGCCGCCTGCGGCCAGTCGGTCAGGTGCACCGACCGCTCACCGGTCAGCCCGCGCCAGATCTCCTCCGCGGTCAGCGGGGCCAGCGGCGCCACCACCCGGCAGAGCGTCTCCAGCACCGTCCACAGGGTGTCGAACGCGTCCGCGTCGCCGGCCCAGAACCGGTCCCGCGAGCGGCGCACGTACCAGTTGGTCAGCGCGTCCAGGTAGGACCGGACGCTGGCGCACGCGCCGGAGATGTCGTACGCGTCCATCTGCGCGCCGACCGTCGCCACCAGCTCGTTCGTCTTGGCCAGCACGTACCGGTCGAGCAGGTGCGTGCTGTCGGTGCGCCGCCGAGCGGTGTGGCCGTCCGCGTTGGCGTAGAGCGAGAAGAAGTACCAGACGTTCCACAGTGGCAGCAGCACCTGGCGTACCGCGTCCCGGATGCCCGCCTCGGTGACCGCCATGTCGCCGCCGCGCAGCACCGGCGAGGACATCAGCATCCAGCGCATCGCGTCGGAGCCGTACGCGTCGAAGACGTGGTAGACGTCCGGGTAGTTGCGCAGGCTCTTGGACATCTTGCGCCCGTCCGAGCCGAGCAGGATGCCGTGGCTCAGGCAGTTGCGGAACGCCGGCCGGTCGAACAGCGCGGTGGCCAGCACGTGCATGGTGTAGAACCAGCCGCGGGTCTGCCCGATGTACTCGACGATGAAGTCGCCCGGGTAGTGGTGCTCGAACCAGTCGGCGTTCTCGAACGGGTAGTGCACCTGGGCGAACGGCATCGAGCCGGACTCGAACCAGCAGTCCAGCACCTCCGGCACCCGGCGCATCATGGACTTCCCGGTCGGGTCGTCCGGGTTGGGCCGGACCAGGTCGTCCACCGCCGGCCGGTGCAGGTCGGTCAGGCGTACGCCGAAGTCCCGCTCGATCTCGGCCAGCGAGCCGTACACGTCGATGCGCGGATAGGTCGGGTCGTCGGAGCGCCACACCGGGATCGGCGAGCCCCAGAACCGGTTCCGGCTGATCGACCAGTCCCGGGCGTTCGCCAGCCACTTGCCGAACGAGCCGTCCTTGATGTGCCCCGGCGTCCAGTTGATCTGCTGGTTCAGCTCGACCATCCGGTCCCGGAACTTGGTCACGGCGACGAACCACGACGACACCGCCTTGTAGACCAGCGGGGTGTCGCAGCGCCAGCAGTGCGGGTAGGAGTGGGTGTAGGTGTCCTGCCGGAGCACCACCCCCCGCTCCTTGAGCTCCCGGATCACCGGCTTGTTCACGTCGAAGACCTGCTCGCCCTGGTACGGCGGGACCAGCGCGGTGAACCGGGTGTGATCGTCCACGGTCACGACGGTCGGGATGCCGGCGGCGTTGCAGACGTTCTGGTCGTCCTCGCCGAACGCGGGTGCCAGGTGCACGATCCCGGTGCCGTCCTCGGTGGTGACGAACTCCGCCCCGAGCACCTGGTACGCGTTCGGGCCGGCCTGCTCGACGAGGAAGTCGTACAGCGGCGTGTAGCGGCGCCCGACCAGGTCCCGGCCGTACACCGTGCCGACCTGCTCGTACCCCTCCAGCTCCTTGGCGTACGCCCCGAGCCGCGCCGCCCCGACCACGTACCGGTCGCCGTCACGTTCCAGCACCGCGTACTCGATGTCCGGGCCGACGGCGAGCGCCAGGTTCGACGGCAGGGTCCACGGCGTGGTGGTCCAGACGCCCAGCCTCACCGGCCCGCGCACCAGCTCCGGGGCGCTGTCGTCCGGGGCCAGCCCGAACCAGACCGACAGGGTCGGGTCGTGCCGGTCCCGGTAGACGTCGTCCATCCGGGTCTCGGTGTTCGACAGCGGGGTCTCGCACCGCCAGCAGTACGCCAGCACCCGGAAGCCCTCGTAGACCAGGCCCTTGTCGTGCAGGGTCTTGAAGGCCCACATGACGCTTTCCATGTAGTCCAGGTCGAGGGTCTTGTAGTCGTTGGCGAAGTCCACCCAGCGGGCCTGCCGGGTGACGTACCGCTCCCAGTCCTGGGTGAACTCCAGCACCGAGCTGCGGCAGGCCTCGTTGAACCGGGCCACGCCGAGGTCGATGATCTCCGCCTTGCTGGTGATGCCGAGCTGCTTCTCGGCCACCACCTCGGCGGGCAGGCCGTGGCAGTCCCAGCCGAAGCGCCGCTCGACGTGCCTGCCGCGCATGGTCTGGTAGCGCGGCACGACGTCCTTGACGTACCCGGTGAACAGGTGGCCGTAGTGCGGCAGGCCGTTGGCGAACGGCGGGCCGTCGTAGAAGACGTACTCGTTTTCGGCGTCGCCCGCGACGCCGCCATCGGCAGAGCCCGTCGTGTCCGATTGCCGACCGGAGGTCGGCCTCGCCTCGACGCTGGCCTCGAAGGTCTTGTCGGCCGTCCAGTGCTCCAGCACCCGGCGCTCGACCGCGGGCAGGTCCGGGCTCGCCGGGACGCCGGCGCCCGTCGGGTCGTGCAACGGATAGACCATCGGGGGTCGCTCTCCTCGCGCAGCTCACTCGTACGTGGTCTGCGAGGACGAGCCCTTCTCCCGGTACGCCCCATCGGCGCGCCCGGGGCACGGCCCGCGGTACCACCCCGCTTGGCGGTCAGGATCGACCGCCCGCTCGTTGGCCGGCTGTGACGGGCCGTCCCGTCCGGTTCTACTGGGCCGGTCGCCCGGCTGTTCTTCCGGAGGCTCCCCGGTGATGGCCGGATCAGCGCCTGATGCCGCCCATCCTACCCTCCCCACCCCCTCCCCCCGACCACCCGCCCCTGCCCGCCCTGGGGGATACGCGAAAGGCTCCCGCCGGTGGCGGGAGCCTTTCGTCGGGGACTGGTCAGCCGAGCTCGGGGAACCAGAGGGCGATCTCGCGCTTGGCGCTGTCGGCCGAGTCGGAGGCGTGCACCAGGTTCTCCCGGTTGGACAGGGAGAGGTCGCCGCGGATCGTGCCGGCGGCCGCCTTGCGCCCGTCGGTGCTGCCGATCATTCCCCGGACCACCTCGATCACGGTGTCACCGGAGAGCACCAGCGCGACCAGCGGCCCGCCGGTCATGAACGCCTTCAGCGGCGGGTAGAACGGCTTGTCCACGTGCTCGGCGTAGTGCTGGTCGGCGAAGGCGCCGTCCAGCGTGCGCGTCTGCATGGCGTCGATCCGCAGGCCCTTGCGCTCGAACCGGGAGACGATCTCGCCCACCAGGCCACGGCGGACCGCGTCCGGCTTGATCAGTACGAGCGTGCGCTCATCCGGGCTGGTGCTGGACACGCTGGGTTCCTCCTGTGCGCACAAGGCGGTCGGGCTGGGTACGGTCAGCCTAGCGACCCGGTCGGGACGCCGGCGCGGCGGCTGCGCCTTCCCTCGCCCGCCGGCCGGCCCTAGCCTGGTCTTGACCCCTGGGAGGTCCACTGTGGCGAGCGGGAACCGCACCATCGCGCCGGTACGCAAGTTGATCGCCGCGGTGCTCGGCACCGTGGCCACGTTCGTGGTCCTGTTCGGGCTGGGCATGACCAGCTGGGCGATCGTGGCGCTCGGGGTGGCGCTGCTGGTGCTGGCGATCGCCTTGGCCACCGTGCGCGGCGGCGGCCGCACCTGGGTGGTCGGGGTGGGGCACGTGCACAGCGCCTCCGAGCCGCCGACCCAGTACGCGTTCGGCCGCTGCGAGCTGCAGCTGGTGATCGACGCGCCGGGGCTGCCGCCCCGGTCGAAGAAGATCATCGAACCGCGGGTGCCGGTGTCGAAGTGGCCGTCGCTGGGGCAGACCCTGCCCATCCGGGTGGCCCTGGACGACCAGCGGCACGTCCGGGTTCTCTGGGACGACGTGCCCACCCACGCGGAGACCGCCGCCACCGTCGGGACGGTCGCCGACCTGCCGCCCGAGTACGCCGGCGCCGAGCCGGTGGACGAGGTGCTGATCCCGCAGGAGGCCCCGCCGTGGGCCGGCCGCCCGGTCGACGACGACTTCCGCGACGACCTGCGCGAGGAGTTCCGCGACGCGCCGCCGGGCCCCGATCCGTTCCGCTCCGACCCGGTGCGCGACGACCCGTTCCGGTCCGAGCCGTACCCGTCCGACCCGCTCCGGTCCGGGTCCGACCCGTTCCGGTCCGATCCGGTACGGTCCGACGCCGCCCGGCCCGAGCCGGCGCGGTCGGAGCCGGTGGGCGGCGACCCGGCCACCGAGGACGTCGAGGTGCTGACCGAGGAGCGCGAGCCGGTGGTGCTGCACCAGCGGCCCGGCGACGGGGTGGTGCTGGAGGGCATCCTGGTCGATCCGCAGCCGGTCACCGACCTGCCCCGCCGGGCGTCGGCCCCCCGGCCGCGCGCCGAGGAACGGTCCGGCACGCCGCTCGTCGACCCGGTCGACGTGCCGCTGGACGACCCGGCCCCCGGCGCGGACCCGGCCGCCGCCCACCTGCCGGACGCCGACGAGGTCGATCCGGCCGGCCTGGACGAGGCGATCTTCGGGTACGACCCGGCCACCGCGGCGGCGGACCCGGCCGCCCCGTTCGGCGGTGTCGGGCTGACCCTGCTGGTCACCGACCTGTCCCGGTCGCTGGGCTTCTACACCGACGTGCTCGGCTTCACCGAGGTCGACCGGGGCGCCGGCAACGCCGTGCTCGCCTCGGGCAGCACCCGGGTGGTGCTGCGCGAGGTCAGCGGCGCCGCCCCGCTCAGCCGCCGCCTGGTCCACCTCAACCTGGAGGTGGCCGACATCGACGCGGCGTACCGGCGGCTGCGGGAGGCCGGCGTCCGCTTCACGTACGCGCCGCGGGTGGTCAACCGGGGGGCGAAGCTGGAGGTCTGGGCGGCCGCCTTCCGGGACCCGGACGGTCACGGCATCGCGCTGACCCAGTGGCGGGAACGCGCCGACGCCTGAGCGGCCACCCGGACGCCGCGGCGGGCGCCTCAGCCGAGGATGACCCGCCGCACGTGCAGGGCGTACGCCCAGACCAGCCCGAAGATCACGCCCAACCCGAACAGCGACCAGTGCAGCAGGCCGGACAGCAGCAGCAGCCCCTGCAGCACGGTGCCGGCGGACCAGGCCCACGGCCGGCGCATCAGCCCGGCCAGCACGATCGCGGCGACGGCCAGCGCGACGATCGCCGCGATCGCGGCGCCGCTCAGCTCGCCGCCGACCAGCCGGATCGGCTGGATCGCCAGCAGCAGCACCAGCGCCTCCAGGCCCAGGGTGCCGGCGCCGAGCCCGCGTACCGCCGCCACCGGGTTACGCAGCCCGGAACGCCGCGGCCCGGGTGTCCCGTCCGGCGCGCGGTCGTCGGTGGTCGGGGCGGGCTGCGGCGGCTCGACGTCGGGCGCCGGGCGGTTCCGGTCGGGCTCGGTCATCGCTTCAGCAACCGTCGCGCGTCGGCCACCGTCACCACCGACCCGGTGACCAGCACGCCGACCCCGGACAGCTCGCCCGGCACGTCGGCCTCGGCCTCGGCGACGGCCGCCTCGATGGCATCCGGCATCTCCTCGGCGACCTGCACCCGCTCCGGCCCGAAGACCTCGCCGGCCAGCGCGGCCAGCTCGTCCGCCGGCATCGCCCGCGGCGAGCTGTTGCGGGTGACGACCAGCGAGTCGAGCACCGGCTCCAGCAGTTCCAGCAGGCTGGCGGCGTCCTTGTCGGCCAGTACGGCGAGCACGCCGACCAGCTTGCTGAACGCGAACTCCTCCTGCAGCGCGGTAACCGTGGCGGCCATCCCGTGCGGGTTGTGCGCGCCGTCCAGCAGCACGGTGGGCGCGCTGCGCACCTTCTCCAGGCGGCCGGGCGAGCTGGCCGCGGCGAAGCCCTCCCGGACCGTCTCCACGTCCAGCTGCCGCTTCGCGCCCGCCCCGAGGAACGCCTCCACGGCGGCCAGCGCCACCGCCGCGTTCTGCGCCTGGTGAGCGCCGTGCAGCGGGACGAACACCTCGTCGTACACCCCACCGAGGCCCTGGATGCTGAGCACCTGGCCGCCGACGGCGACCGCCCGGCGCAGCACCCCGAACTCGGTGCCCTCCCGGGCGATGGTGGCGCCGACCTCGGCGCAGCGGTCCAGGATCGGCCGGGCCGCCTCGTCCTCCTGGGCCGCGCAGATCACCGTGGCGCCGGGGTGGATGATGCCGGCCTTGTGCAGGGCGATGTCCTCCAGCGTGTCGCCGAGCCACTCGGTGTGGTCCAGCCCGATCGGGGTGAGCACCGCCACCCCGGCCTGGATCACGTTGGTGGCGTCCTCGGCGCCGCCGAGCCCCACCTCGACCACCGCGACGTCGACCGGCGCGTCGGCGAACGTGGCGAACGCCAACGCGGTGGTCAGGTCGAAGTAGGTCAGCGGCTCGGCCGCGCGCTGGTCGACCAGCTCGGCCAGCGGCGCCACCTCCCGGTACGTGGCGACGAACCGCTCCTCGCTGACCGGTTCCCCGTCCAGCGCGATCCGCTCCCGCACCGTCTCCAGGTGCGGGCTGGTGTACCGCCCGGTGTGCAGCCCGAAGGCCCGCAGCAGCGAGTCGATCATCCGCGCGGTCGAGGTCTTGCCGTTGGTCCCGGTCAGGTGGATCGACGGGTACGCCCGCTGCGGGCTGCCCAGCAGGTCGAGCAGGTCCTCGATCTTCTCCAGCTCGAACGCCATCCGGGTGAAGCCGCGGGCGTTGAGCGCCGCGTCGACGGCGGCGAACTCGGTGTGGTCGGTCATGAGGAGAGCGCCTCCAGAGCGGCGTCGATGCGGACCAGATCCGCCTCGGCCACCGCCAGTCGGTCACGGATCTTGGCGACCACCGGTTCCGGGGCCTTGCCGACGAAGGCCGGGTTGTCGAGCTTGCCCCGGGCCTGGGCGACCTCCTTCTCGGCGGCCGACCGGTCCTTGGTCAGTCGGGCCCGCTCGGCGGCCACGTCGATCGAGCCGCGGGTGTCCAGCGCGACGCTGACCTCCCCCGGCATGGCGAGGGTGGCGCTGGCCTGGAAGTCCTCGGCCGGCTGATCGAGGCGGACCAGCGAGCGGATCAGCGGCTCGTGCGCGGCGATGCCGGCGACGGTCAGCCCCTCCAGCCGCGCGGCGACCCGCTGGGTCGGGCGCAGCCCCTGGTCGGAGCGGAACCGGCGGATCTCGGTCACCACCCGCTGGAGGGTGCCGACCTCGCGCTCGGCGGCGTCGTCGATCCGGGCCCGGTCGGCCACCGGCCAGTCGGCGGTCAGCACCGTCGCACCGCCGGTCAGCGCGCTCCACAGCTCGTCGGTGACGAACGGGATCACCGGGTGCAGCAGCCGCAGCAGCTGGTCCAGCACGTGCCCGAGCACCCGCCGGGTGGCGTCGGCGGCCGGGCCGCCCTCGGCGAGCACCGGCTTGCTCGCCTCCACGTACCAGTCGCAGACGTCGTCCCAGGCGAAGTGGTAGAGCAGGTCGCAGACCTTCGCGAACTCGTACGCCTCGAACTGCTCGTCGACCTCGGCGGTGACGTGCGCCAGCCGGGACAGGATCCACCGGTCGACCGTGGAGAGCTGCTCGGCGGGCGGCAGGTCACCGGCGGTGTGCGCGCCGTTGAGCAGCGCGAACCGGGTGGCGTTCCAGAGCTTGTTGCAGAAGTTGCGGGAGCCCTGGCACCACTCCTCGCTGACCGGCACGTCCTGCCCGGGGTTGGCGCCCCGGGCCAGGGTGAACCGGGTGGCGTCGGCGCCGAACCGGTCGATCCAGTCCAGCGGGTCGACCACGTTGCCGAACGACTTCGACATCTTCTTGCCGTGCTCGTCGCGGACCATGCCGTGCAGGGCCACCGTGTCGAACGGCTGCACGCCGTCCATCGCGTACAGGCCGAACATCATCATCCGGGCGACCCAGAAGAAGAGGATGTCGTAGCCGGTCACCAGCACGCTGGTCGGGTAGAACTTCGCCAGGTCCGGGGTGCGCTCCGGCCAGCCGAGGGTGGAGAACGGCCACAGGCCGCTGGAGAACCAGGTGTCCAGGACGTCCTCGTCCTGCCGCCAGCCCTCGCCGCTGGGCGGCGCCTCGTCCGGGCCGACGCAGACGATCTCGCCGTCCGGGCCGTACCAGACCGGGATCCGGTGGCCCCACCAGAGCTGCCGGGAGATGCACCAGTCGTGCATGTTGTCGACCCAGGCGAAGTACCGCTTGGCCAGCTCGGCAGGCTCGATCGTCACCCGGCCGTCGCGCACCGCGTCGCCGGCCGCCTTCGCCAGCGGGGCGGTGTTGACGAACCACTGCAGCGACAGCCGCGGCTCGACCGTGGTCTTGCACCGCGAGCAGTGCCCGACCGAGTGCTGGTAGGGCCGCTTCTCGGCGACGATCCGACCCTGCTCGCGCAGGGCGGCCACGATCGCCGGCCGGGCCTCGTACCGGTCCAGGCCCTGGAACGGACCGTGGGCGGTGATCACCCCGCGCTCGTCCATGATCGTGAGCGCCGGCAGGTCGTGCCGCTGGCCGATCTCGAAGTCGTTCGGGTCGTGCGCCGGGGTCACCTTCACCATGCCGGTGCCGAAGGCCGGGTCGACGTGCTCGTCGCCGACGATCGGGATCCGCCGGTCGGTCAGCGGGACGGCCACCTCGGTGCCGATCAGGTGCTGGTACCGCTCGTCGTCCGGGTGCACCGCCACCGCGGTGTCGCCGAGCATGGTCTCGGCCCGGGTGGTGGCCACCACGACGTCGTCGCTGTAGCGGATGGAGACGAGCTCACCGTCGTCCTCGGTGTGCTCCACCTCGATGTCGGACAGGGCGGTGAGGCAGCGGGGGCACCAGTTGATGATCCGGTTCGCCCGGTAGATCAGCCCGTCGTCGAAGAGCTTCTTGAACATGGTCTGCACGGCCCGGGAGAGGCCCTCGTCCATGGTGAAGCGCTCGCGGTCCCAGTCGACCGCGTCGCCCAGCCGGCGCATCTGGCCGAGGATCGCCCCGCCGGACTCGGCCTTCCACTGCCACACCCGCTCGACGAACTTCTCCCGCCCCAGGTCGTGCCGGGACAGCCCCTGGGTGGCGAGCTGCCGCTCGACCAGGTTCTGGGTGGCGATGCCGGCGTGGTCCATGCCGGGCAGCCAGAGCGCCTCGAAGCCCTGCATCTTCTTGCGCCGGGTGAGGGCGTCCATCAGCGTGTGCTCGAACGCGTGCCCCATGTGCAGCGAGCCGGTGACGTTCGGTGGCGGGATGACGATGGTGAACGGGGGCTTGTCGCTCTGCGCCGACGCCCGGAAGTGGCCGCCGGCTACCCACTGCTCGTACCGTCGCTGCTCCACCTCGCCGGGCTGGTACTGGCCGGCAAGGGTCGGGGCGTCGGGGCGTCGGGCATCCAGTCTCTCGGTCACCTGGAAAGTCTACGTAGCGCTTCCGCGGACCCGACGTGCGCCACCGGTCATTCGCGTACGGTGGCGAACATGTCCGAGGCACATCTCACCGAGCGTGAGCTCATCGGCGGGCCGGAGCCGGTCGAGCTGACCGAGGAACCGATCCGGCTGACCAACCACGACCCGGCCGACACCCCCCGTCGGCCGGCGTCCCGGCGGCGCCGGATCGCGCTGGCCGCGGCGCTGGCCGTGGGCCTCGCCGGCGCGACCGCCCTGGGCGTGGCCGGCTGGCGGATCGCGCGGGAGAAGGACACCACGCTGGTCGCTCCGGAGAAGGTCGCCGGGCTCACCCGGGACGACTCGGACCGGGCCCGCAGCACGGCCGACTACCTGCGCAGCGGGTTCGCCGCCGACATCGACCTGAACGGCAGCTTCGGCACCGTCTACCGGGACCCGGCGGACGAGAAGAAGGCCGTACTGCTCTTCGGCGGCACCACCCTGCTCTGGCAGCCGGAGCGGGACCTGGACAGCCTGTTCGGCCTGATGGCCGACGAGACCGGCAGGGTCACCGGGCTGCGTAAGGTGCCGGCCGGCCCGCTCGGCGGGGTGATGAAGTGCGGCACCACCAGCGGCGACGGCGGCGACTTCGCGGTCTGCGGCTGGGCCGACCACGGCAGCGTCGCGATGGCCATGTTCCCGAACCGCCCGGTCGAGGCCTCCGCCGGCCTGTTCCGCGACATCCGCGACGCCGTCCAGACCCGCGGCTGACCGCCGCCCCAGGTCCGCGACCACGGCCCCCTCCGCGCCGCTCCCGCTTTCCTTTCGGTACGCACACCGCCCGCCCCGCCTCCGCCAGGCGGGCCGGGCCCGGTGCGCAATTCTGATGCGGAATGCGCAGTAGGCCCACCCCGCAAGGGGTGGGCCTACTGGAATGTTTGTCCGGCGGTGTCCTACTCTCCCACACCCTCCCGAGTGCAGTACCATCGGCGCTGGAGGGCTTAGCTTCCGGGTTCGGAATGT
>NZ_JBIAZT010000022.1:0-68134 GCF_042899365.1 Micromonospora sp. NPDC000089
GGGGGGGGGGGGGGCGCCGCGCCGGCAGGGGGGGGGGGGGGGGGGGGGGGGGGGGGGGGCCCCGGGCCGGGGGGGGCGGGGGGGGGCCCGGGGGGGGGGGGGGGGGGCGCGGCGGGCCCCCCCCACGCCCTTGCGACCGACGAACGCGTTCGTTACGATCGCGTTATGACTCCCCGCCGCGCTCCCGTCAGTCGCCGCGACCGGCCCGCCAAACCGCCGCTGAGCCGTGCCGGCACCGTCGGGGTGGCGCTGCGGATCATGCGGGAGGAGGGGCTGGAGCGGGTCACCATGCGCCGCCTGGCGGCCGAGCTCGACACCGGCCCGGCCTCGCTCTACGTCTACCTGCAGAACATGGCCGAGCTGCACGGGGCCATCCTCGACGAGCTGCTCGCCGAGCTCGACCTGCCCGCGCCGGGCGGTGCGGTCGACCGGTGGCGCGACGACCTGCTGCGCCTGCTCACCGGCTACACCGAGCTGTTGATCCGGCACCCGAGCCTGGCCCGCTCGGTGCTGACGCTCCGCCCGTCCGGGTCGAACTACGTCCGGTTGATCGACACGCTGCTCGGGCTGCTGCACGCCGGCGGCGTGCCGGTGACCCAGGCCGCCTGGGGCGTCGACCTGCTGTTGCAGCACGCCACCGCCACGGCCGCCGAGCAGGGCACCCGCGACCAGGCGGTCGACGCCGCCGACGAGCAGCACGTCCTGGTCAGTGCCCTGGGTGAGGTCGAAGAGGGCGACCACCCGAACGTCGTCCGGGCCCGCGACGAGCTGTTCTCCGGCACCGGCACGCAACGGCTGGCCTGGATGTTCGACGTCCTGGTCACCGGCATCGCGACCGTGCCGACCCCGGTGTCCGACCCGCGCTGAGCCGGCCACCCCGGTCGGCTCTTCTGTTCGCCCATGACGAACATGTTCGTCACGAACCCGTTTCCAGGAGGAATCATGACTTCCATCGCCATCGTCGGCGCCGGCCTCGGCGGCCTGACCCTCGCCCGGGTGCTGCACCTGCACGGCATCCCGTCCACCGTGTATGAGCTGGACCCCTCGCCCGAAGCCCGGACGCAGGGCGGCATGCTCGACATCCACCACCACAACGGCCAACCGGCGCTCCGGGCGGCCGGCCTGTTCGACGAGTTTCAGCAGCTCATCCACGCCGGTGGGGAGGCGATGCGGGTCCTCGACAAGCACGGCACCGTACACGCTGAGGAGGCCGACGACGGCGACGGCGGCCGGCCCGAGGTCGACCGCGGCCGACTGCGCCGGATGCTGATCGACTCGCTGCCCGCCGGCACGATCCGCTGGGGCAGCCGGCTCACCGCGGCCCGACCGCTCGGCGGCGGCCGCCACGAGCTCACCTTCGCCGACGGCGCCACCGTGGCCTGCGACCTGCTGGTCGGCGCCGACGGCGCCTGGTCGCGGATCCGGCCGCTGCTGTCCGCCGCGAAGCCCGCCTACACCGGCGTGTCGTTCGTCGAACTCGACCATCTCGACGCCGACGTGCGGCACCCGCTGCCGGCGCGGCTCGTCGGCGACGGCATGCTGTTCGCCCTCGGCCCCGGCAACGGCTTCCTCGCCCACCGCGAGCCGGACGGCAGCCTGCACGTCTACGCCGCGCTGACCAAGCCCGCGGACTGGATCACCACCGTCGACTGGGCCGACCCCGACCAGGGCAGGGCCGCCCTGCTGGCGGAGTTCCACGACTGGGCGCCCGAGTTCCACGCCCTGATCACCGAGGCCGACGGCGCCCTGGTGCCGCGCGCCATCCACGCCCTGCCGATCGGGCACCGCTGGGACCGGGTGCCCGGGGTCACCCTGCTCGGCGACGCCGCCCACCTGATGTCGCCGTTCGCCGGCGAGGGCGCCAACCTCGCCCTGCTGGACGGCGCCGCGCTCGGCCAGGCCATCGCGGCCCATCCCGGCCGGACCGAGGCGGCCCTCGCCGCGTACGAGGAGGAGCTGTTCCCACGCGGCGCCGAGGCCGCTGAGGAGGCCGCGCGGAACCTGCGGATCTGCTTCGACGACGCCGCCCCGCAGAGCCTGCTCGACCAGTTCGCCGCGTACGAGCACGAGCGGTGAGCGTCCGGCGGCTACGCGTCGGGGTGTCGCCGGTCGGGTCCTTCCCGCCGCAGCGCCGCGTCCAGCCGCTCGAGGGTGGCGGCCATGCCGGCCCGCAGGTGCGCGGCGCGGTCGCGGACGCCCACGGCCCGCTGCACGAGGCGTACGGCCGCCAACTGCGGCCGGGCCCGGGTCATCGACTCGGTGATCCGGGTGCCGCCCTCGACCGGCGTCAACTCGTAGCGCCAGGACGAGGAGGACGGCCAGCCGGTGGTGAAGGCGAACGCCCGCCCCGGCGTGGCCTCGGTGACGGTGGCGGTCGTCCGCCAGCGGTAGAACCGGCCGATCCGGTTGCTGCCGGTGAAGCGCCGGCCCGGCTCCCGCCAGCTCGCGGCGTACGTCTCCGGGCTCCACTCGCCCATCCGGGTGATGTCGCTGAGCAACGCGTACACCCGGTCGGGCGGGGCCGGGACGGTGCGGCTGACCTGTACGGCGAGCGCGGGCCGGGCGGCGTGGTCGGCGATCAGCCGGCGGGCCAGCCGCGCGGACGAGGCCGGATTCTGACCGGTGTAGAGGTTGCGGTCCACCACCACGTACGGGCGCAGCGGGACGCGGCCCTTCACGTAGTGCGCCCCGCCGGCGACCAGCCGGTCCTCCAGCAGCCAGGGCGCCTCGCGAGCGAACCGGTTGAACCGCTCCTCGGTGTTGGACAGCCCGGTCATGGTGTAGCCGGCGAACGGCCAGCCGCCGTCCTCGGCGGTCGCGGCCAGCGCCGCCGCCGGCGCGTGGCACAGCAGCGCCACCGGCATCCCGGAGCGCAGCGCCCGGGTCAGCAGGGCGCCGGAGGTCGGGTCCACGGCCAGGTCCTCCATCGGGCCGTGGCCGCCGGGGTAGAACACCACGTCGTGGTCGTCGAGGTCGACCTCGGCGAGGTCGCGCGGGTGGGCCAGCTCCTCGGCGTGCGCGGCCAGGTAGCGCCGGTGCCGCCGCAGTCGCCAGGGAGCGCCCGCCGGCATCCGCAGGCTGAGCCGGTCGACGGTCGGGGCCACGCCACCCGGGGTCGCCACGGTGACCCGCCAGCCGGCCCGGACGAAGAGCCGGTGCGGTTCGGCGAACTCCTCCGCCCAGAAGCCGGTGGGATGCCGCGTCCCGTCGCGCAGCGTCCAGTGGTCGGCCGCGGAAAGGACCATCAGTACGGCAGGCATGACTGCTCCCCAGATTCCGAACCAACAAGTTCGGTTCAGTTATAGCACCGAATCGCGTCGATACCAAACCAGCTGGTTCGGTTCACCGCTCGGCACCACGGTGGGGGATGGCGCCGCTACGCACCGGCCGGGGGGCGGAGCAGGCGTTCGGCCGCCCGCCGGACCAGGTCCCGGGACGCCTGCGCCGGGTCGGCGCCCTCCGGCGCCGTCCGGTGCAACTCCGTCGGCGCCATCAGCCAGGAGGTGGCGAGCGCGATCAGCGCGGCCAGCAGCTGGTGCGGCGGCCAGGACGGGTCGACCGCGCCGGAGCGCTGCGCCTGCTCGATCACCGCGATCTTGTTCCGGTAGCCGGCGAGCCGCTGCTCGGAGACCCGCTCCGTCCGCCCTCGCTCGTGCAGCCAGGCCCAGACGGCCGCCCGTTGCAGGTCCGGCCGGGCGGCGAAGGTGTCGTGCAGTCGGACGGTGTAGTCGACCAGGTCGGCGGTGATCGGCACCGCCCGGGACAGCTCCTCCAGCCCGACCTGCATGACCGTGTCGAACAGCGTCTCCTTGTCGCCGAACCAGGCGTAGATCCGCTCCTTGCTCGCCCTGGCCCGTTCCGCGATCCGGTTGATCCGGGCGCCGTCCACGCCGTGCTCGGCGAACTCCGCCATCGCCGCCTCGACGACGCGCTGTCGGGTCTCCAAGCCCCGTGCCTGTGCCGCTTGAGACGTCATCGGCCCACGCTATCCCAGGCGTCCGCGACCCCTGGCCGGCCGCGACCCGGCCGTGGCCACCGCCACCTGCCCGGGGCGCTCGGAGCGCCGGTGGTCAGCGGTTGAGGTAGGCGGCCAGGCCGCCGAGCTCCTCGCTGGCGATGAACACCGACCGCACGTTGAGGATGGCCTCCTCGACGTGGGCGTCACAGCCCCACGCGGAATCGCCCCAGGAGTCCGCGATCTTGATCCGGGCCGGCTCGGTGCACCCCTGCGCGCCGCCGAGCTGGCACTGCTCGGGATGCGGCCTGGCGGCCTGCGCGGCGGCGGCGGCGCGCATCCGGTCGGCGAGCTGAGCGGCCGCGGCGGCACGCTGCTCGGCCTCCGCGCGCAGTCGCCGTTCCGCGCGGACCGCCGTGGCCAGCTCGTCATGAGCCGCCCGGGCCCGCGCCTCGGCGGCCGCCTTCGCCTCCTCGACATGGTGGCGTTCGATGGCCAGGGCGGCGGTGCCGGCGAAGACCCGGGCGAGCGCGAGGTCGGCGTCCTGCGGCACGCGCGGGGTGCGGTGGTACATGGCGAAGGTGCCCAGCAGGCCGCCGTCGCGGGCCAGGATCGGGGTGGACCAGCAGGCGGCCAGCCCGGCCCGCCCGGCCAGGTCGCGGAAGTCGGCCCAGAACGGGTCGGTGGCGATGTCCGTGACGATGACCGGTTCCCGCCGGTGGGCGGCGGTGCCGCACGAGCCGACCCCCTCGCCGGCGGCGATCCCGTCGATGGCCCGGTTGTAGAACTCGGGCAGGCTCGGCGCGGCGCCGTGGCGCAGCTGCCGACCGTCCGGGTCGGCGAGCAGTACGGAGACGAGCACCTGCCCCGGGGCGAGGTTCTCGATGCACCGGGCCATGCCGTCGAGCACCTCGGCCAGCGGCGCCTGCCTGGCGATCTGCTCCAGCAGGGCGCGGTGCTCGACCATCAGCCGCTGGGCGTGCTTGACCTGGGTGGTCTCCACGCCGATCACCCGGATGCCGGTGACCGCGCCGGCGGCGTCGCGACGTGGCTCGTAGGTGAAGTCGAAGAAAGCCTCGCGCGCCCGCGCGCCGGTGCCGAGCACGATCCGGGCGTCCCGGCCGGTGTAGGGCTCGCCCGTGCGGTAGACCTCGTCCAGCCGGGCGATAAGGCCCTGCCCGGCCAGTTCGGGCAGCAACTCGGCGACCGCGACGCCGGTCCGGGCCCGGTCCTCGCCGATGGCAGCGAAGAACGCGGCGTTACCGGCCTCCACCACGTGCGCCGGCCCGGCGAGCGACGCGAAGACGGCGATGGACTCGCCGAACAGCGCCCGCAGATCCTCCTTCGCCGCCTGCCCGGCAACCGACGCGCTCACCGCGGTCGACCGCTGCCTGCCGCCTCCGTCATGCGCCGGCCCCCTCTCCCGTACGGCCTGGTCGGATGACCGAGGGTGCGCCGTTCGGTGACGTGGCAAGAGTACGGGGGAGGAGCGTCGGCCGCCGAGGGCGACGGCGCGGGGCGGGTCGTCCGGCGGGGATCAGCGGGCGGGTGATCAGCCGGATCACTCGGCGGGCAGCCGCTGCGCGGCGGCGTCCGATTCCGGTGAGGCGGCCCAGGAGGCGAGCAGGCGCAGCGCGTCCTCGGACGGTGAGCCGGGTTCCGCGGCGTAGATGGTCAGGGTGAGACCGCGCTCGGCCGCCAGCTCCAGGCCCTCGTACGCGAGGGTGAGGTCGCCCACGACGTGGTGGTGGAACCGTTTCGCGCCGGTGCCGTGGTGGCGGACGTCGTGGGTGCCCCACCGGGTACGGAACTCGGCGCTGCGGGTGGACAGCTCGCCGACCAGGTCGTGCAGGTCCTTGTCCCGGGGGTCGCGGCCGGCCTCGGTGCGCAGGATGGCGACGCAGACGTCCGCGGCGGAGCCCCAGTCGGGGTAGAAGTCGTGGGCGCCGTCGTCGAGGAAGGTGAACCGGGCGATGTTCGCGGGGCGTTGCGGGTCGGCGTACACCCGGTCGTAGAAGGCCCGGGCCAGCTGGTTGGCGGCGAGCAGGTCCATCCGGCCGTTGCGGACGAACGCCGGCCCGCCGGTGACGGCGTCCAGGGTCCACTGCAGGCTGGGATGCGGGGTCCACTGCCGGGTACGCCGTCGTCGGCTCCTCAGCAGGGCGCTGCCGTCCGCGGCGCGGGCCAGGTCGAACAGGTGGGCCCGTTCGGCGTCGTCGAGCTGCAGGGCGCGGGCGATCGCGTCCAGCACGCTGGCGGAGACCCCGGCCAGGGCGCCGCGTTCGAGCTTGGCGTAGTACTCGATGCTCACCCCGGCAAGGGCGGCCACCTCGGTGCGGCGCAGGCCGGGGACGCGGCGGTTGGTCCCGGCGGGCAGGCCGGCCCGCTCGGGGGTGATCTTGGCGCGCCGCGAGACGAGGAACTCGCGGACCTCGGTGCGGTTGTCCACGGCTCCGACGGTACGTCGGGCGGCCGGGCGCCGGGGTGCCCTGCCAGTACACCCATCAGCGGAAACTCCCCGCTCGGCGGAAATCGCGGTTCGCTGGATCCCGGCACCGACCGAAGGAGAACCCCGATGCGTTCCGCAGTCCTGCACGCTCCCCGTGACGTCCGGGTGGAGGAGGTCGACCAGCCCCGGATCCTCGCCCCGACGGACGCGATCGTGCTGGAGCGGGCCGCCGAGGCGTACCGGGCGATGGACGAGCGCCGTGCGATCAAGGCGCTGCTGCGGCCGTGACCAGCACACCGACGAAGGTCGACCCGACGGCGGCCGCACCCGCACGTGCGGGTGGGGTCGGCCGCGGGCTGGCGGTGGTCCTGGGCCTGTTGACGGTCTTCGGCCCGATCTCGATGGACCTCTACCTGCCGGTGCTGCCGGCGCTCACCGTCGAGCTCGGGTCCACCACCTCGACGGCGCAGCTCACCGTCACCGCGTGCCTGCTCGGGTTGGCCTTCGGCCAGCTCGTCGCCGGGCCGGTGTCCGACCGGTACGGCCGCCGCCGGCCGTTGCTGGCGGGTGTCGTCGGGTACGTCGTCACCTCGACGCTGTGCGCGCTCAGCCCGACCGTCGAGGCCCTGGTCGTGGCGCGGTTCGTCCAGGGGCTGGCCGGCGCCGTCGGGATCGTCATCGCCCAGGCCGCCGGCCGCGACCTGTACTCGGGCCCCGGGCTGATCCGGTACTACGGCCGGCTGACCGTGCTGGGCGGGTTGGCCGCCGTGGTCGGGCCGGTGGTCGGCGGGCAGCTCGCGACCGTCACCGACTGGCGCGGGCTGTTCCTCTTCCTCGCCGCGGTGGGCGTCGCGATCCTCCTCGCCGCGACCGTGGTCCTCCGCGAGACGCTGCCCCGCGAGTCGCGGACCACCGGCGGGGCGACCCGGACGGCCGGCGACGTCCGGCGGCTGCTCGCCGACCGGGTGTTTCTCGGTGCCGTCCTGGTCACCGGCTGCACCAACGCCGCCCTCTTCGCCTACCTCGCCGGGGCGACCTACGTCCTGCAGGGCGGGTACCGGCTCACGCCGCAGGAGTACAGCTTCGCGTTCGGCCTGAACTCCCTCGGCTTCATGGTCTTCGGCCACCTCGGCGGCCGGCTCGCGGAACACTGGTCCGAGCGGGGCGCCCTGCTGCTCGGGCTGGCCGTCTGCGCGGCCGGGGCCGGCGGACTGCTCGCCACCGCGGCGCTGCACCTGCCGCTGGCCGCCATGGTCGGGTCGCTGTTCACCATGGTCGGCGGCGTCGCGGTCAGCGCCGCGCCCGCGACCTCGCTCGCGCTGGCGCACTACCCCGACATCGCCGGTACGGCGTCGTCGCTGCTCGGCGCGGCCCGCTTCGGGTTCGGTGGCGTGGCCGCGCCGCTGGTCGGCCTCGGCGGCGCCGACGACGCCGTTCCGCTGGGCGTGGTCACCGTCGGTGCCGCCGCGCTCGCCCTGCTCGGCTACGCCAGCACCATCGGTCGCGCGCCGAGCCCGTCCCACCTCGAACCCGCCGCGCCGGACGCGGCGGCCCGACCACGAAGGAGCATCAGATGATCACCAGAAGCGGAACGCACCCCGCCGCCAAGGGCCCCGCGGTGTGCTTCACCGGGGACGTCACCGTGCAACCCCTCTTCGCCGAGGAGGAGGCCGCCGCGTACGGCGGCGCGTACGTCACCTTCGCGCCCGGCGCCCGCTCGGCCTGGCACGTCCACCCGGGCGGGCAGCGGTTGGTCGTCACCGAGGGCGTCGGCCGTACCCAGGAGTGGGGTGGGCCGGTCGAGGAGTTCCGCGCCGGTGACGTGCTGTGGTGCCCGCCCGGCGTGAAGCACTGGCACGGCGCGGCGCCGAACTCCACCATGACCCACCTGGCGCTCACCGGCGTCCGTGACGGCCGGAACGTCGAGTGGCTGGAGCAGGTCACCGAGGAGCGGTACGGCGCCGCCGGCCCGGACGAGTCCCCGGAGACGACCGTCGGACCCGGCCGACCGTCGAGTTGAGGACGTTCGCGTACCAGCCGGCCACCGCGCCGCACCGGTCCGGCGCCGCTCAGGGTGGACCTGGCGGGACCGGGCCGGTGCGGGCGTGCCACTCCGCCTCCTGGTCGGGCGGGCCGGCGCAGTAGCGGGTCGCGGCGTCGGCCAGCGTCCGGGCGGCGCGGCGGACATCGGCGAGGGAGATCCACTCGTCGGTGCCGTGCGCGCCACCGCCACCGGGGCCGAAGACGAGACAGGGGCGGCCGGTCGCGGCGAGCACTGCGGCCTCCGTCCACCCGGTCAGGGCGACCGGGCGGACGGGCAGCCCCTGCGCCGAACCGGCTCCGACGAGCGCGTCGACCAGGGGCCCGCCGACGGGCGCCGCGAAGGACTCGCGGATGGTCCAGTCGTCGCCGGGGAGCGTACGGGCCAGCCGGGCCGCGTCGTCGCCCGGCCGCACCACCAGGCGGAGCCGGACCAGGTCGTGGTCCAGTCGGCTGACGCGTACCCGGCTGCGGTGGCCGGGGCTCAGCAGGGTGATCCGCCGCCGGGCCGGGTCGGGGCGCAGGAAGGCGGTGACGCTGCCCGGATGAGCCGTACCCGGACGCAGCCCGGTGTCCTCGGCGACGACGGCCGCGTCCCAGGCCACCGCCGGCAGGAGCGCACGGATGCCGCGGCTCGCGTGCTCCTCGTCCGGTACCAGCAGCGCCCTCACCGTGCCGGCGGGGACGCCCCGGGCCAGTACGCCCAGGATGGCCGCCAGGCCGCCCTTCATGTCGGTGGCGCCCGGGCCCCGCACGTGGTCGCCGGAGAAGTGCGGCGGGTACCACCGGTAGGTGTCCAGGTGCCCGACGAGCAGCAGCACCGGCGGGCGACCGGTGCCGGCCTGCGCCAGCACCCCCGGCCGGCCTGGCAGCCCGGCCACCGGCACCAGGTCGGCGGCCACCCCGTGCGCCGCGCACCACGCGGCGCAGAACTCCGCCACCGCCCGCTCGCCCGGGCCACCCGCAGCCGTCGCGGGATTGGCCGAGTTGACCGACACCAGCGCCCGTACCAGCTCGTCCAGCCCGGCCGTCCAGTCGTCCCGCACGGCTCACCGCCGCCCGAGCGTGGCCAGGTGCGACGGCGGGTCCGGCGAGCCGAGGGACGGGCGCCAGTCGCGTACGGTCAGGCCGGCGCGCCGGGCCAACGCGGTGAACTCCGGCCGGTCGTAGCAGCGGATCTCCTCCCGGACCGGCTGGTCCGGCCGGTCCAGCCGCCACCGTACGTCGACCAACCGACCGGTGCGCTCGTCGAAACCGATCCGTTGGCCGTGACCGGTCCGCCGCCCCGGCCGAGGGTCGGGTTCCTCCCGGACCTGGCCGTGGCGGCGCCGCCACCACGCGGGATCGAACACGTCGACCAGGAGCGTCCCGTCGTCGGTGAGCCACCCGGCGATCCGGGTCAGCAGCGACAGTAGCGAGTCGTCCGGGCCCACGCCGAACCCGGACCAGTAGGTGACGACGTCGAAGCGGCGCTCCGGCGCGAAGTCGTGGAAGTCGGCGGCCAGCACCACCAGGCGGCCGGGCCGCGCGGTACGGCAGTGCCGGCGGGCCAACGCCAGCCGCGGCGGGCTCAACTCCAGCGCCAGCACGTCGTGGCCCAGATCGGCGACGGCCGCCGCCGTGCCACCGTTGCCGGCGCCCAGGTCGAGCACGTCGCCCCCGCCGAGCCCGTGGACGTGCCGGGCGCGTAGCCGGTCGCGCGGACTGATCCGGCTAGCCAGCAGCCAGGGCGCCGTCCGGTCGTAGAACTCCCGGGACAATCTCCACCCCATCTCCGGCTCGGGCCCGGACCTCGCGGAGCAGCGCGTCGCCCAGCCGGTCACTGGGCTCCAGCACCGAGCACTCCGACCACTCGTTCCAGGCGTGCAGGAACACCACGTTCAACTCGGGATGCCAGCGCCGGTTGAAGGCCAGCGCCTCGTCGAGGAACTCCCCGAACGCCTCCGGGCTGGTGCCGGCCACGATCGGCGCCTGCGGGTAGCGGTCCCCGGTGCGCAGCCGGCCGAGGAACTCGCCGCGCACCGAGGCGTCCCAACCGGTGCAGACGACCGGCAGGAAGGGGCGGCGCGACCGAGCCTGGAACTGGTGCCACTCCCGCACCCGCCGCCGGATCAGGGCCCGGTAGTCCTGCACCGGCGGCCCGGCCCAGGTGGGCAGCAGCCCGTACCCGGTCACCGCGTCGATCGGCAGCGCGTTCACCAGCGCCAGGCTGACCTCGTCGATCTGGCCGACCAGCCCGAGCAGGTACGGCTCCAGGCCGGTGCGGCGCTCGATGGCGACCCGCGCGTAGCGCAGCATGATGCCGAATGTCGCGGTGCCGTAGGTGGCCGCGAAGTCGGTCAGGTTCAGCAGGGCGCAGACCGGGCGGCCGTCGATGGTGAGGGCGGTCGGACCGGCCAGGTACCGGTCCGACCACTCCCGCAGCAACGTGCGGTACTGCCGCCAGGTCAGCTCGGTTGTCCGAGCCATCCGGTCAGCCCTGGATCCGGCCGAACATGTGGCGGGCCGTGGCGAGGCTGATGTGGTCGGCGGCCTCGGCGCCCGCCGGGATGTTCGCCGTCGCCTCGACCACCTGGTCGACCAGGCCGATCGGGACGTGGGCGAAGCCGGCCTCGCGCAGCGCCTGGCTCAACTCCGCCACGTTCACCTCGACGCCGGCGCGACCGCCGACCACGGCGTGCACCTTGTTGGCCAGGTCGGCCAACTGCGCGACGGTCAGCCGATCCCCGCGCTCCGCCAGCTGCTCCAGCAGCGCGGCCAGTGACTCGTTCTTACCCCAGTCGCTGCTGTTGTCGTCGTCGTACGCCATTACCGCTCCTTCGTGTGGTCGTCCCCCGAAGGTCGGGGGTGGTCAGGTGACCTCGGCGAGCAACTCCTCCAGCTGCCGAGGGGTCAGCTGCGCGGCGGACCCGGGTCGCTCCGCCGCGGGGTCGCCGACCAGCGTGGCGACGGTGGAGAGCAGCGCCGCGACCCGGGTCGTCGACATTCCGCCCAGCCGGTGCCGGCGCAACACGGTCGCCACCGCCGCCAGGCGGGGCGGCTGTGGCCGCAGCCGGCACAGCTCGTCGACGACCCGGCGCAGCGTCGCCAACGTGAGGGGAGCGTCGGCGCTCACCGGGTGTCCCCGCGCCGCGGGGTGCCCGAGTCGGCGCTGGGCGGCGGGCGGCGACGGACCGGCGGGGTCGCCGGCAGGTCGAGCCAGGATTCGTCCCACTCGTCGATCAGCCGCTCGAAGTCGCCGATGGTCAGCTCGTCGATGCGCCGGTCCTCGACCGCCGCGTCGGACGGCCCGGCGTCCCGTGGCCCGGGCAGCGCGTCGCCGGCCACCACGGGGAACCGGTCGTGCGGCAGCCGCACGCACCAGGTGCCGCCGACCGTGAATCCGGCGTCGCCCGCGACCTCGCGGGCGACCTCCATCGGCCGGTCCATCACGAAGCCCCGCGCTCCCCAGTAGAGGAAGTAGGTGAAGCCGCCGATGCCGGCCGCCCGCGCCTGGTCGATCTGCCGGGCGGCCACCGCCGCTTCGGTGTCGTCGTAGCGCCCGCCGGCCGGCTCGGCGGGTGGAAGGTGGCCGGCGAAGTAGGGCCGGAAACCGTCGAGCAGCGTCCACTCGTCCACCCCGGGCCGGTAGGGGTCGGCGTGCCAGCCGGGATAGACGTACGCGATGAACTGCGGCCCGGTCATCCGGCCACCACCGGCTCGGCGCGGTAGTACTCGCCCGGGACGAAACGCAGCCCGGCGTTGACGCTGCGCCCCGCGGGGCCGCCGGGCAGCAGGCGTACCGGCAGGCAGCGGAAGTCGAAGCTGACCCGGGCCCGGCCGGTGGTGTTGACCAGGTTGCCGTGCCGTCGGGAGACCGCGGAGAAGGTCACCACCTGCCCCGGGCGTGCGACGAAGGGATGCAATTGTCGGTCGTCGTCCTCCACCCAGACGCTGTTGGTGCCGAATGCCGCGGTGAGCGGCAACCAGAATGTGATCTCGCCGGCCGGATGGTGATATTGCGCGTCGGTGTGAAAATCGCCCACCGCGACGTTCCCCGGCTGGTGCACCCGGAATGTGGGAACCGCCTGGTAATAGACCGGTTCGCCGATGCGCGGGGCGACCTGCTCCCGGATGAATTGGTCGTAGAGCGGGCGCCACTGCTCGAAACCGGCATAGAAGGACCGGTGCCAGCGGCTCGCCTGGTCGCTCTCCCGGGTCCACCGCGGGTCGTCGGACCGCAGCGCGTTCAGCTCGTCGACCTGGAGCGACCGACCGACCAGCGCGGGGAACGGATACGTCGCCAACGGGTAATCGTCGATCGACCACAACTTGTCGGCCGGCATCAATTCCTCCCCACCGTGGCGCATTCTTCGGTACGCCTGGCAGGAGCCTAACTATTGATCACGGCGGAGGATATGGTCTGTCGACTTCCCGATTTGATCGTCGGGGCCGCCTAATTTCGGAGCAACCCGACAAGTGGCAGACTTCCGGTGCGGTTCCGCGCGTCACTGCATTTCACGCAATTCCGGGATCGGCTGTCGGTTCCGGGCCGGCCCACCGGTCGGCGCCGACCTGCCCCCGTCCGGCCCACCCCGGGGGTACGGGCCGGACGCGGGCACGCCGCTCGTCAGCTGCCGGCCGGCCGGGGCGCGATCACGCAGTTCGACCTGCCGGACTGCGCGTCACCGTTGACGGCGGTGACGCAGAACTCGTAGTTCCACACGCCCGGGAAGAGGAACGCGATCCCGTGGCTGGTGCCGGCGCTCTCCTCGTACGTCACCGCACCGCCGTTGATGTTGCGGACGGCGACCCGGTAGCCGGCGGCCTGCGCGGAGCCGTCCCAGGTGAGCTGGACGGTGGTGGGGTCGACCGAGGTGACCCGCAGGTTGGTCGGCGCCGGTGGGGTGCCGCCACCGATCAGGACGGGCGGGGCGCCGCTGGGCAGCCCGCCCCCGGCGGCGTTCCAGCTCTCCACGGCCACGACGTAGCGGTGGCCGGGGATGAGCCCGTCGATGTGCGCCGACGTGCCGGCCACCCCGACGCCGTTGACGAAGGCGCCCGGGGTGTCCTGGTCGTAGGTGAGCACGCCGTACCGCTGGATGGACGACGTGTGGTCGCCGGTGGGTGCGGTCCAGGAGACGTCGACCCCGGTGGCGGTGGCGTGGGTGACGATCTTCGACGGCCCGGGGGCGGTCTGCGGATGCACGGTCGCGCCGACCACGGGGGACCAGGCGGAGACACCGTCGCCGTTGTCGGTGCGTACCTGGGCCTCCCAGCGCTGCCCGTCGGCCACCCACGCGTTGTCGTACCGGTTGCTCGCCACGTGCAGCTCGTTCCAGGTGGCCGCACCGACCAGCCGGTGCCGCACCGTGTAACCGAACGCCCCGAACACCGGGTCCCAGGTGACGGTGAAGCCGATCTCGCTGCCCGTGGCGGTGACCCCGCCCGGGACCGGCGTGGGCCGCCACGGGACGGTGGTGGGCACGGCGGGGACGCTCGCGCCGATGCCGTACCCGTCGTGCAGGGTCTTCTCGAAGGCGTGCGCGATCTGGAACTCGCCGAGCGCGTTGGGGTGCAGGCCGTCGTAGCCGGCCGGGCAGCCGCCCACCTCGCAGCTGTAGTTGCCGCGCCAGTCGACGAGCTTCACCGGTGAGTTCGCGGTGCTCCAGGCGGGGATCGCGGCGGCCAGCATCGCGTTGTAGCGGTCGGTGTTCACCGGCAGGTCGTCCCGGCCGCCGATCCGGGTGCGCTGCGGCACGTTGGCGAGGGCGAACCTGACGTCCGGCTTCGCGGCGCGGGCGTTGTCCACCAGCGACTTCATGCTCGCGAGCGTGCCCTCGGGCCCGCTGACGAACCAGCCCATGTCGTTGAAGCCGAGCCCCACCAGCAGCAGGTCCGGCTGGTAGGTGGCGACCTGCTGCCGGATCTGGTCCTTGTCCTGCGCGGCCTGCCGGCCCCACACCGAGAAGTGGCTGCTGTCGAACGGCGCCGCGGCGGCGGCGTACCGGCCCGCCGCGTTCACCGCCAGCGAGTCCACCTCGGTCTGCCCCTGCATCCGGGGCGGGGACGGGGGCGCGGCGCCATCGGGCTCGCGGGTGCCGTAGTACGGGCCGACGAAGTCCACCGACACGTGCTGGTCCATGAACCACTGCCACAGCCGGTAACGCCAGGTGTAGTCACCCTCGTGGCCCTGGCTCATCGAGTCACCCACCACCATCACCTTCAGGGTGCCGGGAAGGCTCGACCGGCCGAACAGGGCCTCGCCGGCCGAGACGAAGGCGTCGGAGACGTACGTGGTGAACTCGTCGAGCTTGGTGGCGAGCCAGTACAGGGCGTCCTTCATGGACTCCTTGATCCAACCGCCCGCCCGCCCGGCCATCTCACCGATGGACGCCCGGTACTTCTCGAACAGCGGGCGCATCTGCGTCTTGGCGAAGTCGTTGAGGCCGCTCTCCCAGGCGACCGCGCCGGCCGCCGCGACGACCGAGTACCCCAGCGCCTCGGCCCACTGCTTCGGGTCCGCCTGCTTGTGGTCGACGAAGATGACGATCGCGTTGTAGACCATCGTGCCGGTGAACGCGCCGAGCCCGGCGCAGACCGGCCCGGCGAGCGGCGCTCCCTCAATGAAGAACGCGTAGCAGGAGACGCGGATCGCCAGCTGGGTCAGGTAACCCACGATCCCCGCGACCAGCTTCTGCCACCAGCTCGCCGCGGTCTGGGCGGAGTCCACCGGGACGATCACCGAGATGGTCTGGCCGACGATCTGGACCCGGCCGTCGAAGTCGACCCAGGCGTTCAGGTCGGCCTGGGACACGCCCATGCTCACCGGATGGTCCTGGACGTTCCGCTTGAAGGTGTCGCTCAGGGGCCCGGCCGGCGTGAGCTCGTCGAGCCAGGTGAGCAGTAGCCCACTGGGGATCCTCGCGATGTCCGGGTTGGTCAGGTCGACCTGGAGTTCGGTGTCGGACGCGGCCATCGTGAGCTGCCACGGGCCGGATTGTGGCGCGAGCCGGTGTGGCTCCGCCGCCACCGCCCGGGCCGGCACCCCGGTCAGCAACAGCAGAAGCGCGCAGAGCGCGGCCAGGAACGGGCTGCGAGCCCGTGGCATCCTCATCCGTCGATTCTCTGTGCTCCGGTCTCCAAGATCATGACGGCGGTGTGAACATCAGGCGACCGGGTGAAGGGGCCGGGTGCCCGTTTTCGGTGGTCGGCGCCGCAGGTGCTCCTCCACCGCGTACCGCGGCAGGCTGCCCACCTCCATCAGCGCGACGTACCTGGGAGGACGGGTGGCCGCGCTGCCTGCGCCGCGAACTCGAATCGGTTTTACCGGCGACCCGCCGGCCGACGGTTCCGTGGCGTCGGCGAATAACACCGAGGCTAATCAATGTCAAGTGATCTATGTCACCTCAAGGTGCCCTATAAATGCTAAGACAGGTTGAGCTGCGTAGATTTGAGTGAGGCGTGGGCACAGTTTCACGCCACCTATTCGGTCGCGATGGCCTAGGGGTTCCTCGCTGCGTGTCGCCCTTGTTATGGTCGGTCCACCTCACAGGGGATGAATAACGAGCTGTGACCAATCGCGATACGGGACGGGGGTACCGTGCGGATCCTGCATATCGCTGGCCCATTCGTGGCCGTTCCGCCTCCGGATTACGGGGGAATAGAGAGAGTGGTCGCGACGTTGGGCGGCGCCCAGCTTCGCATGGGCAACGAGGTCACCACCTTCAGCGTCGGTACTGGCAGCCCGGAAGGGTCGCTGGCCTGGTTTTATCCCGATGTGACGGGCGGCTGGGATTGGGCCGACGAATTCATTCAGGCTGCGCGGGCACTGGGGATGAGCGGTGATTTCGACGTCGTTCACAACCATACCGCGCTCGGTGCCGCGGTCATGCACCTGTCTCGGGCGCCGGGCATCACCACGCTGCACAACTTCGCCAACCAGTCGGGCCGCCTCGACAAGATTCCCCGGCTGAATCCTGACGCCAACTACGTCGCGATAAGCGAGAATCAGCGTCGGTTGGCCGGAAACCTCAACATTCTCCGCGTGATCCATAACGCGATACCCGACGAATCGTTCGCGGCACCGCCGCGGCTCGGAGCGCCGGGTGACCACCTGTTGTTCGTCGGTCGGGTGTGCGACAACAAGGGCACCCACCTCGCCATCGACGTCGCGCGTCGGGCCGAGCTGCCATTGGTGATCGCCGGACCCGTGCACGAGACGGACACGGACTACTTCGCCGAGCTGGTGGAGCCGTACGTCGACGGCCGGAACGTCCAGTACGTCGGGCCGGTCGCCGGCGCGACCAAGGCGGAGCTCTATGGACGCGCCCTCGGGGTGGTCATGCCGATCGGGTGGGAGGAGCCGTTCGGTCTGGTGGCGGTGGAGGCCCAGGCCCAGGGCACCCCGGTACTGGCCTTCCGCCGGGGCGCGCTGCCGGAGATCGTCGTTCCCGACGTGACCGGCTACCTCTCGGACTCGGTCGCGGAGATGGCGACGCAGGTTCCGCTGCTGAGCACCATCGACCGTGAGTCCTGCGCGAACGCCGCGCGGAGCCGGTTCAGCCCGGATCGAATGGCCCTGGACTACCTCGATCTGTACAAGACGCTGATCTAGAGGGTCGAGATGCCAGCCAAGCCGATGATCCTCACCATGACGGACGTCTCGGTGTCGTACGCGGCTCGCCGCCGGCGGCGCACCCGGGACCAGCCGCCCACCCTGAGCGGCATCAACCTGGAGATCGCCGCCGGCGAGGCCGTGGCCATCCTGGGTGCCAACGGCGCGGGGAAGACCACACTACTGCGGTGCATCTCCGGCCTGTTGCGGCAGAGCGCGGGGACGGTGGACGTGCTCGGCATGCGACCGCACCAACGGCAACGCCGGTTCCTCACCCAGATCACCATGATCTCCGGCAACCGGAGCCGGCTGATCCAGGAACTCACGCCCCGGCATTCCTACGAGCTGACGCGTGCCATCTACCGCATCGACAGAGCCACCTACGATGCGCGGCTGGACGACCTGACGCACCGCATGAAGGTCGCCCACCTCATGGATCGTGCGGTACAGCAGCTCAGCCTGGGTCAACGGGTCAGGTGCGACCTCGTGCTCTCGTTGCTGCACCTGCCGCGCCTGGTCCTGCTCGACGAGCCGAGCCTGGGGTTGGACGTCGAGGGCCAGCAGGCGGTGCGGGTGTTCCTACCGGAATACTGCGCCACCCAGGACGCGGCGCTCGTCATCACCAGCCATCAGACCCGCGACATCACGGACATCGCCCGGAAGGTCGTCTTCCTCAAGCAGGGGAGAGTCAGCTACCAGGGCGACCTGGACGGGCTGTTGTACCAGCGACAGCAGTTGTCGCGGGTGACGCTGCGCGGTGCCGGACTGGCGCGGATGACAGACCTGCCGGCGGGCCATGCGCGCCGCGTGACGTCCGTGAGCGTCCGGGAGGACGAGCTGTCATTCTCCGCGCCGAGCGCCGATGTACCCGGAATTCTCGCCTGGTTGCTGCAGAAGTGCCTGGTCGATGACGTCGAAGTGAGCCGACTCGGCCGCACGGAAGCGCTTGAGGGAGTTCTCCTAGCAGATGCTGACCAAGCTGCGTGACCATCGCTCGACAACCATCGCCGAAATCCTCTTCCGGCAGGCGTACGCGTACCCGGGGCGCTTCACGGCCAACCTGGTCGGAGCCGCGTTCCCGCTCATCATGATGATCGTCTGGTCCACGCTGCCGCCCGCAGACGGTGACGCGACCCTGCAACGGTCGCAGATCATCGCGTACTTCGGGGCGGCGGCACTCTGCTCGGCCGCCACGTCGAGCCGCGCGACCTGGAAGTGGGACCGCACCATTCGCGGCGGAACCCTGGAAGACTATCTGCTCGTCCCCCTGGGGCCGTTCTCCCGCATCATGGTCAGTGACCTGTGCGAACGGGTCATCGCGGTCCTGACCCTGCTTCCCGTGTTCCTTGCCCTGAGATTCCAGGGCGGCTCCTCATGGAACACGACCCAGTTCCTCGCCGGGCTGCTGCTGCTACCGGTCGCCTACGTCGTCTCCTGCCAGATGAACAGCATCATCGGGATGTTGGCCGCATACGTCCACCGCGTACGTCGCATCCACGAGGTCTTCTGGGGGGCCGGCGGCCTGCTGTCGGGGCTGGCCGCGCCGCCGCAGTTCTTTCCGGACTGGCTTCAGCACGTCGCCCAGCTCTCCCCCTATCCGATCCTGGTCGGCATTCCGGCTTCGCTGCTCAGCGGCACGGGCGGGCATCTCGCCGTCGCACCGGTCGTCGCCTCGGTGACGGTCTGGACGGTGCTGGTCACCACCGTTCAGGTGTTGCTGTGGCGACGGCTCCGGCAGACCCCGGGAGGTGTCGTCCATTGAGAAGGTCGTGGATCCCGGATGTGCAGCTCGCCTGGCGGGTGCTCGCGGTCGGGCTGGCCACCGAGCGACGGAACCTTGGCGTACTCGCGGGAAACGTGCTGCTCAACCTGTTCTGGGCGGGGTGGGCCCTGCTGCTGCTCGACATTCTCTACGGGAAGCGCGACACGATTCTGGGTTGGAGTCAGACCGAGTCCCTGACCATGCTCGGCTTCTATCTGATCCTGAACGGCGTACGGCAGGCGGTGATCAGCGAAAGCCTGGAGACGTTGGCCGACGAGTTGCAGTTCAAACGCTTCGACGACCTGCTGCTCATCCCCGCGAACACCAGACTGTTGCTCGGACTGAAGAGCGTCAATACCGCCGCGTTCACCGACTGCGTCAGCGGGCTCGGCATCGTCGTTGTCGCGACGAACAGGTCCGGAACCGGTGTCGGAACTGCGGGCCTGCTCACCTGTCTGCTGTTCTCGCTGACCGGCGTCTGCTTCATGTCCCTCCTGGGAACGGTCATGCAGTCGCTCGTGCTCATGACCCGGCAGACCAACGGGCTGGACGCTGCCATCAGCGCGTTGATGGAGATCTGCCGCTTTCCTCCGGTGTTCTACGGCGGCGCCGTCGCGACCTTCGTGCTGTCCTCCCCCGTCGCCTACTTCTCCGCCCTGCCGACCGAGGCGCTGTCCGAACCGTCGTCCTTCGGGCGGGTGCTGACCGCTCTGGCGGTGATGTCCTTCTCCCTGCTGGGGGCCGGCTACCTCTGGCGACGTGCGATCCGGATCTACACCCGACGTGGTGGGCACGGTTGAACCGAAACCGACGAGTGAGGAATCCATGCTGACACTCTGTCTGCACGACATCACCGAGTCGCCTGCCGGTGAGTTCGACATCCGGCCCGACGAGCTGTCGGGCATCGTCGAGGCGGTGGCGGCCCACGGACTTCCCATGCTGTCGCCGAGCCACGTCACCGAGGCGGCGCGAAGCGAACTCGATCCGCCCGGGGTGTGTCTCATCTTCGACGACGGATACCGCTCCACGCTGGAGCACGCCGGCCCGCTCATGGCCCGGTACGACTGGGCATTCGGGCTGGCGGCCGTCCCCGGCCACCTCATCAGCGGCGATCCGTCCTACCTCACCCCGCAGGACGTGGGGACCTGGCTCGCCCTGGGGGGTGAACTGCTCGGACACACCTACTCCCACGCCGACCTGCCGGCCCTGGCCGAGCCCGCCTCCGTCGACGACGAGCTCGACCGGGAGCTGCGGTTCTACGCCGCTGAGCGCCTTCCCCGGCCGGCCGCCTTCTGCTATCCCTACGGGCGCAGCTCGCCGGCCGTCGAGGAGCAGGTCGGCCGTCGCTACGGCGCCGCTTTCCGTACCGGCGACGGGGACGGCAGGGCCCTCAACATCCGCCGGCTGACCTACCGCCGCAGCAGGTTCGCCGGCGTCGACCCCGCCTCGATCGTCTCCCACGACTTCACGGACCGTACCGACAAAAGGGGTGGATGATGCGGCAGGCAACCTTCTACTGGCACAACGGACGCAGCCTCGGGCACACCTACGAGTCGGCGAAGCTCATCCGGGCGTTCCTGGCGCTGACCTCCCGGCAGGACGTCCGGGTGGCGGGCATCACCGGGGCGTTCCACGGACTGAGCATGCTGCCGGCCGACTGCGACATCATGAAGGTGCCGGGCTACCGCAACTACGACGACCAGCGGAACTATGGTTCGGCGCCGGTCAGCAACCTGTCGTACGAGGAGCTCATCGACCTGCGCGGTGCCCTGTTCCGCGAGCACCTGCGAGCGATCCCGCCGGATCTCCTCGTCGTCAACCACGAGATCGCTGGTCAGCACGGTGAGTTGGCCAAGGCGCTGACCGAGACCGGCCCGGGAACGTCGGCGGTGCTGACCTGGCGGGGAGTGCTCGACAGCGTCGAGCGCACGCATCGCAAGTACCTCACGCCGGAAGCGCTCTCCTTCATCCTCGCCACCTACCGGGAGATCCACGTCAACATCGACCCGGACGTCTTCGACCTGGCCAGCTACTACGACTTCCCGTCGGATCTCGCCGAGCGGCTCCACTACGTCGGCTATCCGGATCTGCCGGACCCGGTCGACCCGGCCGCGGACCAGCGGTCGGCGACGGTGGTCGCAGCCATGGGCGGGGGCCAGGCGTCCTGGCCCTTCTGGCAGGTACTGGCGCGCACGTTGATGGCCTCCCCGGTGTTCGACGAGATCGTCGTCCTGCCCGGCCCGTACCTGGAACCGGAGCACGCCAGGATGTTGCTGGCGGCCTGCCGCGACGACCCTCGGGTCCGGATCCGACACGACGTTCGGGACATCCGGCCGCTGCTGGCCCGGGCCCGTCTCTTCGTGGGCGCCGCGGGCGCGAGCACGGTCAGCGAGGTCCTGGCGACGCGGGTCAACGCGATCCTCGTGCCCCGGCAGGTCCACGAACGGGAGCAGGAGATCCACGCGCGCCGGCTCGACGAGTTGGGGCTGGTCCGGTTCGTACCCAAGGAGCGGTGGACCGAGGAGTTCCTCGGTGGTGTCGTACGCGCGGCCCTGGACGACCCGCGTCCCACCCGCAATCCGCCCCGGATGGGTGGCGCGCGGACGAGCGCCGCGCGGCTGGCCGCACTCGTCGGCGCGGATCGGGGGGACCGATGACCGTGCCGGACAGCACCGCAAGGGTCGTCATCATCATGCGCCAGTTCGCGGTCGGCGGACTGGAGCGGGTGGTCATGATGCAGGCGAGGTTGTGTGCCGAGGCGGGGCACGACGTCGTCATCCTGATCCTGGCCGGAGGAGCGGGAAACAGCCTGGTGGTCGAGTGCGACCCGCGCGTGTCGGTCCGCGTGCTGCCACCGGGCGTGCTGGCCCGCCGGCGGGTGCTGTCCGAGACCTGCGGCGACGCGACGGTGCTCCTGCACTTCGGCTACGGCCGGCTCTATCCGCGACTGCGGCTGGCGCTGCTCGGAGCGGGGGCGCGCAGGGTCATCCGGTTCTGTCACTCCGACTACTCGCGACTCCGGAACCCGGCCGTCAACGCGCTCGACCGGCTGCTCGCCCGGCGTGACGAGATGGTCGCGGTGGGGGGCGGGGCCCGGACTTTCCTGGTGGACGTCGTCGGGCTCGATCCCGAGCGGGTCCGGACCCTGGCCAACGTCGCGCCCCCCACGCCGGTGGCCGGCGCATCGCCGCCGGCCGGCCTGACATTGCTGACCGTGTCGGACGTCGAGCCACACAAGGGCCTGGACGACGTGGTGGCCGCCCTGGCGATGACCTCGTCCGGTCCGGACGAGCCGAGGCTGTCCGTCATCGGCGACGGATCCGACCTGATCCGCGTGTGGCGACTGGCCCAGGAGTCGGGTGTCCTGCACCGGATCGACTGGCGGGGAGCGATCTGGCATCAGCCGACGGTGCGGCACCTGCTCAGGTCGACCGACGTCTTCGTCTCCATGAGCAGGGCCGAGGGCATCCCGCTGTCCGTGCTGGAGGCTGTCCGCCACGGTGTACCGCATCTCGTGCTCTCCGACATACCCGGCCATCGTGCGGCGGCCGGCGGCAACGCCGTCTATGTTGACTGCCGCGACCCGGCGGCCCTGGCCCGCACGCTCGACCGCATCGCCGTCGAGATGACGGCGAACGGCCGCGCCGTGCCGCCGCGTCCGCCGGAGCGGGCGGACGACGAGGTCGCGCTGCGGAGCTACGGATCCGCGCTGCTGGAGCTGCTGTCGGCACCGGGGGCACGCACGGAAGAACCGGTCGTCGCATGATGGACGTCGCCGATGAGTACGGGTTCACCGACTGGTTCACCGACCGCCGGGACGGCTATCTCGCCTCGCTCATGGAACTGGTGCGGATACCGTCGACCTCGCCCGACGAGCATCGAGCCGGCGACTGGGCGGCCGACTACTTCGCCGCGCGCGGCTTCACCGTACGCCGGGAGGACCGCCATCCCGACACGCTGCGGCACCCGCTGGCGAACCCGAACAGGTTCCCGCAGCTTCCCGGCTCCCTGCGGCAGAACGTGCACGTTGACTGCGGCGGGTCCGGCAGCCCGTCCGACCGGGTGCTGTTCAGCGCGCACCTGGACGTCGTTCCCGCCACGCCACGCTTCACCGACGCGTTCGTGCCCCGGTTGGACGGGGCACACCTCGTCGGCAGGGGCACCGCCGACACGAAGGGCAACCTCGTGATGGTGGCTGCGGCGCTCGACTTCCTGGACGGCCGGGGGATCCGCCGCCGGCCGGTCGAACTGGACCTGGTCGTCGAGGAGGAGATCGGCGGCAACGGGGCGTTGTCGTCGTGCCTGTGGGGGCGCGCGGCCACGGCCGTGGTCGTGCTCGAACCCACCGACCTGGTCGTCTACACCGGACACCGGGGTGTCGTGCTGGGCACGATCGAGCTGCTCGGGCCGTCCGCGCACATCGGTGGTTCCGACGGACGCCTGGTCGACGCCATCGGTCCGTTGGTCGCCATGCTGGTGGACGAGGAACGGGAGCTGACGGCCGTCGCCCGCGCCCACGCCAGCTTCGCCGACTGCGCGAATCCGATCCAGGTAAACGTCAGCGCGATCGCGGGCGGTCAGTGGTTCGGCTCGCGTCCGGAGTCCGTACGACTCGACGTCACCGTCGGGGTGCTTCCCTGGGAAACGCCGGCAGCAGCGGCGGAGCGGCTGTCGACCGCGCTGCGGAAGCGCCTGGGCGCCACCTTCCCCCGGATCGGGACGCGCCTCGACTTCTCCGGCATGCGCAACGGCGGCTACCTGGGCGACCAGCGGGAGGTGGCGCTCGCCAGGACACTCGTACCGGATCCGGTCGGGGACCCGGTGCCGGCCGCCGGCCGAACCTGGAACGTCAGTTGTGACGCCCGGCTCTATCGCAGCGTGCTCGGGCTGCCGACGGTCGTCTTCGGCGCGGGCTCCCTGACCGAGGCGCACGGCATCGACGAAAAGCTCGACCTGGCCCAGTGGGAGCGGGGCATTCGGCTGCTGGCCAACTTCCTGAGGAGTACCAAGTGAGGGTCGGTGTGGTCTTCGGCGGATCATCGGGTGTCGGCGCGGCCGTGACCGCACGTCGGCGGGCCGCCGGCGACCGGGTCATCGCCGTCTCCCGACGGCCCCTACCGGGACCGGACGACGTGCCGGCGGACATCCGGGACCCGGCCGCCGTCGACAGGTGCCTCTCCCTGCTCGCGGACCGTCGGCCGGTCGACTACATCGTGAACTGCGTCGGCATCGGGCTCTACGCCCCGCTGGAATCCGCCCGCGTCGACCTCTGGAAGGAGGTCTTCGAGACCAACGTGCTCGGCCTGCTGTGTGTGCTCTCCGCCGCCGAGCGACTGTGCCCGTCCCTGAACCAGTTCGTGCACATCAGCTCCCTGGCGGCGCTGCGGATGTCCGAGACACCCGGATCGCTCTCCTACTCGCTCTCCAAGCTGGCCGCCCACCACGCCGTCGCCGACCATCGGTCCAGAGCCAGGCTGAACGGCCGGCCGACCAGGGTCTCGACGGTGACCCCGGGCTTCATCGGCGGCACCTCCTTCGAGGCCGCCTACAGCCGCACCGCGCCGCACGACCTCGACCTGTACGGCGGCTTCGAGCCGCTGTCGGCGGACGACGTCGCGGGCGCCGTCGACTACGTCCTCTCCCTACCGGAGACGGTCGAGGTCCGGGATCTCACCCTCGCGCCCATGGGGCAGGTGCGCTGATGAACCGCGTCCTCATCGTCGGCGAGGGGTACGCGGGGAGCCGGTTCCGCCGGGCGTTCGAGTTTCTCGACGACACCGGCCGTCTCCCCGCCGAACTGGCGGTCGCGGACCCGAGACGGCTCGCCGCCGACGACCGGGTGCGGCGATACCACGACGTCGAGACGGCGCTCGACCGCTTCCGCCCGCACGTCATCTGCAACACCACCAACGAGGTCGCTCACGAGGACGTGTTCCACCAGCTGCGGAGCTATCCCCGGGCGCTGGTCCTCACGGAGAAACCGCTGGCACACGACGGGCCCAGCTCGGTCCGCTCCGCCACGAGCCTGAGCCGACATGCCGTGTCCATGAACCTGGTCGAACGATTCTCACCGATCGTGCAACAGGCCCGGGACTGGATCCGGGGCCTGGGCCCGGAAACCACGATCATGAAGGTCGAGGCGGACTGGGGGAAGAACCGGGTCTTCGATCACCGGCCGACCTCCGGGGTGATGTCCGAGGCGATCCACGTGGTGGACCTCGTGGATCTCATCCTCACGCCGTTGGCCGGGGTCGCCTGGGACGGTCACCTGACCGACAGCGACTACTCGCGCGCGGGCGAACCGCTGCCCGAGTCGTTCTCGGCCGTCGGGTCGAGCCTGGGCACCCGGGTCACCCTGTCGTCGTCCTTCGCCTGGCCGCATCGCACCAGAAGAATCCACGCCCTCCTGCGGAGCGGGGATCACGTCTATTCCTTCCTCATGAACTTCGACGACCCGAAGTGGGACTGCGACTCGCTCTTGATCCGGGAACTCCTCCCCACCGGCCGGTACCGCGAGGAATTGATGACCGCAGTCGGCCTGGACGACATTCACCCGAGAATACGAGGTATCAACAAGGTGGTCGCCTTCATCGAAGCATCATGGTCCGCGTGGCGTACGGCCGCGACCGATCCGCTCATCGTCGACACCGATCGCGCGCTGGCGTTGCAGGACATCCTCTCCGCGATCGAGCAGGGCGTCCGCAGAGCCGCGACGCCGATGTCGATGCACCCGGTGGGCTGGGGTGGTCGGCCGTGACGGCCGCGCCGCAGCGCGACCCCGTCGTCTGTGTCTGCGTCGACGACAACTACGCGCCGGGTGCCCGGGTGGCCCTCCGCTCGGCGATCCGGAACACCGACGCTCCGTTCCTGCCCATGGTCGTGGACTGCGGGCTCGGTGCGGAGTCGATCGCCGCCCTGCGGGCTGCCGTGCCGGGCGTCGCCATCGTCGGCGCCGACAGCTCGCGAGCACTGGAGGGTCTGGCGACGGCAACCCTCAACGAGCTGCTGACCAGCGCGATGTACGGCCGGTTGATCGCCCCACGGCTGGTGCCCGAAGGCACGGAACGCCTGATCTATCTCGATGCCGACATGCTCGTGGTCGACTCCCTGGAACCGCTGTTCACCGCGGAGCTGCACGGTGGTGTCGGAGCGGTGGAGGACACCTGGGTCGATCCCGGTCACGCCCGGACGCTGGTCGGGGCGGACAGCGACGTGCCCTGGAACCACCGGCCGTACCTGAACTCCGGCATGCTGGTGATCGAGCTGGCCGCCTGGCGGTCCCGGCGGGTGTCCGAGCAGGCTCTGGACTACGTCCGCGCCCGGCCGACCCTGCGTACGCCGGACCAGGACGCCCTCAACGTGGTTCTGCATGACGGCTGGCACCGGCTCGACCCGAAGTGGAACCACTACGTCCAACGCCCCGGCAAGTCACCCGACGTCGGCACCCGTGAGTGGACCACCGGCGAGTCGTCGGCGGTACGTCCCGCCATCTACCACTTCATCGGTCGGCGGAAGCCGTGGAAGACCCGCTACCTCCCCGCGGACATGCACGAGTTGTACGACTCCTACCTGCTGGAGGCCCGGGATGCCTGAAGTCGGCGAACAGTTGCTCGCCCGGATCGAGGAGGTGACGGGGTGTCCGGCGCTCCTGATCCGCCCGCTGTCCGGGTCGATCCTCAACGTCGTCCATCTGGTGCGGTGCGGGGAGCGCGAACTCGTCGCCAAGATGGGTGCCGCCGAGGGGATCAGGCGGGAGGCCGCGGTCCTGACGATGCTCCGCCCGACCGGGGTGCCGGTACCGCACGCCGCCCTGCTGCCCGCGGATCCGTCGTTCCCGTCCGATCTCCTGCTGGTGGACGTGCTCCCCGGCCACGCCGCCGAGCCCGACAGCGAGGTGCTGGCGGACGCGGGCCGCAGCCTGCGGCGGCTGCACGACATCCGGCTGCCCGGCTTCGGCCCGGTCGCCGACGGCCCGGCCGGTACGTCCGCCACCTGGGCCGGGTTCCTGGACGGCGTCGTGGCCGAGGCCCGACGAGCCGTCCCGGAGCACGTCCTGCCCGCGGCCCTGCATGACGAGGTGGACGCGCAGTCGCGCCACCGGCGCGTCCGCGCCCACGTCGCCGGGGTCGATCACGGTGTCCTGCTGCACGGAGACCTGGTGCCCAAGCACGTCTGGGACGACCATGGCCGCCTCGCCGGGCTGATCGACTGGGGCGACGCGATGGTGGGTGACCCGCTTTTCGACCTGGCCCGGTTCTCGATGTCGGGCGAGGACGCCTTCCGACGATGTCTCGACGGCTACCGCACCGCGTCCCCGCAGGACCCCTACGTCCTCGCGTTCTACCGGATGGTCTGGTCCCTCATGGCTCTCATCGTGGAGTGCGGCGCCGGGGGCGACTGGGTCGACGGATACCTCTCGACCGTGCGCGACGAACTCCACCGCCTGCGGACCGCGGACGAGGGAGGGCAGCCGTGACCGGGCCCCAGCGCGTCGTCGTCGTCGGTCAGGGCTACGTCGGCCTGCCCCTCGCGATGCGGGCGGTCGAGGTCGGCTTCGTGGTCACCGGCGTCGACACCGATGAGCGGCGGGTCGAGCGGTTGTGCTCCGGCCGGTCCTACGTCGAGGACGTCCCGAACGAACGGCTGGTCGCGGCGCTGGCCACCGGACGCTTCCACGCCCGTGCCGCGTTGCGTCCCGACGACGAGTTCGACATCGCCGTGATCACGGTTCCGACCCCCCTGCGGAACGGGGAACCCGATCTCTCCTACGTCGAGCAGGCAGCGCGCCACCTCGCGCCCTTCGTCCGGCGGGGGACGACGGTGATCCTGGAGTCGACGACCTATCCCGGCACGACGGAGAAGGTGCTCGCACCCGTGCTGGAGGCCGCCTCCGGACTGGTCGCCGGCGTGGACTTCTATCTCGGTTACAGCCCCGAGCGGGTCGATCCGGGAAACCCGGACTGGCGGATCGAGAACACGCCGAAGCTGGTGTCGGGCAACACGTCGGAGTCCCTCGTCGCGATCCAGTCCTTCTACACCGCCATCGTGGACCGGACGGTGGCGGTGAGTTCCCCATCGGTCGCCGAGTTCGCCAAACTGCTGGAGAACACGTTTCGCCACGTCAACATCGCTCTGGTCAACGAGCTGTCGATGCTGGGCCACGAGATCGGCATCGACGTGTGGGAGGCCGTCGAAGCGGCGGCGACCAAGCCGTACGGCTACCTGAGGTTCGATCCGGGCCCTGGCGTCGGTGGTCACTGCCTGCCGATCGACCCGACGTACCTCTCCTGGTACGTCGGGCACCGCCTGGGTCGGGCCGTCCGCTTCGTCGACCTGGCGAACGACATCAACAACGGCATGCCCGAGTACGTGGTCGGCCGGGTCGGGCAGGCGCTGGCGGCGCAGGGGAAGCCCATCGCCGGGGCGCGCCTGTTGCTCCTCGGCATGGCCTACAAGAAGAACACGGGAGACGTCCGGGAGTCGCCGGCGGTCCGGATCGCGGAGTCGCTGACGAACCTGGGCGCCGACGCGCGGTTGGTCGACCCCCACGTGGAACCGGGCGTCCATCCGCACCTCAACCGGGCGGAGTTGACCCTCGACGAGATCGAAGCGGCCGACGTGGCCGTGATCCTCACCGACCACGACGCGTTCGACGTCGACCTGCTCGCCGCCGCTCGCCACGTGCTCGACTGCCGCAACCGGATGAAGAACGCCGACAACGTGGAGGCCCTGTGAACAGCGACGTCAAGCCCCGCATCGCGGTGGTCGGGGGCGGCATGGCCGGTCTCGAACTCGCCGCGGCGCTGGCCGCGCGGGGTGCGGCGCACATCGAGGTGATCGAGCGGGGACCGGCCACCCGTCGGGACCACATCCTGTGGGATCGGGAGACGTACCCGGGTGACGAGAAGACGCGGCGATGGACGGGGGAGGGCTGGGGGGCGGACGGGGGTCTCTCGGAGCGACTCGGCGGCCGGTCGCTCTGCTATCACGGGGTCCTCCTGGGCATCGAACCGTACGCGCTCGACGCCTGGCCGACGGCCTGGGTCGACCGGCTGGCGGGACCGAAGGGCTACTACCGGTCGATCCCGGCGGAGCTGGAGCCCGCGTTCCCCGAGCTCTGGCCCGCTCGTCCGTCGGCCGGTGCGGCGGGTCTCGGCCTGCGGCACGTCCCGCAGGCCGTCCGGGTCCTAGATGACGGGCGACGGCTGACGGCCTACACGCCGTTGACGGCGGTGATGGAGCTGGCCAGGTCCCGCGCACTGGAGATCGTACGGGCCGCTGCCGTCCGGGTGGAGCCGAAAGGTGCCCGGTCGTGGACCGTCGAGGTGGTCGGCCCGGACGGCGCCCCGGAGCGGCGGGGCCCGTTCGACGCATGCGTGCTGGCGGCCTCGGCGATCGGCAACGTCCAACTCCTCAGCCGGTCGCTGGACCGCGAGATGGAGACGAACCTCACCGATCACCTCTGCGTGGGCGGGCTCGTTCGGCTGCCGGCCGGTGTCCCGCTCAACGAGTTCCGGCACCGGAAGGTGTGGTCGGGGTATCTTCCGGTGTCCGAACTCGACGCGAACATCTTCGTCCGCGAGTTCGAGCCCCTGCCCAACGGCGACCGGTTTCTCGACATCCACGCGGTGGTCGAGCAGGACGACAGCGATCAGGGATCGAGCACCCTCCTGGCGTCGCCGACCGGCACCAACATCACGCCGGTGCTGTCCACCGCCGACGAGCAGAAGCTCGCCGCCGTGCAGGATCGCGTCCGCGACATCGCGTGCGCCATGGGTCAGGAGTCCGTACGGAGCGAAACGGAGATGAGAGGCACCTGGACCCACGCCCAGGAGAGCATCCACCGGCAGGCGGCGCACAGCGTGGCGTACTACCAACTCCCGTACGGCGAGTACGAACACGAATCAGCGACGCACCCGATCGGCGGAGCGGGGATCACGATCGGTGTCGATCTCGATGTCGAGGAGCTGCCGGGCGTCTACGTCACCGGTCCGGGCGCATTCCCCCGGATCGGCGCGGCGAACCCGGCGCTGACGATTCTCTCGATGTCGCGGTCGCTGGCCACCATCCTGAGCGACCGATACGCCGGGTGAGCGGGCCGTGTCTCCCGGCCCTAACCCATCATCAAGGGCTTGACCTACTGCCAGTCGGTCAAGCCCTTAATGATGTGCGCCGTGCGGCCGGTGGTCAGCACCGCCCTCGAAGGCCCCTCAAGCCCTTGCCGTGCAGACGGCGGTCGCGGCGGCAGAGCCGGCCCGGGCAGCTCACCGTAGCGGCGAAGGAGTTCGCCGCTACGTAGCCCCGACGGCACCGCGCACGCGCCGGAAGCGACCCGCGGCCAGTGACGCCACGGCGAGGTGCAGAAGTTCGCCGACAGGAGGGTGGGGCGCACGCTCACCCTCCGGCCGATATCCAGAATGGACGAGGCCTACCGAACCAACCTCTCAGGGCTCCGCTCCCGAACCCCGACCCTCCTCAGGGATCAGCCGGGGGCGGAGCACCTTCCCGGGCACCCCAAGGGCTGCCAGTCTCCCCGGACGGGGCCGGGGTCGTCGTACGGCCGACCCGGATCACCCCGTTGTTTGCAGGCACTCGGCGAGCAGGTCGACGACATCGCGCCAGGCCCGCTCCGCGTGCCGTGGGTGGTGGCCGACGCCGGGGAGCAAGCGCTGGTCGACCGGCGGGTGGTGGAAGGCGTGCAAGGCGCCGCCGTAGGTTACGAGGCGCCAGTCGATGCCCGCGGCCTGCATCTCGGCGGTGAACGCCTCCCGTTGCGGGGGCGACATGATCGGGTCTTCCGACCCGACCCCGGCCCACACCGGGCAGCGAATGCGCGCCGCCTCGCCCGGTCGGCCCGTGATCAGTCCGTTGACTGTCCCGATCGCGCGCAGGTTGACGCCGTCGCGCCCCAGCTCCAGCACGATTGCGCCCCCGGTGCCGTAGCCGACGGCGGCGATCCGGTCGGGGTCGGTTCGCGGTTCGGCGCGCAGGACGTCGAGCGCCGCGTGGCCGATGCCCCGCATCCGATCGGGGTCGGCGAGCAGCGGCATGCACCGGGCCAGCATCTCCTCGGGGTCGGTGAACCAGCGCCCGCCGTGGATGTCGAAGGCCAGCGCCACGTACCCCAGCTCAGCCAGGGCGTCGGCTCGGCGGCGCTCGACGTCGCTGAGCCCCGGCCCCTCGGGCCCGACCAGGACAGCGGGCCGGCGGTCGACACCGGCCGGGAGCGCGAGGTGCCCGATCATCGTCAGGCCGTCAGCCGGGTACTCGACCGTGCGCGCGGTAACCGTCGTCATGAGACTGGACAGTAGCGACCGTCGAGCCCGGGTCGGCCCGGATTCGCCGCTGGCAGAAAGTGGGTCGGGAGCAGACCCAACGCCTGGTGCTGAACCTGCACGACTGGCACGGGGACCTCGCGGCCGCGCGGACACGCGGACTTCCGGTCGGAGCGCCTGACGGATCGTCTCCCGGCTGTACCCGGTGACCCGCTGCAGATCGACTGGCCGCCATCCGGCCGCATGAAACGCCCGCAGCTGCTCGTCCCGCTCGGTCAACGCGGCCGCGCGCGTCGCCTCGTATCGGGAGACAACCGCATGCGGCTCATCCTCGGAGAACTGGCTCATGCTCGGGAGCCCACTACGCTAGGCCCAGCCCACTTGGCTTCGTCGCCGTGTACAGGTGCGGTGGACAACCCGAATACGCCGCCCGCGCCACGTCTGCCTGTGATCGCCTTCGCAGGAGGTGCCGGCGGCGGTCTTCGATGGCGGCGGTCAGCGGGTCTTCTTCGTTGCTCGCTTGCGAGGTGGGGTCAACAGGTCGGCGATCGTGGCGATGGCGGACGGCACTAGGCGGTAGTACGCCCAGACGCCGCGCTTGTCGCGTTCGAGCAGGCCGGCCTCGGTGAGGATCCGTAGGTGGTGGCTGACGGTCGGCTGGGAGAGTCCGAGGGGCGCGATGAGGTCACTGACGGACGCCTCTCCCTGCGGGGCGGACTGGATCAGGCTGAGCAGTCGCAGCCGCGCCGGGTCGGCGAACGCCTTGAGCACTCCCGCGAGCCGTTCGGCATCGGCGCGGTCGATCGGCTCGCCGGCGAGGGGCGAGATGGCAGGCGTCTCGGTCTTCACTGTTCCCACGTCGTGCATCGTTGCAGCTGACACCGTCGATCGGCTGGTGAACGAGGGCAGGATCACCGTGAGTTCCAGTGCGGGCCCACCGCTTCTGCCGCCTGCATGATGATCTCGGATCGAACCCTGCGTCCGGCGCGGTTCATGCCCGACGACGTCGACGGTCGGGTGCTGTTCGGGGTGGCCACCCGCAAGGCCGCCGGTGGGGCCGGTGAGAGTGTCAGCGACCTCGGCGACATCGTGATGGTGCCCAGCGTCCGCGACGCCCGTGATCGCGGCGTCCTGCACCCCCGTCCGATGTTCGCGCGGTTGACCGAGCGCGGTGTGCGCTGGGCCGACGGTGCCGAGGAGTCCTGCGACGCCGTGATCTGGCGTACGGGGTTCCGGCCCAACCTCACCCACCTCGCGCCCTTGTTGCCGGGATGGGGGCAGGGGACGGTGGCCGTCGAGGGCACCCGGCCGGTGGACGAGGGCCGCCTCTACCTGCTCGGCTACGGGGATTGGACGGGGGCGGCGTCGGCCCCGCTGGTGGGTGCCGGCCGGACCGCGAAAGCGACGGTCGCCGACATCGCCGCCCGCCTGGGCGAATCACCGTAGGCCCGGGGCCCGGCCGCGCTGGCGGGGCCCTGGGCCGGTGCCGGTCAGGCTAGGCCGTCGGGGAAGCCGGGGAAGTTCTCCACCTCGGTGGTGGTCATCAGCGCTCCGCCGGACTGGCTGCCCTCGATGACCACAGGTGTGAGGTTGGCGCGGGCGGCGTAGACGGCGGCGGTGTATCCGGCGGGCCCGGAACCGATGATGATCAGCGGCTGGGGTTCGGACATGACGGGGCTCCTGCTCAGGGGTGAGCCGCCCGCCGGACGGGTGGTCCGGCGGGCGGCGAACAAGGGAGGGTGTCAGGCGGTGGGGCGCAGCTCGGCGAGGAGCTTCTCCACCCGGGCACGGATGTCGTCGCGGATCGGGCGGACGGCGTCGACGCCCTGGCCGGCCGGGTCGTCGAGCTTCCAGTCCTCGTAGCGCTTGCCCGGGAAGACGGGGCAGGCGTCGCCGCAGCCCATGGTGACGATCACGTCCGAGGACTCCGCGGTGGCGTACTCAAGGAGCTTGGGGGTCTGGTCGGTGATGTCGATGCCGACCTCGGCCATGGCCTGCACGGCGGCGGGGTTGACGGTGTCGGCGGGTGCGGAGCCGGCGGAGCGGACCTCGACGGTGTCGCCGGCGAGGTGACGCAGCCAGCCGGCGGCCATCTGGGAGCGGCCGGCGTTGTGCACGCAGACGAACAGGACGCTGGGCTTGTCGCTCATGGGGTGCCTTTCATGGGGTGCGGGGCCGGTTGACCGGCCGCGCTTCGAGGTCAGGGGGCAGGACGCGGGCGGGGCTGGTGTTGCGGTCGACGAGCCGGTAGCGGCCGGGGTCGTAGCGCCGGTTGACGACGGAGAAGGTGGGCCGAGCGTGGTGAGGCCGGTCTGTCATGAGCGGTGGTGGACGGTGGCGTCCTCCTCCGCGGGTACGACGACCTGGTCGGCGGCAGCGCCGGCGTCTGGGTAGAGGGCGGCGAGCAGACCAACCCCGACGGCGAGGCCCACCAGCTGCGCGAGGACGAAGCCGGGTACGGAGGTGGGGGCGATGCCGGCGAAGGTGTCGGTGAACGCGCGGCCGATCGTCACGGCGGGGTTGGCGAACGAGGTCGACGAGGTGAACCAGTAGGCGGCGCCGATGTAGGCGCCGATGGCGGCGGGGGCGACCGGGGCGCGGCCGGAGCGGGCGAGGGCGAAGATCAGCATGATCAGGCCGGTCGTGGCGACGACCTCGCCGAGCCAGAGGTGGCTTGCGGCGCGATCCTTGCCGGAGAAGTCGACGGCGGCGAGGTCGAACATCAGGTTGGCCAGCACCGAGCCGGCGATCGCCCCGAGCACCTGCGCCGCCACGTACCCGCCGAGGTTCCGGGCGGTGAGGCCGGTGCCGGCGCGGCGGCCGAGGAACCAGTCGGCGGCCGAGACCACGGGGTTGAAGTGCGCGCCGGAGACCGGCCCGAAGATCAGGATCAGCGTGGCGAGAGCGAACGCGGTGGCGATCGAGTTCTCCAGCAGCTGCAGTCCGGCGTCGGTCGGGGAGAGGGTGGTGGCCATGATGCCGGAGCCGACCACGGCAGTGACCAGCAGGGCGGTGCCGGTGAACTCGGCCAGCAGGCGCCGCCACACGGTGGGGGTCATCGGTCTGTTCTCTCCCATGGTGTCGCTGTCCCGAAGGCTCGGGCAGCTCGGTTATCGGGTGGTGGGGACGTGCAGGTCGTCGAGGAGGCGGCGGACCCGGCGTTCGACCTCGTCGCGGATTGGACGCACGTCGGCGGTGTCGAGGCCGGCGGGGTCGTCGAGGTCCCAGTTCTCGTAGCGGGTGCCGGGGAAGACCGGGCAGGCGTCGCCGCAGCCCATGGTGATCACGATGTCGGCGGCGCGCACGACCTCGTCGGTCCACGGCTTGGGGAACTCCTCGCCGATGTCGATGCCGCGTTCGGCCATGGCGGCGGTCGCGGCGGGGTTGAGTGCGATTGGTGGCCCTCGACGCGGGCGAGGGCCTGCAGGCGCTGGCCGGCGAAGCGTTCGGCGAGCAGCGGCAGGTGGTGGGGGATGGTGCTGGCGATGGCGAACTGGTCGTAGCTGGAGTGCAGGAACCGCTCGATGGAGACCTCTCCGTAGGGGTGGGGGCTGGTGTCAGTCATGACGGTCTCCCGGGGTGGTGCTGACGGCGGGGGCGACCCGGTCGACGCGGGCGGCGAGGTCGGCGAACGCGGCCTCGAACGCCTCGTCGGTGTCGACGCGGACCGGGTCGGGCACCGACCAGTGCAGGCGGGGGCGAACGGGCCCGGCGAGGTCTTCGTGGGCGTTGTCGCACACGGCGATGAGCAGGTCGTCGTCGCGGACGACGTCGGTGACGTGGGCGGTGGCGGTGGGATCCAGGCGCAGCCCGTGCCGGCCGGCGACGGCCACGGCGCGGGGATGCACCCGGGCGGCCGGTTGCGTGCCGGCGGACGCGGCCGGGCTGTGGGTGCGGTCCTGCCACAGCGCCGCGGCCAGTTGCGAGCGGGCGGAGTTGCGGGTGCAGACGAACACCACCCGGCCGACACCGGTCAGCGGCGGCGGGGTCAGCACGGCCAGGGTCTCCGGCCGAAGCCGCAGGTAGGTGCGGCGCTTGTCGCCCTCGGAGCGGCCCTTGACCACCAGGCCGGCTTCGGTGAGGACCTTGACGTGGTGGGCGACGAGGTTGGTGGGCAGGTCGAGGGTGTGGGCGATCTCGCCGGGGGACGCGTCGCCGAGGGTGAGCGCGTCCACGATCGCCAGCCGCGCCGGGTCGCCGAGCGCGGCGTGGATCCGCGCCCGCCCAGCCAGAGAATTACGCTCAGCGTTCATTGACTCAACAATAGCTGAGCTATAAGGGGTTGGCAAAGAGTGGTCCCCGAGAAGCGGCCGACCGAGGCCCGGGTGTGCGGCATCGGCCGACCGAGCGTTTCGACCCTCCCTGCCCACGCCCGCCCGTCACGGCGGGCGCGTTGCTACGAGCCGGCCGGCTCGACGGCGAGCAGGGACGCCAACTGGCGAAGGGCGCCGGGCCGGGCGCGGTAGTAGACCCAGGTGCCGCGCCGTTCCGCGTCGACCAGGCCGGCTTCGCGCAGCGTCCGGAGGTGGTGGGAGATCGTCGGGCCGGTCAGGTCGAACGCCGGTGTGAGGTCGCAGACGCACGCCTCCCCGCCCTGGGCGGAGGCGATCATCGACATCAGCTGCAGGCGTACCGGGTCGCCGAGCGCCTTGAACGCCGCCGCGAGAGCCCCGGCCGCCTCCGGCGGCACCCGCCGCTGCGCAAGCGGCGCACAGCAGGAGGTCGCCGCGTTCAGGTCGATGGCGACGAGCGGCGCCGGCTGCTTAGACATGTCTCTAGGTTGACAGGCTTCTAATCACCGTGCAACTCTCTGATTTGACCGACGTCGAGACAGGCTGCGGTGAGCTGGAGGATCACGATGACTGCCGGGACTGACCGCCCGACGACCCCGCTGGGGACGGCGGGTGTCGCCGTACGGCCGATGGCCGCGACGGACGCGGACGCGGTCCTGGCGATCTACCAGGCGGGGCTCGACGCGGGAAACGCCAGTGTCGAGACGACGGCGCCGGCCGGCTGCTGCTCGACGCGCTCGTCGCCTCCACCGAGGCCGCCGGGATCTGGACCATCCAGTCCGGCGTCTTCCCCGAGAACGCCGCCAGCCTGGCCCTGCACGAGCGAGCCGGCTTCCGCGTCGTCGGCGTGCGCGAACGCATCGGCCGCCACCACGGCCGGTGGCGCGACGTGGTCCTGATCGAGCTCCGCAGCCCCACCATCACCTGACCCGTTCCTGGCCCCGGACACCCGGAGCCCGCCTACCTTTTCTGATTCGACAGTTATCAACGCAGAGGAGAGTTGCCTGATGAGCGCCCTGGACACCCTTCCGGTCGTGGTGATCGGCGCCGGCCCCGTCGGCCTGGCCGCCGCCGCCCACCTGCACGAGCGCGGTCTGCCGTTCCTCGTCCTCGAAGCCGGCGACACCGCCGGCGCGGCGGTGCGCCAGTGGGGCCACGTGCGGATCTTCTCCCCCTGGCGGTACGACATTGACCCCGCCGCCCGGCGGCTGCTCGACGACGCCGGCTGGGTCGCCCCCGACCTCGACGCCCTGCCCACCGGCGCCGAACTGGCCGCCGACTACCTCCAGCCCCTAGCCGAACTGCCGCAGCTCAAGCCACACCTGCGCTACGGCGCACAGGTCGAGGCGATCAGCCGGCTCGGTCTGGACCGGCTGCGCACCGCCGGCCGCGACACCACCCCGTTCCTCGTCCGCCTGACCGACGGCCAGGAGGTGCTCGCCCGCGCGGTCATCGACGCCTCCGGCACCTGGCGTACCCCGAACGTCCTCGGCGCGTCCGGCCTGCCCGCCCGCGGCGAGACCGACGCCGCCGCGTACCTGGAACACGCCCTGCCCGACGTGCTCGGCGCCGACCGCGACCGGTTCGTCGGCCGGCACACCCTCGTCGTCGGCGCCGGCCACTCCGCCGCCAACACCCTGCTCTCCCTGGCCGACCTCGCCACCCAGGCGCCGGGTACCGAGGTCACCTGGGCGATCCGCACCACCTCACCGGCGCGCGCCTACGGCGGCGGCGACGCCGACGCCCTCCCCGCCCGCGGCGCGCTGGGCTCCCGGCTGCGCGCCCACGTCGACGCCGGCCGGATCCGGCTGCTCACCGGCTTCACCGTCCACGCCCTCACTCCCACCGACGACCGGGTGACCGTCGTCGTGCGCAACGGCGACGGCAGCGAGGAATCGGTCACCGTGGACCGCATCGTCGCCGCCACCGGCTTCCGCCCCGACCACCGCATCGCCGCCGAGCTGCGCCTGGACCTCGACCCGGTCATGGGCGCCACCCGCGCTCTCGCCCCGCTCATCGACCCCAACGAGCACTCCTGCGGCACCGTCCCCCCGCACGGCGTCGACGAACTCGCCCACCCCGAGGTCGGCTACTACGCCGTCGGCATGAAGAGCTACGGCCGCGCCCCGACGTTCCTCATGGCCACCGGCTACGAACAGGTCCGCTCCGTCGCCGCCGCCCTCGCCGGCGACTGGGCCGCCGCCCGCGACGTCCAGCTCGACCTGCCCGAAACCGGCGTGTGCAACAGCAACCCCGACGACTCCGCCACCGGCGACAACTGCTGCGGCCCCGCACCGGTGGGACGCGGGCTGGCCACCGGCATCACCGGCGGGCTGCTCACCGCGCCACTGAACCTCGTCACCCTCGCCGCCGCCCCCGCCGACACGCAGGCCGGCGGCTGCTGCGGCAGCTGATGCCCACCACCACGACGGTGCCCGCCGCCGACCCCACCGTCGGCGGGCGCCGTCGTGGTGGCGGATCGTCGCCGCCCTCGCCGTCACCCCCACCATCGGCTACGGCACCCTGTACTACGCCTGTATGGTGGGCCGCTCCCTGCCACCCAAGGTGAACCCGAACAGGCGCACCGGCGAGTTGATCGACGGCCAGGCGTGTCGGCCGGGTGAGCTGACCACCCCTCGTGCTGTGACCTCGAACTTTCGGTGTCGGGGTCAGGTTGCGCGGGTGGCGGGCTGAAGTGCTTCAAGATCCTGCGCGACTACCGCCGCGCCGCCCACACATTGGCCAACGCCGCTTCCGGCATCGTCCACCTCCACAACATCATCCTCACAGGCTGACCACCGGCCCGGTGCCAGGCAACGCCTTCACCCAGTTATGAGAGGTCTCTTAGAGGGCGCGGCGGTGGTCGTCAGCCACGCATGACATTGAGTACTTTTATACGAGTGTATTCCAGCAGCCCCCAGCGACCGTACTCGACGCCGCGTCCTGAGCGGTTGGTGCCGCCGAAGGGAGTGTCGTGCCGCAAGTCGCCATGCGTGTTTATCCATACGATGCCGGCGTGCAGCTGGCCGGATAGATCACGTGCGAGTGCCTCGTCGCCCCACACCGAAGCGCCGAGGCCGTAGTCGGTAGCGTTGGCGCGAATCACGGCCTCCGGCAGACTGTCGTAGGCAATGATCGGGACGACGGGGCCGAACTGCTCTTCCAATTCCAACTCCGTCCCGGGCGGAAGATCAACCACGATTGTCGGCTGGTAGAAGTGACCAGGCCCTTCAATCGGGCGTCCGCCCGTCACCACCTTGGCGCCCGCGGCAACCGCGGCGTCCACCATCGCCGCAAGTCGGTCACGTTGTGACCTACTGATCAGGGGGCCGAATTGTGTCGACGGATCACGGCCGTCGCCGACTACAGCGGCGATGGCGAGGCGGCTCAACGCCTGAGTCAGCTCGGCAGCCTGCTTGCGGGAAACGAAGACCCGCTTGACGGCGGCGCAGAACTGGCCGTTATTCGCCATTGCCGCGCCAAACAGCGCGGGCGCGATGGAGGCGATGTCGGCACCGGGCAACACTATCGCCGGATCATTGCCGCCCAGCTCGAGCACGACAGGAAGGAGGCGGGCGGCCGCTTGGCTGGCAATCGCCATTCCTGTCTCAACGGAGCCGGTAAATGAAATCATCTGCACGCTCGTGTGCGTGCAGAGCAACTCACCCAATGCGTTGTCACCGGACACCACGTTGAGCACCCCGGCAGGCAGGCAGGCGTTGAGTGACTCTCCGAGGAGCAGTGTGGACAACGGCGTTTGTGGTGAGGGCTTGAGGACTACCGTGTTGCCGGCGAGCAACGCTGGCGCTACCTTGCAGACGGCCAGGATGAGAGGGAAGTTTGAGGGAGCGATCGCCGCGACGACGCCGTGGGGCACCCGGTTCACGGTTACGTGACGTTGTGCGCTCTCCTCGATCGGCTCGCTCGGCAGGCTGAGTGCTGCGGTGTGCTCGAACCAGTCGGCGGAAAGTTCCACCTCAGCGCGGGCGTCCGCGAGGGGCTTACCCTGCTCCAGGCTGAGCACGTCCGCTATTTCCGTCAAGTTTGTGACAAGGGCCTCCCTGCAGGCACGCAGGTGGTCGCGTCGCTCATCGTGCGTCAACGCGGCCCAAGCCGGGCCGGCCGCGGTCGCGGCGGAGACGGCGTCATCCAACTGTTCGGGCGTGCAGATCGGTGCATGCGCGAAGGTGTGACCGGTCGCCGGGTTTTCCACCGCGAGTAGTCGCGGGGTCCGCACCGTCTGGCCGCCGATCGTCATTTGGGCAGAAACGGTCTGTGGTGCGCCATTACTCACGTGACCCCCGAGGTTTTGTCTTCGCGTTTCAGTTGGGCGAAACTATTGCTGATTGATTTGGCATGTCATGCGCTCGATTGATTCAGGTACCTTGGGCAGTGGTTCGGGCGTGTTGTCGGCCGGATTTGGGTCATCGGACGTCGCGGGATTACGTAGCAGAATATCCTGATGGACCGAGAACTCGGCATTGGCGCGGTCGTAATCTTCCGGTCGGCCGATGTCGAGCCAATAGCCGTCGAATTCATAAGCGAGTGGCGCCGTGCCTCTCTTAAGGAGATCCAAAACCAGGTCATCGAAACCAAGCGGCGCCCCGGTTGGGTATCCGTTGAGGGTGGAACGCGACAATCCGTACACGCCCATCGACACCCGATACAGCTCGCTGGGCTTCTCGCGGAAGCCGGTCACCCGACCGTCGTAAGTGGTCAGTACGCCGAATTCAATGTCTACCTTCCTGAGATGTGTGGCAATAGTCAGAGGGGCGCCGTCCGCACAGTGCCTGTTCAGTAATGATCGGTAGTTGAGGCCCGTTAGGATGTCGCCGTTCATCACCAGAAAGTGCTCGGGCAGTTGGTCACGGATAGTGAGGAGCGGCCCTAGGGTGCCTAGCGGGCTGGCCTCCACCGCGTACTTGACGTAGAGTCCCCACTGCTTTCCGTCGCCCACGTATGCCTGAATGATGTGGCCGAGATGGCCGACCGCCAGGGTCACGGTTTTGAAGCCCACCGCGGCGAGCTGACGCATGACGATTTCGAGTATTGCGTGCTGGTCGCCGATGGGCACAAGCGGCTTCGGCAGGGCCGTTGTATATGGCCGGAGCCGTATACCCTTCCCACCAGCCAGGATTACAGCGTGCATTCTGATCGCTCCCTTCAAGAGATCCGTTCGATATTGGAGGGGCGCAGCGCCTGGTGACGGCATGCCCGGGTAGGCGAATCGGATGTCGGAGGGTGGTGCCACTGCCTCCTCAGGGGACCAAGACCACTTTGGTAGCCACGCCGGTGGCGAACAGGTCAAACCCCCTTATCGCCTCGGACAGCGGCAGGCGATGCGAGATGACGAAGGTAGGATCGATTCGCCCCTGCTGAACGAGGGACATCAGCATCTCCCGCGAGGTGATCGGGTCACCGACGGCGAAGCGCACGGTCAACTCCTTGCCGAAGGCGAGTCCGGTAGGGGTCGGCGCCGCTAGGGCGGCGTGCGCGCCGACAGCGCAGATCGTTCCACGGGGACGGACCAGCTCCATCGCACTGATCAGCGCCGCATCGGTGCCCACGGCCTCGAGTACCACGTCGGCGCCTCGGCCGTGCGTCAACGAGCGGACCCGCTCCGCCAGGTCTTGGTCCACCGGCAGTGGTTCGGCGCCGTGTGCGGCAGCGAGTGCGCGCCTGCTGTGCATTGGGTCTATCGCCAGGACGCGGGCGGCTCCCATCAACTGAGCGCAGGCCATGGCCATGAGGCCGACCGGGCCACACCCGAGCACCGCCACGGTGTCACCCGGCCGCACCTCGCCGCCGTCCGCGGCTGCGTAGCCGGTGGCGAGGATGTCGCCGATTAGAAGGGCTTGTTCGTCCTGAACGTCGTGGGGTATCCGTGAGAGGACCACATCAGCTACCGGTACCCGCACGTACTCGGCATGACCACCGGCGACGGCGGTCTTCCCCACCACGGTGTCGTAACCGAAAAGTCCCACGTCAGGGCATTGGTAGTGCCACCCGCGGCGGCAATACCAGCACTGTCCACAAGCAATGAGATCAGAGGCGAGGACGCGATCCCCGACCCGCACCTTCCGCACCTGCGACCCGACCTCTTCCACCACGCCGGTGAACTCGTGGCCGGTGACCGTGCCGGGGGTGAAACCGACGATCTCGCCGCGATAGGGATGCAGGTCAGTGCCACAGATCGCTGACCGCACCACCCGGATTACGGCGTCACCGGGGTCGATGAGCTCGGGCTGCGGAGCGGCGTCGTTCACCCGGACGACGTGTGCGGCATGCCATTCCACAGCTCTCATCTGCTCGTCCGTTCTCGTGGCGGGCTGATCATGGAAGGATGAACTGACCCGTCGCACCGCTGAGAGCCGTCGGCCTCGGTGCGTTGCGGGTGTAGTGGCGATCCGTACTGCTGCGGATCGTCGGTCCACAGCATGAACTCCACGCCCTTGGAGTCAAAGGCGATGTGCTCGGTTGCGGCCGGTGCTGAATCTGTGGCCGCCCGACGGGCGGTGACCGAGACTGCCTCGGCGGCGTGATTAATGAAGACCGCGCAGCGGTCCGCACCACGGCCCAACACCGTTACCTCCACCTCCGGCATGTCCACCGTCACGGGCGCGGCTACTCCTGCTGCCCTCGCGATCCGGGCATACAGCCGGTGCCATGGCGCTCCCTCGAGCCGGTGGGGAGCGTTCAGCTGTAGTTCGAAGGGTGCGTTGAGGTAGTACGCCGTTCCACGGCCATATCGGTTGCGAGTCAGCGCGGGCGATCCGTCGAGGAAGCGGCCGAGCACCTCGGCCGAGCCGGCTTTCAGTACCGGGATTTGGGCCGACTCCCAGGTCACCGCGTAGCGGTCACCCGCCCAATCGAACTCGGTCAGTTCCGGCGCGTGCAGGGTGAAATCCTCGACTGATACGCCGAATAGCTCCTCACCACCGAACCCGTGCAGCAGATCGCCGCTGGAGTAGTAGAGGATGCCTCCCTGCGCCACGTAGGCGGCAAGCCGCTGCTGGTCAGCAAGGGTGACGTGCCGCACCGACGGACAGATCACCAACTGGTAACGGCTCAGGTCCCGACGAGTGAACTCGTAGGGCAAGTGAGCCCTGCGCAACAACTGGTGAGCGTAGAAACCCGCGGCGGCGCTTGAGCCCGCCGCCTTCAGGTAGCCGGCGTCCCCGTCCTCGTTGTGCTCCAAGACGTGGATTCCGACCGGCGCGGGTAGTGGCTTGAAGCCTGCCAACTCGTTCGTGACGCGCCGAGCGAACGAACGAAACTCCGACATGGCCGGCTTGGACCGCCCGTCGGCCCGCAATAAGCCCATCTGCCGCTCATTCGGCCGTAGCGCGTAGGGCTTCTCCTCGGTGCGGAAGTCCTGCCAGCACCACACCAAAAGACCGACCGCCCCGGAGGCGAAGGCGCTGTGCGCGGCGGCCCGCAGGTATTCCTGGGCGGTGTTCTCGCCACATCCGTAACTGCCGAACTCATCCACCAGCACCGCGGCGTCCTGGCTGGCATGGCGCACCAGGTAGGGAACGAAGGAGCTGGCCTTCGGCGCCGAAACCGACTCGATGTGAAAGGGCGTCCACACGGGGAAACCGTGTATGCCGACCAGATCCAACGGGTCTGCGTACTTTGGTTTGAAGTTGTGCTCGCCGACTACCGCCGAGGCCTCGTTTGCTTGCAGAACAAGGGCTCCGGGATGCCCGGACCGCACGGAGTCGGCTAGTGCGCGCCACCAGGTCCGCACCTCTGCCGGACTCAGCGCGCCCGACGCGACGCTGTCCACATGGAGAACCTCGTCGCCGATGTCGTATGCGAGCACGTCCCTGTCGCGCAGCGCCGACGCCACATGATGCACGTAGGCGATCTGGCGCCGCACCAGGTCCGGATCTCGCCAGAGATCTCGTCCGGCCCGCCAGACCGGGTCGAATCGTTGACCGTTCATCCAGATGGTCAACAGCGAGGGCAAGCACTGCAGCCCGTGTCGGTTGGCCAGGTCTGCAAACTGGCGTATCCGCTCGGTGACGACAGGATCGTAGGTTCCTTCGGTTGGCTCGACATCCGCCCAGAAAATAAAGAATCGTACAGTGTTGAAACCGAGTTCCGACATGCGGGCGAAGTCAGCGTCGATCTGTTCGGCGTTCCACCGCTGCAAGTACTGACACCCCGTGGTGGACGGATGATAGTTGAACCCCACGCTGAAGTGCGGCCGCCCGTTCCGCTGGAGAGTGCCGTCCCGCACCGCGTAACGCACCGCGCCAGACGTGGTCTCGGCATCCGAACTGGTCACATCGCCCCCCACGCCTGCCGGACGGCCGCGATCACCAGCTCTACCTCGACCGGGCTGAGGTCGACGTAGAGCGGTAGTGACACCTGATGGGAACAGACGTCCTCGGTCACCGGCAGTGAGCCGGCGCGGTAGCCGAATCGTTGCTGATACGCCGTGAAGAGGTGGCTGGGCGGGTAATGGATGCCGCTCTGGATCCCGGCCTCGGCAAGTCGATTCTGGAACTCCGCCCGTACGGCTTCGGTCGGCAGAATGATGGGAAAGAGGTGGTGAGCGCTGTGCTCGACGTCTCGGGTCAGATATGGAATTCCGATACCCGCCAGGTCGGCCAGGCCGCGACGGTAATCCTGCACGATTTCCTGCCGACGTCGCTGTCCGCTCGCAAGGGCGTTCAGCTGTGCCAGTCCGATGGCGCTGGTGACCTCGTTCGGCCGGTGGTTGAAGCCGAAACCATCGACGTCATAGCTGGATGGGGAGCCGCGATGCCGCGCCTGGGCGTCGACGGTCAGCGCATGCGAACGCAGTCGCCGGATGCGGTCACGCAACTCCGGGCTCCGGGCGACAACCATGCCGCCCTCGCCCACCGCGAGGTTCTTCGTCGCGAAGAAGCTGTAGCAACCCACGTCGCCGATCGTCCCGAGCCTGCCGTACTCGCTCATCGTCGCCGGCGCGTGCGCCGAGTCCTCGATGAGCGCGAGGCCGTGCCGGCGGGCCAGATCGGCGAGCGCCGGTAGGGCGCTGGCATAACCGCCGTAGTGCATGGTGATGATCGCGCGGGTCCGTTCGGTGATCCGCGCGGCGACGTCCGTGGCGGACATACTGAGATCGTCGGCGCCGTTCACCTCAGCGAACACGGGTGCGGCTCCAGACAACGCAACCATGGACGCGCCAGCGACGAAGCTCAGCGAAGGCATGATCACCTCATCGCCGGGGCCGATTCCCAGTGCCTGTACCGCGAGCTGCAAGGCCGCGGTGCCGCTGCTCACCGCGATCGCGTCGTCGACACCTGCCGCGTCGGCGAACGCCTCCTCGAATTGCCGCGTCACGGCTCCTGCGGACAGCCAGCCCGATCGCAGCACCGCCGCCACCGCGTCCGCCTCCGCTGGACCAATCCTGGGACGGTACAGGTTGACTTTCCAGTTCGACATCGTCTTCACCTCTCCGCCGTCGTCCACGATGAAGGCATCGTTTGTCAGCTCTGGTGGCTGGACACGTCGGCAAGATTTGCGTACACCGTCTCGATGCGTTCCGTCACGGCGTCCCAGTTCAACTCGCGGCGAACCCGGCTATGTCCATTCGACCCCCACGCGGTAATCGTTTCCGGCTCCGACAACAGACGGGTGACAGCGGTCGCCACGGAGGTCGCGTCCGGTTCGACCACGAGCCCGTCGATGGCATGCCGCACCACTTCCGCGCTCCCTGGGAACGTCGAGCTGATGACGGGTTTGGCGCAGCTCCACGCCTCCACGAAGACCAGCGGAAACACGTCGACCACCGAGGGCAGGCAGAATAGGTCACATGCCGCCAGGGCGTCGTGCTTGTCCGCTTCGTCAACCAGGCCCTGCTCGATGATGCGCCGATCGGCGTACCGGGCGAACACCTGCTGGCAGTCGTCGTCCCAGCACGGTCCGAGGAATACGAAATGGGCGTCGGGGTGGACCCGCCAAACGATACGCGCTGCCTCAAGTAGGCGCACATAGCCCTTCGAGCGCATCTTGCGTCCCACGTAGAGCACCATCGGGCCGGTTATGCCGTGCGTGTCACGGAACCGTTGCGGCCGGACCTCCCGATCGGGGAGGAAAGCGGCTTGCCCGATGATGTGGAGAGCCTCGCCGCGGACTCCCTCCGAGCGCATCATCTGCCGCTCAGCCGAGGTCAGGACGAGCACCGCGTCGGCCTGCCGGCAGACATCCCAGATCGTCGCAGGATCCTGCCATACCTCGGGTGCTGAGGCCGGAGTGAAGACGAATGGCACTCCCCAGTCACGCGCCAGTCGCAACGCTGCCCTCGGGTAGTCGGGCCAGACCGCATCGATGGCATGGACGATGTCCGGCCGGTCGGCCGCGCGGGTCAGCGACGGGAGTCGCTGCACCGTGATTCCCTCCCTGGCGGCCCCGCGCCTGAACTCCTCGTCGACCGCCTCGCTGTACAGCCCGACCCGGTGACCGCGTCGGCGCATGCACTCCGCCAGCCTTTGCGCCATCAGCTCCGCGCCGGCGCGGGCCGGGAAGTACCCTCGGTGCACCAGTTGCAGCGTTCGGCCGGTCACGTCGTCTCCACCGCGGTTGCCCGCGCCCTCGCATACCAGTCGTAGGTCCGCTGCAGCCCTTCAGCCAACCCGACCTGCGGGCGGTATCCGGTCAACGATCGCAACAACGACAGGTCCGGCACTCGGCGCTGCGGCGACAACGGCGGCGCGGGCCGTACGCGCAGGCAAGGATGACTGCCGCCCACGTCGAACACCTGGTACGCCAGTTCTTCGATCTTCGTTTCCTCGACGTCGTTGCCGACGTTGACCAGCAGCGTCTCCCGGGTGGGTAGCTCGGACAACGCGATGATGGCTTCGACGGCGTCGGTGACATAGCAGAACGCCCGGTACTGGTCGGCGCCGTAGACGTCGAACGGGTCATGCCGTTCCAGCAGCCGATCGATGAACTGGGGAATGACGTGCTCGTGTCCCATGCGCGGGCCATAGACGTTGTGGAAGCGGACCATCCGAAGCGGAAAGCCGTATGCCTGAGCGTAGTTGCGGCACAGCAGCTCGCCCGCGATCTTGCTGAAGCCGTATGAGGAGCGGGCCACCGTGGGGTCGGCCACCACCAGCGGCACGTCCTCAGACGTCGGCACGGGCGCCAGCCTGGCTGTGACGCTTCCCGCGTACGCCTCGCTGGAGGACGCGAAGCACAGCGTGGCACCGGTCAGCTGCCGGAACCAGTCCAGCACGTGGATGGTGGAGAGCAGGTTCGTCCGGAGCACCCGCTGAGGTTCCTCGTTGGAGTACACCACGCCCACCACCGCGGCGAGGTGGTACACACAGTCGAAGTCGCGGTCGAGGCGTTCCGGCATGGGCAGGGTCAGATCATGCGAGATCAAAGTTGCCCGGTCGCAGAGCTGGAGCAGCTCCGCGTCCTGTCGACCCCGGCTGAAGTCGTCGATCAAGGTGACGTCGTGGTCGTCGACGAGGCGGCGGGCCAGGTGTGACCCGATGAAGCCCGCTCCTCCGGTGATCAGGATCTTTTTACGCACGGCCGAGCCTCATCACGTTCGTCGCGGCGGGAAGGATTCGCCAGGTGTCGTACACCACCGCCGGTGGACGCATCCGTGCGGTCAGCGCACCCATGTCGAGTTGCTGGTAGGACACGTGGTTGTTGAGAACGATGGCGGCGTGGGCGCCCGTGAAGCCCTCGTCCACCGCGACGGGCCGGACACCGAGGGCGGCGATCCGCTCCGGCGCGACCACAAAGTCGTGCCCGACGATCTCGCCCACGCGGCCCCGCAGCAGGTCGAGTAGTCCCTCGTACGGCGCGCCGCGCAGGTCGTCGGTTTCGGGCTGACCCTTGTAGGCGAATCCGGAGACCATGATGGTCGCCTGGGCCGGATCGCAGCCGGCCTCCCAGAGGGCGGCCAGCACCCGCTCACCGATCCGGCGGGGCAGCGACTCGTTCAGGGACCGGGCCGCGCCCACCAGGCCGGGCGTGTACCCACGATCGGCCAGCGAAGCCTTCAGCAGATACGGGTCCTTGGTGAGACAGCTGCCCCCGACGAAGCCGGGCATGTTCAGGTCAGGTCGCGGATAGTTGCGGTTGGCGCTGGAGATGAGTTCGACCGCATCCAGGCCCAGCGACTCGGCCATGAACGCGACCTCGTTGCCGTACCCGTAGATCAGGTCGGTGTGACAGTTGCAGATCAGCTTGACCATCTCTGCTGCCTCGAGTGACGAGACGGGCACCACCTCGACCCTCTCGGTGGCGAACTGTTCCGTCGCCCGCCGGACCGCCTCGTCGCTTAGTCCTCCGACGATCTGGGGGAGAGTCAGCAACTCGGCCAGGGCCTTTCCCTGGATGGTCCGCTCCGGGCAGAACGCGACAAGCGGCTCGGCTATCCGGCGACGCAACAGCGGCACGACGAGGTTGCGGGTGGTGCCGACAGGCACCGTGCTGCGTACGACGACCAGGGTCTGCTCGTCGATGCTGCCGGCGATGGACTCGATGGCGGTCTGCAGGTGACTCAGGATCGGCTCGTGACCGCCGACCTCGATCGGGGTGCCCACGCAGATGATGACGACCCGGGGTAGCTGCTCACCGTTCAGCTCGGTGATGACGCGCAGGCGCTGCTGATCCACGGCATCGTGGATGACCTCTTGCACCCCCGGCTCGGACAGCTGGAGCACACCCTCGGCGAGCTCCTCCGCAGCGGCCTTGTTGGTCTCCAACCCGAGCACCCGCTGGCCGGTGGTCAACAGCGCGGCGGTCAGAGTAACGCCGACATAACCGAGGCCTACGACCAGCACGTCGTAGTCCACGTACGAAGAACGCGATGTCATGGCACTCCTTGCAGGTGTGGCGGATCGACTGGTCGTCCACCGCTGAACTTCGGCTTGGCACTCGGGCCGTGGGCGCCGCCGACCGCCGCCGGAGGCGGCGGTCGGCGGCGCGGATCATCGAGCGACAGTGCCGTCTCTGAGCCGGGCGATCATGCGTTGGGTCGTCTCGAGCGGCGTCTCGTCGGGCAGGTCCGGACTGACCGACGGCTCCGACTGGAAGCGGGCGTTCCACTCGTCCTGACCCTTGAACGGCATCGACTCGCCCGGCTGGTACAGCGGGTAGTCGCGATAGTTGTTAATGCCCTCCCGCGCCTCCCCGGCCACCACGATGGGGTCGAGGTACAGCCCGTTGCTGCTGATGCGGGTCGACGTCGAGATGTATCCGATGTCGAGGCCGCACCGTCGCTTGGGCGAGACGTTCGGTTCAGAGCAGTGCAAGATGTGCGGGTGGTGGATCGACACGTCACCGGGGTTCAGTTCGATGTCGACGATGCCGCGCTTCTGCACCCAACTTTGGACGAGGTCCTCGTCCGCCGCGGAGAACAGCATGTTCGGCTCGTCGGTGCGGGGGGAGGGCTGGTAGAGCGGGATCTCGTGACTTCCCGGAATGATGCGCAGGCAGCCGTTCTCGGTGGTGCTCTCGTCCACCGCCAGCCAGACGGTGAGAGCCTCCATTGGGTCGAGCTTCCAGTAGGCGCCGTCCTGGTGCCACAGCACCGCCTGCCCGGTGAAGGCCGGCTTGCAGATGTAGTGGGCGGTGAAGCAGGCGATGTCCGGGCCGAGGAAGTGCTTGCCGATGGCGGCGAGCCGCTTGTCGGTGACGAGGCGTACCCAGAAGGCGTCATTACGGATCAGCGGGTGGTGGAAATGCTCCGGCCGCAGGTCGGGATATTTCCGCATCAGCCACTCGACGTGGGACCCGACTTCGGCCAGCAAGTCCTGTGGAATGACGTTCCTAATAATCGCGAAACCCTGGGTGGCGTATTCCTGGGCAGCTTTCTCCAACGACTTTACGAAGTCATCCTCTCCATCCTCGTGGTGCTTCGTGGAGTGTGGTTGACTGACCGCGCTCATGGGGTTCCCCTCCTGTCGAGCGACGTGAGAAGCCACGTCGAGCTGGGGCCGTGGTGCGCCACTCGGCACTTCAGGCCAGGTAATCCTCTGCGCCGCCAGAGCGGACGGTATCGAGGCTGAAGCAATGAAATCCACCACCGAAGATGCGACGATGACGGTGACGAACAGCCACCACCGTGAACTTGTGTTCCTCCAGGGTGCGGATCAGGGTCTTGCAACTGTCGTTGACCAGGACTGTCTCCTCGTCGACCGAGAGCACATTGAGATCGATGTACGGGCTTGCCGGGATCGGGTCGCCGTCGTCGTACTGCGGATAGTCGTGCAGGGCGGGAGTCGGCGCGACGATCGTGTCCCAGCCCCGCAATTTCTCGGGCAGAAAATCGAGGACCCGTTCCGAGCGGATGAGGAGCACACCGGGGCGCAGCGGTATGACGACGCTGTCAATATGGCTCTGCGTGAGCTTGTGCATCCGGTGTACCCGGAATCGCCCGGCAAGATGCCGTTCCAGCCAGTCGCAGGCCAGTGCATGATTGGCGTTGGAGATGTTGACAATCAGATCACGACCGAGCCGAAGGCAGTTTGCCCCGTCAATCATGACCTCCACGCCGACGTCGTACGGCGAAGGCTGCGGATCATCCGGCACCTCAATGTTCGGCGCGGCGCTGTCCACATTGGCTGGATCGAATGACGCGTCGGTCATCATCGGCCGCGGCATGACGGTCCATCGTGCGCCCTGCCGGAAATACTCGGCGAAGATCGGCTTGAGGAGCTGCGTCTCGAAGTAGCGCGCCCGGAGGGTGGGTGGTGTTTCGATGATCTCGTCGCCGAGGATGAGGGTGTTGTCCCGCACATTGAGTGGGGGCGTCACCAAACTCCGCCATGCGGGGGTGACGACCTCGCCCGTTGCCGGGTCGAGCGGGAGGGGACGGTGCACCGTGACCGAAAGCGCCTTGAGCTGTTCTGCCAGGCCCTCGACATCCTCGATCAGCTCGTTGAGGAAGCGGGTCTTCTGAGCCAACCGATGAGGTTCGTTGCGGCGTCGCCGATCTTCACCCGGACGCCAGTCGGTGATGCTGGGGTAGTAGCCCCGGGCGCCCGTGAGGTTGTCGCTGATGAACTCGTCGAATGACAAGTCGTGCAATCGGTCGAGATAGCCGTCAGCGGAACCAAGAACGACCTCCTTGAGCGGAGTGAAGTCATCGTAGCTGTTCAGCCTCATCCGAGTAGCTCCTTTCTGCGGGGTCAGACTGCCCGTTGAGGGTTATAGCCTGCACCGGACAGCGTTCCGCTGCCTCTTGCGCGGCATCGTGCAGCGCCACTGCTACCCGACTCCTCCTGACGAGGACGATTCCGTCGTCGTCCTGATCGAATATCTCGGGTACCGCCATCGCGCATTGCCCCGATCCGATGCAGGCGTCAGGATCGACCTGGACGTGCATGACCTCCCCGCTCCCCTCGGGCGCGCCGTGCAGAACAGTCACCACGTCACCGGGAGGCTGTGCACTCCGTAGACGCTCATATCCGTGGAGAACGGTATTTTCGTTGGCTCGACGGCCAGCTTCAGCGTGGGAAAACGTCGGAAGAGTGCGGGCAACGCGAGACGGAGTTCCATGCGCACCAGATTCTGCCCCAGACACTGGTGGATCCCGTATCCAAAGGCCATGTGACCCGTGGTCTTGCGTTCGATATCCAACCTGTCCGGACTCCCACTGAACCAGCCCGGGTCGCGGTTCGCGGCTGGTAGAGAAACAGTAACGGACTCCCCGGCGCGCAGGAGCTGACCGCCGACGTGCACATCCTCGATCGGTGTCCGTGGAACACCGAAGTGGAAAACAGTCAGATATCTGAGAAGCTCCTCGACAGCATTGTCGATGAGGGAGAAGTCGGCGGTCAGCTTGGCCAGTTGATCGGGATGCGACAGCAGCGCGAGGGTGCTCAACGCGAGAGACTTGGAGGTCGACTCATGGCCGGCGGTCAGCAGCAGGACCCCCACTCCGGCCACTTCCTCGGCGTCCAGAACGCCATCGTCGGTCAGCATGGCGAGTAGACCGTCCGACACTCCATCGCGGTGGTTGGTCAGCTCGCGAATGAGTCCGTACAGCAGGTCCATCGCGTCGGCCGCCTCGGTGGCGGTTGCGGTGAGGCTGAACAACGTCTCGCTGTGCCGCTGGAACTCCTCGCGCTCGCTGTATGGGACACCGAGCAGCTCGCAGATCAACTGCGATGGCAACGGCAGGGCGAATCGCTTCACCAGGTCCACCGGCGGATGCTGGGCCTGCATGTCGCTGAGGAGACGGCCGATGATCCCGGCCACCTTCGGCTGCATCTCGCGCATCCGTCGGGCCGTGAACTGCCCAGCCAGCTGTTGCCGGATCCGGGTGTGCTCCGGCGGGTCCATGTCGACGAGCCACCCCGGCAGGGCCGGCGCTCCGTAGAAGGGTTCCGCGCCGGGACGCGCCACTGGGGGTCGCTTGTGCTGCGACGCGGCACTGAATTTCGGATCGCTGAGCATGCTCCTGGCCAGGCTGTGCCCGGTCACCAGCCATCCGACGTGTCCATCCGGGTAGACCATGCGCGAGATCGGTTCCCGCTCCCGCAGCTCCGCCAGCTCGGCCGGGGGATCGAAGGGGTTGCCGCGAACAGTCGGATGGCTCGGAATGATGTTGGAGGTCATGCCGCTATCTCCTTCCGGAAGAACGTGGCCAGCCGTTGCACTCCGGTCTCGACCTGCTCTGGTTGCAGGTAGCTGCACGAGAGCCGTAGTTGGTGATCACCGGATCGGTCGAGGTAGAACTGCGCCATGGGTGTCCACAGCACCCCGTAGCGGTCGGCGGAGATTTCGAGCAGGTCGACGCTGGCCGGCACCGGCAGGCGGACCCGGATGAAGAAGCCGCCCCCGGGACGGTTCCAGGTGATGCCGGTGTCGCCGTCGGCGCCGACGTGCCGGTCGAGCGCGTCCAGCAGGTAGCCGAGATTGCGTTGATACAGAGCGGACCGCTGGCGGCCGAGTTCGGCCAGGGAACCACCACCGTGACGGAGCAGCATCCCGGCGATGACCGCCTGGCACAGCGGTGAGGTATTTACCGTCGCCATGCTCTTTATCGCGGCGAGCTTGTCGGCGAGAAGATCTTCCCTTCCGGTGTCCGGGTCGGTGACGACCTGGTCGGCCAGGACATATCCCACCCGCGCCCCGGGAAAGCAGATCTTGGCGAAGGTTCCGATAGCGATCACGCGGCGAGCGGTGTCCAGCGCCTTGAGCGAGGGAAGTTCCGAACCCGATGGTGCCGTGAACGCGTAGGTGTTGTCCTCAATGATGTAGAAGTCCTCGCGCTCGGCCAGTTCGAGCAGTTGCCGCCGACACCGCAGTGACATTTGGGACCCACCCGGATTCGCGTAGTCCGGGGCGACGTAGCAGGCCCGGATGCGTTGACCCGCGAGGAGCGTGGAGCGACAGGCCTGGCCGAGCTGATCGACGTCGATCCCGTCGGCGCTCTCCCGAACTCCCGTCACGGGTATGTCGAGCAGACGAGCGGCCCCTACGATGCCCACGAAACACGGGTGGGCGACGGCGAGCACGTCGGCCGGCGAGCCGAACATCGCGCGCAGGACCAGAAGCATCGCCTCCTGTGCACCGACCGTGATGACGACCGCCGCCGCGTCGACCTCGGTTCGGTAGTCTTGGCGCAACGCCTGGGCCACCAGGTCGTTGATGATCCCGCGGCTCGGCCCGTACTCGAACAACAGCCGACGGGCCGCGCTCTCCGGTATGCCACGGCTCCGGACGAGATGATCGAGGAACACCGACACGTACGCCTCGGTATCCAGGTCGTCGAAGGACGCGGGGTGAGGCGCCCCCGGTGCGAACGAGATGGCATCGGGGTAGCGGCCCATGATTTCGTTGAGGAAGCCGATCGAGCCGAGGACCGGGTCTTGCACGGACCGGTGCAGGACATCGACGGTCAGTCCCGTCATCTCGGCACCCCGTTCGCGCGGTGGGCCGAGTGTGACCGTTGCCAACGCTGCTCCACCTTGGCCAGCACGTCGGCGCTGTACGCCCGCGTGGCCTGCACCACTGCGAATTCGGCGAGGTACTCCCGGTACAGGTCGAGCGGCTCCTCGGCGAGGTGCAGCATCCGGCGGTTGGCGGCCACCGCCGGGGCGGCGAGGTCGTTGACCGCCTTTTCGATCGAGGTGTCCATACCTGAGGACGGCACCACCTCGTCGCAGATCAACCGACCGTCGGCCTCGGCGGCGTCGATGCGGCGACCGCCGAGCAGGATCTGACGCGCGAGCCGTGGGCCGGTGATCCTGGCCAACCGAAGCGGGCCGACGCCGGGGACGATGCCCTCGGCGGCCGCGGGCAGGCTGAAGTAGGCGTCCGTGTCGGCGATGACCAGGTCCAGGACGAGCAGCAGCTGCATTCCGCCGCCGATAGCGAACGTGTCGACCGCTCCGACCCACGGTTTCTGCACGGTGCGGCCGACCCAGGTGTTGGTCTCGGGATCGGTCAGCAGGCCACGCCAGATCTTGTGCAGATACCCCAACTCGCGGCCGAGCAGGAAGTCGACGAACGAGATCTCGCCGTTGCGGAGGCTCTTCAGGTTGATACCAGCGCTGAAGACACGTCGCCCCTGGTAGCGCGGGTGGTCAACGGTGCCGCCCCGCAACACGCCGACGCGTACCTGTGGGTCGAGCAGGACAAGGTCGACCGCTGTCTCCAGGTCGGCGATGAGTTGGTTGTCCTCGGCGTTGAGGCAGTGGGGGTTGTGGAAGGTGACGTGGGCGGCAGGTCCGCGCCGCTCGACACGGACCGAGTCGAGTTCTATCCGTCCGGTCTGCCGAAAGTCCTTCGCCAGACTCGTCGACCGTACGGTCGGCCTCAGCATGGCGTCGATGAGGTGGCGTCCCGGGACCGGCGAGCCGAGCACGGCGGAACACAGGATCGCCTGATCGATCTCCCAGCCGTCGCGCTCCGCCTGGATCAGACCCGCTTCGGCCCGCATCCGGGCGCGATCCGGCACCAGACCGGGAAAGCGTTCGGCTGCGGCGAACATCAGATCGCCGAGACGGAGGTGGCGGCTACGGTTGTCGGTCAGCACGTCGTACACCGCATCGACGTGCGTGGCGAGGAACGCCCGCCGGGCGGCCCGGGCCGGTGCCAGGAGATAGTCCGCCCGGCGCTGCTCGTCGGGTGTCCGCATCGAGCGGGACGGCAGTAGCTCCAGCAGCTCTTCGACGATCGACGCCAACTGTGCCAACGTCCTGGCGTCCCGATGCAGATCACCGGTGGCCGTCGAAACCGTCGAGCGCGGGCTGCTCTGCCGGTCGAGTATCACTTCGGCGCTCACGATGCCGCCGCGTCTGTGGACACACCCATCGTCCGGCCAAGGCGCAGGCGCCGGATTTCTCGGTCACAGGCGGCGAGATGCATGCCGAGTGCCTCGTCGTAACCGGCCGCGGCGGCCTCCAGTAGGAGCTGCCGGCGGACGGTCATCTCCCGGTCCGAGACCCGGCCGGTGAGCACCATGGCGGTGTGCACCGCCTCGTCGAGGTTCTCGCTCACCTGGTCGACGAGCCCGAGTTCGGACGCATGGGCCGCGGTCACACTCACCCCCCACATGACGAGCTGCCGGGCCCGGGCCACACCGAGGTGCTGCACCAGCCGGTAGACAGACATGCCGGGCCAGAAGTGGCCGTCGTTTATGGGCAGCATGATGTCCAGGTCGGTAGCGGCTATCCGGAAGTCCGCGGCCAACAACAGGTCGAGTGCGGCTCCGCCGCAGGTGCCCTGGGCAACCGCGATGTTCACCACCGCCAGCCGCTCAAGCCGGCGGACCGCCCGCTCCCAGCGGTTGACGCCCTGGATGGTGACGGTCCCCGGCCATTCGCGGCCATCGGCCTGTGTGCCGCTCAGTTGCAGCACGACTGTCGTCCGCTCGGGGCTCGACTCCACCTGGCTGCACACCGCGTTCACCTCTGCCGTCAGGTCCTCAAGTGGTCGGGCGCTGTCGAGCGGTACGAGTAGGCCCATCCCGCCCTGCGTCCGTGCGAAGTCGATATCGGTCTCAGCCATCGGTCTTTCCCCTCTCACCAGCGCGCCAAGGCCATTTCGATGGTTGATCCAGGACCCATGGTCATCAAGACGCCGTAATCGCCGGGGGCAGCGCTTTCCTCATCGCGCAAGCATTTCAATGAGAACAGGAACGAACCGCTCGAAACATTGCCGTGGTCGCGGAGGACCGCGGTGGTGTGCCTGAGGTCATCACGGGTCAGAGTCAGATTCAACCGGACAGAGTCAATGACCTTCTTCCCGCCGGAATGCACCACCCAGTGGGCGATGTCGCTGCGCCGTAGCGCGGTGCCGGCCAGTAGTCGGTCAAGCGCCAACTCGGCATGGGCGCCGACCACATAGGGGACCTCGGGGTCGAGGTAGAAACTGAATCTTCCCGCGTGGTCGTCCCAGTCGTAGCGCATGGCGTCCACCGCGTCGGTGACGATGTAACTGGAAAACTTGAGCAGCGTCGGGCCGGTACCGGGCAGATCGTTGGGCGAGCGGACGGCCACCGCCGCGGCGCCGTCCCCGAACAGGCTGTTGACGACCGAGGTCCGCATCGTGCCATCGAAGACGTACGCGGCCGAGCACGCCTCGATGCAGATCATGACTGCAAGCTCGCCGGGGTGGGCATTCGCCCAAGTGGTTACCGCGGTCAGCGCGTTCAGGCCCGCGTTGCAGCCCATGCCGACCACGTCCAGGCGCGAGCAGTGCGGATCGATGCCGAGGTCCTTGATGAGGAGCGCGGAGAAGCCGGGAGTGAGAAACCCGGTGGTGGTGACGCAGCAGAGGTAGCGCACGTCAGACAGCGTCGCGCCGGCGTCCTTGAGGCACGCCTCGATCGCCTCCCGGCCCATGTGCATCCCCTGGACCGCGTGTTTCTGCAGCAGTTCCCCTTGACTTTCGAACCGGTGTGAACCGTCCGGAAGTCGGGGCGGCAGCACAAGACCCCGCCTGTCGATGGCGCTGTTGAGAAATATCGATCGTACCCGCGGGTCGGTGATGTGGAACTCGTCAATCAATTCATGCTGCGTGTACGTGGTAGTGGGAACTGCGGTACCAACGCCCATGACCTTGGTTGCCAACATGGGATATTCGTCGAGGCGGGTCGCTTGTTCCAGCCGCGAGGCTCTCGAATTCATGCCAACCTCCGGGTTCATGTGCGGGCGGCGAAGGACCAACGGCCGCATACGCCGTGGGCGGCCTATCGATGGCGCTGCTATGCTTCCCGCGTGCCGCAGCCGTCAGGGGTCATCTATGTGAAGGACGGGCACGTCGCCCGGGTTACGCTCAACAGGCCTCAGGCTCTGAACGCGATGAACCTGCGCATGCATGAGGAGTTGGCCGATGTCTGGGACGATTTCGAGCAGGACGACGATCTCTGGGTCGCCGTTGTGTCCGGCGCCGGTTCCCGAGCCTTCTCCGTTGGCCAGGATCTGAAGGAGCTGGTCCAGCGCACCGAGACCGGTGCCGCCGAGCCGACGTCCTTCGGCAGCCGAGGCAGGCCGGGTTGGCCACGGCTCACCGAACGCTTCGAGCTCGCCAAGCCGGTGGTGGCCAAGGTCCGCGGGTACGCCATGGGCGGTGGCTTCGAGTTGGCCCTGGCCTGCGACCTGATCATCGCCTCCACCGACGCGACGTTCGCGCTGCCCGAAGCGAAACTCGGTCTGATCGCGGGTGCGGGCGGCGTGTTCCGGTTGACCAGGCAGCTGCCCTGGAAGATCGCCATGGGGCAGCTGCTGACCGGGCGGCCGCTCAGCGCGGCGCGCGCATACGAGCTGGGCCTCGTCAACGAGATCGTCGAAGGACCGGATCTCGATGCCTGTGTCGAGGGCTGGCTGGCCGACATCGTCCGGTGCGCGCCGTTGTCGCTGCGGGCGATCAAGGAGGCGGCGACCAGGTCGGCCGAGCTACCGCTCGCCTCGGCGTTCGAGGCGCGATACGTCTGGGAGGAACGCCGCATGCACAGCAGGGACGCGGTGGAAGGACCAGCGGCGTTCGTGCAGAAGCGGGAACCCCGTTGGGAAGGCCGCTGACCGTCGGGTGGCAGGCCGGTCTGCGGAGCCGGTGTCGGCCGGGCGCGCGTGATCACTCTTCGCCTCATCATCAGCTCAGGTAATCCTCGGCGCCACCGTCCCGGACGGTGTCAAGCGTGAAGCAGTGGAATCCGCCGCCGAAGAGGCGCCGGTGCCGATGGCGCACCGGCACCACTGTGAACTTGTGCCCCTCCAGCTCCCGGATCAGCTCCGGGCACGCCTCGTTGACCAGCACGGTGTCGGGGTCCACGGAGAGCACGTTCAGGTCGATGAACGGGCTGGTCAGGATGAGATCGTCGTCGTCGTACGGCGGGAAGTTGTTCGCCTCTGGGTAGGGCGCGACGATGATATCCCAGCTCCGGAGGGGCGCGGGAAGGCTGTCGCGCAGCTCGGCGGAACGAACCAACAGGGTGCCGGGCCGCAGCGCAATCACCATGCTGTCGATGTGACTGTCGCTGATTTGGTGCACCCGATGAATGCGGAAACGTCCGTCGAGGTGTCGCTCGAGCCAGTCACAACCGAGAGCGTGGTTGGTCGTCGACACGTTGACGACGATGTCGCGGCCAAGTCGCAGGCACTGCGCGGCGTCGAACAGCATCTCGAGCCCGACATCGTACGGAGATGACCGCACCGCTTCGATGGGTTCCGTGGGACCACCCCCGGTGGCCCGCTCGGCGTAGGACAGGTCGAAGGAGGCGTCGGTCATGAATGGCCGCGGCATCACCGACCATCTGGCCCCTTGCCGGAAGTAGTGCTGGAAGACCGGTTTGAGCAGCTGGGATTCGAAGTACCGGGACCGGATCATCGGTGGTGTCTCGATAATCTCATCCCCCACGATGAGGGTGTTGTCGCGCACGTTCAGCGGCGGGACCACGGGCGCGGTCCACGCCGGCGTGCGGACCTCCACGGTGCTCGCGTCCACGTCGAGCGGCCGGTGCACCGTGACCGCGAGGGACTCGAGGGTGGCGACGATCCCGTCCACGTCCTCGTTGAGTTCGTCGACGTAGCGCTGCTTGATCGGGACGTGTTCGCGGGCCACACCGCCTTGTCCGCCCGTGGCGACCGACAACCGTGGGTAGTACCACTCGGAGCGGGCGGAGTTGTCCTGGGCGAGGTTGTCGTTGAAGAAAAGGTCGAACGACAATTCTCGGTCATGCGATAGATAGTTTTTGGCGGAGCCGACGACGATCTCCCGCAAAGGAGACCATTCGTCGAAGCTGTTGAGTTTCAACTTACCCCCGTTAGGTCGATGTCAGACCTGCCGGTGAGCTGACAAGCAAGCACACCGGCCGCCGCGCGTCGAAATTTCCTATCGACGGGCGCTCTGGCTTCGTCTGTAACCATGCAATCACAGTGATCAAACCTCTGCAACCACAGGGGATCTGGATTGACTGCTGTGACCTGGATCACGTCGGCTCGGACGGTAGGGCGGGTGGAGGGCTGCGGTGGTTACGGTAAAAGGCCTTTTGAGCAGGCGAAATGCCGCATGGGCGAAGTCCTCTCCGCGCGGTACGTGACGCGCTCGCGAGGCTCAAATTTTGAAGCAGTCGGCGAATTTGCGGTCGCCGCGCGGCCGGTGGATGTTGCAGGTCATTGAGCTGTGACGGGCATGTACAGTTCGGTCAAAACTGGACGTATGCGGACTTTAAGCTGTGACTTTCATCACTCAAGGGTGCCCTTGTGGTGGGGCTGCTCTTTCAGGTTGAGTTCGGTGTGGCGCCGATTATCGATCGGTCTTAGTCAACACCAAGTCGTCCAACGGGGAGGATGATGGGATGGCGGAAGCGTCGCGCGCTAATGACCCAGTCCGGGAGCGATTTCACTTCTTGGTAAATGCCCCCGCGCTTTTCAACGCGGTTACCACGGCAGTCGAGCTTCGGATATTCAGTCTCCTGGCAGACAATCCTGGCTGCGACTTCACGGCATTGCAGACGGCAACTAAGGTCCCGGGGCATCAGCTACGCGTGCTGTTGCAAGCCGTATGCGCGACCGATCTCCTTGAGCGTCGGGACGGCAGATATTACAACTCCGCGGTGGCGGCCGAATCGCTCGCGTCGGACGACGACGACAGTTGGGGACACATCCTCGTCGGCTGGAAGGAGGTCTACTACCCGGCCTTCGCCCAGATGACGGAGGCGCTGCGGGCGGGAACCAACACCGCCCTGAGTAGATTCCCCGGCAACGAGCCCACTCTCTACCAGCGACTGTCCCGAGACCCCTCGCTCGAAGCGGTGTTCCACCGAGCGATGAGTGCGTTCACGCTCCGCTCGGTCGACGGGCTCGTGCAGCGCGAAGAGTTCAGCAAGGTCAGCCACCTGCTCGATGTCGGTGGCGGTGACGGCACCACGTCGGCCAGACTGGTCGCCCGCTACGAGGGTCTGCGCTGCACGGTCTTTGACATGCCGAGCGTGTCGCGGCTCGCCGCGGATGGACCGTCCGGCCGATTGTCGGACCGGGTGGACCTGCACCCCGGTGACATCTTCAACGACGACTTCCCCGTCGGCGCCGACGCCGTCCTGTTTAGTCATGTGCTGGAAATCTTCGCTGAGGAGCAGATTCTCGGGCTCATGAAGAAGGCCTACGACGCGCTTCCCGCGGGTGGGCAGGTCCTGGTCTACGGATACAACGTCTCCGACGATGAAACCGCCGGCATCTTCGGCGCCCGGCTCGGTCTCTACTTCAACGTACTGGCCAGCGGGCAGGGAATGGCCTACCCGGCTCGGGACTACGAGCAGTGGCTCCGCCGCGTGGGCTTCCGGGAGGTGTCCACAGTGAGTGGCCTTCCGTATGAGCACGGCCTCACGCTGGGCGTCAAGTAGCCCGGTGCGCCGACGTCAACCGGCCGAATTCTCAACCTGAATCAGCGGCCCACCCGTGGTCGGCCCCATGCCCGGAGCCGACGTCGACGCCTGCTGCCTTGGTCAACGCTGTGCGCCGTCAGGCAAATGGCGGTGGTAGACGGACGCCGGATGATCCGGCAACTCGCGGCTGCCCCCTGCCCACCCCGTCGCATCACGACAAAGGAAGTTCATCATGTCTAACCCCTTCGACGACCCGGACGGCCGGTTCCTGGTGCTCGTCAACGACGAGGGTCAACACTCGCTTTGGCCCGAGTCGCTGGCCGTGCCGGCTGGCTGGACGACGACGTTTGGCGCCGCCGATCGGCAGGCGTGTATCGACTACATCAGCGCCAATTGGGTGGACCTGCGGCCGCGCAGCCTGATCGAGCAGCTCGGCCGGGATCACTGACCGGGACTCCACCACACCGGACTGCGCCAGGTCGCTCCGCCGCCGGGCAGCCGATGATTCCCTCGACACAGGAGACGCAGCCCATGACCGTCACATCAGTCCTGGAGAGATTCGAAGCGCAGGCCGCCCGCACGCCCCACGTCGCCGCACTGCTGGGCGAGGGGTACGAGCTGCCGTACGGGGAGTTGAACGCCACCGCCGACCGGCTGGCAAACCACCTCACCGACCTCGGCGTGGGGACGGCGCAGCGCGTCGTGCTGGCACTGCCGCGCGGCCTGCGTCTCGTCGTCGCGGGACTGGCCGTGTTGAAGGTGGGCGCCGACCCGCTGTCCGGCGAGGACTGGTCGACCGCACAACTCGGCGAGATTATTCGGACGGCGCGGCCGGCTCTTGTCATCGGTCAGGAGACCGGCGTAGCGGTGGGTCAGGTTTGCGCCGAGGCAGGCGTGACGTTCCTGGACGTGACGAGCCTACGGCTGCCGGCGGTCTGCAATCAGGCCGGATATGTCACGCCTACCGGCACCGACGTGGCGGATCTCCTCGCCTCGCTCATCGACACCGACGGTGCGCCGAGGCGCGACCTGCGGCCCGCGGTGGCAGCGACACCTGTACTGACGTCCTACCCCATGTCGCCCGCGCAGCAGCAGTTGTGGTTCCTGGACCAGTATGAGGGACCCAGCCCGGCGTACAACATGTCGCTCGTTCACCGACTGCGTGGTCGCCTGGACGTGCCAGCGCTGCGGCGGGCGTTGGGGGACGTGGTGGCCCGGCACGAGACGCTGCGGACCGTGTTACGGGAGGTCGACGGTCGACCGGTACAGGTGGTGTTGCCGCCCGCCGCGGTGGCCTTCCACAAACTCGCCTGTGCGGAGTCGGAACTGCCGGACGTGTTGGCGCAGCAGTCGGACCACATCTTCGACCTGACGGCACAGCCGCCGCTCCAGGTGACGCTGATCTCGCTCGGGCCGGACGATCACGTACTGATGCTGTTGTCGCACCTTGCCGTCTGCGACGGGTGGTCGCGGCAACCACTCCTGCGCGACCTGGCGCTGGCGTACGACGCGCGGGTGGCTGGCATCGATGTTTCCTGGACCGCCTTGTCCACCCCGTACCGGGATTACGCCGCGAGGCAGCGCGCGCTGGTGGAGGGCGCCGGATCGGTGTCGGATCGCCAACTTGAGTTCTGGGAGCGGGAACTCGCCGGAATCCCGGTGGAGATGGACTACCCAACCGACCGGCCGCGGACGACCGCCGCGGCACGGGGCAGCGGCACCTGCACGGCGGACTTCGGCACCGACCTGCACAACGCGATGGCGACGGTGGCCCGGGCGACCGGAACGACCATGTCGATGGTGGCGCACGCCGCGCTGGCGACCGTGCTGACCCGTCTCGGTGCGGGCAACGACATCCCGATCGGAACGCAGGTGGCCGGGCGGACCGATCCCGCACTCGCCGGCCTCGTGGGATGTTTCGCCAACCCGCTCGTGATCCGGGTGGACACCTCCGGCAACCCGACCTTCGAGGACCTGCTGGCCCGCGTACGGGCGACGACTCTCGCCGCAGACGAGCACCAGGACGTGCCGTTCGACCGGGTGGTCGAAAAGATCAATCCACCTCGGTCGCCGGCCCGGAACCCGATCTTTCAGATCATGCTGAACGTCTGGCCCGACGACACCCAGAAGCTTCGCCTGACGGGCCTGGCGGCCACCGATCTGCCCGGGCGTCCCCAGTTGGGCACGCTGGACATCGCTGTGGATCTGCGGGCGACGCTGCTGGCCAACGGGCAACCGGGCCCGGTTCAGGCCGAGGTGGGCTACGCGGCCGGCATGTTCGGCGCGGCCACCGTCCGCACGCTGCTGGACCGCCTCGCGCGGGTCATTTGCTCGGCCGCGGCGGAGCCGAACCAACGCATCTGTGACATCGCCATCCTCTCCGCCGAGGAACGGGCGCAACTGTTGGCGCAGGGTGCCGGGCCGGCGCCCGACCGGACCGCCCTGCCGCAGCGCACGGTGGTGGAGGCATTCCGGCAGCAGGCCGCGAGCACACCCCTTGGTGTCGCCGTCCGATGTGCCGGCCGCAGCCTGACGTACCGGGAACTGGACGAGCAGTCCAACCGGTTGGCTCAGCGGCTGATCGCGGCGGGAGTGGGCCCGGAATCACCGGTGGCGACCTTCCTGGACCGCACGGTGGACCTGGTGGTGGCGCTGACCGCGATCCTGAAGGCGGGCGGCTACTACGTGCCCTTGCACCACGCGGCGCCGCTGGACCGGATGCAGTGGGTGCTGCGTGAGTGCGGCGCGCAGGTGCTGCTGAGCGACCGGGTGATGAGCGAGCGCGGGCTCCCCGAAGCTGACCGGGTGGTGTTCGTTGACGACCCGGAGACGGCTGCGCTGCCGGCGACAGATCCCCTGGTGGCCGGATACCGGGACCAACTCGCCTATGTCATGTACACCTCCGGATCGACCGGCCAGCCCAAGGGCGTGGCGATCACCCACGGCGACGTCCTGGAACTGGTCAGCGATTCGATCTTCGCTCCGGGTGATCATGATCGGGTACTGCTGCTGACCCCCTACGAGTTCGACCCGTCGACGTACTCCTTCTGGTATCCGCTGCTGCACGGTGGAACGGCCGTCATCGCACCGGCGGCCGACCTGACGGTGGAGCGGCTCGCCCGGCTGATGCGCCGGGAGAAAATCACCGGCGTCGATATCACCGCCGGCCTGTTCAGGGTTATGGCCGAGGAGGACCCGGCCTGCTTCGCCGACGTTCGAGTGGTGATCACCGGCGGTGACGTCGTTTCGCCCATCGCGGTGCGACGAGTGCTTGAACGGTGCCCCGACCTTTTGGTACGCAGCAACTACGGTCCCACCGAGACCACTCTCTTTGCCACCTCGGCACCCTGGTGCCGCGCGGCGGATGTGCCCGCCCCGGTGCCGATCGGTCGTCCGCTGGACGGAATGTTCGCCTACGTGCTCGACGAGCGGCTGGGGCTCGTGCCAGGCGGCGTCGTCGGAGACCTCTACCTGGCCGGCGCAGGGCTGGCCCGGGGCTACCTGGGGCGGGCAGACCTGACGGCCGAGCGCTTTGTGGCGAACCCCCACGGCGCCACCGGCACGCGTATGTATCACACCGGGGACCGGGTCCGATGGACCTCCGACGGCCTGTTGGACTTTGTCGGCCGCGCCGACGGGCAGGTAAAAATTCGCGGGTTCCGGATCGAACTGCCCGAGATCGAGGCGGTTCTCGGTGCCGTCCCCGGCGTACGGCAGGTCGCGGTGGTCGCTCGTGAGGACCAACCGGGCGACAAGCGGCTGGTGGCGTATCTCGTCGCCGACGAGGAGGACCTCGACGATGCCGCCGTCGACCGGCACCTGCGGCAACAGCTGCCCGAATACATGGTTCCCAGTGCGATCGTGCGGCTGGGCAGCCTGCCCCTCACGGCCAACAACAAGGTCGACCATCGGGCGCTGCCAGCTCCCCAGATGGCCGACCGTTTCGAGTTACGCCCGCCGAGCAACGAGACCGAGGCGGTGCTCTGCGACATCTTCAGCGACCTGCTCCACCTGGACCAGGTCGGGGTCACCGAGAATCTGTTCGAACTGGGCGGACACTCGCTGCTGGCAACCCGGCTGGTATCCCGCATTCGCGTCGCTTTCGGCTGCGAACTGACGATCAAGGCAGTGTTCGAGGCACCGACCCCGGCCGGTCTGGGAAAGCTGGTCAGCCAGGCGCCGACCGCGCGGCCCGCGCTGCGCCCGGCGGTACGCCCCGACCGTGTTCCGTTGTCTCCAGCACAGACCAGGCTGTGGTTCCTCAACCGGTTGGAGGGACGCTCGGCGGCCTACAGCCTGCCGCTCGCCATCCGCGTTCGCGGCTACCTTGATCCGGCGGTGCTCGAGACCGCCCTGGGCGACGTGTTCGCCCGGCACGAAAACCTGCGCACCATCTTTCCCGAGATCGACGGGCGGCCCTATCAGGTTGTGCTACCGGTCGATCAGGTTCGCCCGACCCTGCCCGTGCAGCACGTCGAGGACGTCGAGGCGGCCCTGCACGCGGCCAGCCGGGTGCCATTCGACCCGACGACAAGCGTGCCGCTGCGCGCCCAACTGTTCGGCCTGGCCCCCGACGAGCATGTGTTGCTGCTCACCCTGAACCACATCGGTAGCGACGGTTGGTCTATGCGCCCGCTCGCTCGCGACCTGCGGACCGCGTACGGCGCCCGGCTGGCCGGGCAGGCACCGGACTGGGAGCCACTGCCGGTGCAGTACGCCGACTACACCCTCTGGCAGCAGACCGTGTTGGGAGATCCGGAGGATCCGGCGAGCCTGGCCGCCCGGCAACTGGACTATTGGCGGCTGACGCTCGACGGCTGCGTCGAGGAGCTGGAACTACCCGCGGACAACCCTCGTCCGGCGGTGGCCAGCTACCGCGGCGCGCGGCTGCCCGTCACGATGGACCAGCAGGTACACGAGGCGATCGTCGCGCTCTGCCGGGGTACCAACACCACTGTCTTCATGGTGCTGCACGCGGCCCTGTCCACCCTCCTGCACCGCCTCGGTGCCGGAACCGACGTCCCCATCGGCACCCCGGTGGCCGGGCGCACCGACGCCGCCCTCGAAGACCTGGTCGGGTTCTTCGTCAACACCCTGGTGCTGCGGACCGACGTTTCCGGTGACCCGAGCTTCCGCACCTTGCTGGACCGGGTCCGCCAGACCGACCTGGCCGCCTACGAACATCAGGACGTGCCGTTCGAGCAGGTCGTCGAGGCTCTCAACCCGGGACGGTCGCTGGCTCGTAACCCGTTGTTCCAGGTCATGCTGGAGGTGAGCGTCGAGTTCGAGAGATACCGGATCGATCTGCCGGGCCTCGAGACGCGGGCGGAGCCGCTGGACACCGGTACCGCGCTGTTCGATCTCCTGTTCACCTTCAACGAGCGGTACGCGCCGGACGGAACGCCGGTCGGCATCACCGGCGCGCTGGAGTTCTCCACCGACCTGTTCCGCCCGGAGACCGCACGGCTGCTCGCCGACCGGTTCCGCGTCCTGCTGAAACGTCTCGTCAACCGGCCCGATCAGCCGCTGTCAGAGCTGGACCTGTTCCTGGATGGCGAACGCGACCGGGTCATGCATGCCTGGAACGCCACCCGGGTGCCGCTGCCCGCGATATCGTTACCTGAGCTGGTCCAGCGGCAGGTGGCCCAGCACCCGCAGGCGCAGGCCGTCCGCGCGCACGACGGACACCTCAGCTATACAGAGCTGAACGCGCAGGCCAACCAGCTCGCACACCTGCTGCTGGCGCGGGGGATTGGACCCGGCAGTTGCGTCGGTGTGGCCCTGCAGCACAGCCGACTGCTGGTCGTCGCGTTCCTCGCCGTCCTCAAGGCCGGTGCCGCCTACCTGCCGATCGACACCAGCTACCCCGAGAACCGGATCCACTTCATCCTCGATGACACCAACCCGGCGGTGATACTGACCACCGAGCGGGATGCGTCGTGGCTGCCCGGCGAGTTGTGGGTCCTGGACAGGCCCGCGGTCGGCACGAGCCTGGCGCAAGCGCCCGAGCACGACCCGACCGACGCGGACCGGCCGGCTCCGCTGACCGGGGAGACGCCGCACTACATCGTCTACACCTCGGGCTCCACCGGAAAGCCGAAGGGCGTGGTCGTCCCTGCTCGGGTGCTGATGAACGAAGTCGCCTGGAACTCGTCCGTGATCCCGTACCAGCCCGGGTCCCGGGTCTCCCAGTTCGGCTCGATCGGCTTCGACATCTCCGAGTACGAGATGCTCATGGCTCTGCTGAACGGCAAGGCGCTGTGCGTACCCGACCAGGACACCCGCTCCGACCTGAGCCGGTTCGCCGCTTGGCTGGACCGGGAAAAGGTCACCGAGTTCAACGCGCCCGACCTGGTCATCGCGGCGGTGTACGAGGCCGCCATGGAACAGGGGTTGGCACTGGACTCGTTGCGGCACGTCATCCAGGGCGGCGAGGCGCTGCAACTCACCCCACTCGTCCGGGAGTTCCACGCGGCCCGCCCAGCCCTGACCCTGCACAACCAGTACGGGCCGTCAGAGACCCACTTCGTCACCGGAACGCCGCTGCCCAGCGACGTCGATGACTGGCCGGCAACGCCCTCGATCGGCGCGTCGATCTGGAACACCCAGCTCTACGTGCTGGACTCGCGGCTGAGCCCGCTGCCGGTGGGCGTCGCCGGAGAGTTGTACATGGCCGGCGACTGCCTTGCCCACGCGTACCACAACCGTCCCGATCTGACTGCTGCACGTTTTGTCGCGAACCCCTTCGGCGATCCGGGCGCCCGGATGTACCGCAGCGGCGACATTGTCCGCTGGCGTGCCGACGGCATGCTGGACTTCCTCGGGCGGGTCGACGACCAGGTTAAGATCCGCGGCGTCCGGATTGAGCTGGGCGAATTGAACGCCGTGATCGCCGCCCATCCGGCGGTCGCGCAGGCCGCGACCGTGCTGCGCCGGGACCGCCCGGGCGACAAGCGACTGGTGGCATACATCGTGCCCACCCCGGGGGCCGAGACTCCGTCCGCCGCGGCACTGCGTCGGCACGTCGGGGCGGCCGTTCCGGAAGCGGTCATCCCTGCGGCCTTCGTCGGGATGGGCGCGCTGCCGCTGAACACGAACGGCAAGCTTGATCGCCGCGCCCTACCGGCGCCGGACTACAGCACGGTCACCGTGGTAAGCAGAGAACCGACGACCCTGCAGGAGGAGATCCTGTGTGGTCTGTTTGCCGAGGTGCTCGGCGTCGACGTGGTGGGGGTGGACGACAACTTCTTCGACCTGGGCGGGCACTCATTGCTCGTCACCCGTCTCATCTCCCGCCTCAGGGTCGCCCTCAACCGTGAGGTGGCGGTGCGTACGGTGTTCGAGGCGGCCACGCCGGCCGGGTTGGCACGGCGGTTGGACACCGCCGGGCGGGGCCGTACCGCGTTGAGCGCCATGCCGCGCCCGGAGCAGGTGCCGATGTCGTACGCGCAGCAGCGGTTGTGGTTCCTCAACCAGCTCGAAGGTCCCAGCGCCACGTACAACCTGCCGGTGAGTTACCGGATCCGCGGGCCACTGGTGGCGTCGGCGCTGGAGGCGGCGCTGACCGACCTGACCGAGCGCCACGAAAGCCTACGGACGTTGCTGCGCGAAGTGGGTGGGCGGCCGGTGCAGGTGGTGCTGCCGGCCGCATCCGTCGCCCTGCACCGGATCGCCTGTCCCTCCGAGGAACTGCCGGACGTCATCCGGCCCCTGCTCGATCACCCGTTCGATCTGGCGGCTGAGCGACCGATGCGGGCCACCCTCATCTCGGTGGACGGTACCGACGAACAGGTGCTGCTCCTGCTGTTCCACCACGTCGTCAACGACGGCTGGTCACTGCGGCCGCTGGCCCGCGACCTGTCTGTGGCGTATCAGGCGCGGGTGGCGGGGCGGGTTCCGCAGTGGGCGCCGTTGCCGTTGCAGTACGCGGACTATGCGTTGTGGCAGCGGTCGACGTTGGGTGCTGAGG
>NZ_JBIAZT010000023.1:0-1872 GCF_042899365.1 Micromonospora sp. NPDC000089
CCGGAAGCTAAGCCCTCCAGCGCCGATGGTACTGCACTCGGGAGGGTGTGGGAGAGTAGGACACCGCCGGACAAACATTCCAGTAGGCCCACCCCGCAAGGGGTGGGCCTACTGCGCATTTCAAGCACGAAGCCAACCCCGAGGACGCGGGACGATACCCCCGGAGAGACCTCAGGGACCCGCTCGGGGTGATGCCGGATGTCTCCGGTGCGCCGGCCGGCACAGGATCGACGGATCTCCACCGATGAGGAGGCCAGATGATCCGCCGTACCGTCGCCGCCGTCGCCGCGCTCACCGTCCTGGTCGGGGTGCCGGGCGTGGCCCGCGCCGCCCCCGGCTCGCCGCCGGCAACCCCGCGGCCGGCGCCCGCGCTGGCCTGGGACGCCTGCCTGGACGATCTGCCGGGTGTGCCGCTCGATCCTGCCGTCCAGTGTGCTCGCCTGCGGCTGCCGGTGGACTGGGCGCGGCCGCACGGCGCGACCTTCGAGCTGGCCGTCGCCCGGCGGACGGCGCGGGACCCCGACCGGCGGGTGGGCACCCTGGTCTTCGGGCCGGGTGGCCCCGGCGACTCGGGCGTGGAACGCGTGCGGCGGGGGGACCGGTTCAGCGACGAGATGCTCGACCGGTTCGACGTGGTCAGCTTCGACCCTCGAACGGTGGGCCGCAGCGCCGCGCCGAACTGCGCCCCCGACCCGAGCCTGCGCCGGCCGGCGGTGCCGCTGACCAGCCAGGCCGACTTCGCCGCCACGGTGGCGTACAACCGGGCGCTGTGGGCGTCCTGCCGGGCGACCAGCCCGGTCTTCGACCACGCCGACACGCTCAGCACCGCGCGGGACCTGGACGCGTTGCGCCGGGCGCTGGGTGAGCGGCAGCTCAGCTTCCACGGCAGCTCGTACGGCACGCTGCTCGGCCAGCAGTACGCGGAGCGCTACCCGAACCGGGTGCGCGCCGTGGTGCTGGAGGGCGTCTTCGACCACAGCCTCGGGGTGCGGGAGTTCGTGCGTACCCAGGCCGAGGCGCTCGAGGACTCGTTCGACGAGTTCGTCGCCTGGTGCGACCGGTCCACCGACTGCGTGCTGCACGGGCAGGACGTGCGGGCGGTGTGGGCCCGGGCGCTGGCCCGCGCCGACCGCGGCGAGTTCGCGCCGCTGACCGCCTTCGACGTCACGGCCGTCGCCCTCGGGAGGCTGGCCGCCCCACGGTGGCCGGAGTTCGCCGTCGCGGTGCGGGGCATGGCCGCCGGCACCCCACCGCAGCAGCCGAACCTGAGCCTCTCCGTCGGCGTGTTCTGCGCGGACTGGCCGGCCCCGGTGCGCAATTTCGCCGAGTATCGGCGGCTGGTGCGGGTGGCCGCCGAGGCCGCTCCCGACGTGCGGTACGGCGGTGGGCTGCTGGCGGTGCAGACCTGCCTCGGCTGGCCGGCGCCGGTGGCCAATCCGCCGCACCCGCCGGGGGTGCACACCCGTACCCCGGTGTTGCTGCTGAACGCCCGGCACGACCCGCGCACCGGGTACGCCTGGGCCCGCCACGTCGCCGCGCAGCTGGGCCGGCACGGCCGCCTTGTCACGTACGAGGGTTGGGGCCACGGCACGTACCAGCGCAGCGCCTGCACCACGGCGGTGGTGGACCGCTACCTGGTCGACCTGGCCGTGCCGCCGCCCGGGACGAGCTGCCCGGCGGCCTGAGCCCGGCGGCCGCCGGGATGGGTCGACCTGGCCGGGCCACGGCCAGGTCGACCCGGCCGGGTCGGGACCGCGGTCGGGGGGGGGCGCCCCCGCGGCGGGCCGCCGGGGGGCCCCCCCCCCCCCCCCCGGGCGGGGGCCGCCCCCCCCCCCCCCCCCCGCGCCCAATATGTAATTAAATAAACCCCAC
>NZ_JBIAZT010000023.1:1882-62882 GCF_042899365.1 Micromonospora sp. NPDC000089
CGGGGGGGGGGGGGGCGCGCGCGCCCGCCCGCCGCCCCCCCCCCCCGGGGGGGGGGGGGCCGGGGGGGGGGGGCCGGCGCGCGGGGGGGGGCGGGGGGGCCCCCCCCCGGCCCGCTACCGTGGTGCGGTCCGCCCCGACAGCTCCCGAGGAGGCCAATGATGATCTTCATTACCGCCAAGTTCCGAGTGCTGCCCGAGCACGCCGACCGCTGGCCGGAGATCGCCGCCGACTTCACCTCGGCCACCCGCGCCGAGCCGGGCTGCCTGTGGTTCGACTGGTCCCGCAGCCTCGACGACCCGACCGAGTACGTGCTGGTGGAGGCGTTCCGGAACGGCGACGCGGGTGCCGCACACGTGCAGTCGGCGCACTTCCGGGCGGCCCAGGAGACGCTGCCCCCGCACCTGGCCGGGACGCCCCGGATCGTCAGCACCTCCGTCGACCAGGACGACTGGTCGGAGCTGGGCGAGATGGCCGTGCCGGACCGGCCGCTCAGCGCCGGCTGAGGAGCTCACCGAGCGCGGCGCGGGCCGACGTCGCCGGGCGACCGAGCACGTCGCCGAGCGCGGGCCCGGTCACTGCGAACTCGCCACGCCGCGAGGCGAGGAACATGCCGAGCAACATCCTCGCCACCCCCTCGGGCAGTCCATTCGCGGTGGACGTCGCGACGAACTCCTCGTCGTCGGCGACCACCCGGCGGACGGTGCGCCCGGTCCGGTCGCTCAGGATGGCGGCGACGTCGGCCAGGTCCAGGCACTCCGGCGCGGTCAACGGCGGGGTGGGGCCGCCGCCGGTCAGGCCCTCGTCGGCGGTCAGGACTGCGGCGGCCTCGGCGAGGTCGGCGTGCGTGGTCCAGGACACCGGCCCGTCCTCGGGTGCGACCAACGTGCCCGATTGCAGCGCCGGGCCGATCATGCGCTCGACGGTGCTGAGGTAGAAGCCGTTGCGCAGCGCGGTGAACGGGGCGCCGGGCGTGGTCAGGTGAGCCTCCGTCGCGGCGTGCGTGAGCATCGGCGGGAAGAGCGAGTCGGCGGCGGCGCCCTGGTGGCTGGTGTAGAGCACGTGGGCGGCGCCGGCGGCGCGCGCCGCGTCGGTCGCGGCGGTGTTGGCGGCCACGGCCGCCGGGCCGCCGATGTTGGCGGAGACCACCAGGACACGCCCCGCGTCCTCGAAGGCGTGGGCGAGGGAGCCCGGGTCGGTGAAGTCCCCGCGGCGCACCCGGACGCCCCGGTCGGCGAGGTCTCCGGCCTGCTCGGGGTCGCGGACGCTGACGCCGATCCGGGCCGCCGGGACCCGGTCGAGCAGGTGCCGGACGATGCGGGAACCCAGTTGACCGGTGGCGCCGGTGACGACGATCATCGAGTACTCCTCTGTTAGCAATGAAAGCACCGCAACGTTATCAGTGATATTAGCGCTGATGTCAACGATGCGCTATCGTCGGTACCATGACCGACGTCGCACTGAGCACCCGGAACACCGGCCGGCTCCGGATCGTCGAGATCGCGGCCGGCCTGCTGCGTGAGGGGGGAGCCGCAGCCGTCACCACCCGGGCGGTCGCCCGGGCGGCGGGGGTGCAGGCGCCGACGATCTACCGGCTCTTCGAGGACAAGGACGCGTTGTTGGACGCGGTGGCCGAGCATGTCTTCGCCACGTACGTGGCCGGCAAGGCACTCGCCGACCACACCGACGATCCGGTGGCCGACCTGCGGGCGGCGTGGGACACCCACGTCGGTTTCGGGCTGGCCAATCCAGCGCTGTTCGCGCTGCTGGCCGACCCCGGCCGGGGTACCCGGTCGCCAGCGGTGGCCGCCGGCCTGGAGGTGCTGCGCGCCCGGGTACGCCGGGTAGCGGTGGCCGGCCGGCTGCGGGTGACCGAGCGGCGGGCCGTCGAGCTCATCCACGCCGCCGGCACCGGAGCGGTGCTCACCCTGTTGGCCGCACCGCCCGACGAGCGGGCACCGGGCCTGGCGGACGCCATGTACGAGGCGGTGACCCGGTCGATCCTCACCGACGCGCCCACGCTCACGGCCGGCACCGCCACGGCCGCCGCCGTCGCCTTCCGCGCCGTGGTGTCGGACCTGCCGTCGCTCACCGACGCGGAGCGCGCGCTGCTGTCCGAGTGGCTCGACCGGGCCACCGGCGCGGCGCGCGAGCGGTCGGCGGCGCAAGCCCGCGCCGGGCGGGAGTAGCCGCCGCCACGACCGCCCCTCGGACGCGGGACCCGGTCAGTCCGCCGAGCCGGCTGGGCCCGCGTCGGCCACCCCGGCATCCGCGCCGCTCGACTCGAACGGCAGCAGGACGCGGAACACCGTGGCGCCCGGGACGCTGTCCACCCGGATGTCGCCGTGGTGCTTGTTGACCACGATCCGGTACGAGATGTCCAGGCCCAGCCCGGTGCCCTCGCCCACCGGCTTGGTGGTGAAGAACGGCTCGAAGATGCGCGGCCGGATCGCCTCCGGGATGCCCGGCCCGGTGTCGCCGATCTCGACGGCCAGCAGGTCACCGGCCCGCCCGGTGCGCAGGGTCAGGGTGCCGGTGCCGTCCATCGCGGACAGCGCGTTGTCGATCAGATTCGTCCACACCTGGTTCAGCTCCGCGGCGTACGCGGGGATCGGCGGCAGGTCGCGGTCGAACTCCTTGACCACCCGGACGCCCTCGGGGATCTTCGCCTTCAGCATCACCAGCGTGGCGACGAGCAGGTCGTGCACGTCCACCACCTGGTACGGCGCGCGGTCCAGCTGGGAGTACTGCTTGGCGGCCCCGACCAGGGTGGAGATCCGGGTGACCGCGTCGTCGATCTCACCCATCAGCTGCTCGGTGTCGACCGTGTAGGCCAGCCAGCGCACCGCCGACTCCAGGTCCGGCGCGCCGACGGTCGCCTCGACCCGGTCGAGCCACTCGGTGTCCAGGCCGCCGGCGACCAGGATGGGCGCGAGGTCCCAGGGGGCGGCGAGCCCGCGCTCGTCCAGCCAGTCGGCCAGCTCGTCCTCGGCGTCGCTGACCGCCATCGGGGAGAGGGCGGGTGCGGACGCGGCGCGCTTCACCGCCTCCTCCTGCAGCTCGACCAGGGTGTGCAGGCGGCTGCCGTCGAGCCGGCCGTCGGCGATCATCGACAGCTTGTGCCGCATGCCGGCGACCCGGTCGCGCAGCGCCGAGGTGGCCCGCACGGCGGCGCCGGCCGGGTTGTTCAGCTCGTGGGTGAGCCCGGCCGACAGCGAGCCCAACGCCAGCAGCCGCTCCCGCTCGTTGACGATGGTCTGCTGGTCCCGCATCCCGAAGAAGAGGCCCTCCAGCAGGTGCATCGCCATCGGGAACCAGGACCGCACCGCCTCCGCGAACGTCTCGGCCGGCAGCACCAGGAACTCGGCGTCGGTGATCGCCCGCATCGAGTTGCGGTAGACCTGCTCGACCTGGTCGCCCAGGTACGCCTGCACGGCGCCGCCGTACACGCCGCGCTGGTCGGTGCGGTTGACCTCCACGTCGTCGCCGCGTACCCGCCGGCTGAGCGTAACCGTGCCGGAGAGCAGGACGTAGAAACAGGTGGCCTGGTCACCCTCGGTGTAGACGGCGGCGCCGCCGTCCTGCCGCTCCACCCGGCCGTGCTCGGCCAGCCAGCCCAGCTGGTCGGCGTCGAGCGCGGTGAACAGGAACAGCTCGCGCAGCTGGTCGGGGGTCAGGCGTCGCTCGGTCTCGGTCACTGCGCCTCCAGGTAACGGTGCACCAGGGACACGGCCATCGCGCCCTCGCCGACCGCCGAGGCGACCCGCTTGACCGACGACGCCCGCACGTCCCCGGCGACGAACACGCCGGGCATGCTGGTCTCCAGGTGGTACGGGTCGCGGGGCAGCGCCCAGCCGGCCGGCCGCCGCCCGCCCACGGTCAGGTCGGGCCCGGCGACGATGAAGCCCCGCTCGTCGCGCGTCAGCACCCCGTCCAGCCAGTCGGTGCGCGGCTCGGCGCCGATGAAGATGAACAGCCAGGAGGTGTCCACCTCGCGGGTCTCGCCGCTGCCGGTGTCGCGCAGCCGCAGCCGCTCCAGGTGGTCGTCGCCCTCGCCGCCGACCACCTCGGTGTGCGGGTGCACGACGATCTGGTCGATCCGGTCCAGCTGGTCGATCAGGTACGCGGACATCGACGCGGTCAGGTCGGCGCCCCGGATCAGCAGGTGCACCCTCGCTGCGTACCGGGAGAAGTGCACGGCGGCCTGGCCGGCGGAGTTGGCCCCGCCGACGATGTAGACGTCCTGGTCGAGGCAGCTGGGCGCCTCGGTCGCCGCCGCGCCGTAGAACACCCCGCGGCCGGTGAGGTCGGACAGGCCGGGGGCGTCCAGCACCCGGTACGACACCCCGGTGGCCAGTACCACGGTGTGCGCGGCGATGGTGCTGCCGTCGCCGAAGTGCAGCACCCGGGCCGACCCGGCGCTCTCCAGCCGTACCACCTCGCGGGTGCTGAGCAGCTCGGCGCCGAACTTCAGCGCCTGCCGGCGGGCCCGGTCGGTGAGCTGCGCGCCGGACACCCCGTCGGGGAAGCCGAGGTAGTTCTCGATCCGGCTGCTCTGGCCGGCCTGCCCGCCGGTGGCCTGCCGCTCGACCAGCACCGTGCGCAGCCCCTCGGACGCCCCGTACACGGCGGCGCCCAGCCCGGCCGGGCCCCCGCCGATCACCACCACGTCGTAGAAGTCCTCGGCCGGGGCGACGGAGAGCCCGGCCAGCGCGGCCAGCTCCGACTCGGTCGGCGCGACCAGGGTCTTGCCGTCCGCGGTGACCACCAGCGGCACCTCGGCGGCGGTGACGCCGGCGGCGTCCAGCAGCCGGCCGGCCTCCGGGTCGTCGGTGAGCAGCCAGCGGTACGGCACCAGGTTGCGGGCCAGGAAGTCGCGGACCGCGAACGACGGCGCCGACCACCGGTGCCCGACCACCCGCAGCTCGCTGGCGTCGTGGTCGGGCACGGCGAGCCAGGCGTCCAGCAGCGCGTCGACCACCGGGTAGAGCTTCTCCTCCGGCGGGTGCCACGGCTTGAGCAGGTAGTGGTCGAGGTCGACCACGTTGATCGCGTCGATCGCCGCCTCGGTGTCCGCGTACGCGGTGAGCAGCACCCGGCGGGCGGTGGGGAAGAGGTCCATCGCCTGTTCGAGGAACTCGATGCCGCTCATCTCCGGCATCCGGTAGTCGGCCAGCAGCACCGCCACCCGTTCGCCACGCAGCTTGATCTCGCGCAGCACCTCCAGGCCGCTCGGGCCGGAGTCGGCCCGGACCACCCGGTAGCGGTCGCCGTAGCGGCGCCGGATGTCCCGGGCGACGGCCCGGGAGACGGCGGGGTCGTCGTCGATGGTGAGGATCACCGGTTGCGCCATGCGCCCATGAAACCACCTGGCCGGCGCGTCGCCCACCGGCGGAGTCGGCAGGTCGCCCGGCCGACCGGTGGTACGGACGCGGGCGGGGCGGCCACGGCACGACTAGGCTCGATCCGGAGGTGTCGAGAATGAAGCTCGGGCTGCACTACTGGACCTTTTCCACCCCGGCCGACCCGGCCGCGATCGCGCCGACCCTGGTCGAGACGGCCACCCTCGCCGAGCAGGCCGGGGTGTCGTCGTTCACCGTGATGGACCACTACTTCCAGATGGAGGCGATGGCGCCGGCCGAGGATCCGATGCTCGAGGCGTACACGACCCTGGGGTTCCTCGCGGCGCGGACCCGGGCGATGACCCTGGGTGTGCTGGTCACCGGCGTGATGTACCGCTACCCGGGGCTGCTGGCCAAGATCGTCACCACCCTGGACGTGCTCTCCGGCGGCCGGGCCCGGCTCGGCATCGGCGCCTCCTGGTACGAGCGGGAGCAGCGCGGGCTGGGCGTGCCGGTGGTGCCGGTGGCCGAGCGGTTCGAGCGGCTGGAGGAGACGCTGCGGATCTGCAAGCAGATGTGGAGCGACGACGACGGGCCGTTCGAGGGCCGGCACTACCAGCTCACCGAGACGCTCAACTCGCCCCCGCCGCTGACCCGCCCGCACCCGCCGATCATGATCGGCGGCAGCGGTGAGAAGAAGACGCTGCTGCTGGTCGCCCGGTACGCCGACGCCTGCAACATCTTCGGCACCAACCCGGAAGAGGTGGCGCACAAGCTGGAGGTGCTGCGCGGCCACTGCGCCGCCGAGGGGCGCGACTACGACACCATCGCCAAGACGGTGCTGGTGATGCGGTCGCCGCTGGAGGACCGGGCTGCCTTCCTCGCCGACGTCGAGGCGTACGCGAAGCTCGGCGTGACCGAGGTGCAGACCACGCCGGACCGGCACCCGGTGGAGTTCACCCGGCGGCTCGCCGACGAGGTGCTGCCGAAGCTCACCACCATCGGCTGAGCAGGCGGCATGGACGTCGAGGCGGTCAGCGTCGAGGCCACCCGGCCGCTGCGCCGGCCGCTGCTGGTGCAGAGCTGGCGGGACCTGACCTTCCTGCACTGGGCGGTCGACCCGGCGGTGGTGGCGCCGCTGCTGCCGCCGGGCACCCGACCGGACGTGCTCGACGGGCGGGCGTACGTCGGGTTGATCGCCTTCGAGATGGTGGGGCTCGGGCCGTTCGCCGGCCCCGGCCTGCCGTATCTGGGCACGTTCTGCGAGACCAACGTGCGGCTGTACAGCGTGGACGGCGCTGGCCGGCGGGCGGTGGTGTTCCGCTCGCTGGACGCGTCCCGGCTGCTGCCGGTGCTGGTGGCGCTGGGCAGCCTGCGGCTGCCGTACCGGTGGTCGCGGATGCGGTTGCGGCGCGCCGGCGGCGAGCTCACCTACACCTGCCGGCGGCGCTGGCCGGGCCCGCGCGGGGCGGCCAGCGAGTTGCGGGTACGCCCCGGCGACCCGATCGCCGAGCCGACCGGGCTGGAGCATTTCCTCACCGCCCGGTGGGGCCTGCACACCCGCGCGTACGGGCACACCCTGCACCTGCCGAACGTGCACCCGCGCTGGCCGCTGCACCGCGCCGAGCTGCTGCACCTGGACGACGAGCTGGTGGCCGCGGCCGGCCTGCCCGCCCCGGTCGGGCCGCCGGTGAGCGTGCTCTGGTCGCCCGGCGTACCGGTTCGGTTCGGTCCGCCCACGACGCTGCCGGAGCGTTGACGCCGCCCCGCACCCGCCGTCGCCGCAGTGCCGACGCCGCCCCGTACCCGCGTGGCCGCGATGATCGCGCGGCGCCCGGGGACGGCGGTGGCCGTCGCCCGGGCGCCGCGGTCGGTCAGTACCGCGACCACTTCTGGTTGGCCGCGCCGAGGCAGTCCCACAGGTGCAGCTTGCCGCCGTTGTTCGGGTTGACGTCCCGGACGTCGACGCAGCGGCCTGAGCTCACGTTGACCAGGTCGCCGGCGGCGGTGAGGTTGAACCGTTGCGCCGGGTTGCCGTTGCAGCTGACCAGGTTGACCTCGGTGCCGTTGGTGGTGCCGGCCCAGGCCGGGTCCATGCACTTGCCCATCGCCCGGACGGTGCCGTCGGCGGCGAAGGTCCAGGCCTGGGCGGCGGTGGTGTTGCAGTCCCAGATCTGCAGCTTGGCGCCGTCGACCGGGTTGGCGCCGGGGATGTCGATGCAGCGGCCGCTCTGCTGACCGCGCAGCCGGGTGGTGCCGCCCGGCGGCGGGGTCCCACCGTCGGGGGTGTAGCCGGAGACGCGGACGTAGTCGACCAGCATCTGCTGCGGGAACGAGGTGCTGGCGTCGGGGTAGCCGGGCCAGGAGCCGCCGACCGCCACGTTGAGGATCATGAAGAACGGGTGGTCGAAGACCCACCGGTTGCCGCCGAGCCGGGCCGGGTCGACCCGGTGGTACTCCACGCCGTCGAGGTACCAGACGATCAGGTTCGGCTGCCAGTCGACCCGGTAGGTGTGGAAGGCGTCGGCGAGCGGTTGGCCGTTGACCCGGTTGCCGCTGATCCCGCCCGCGCCGGAGTAGCCGGGCCCGTGCACGGTGCCGTAGACGGTGTTCGGCTCGCGGCCGATGTTCTCCATGACGTCGATCTCGCCGGCGGTGGGCCAGCCGGCGCTGCCGATGTCGTTGCCGAGCATCCAGAACGCCGGCCAGATGCCCTGCCCGCGCGGGATCTTGATGCGCGCCTCGAACCGCCCGTACGTCTGGGTAAAGGTGGCGGAGGTCAGCAGCCGGGCCGAGGTGTACTCGCACCGGCCGTAGTGGCACTGGTAGTTCGCCGGGTTCTCCCGGCGGGCGGTGATGACCAGGTTGCCCTGGCCGTCCTGCACCGCGTTGCTGGTGCTGTCGGTGTAGTACTGCCGCTCGTTGTTGCCCCAGCCGCCACCGCCGATGTCGAAGCGCCAGCGGTTGGCGTCGACCGGGGTGCCGGCGGGGGCGTTGAACTCGTCCTGCCAGGTGATGCCGCCGATGGCGGCGGCCGCCGGTGGGGCGGCGGTCGGGGCGAACAGCGCGGCGCCGGCCGCCAGCACGGCGGTGGCGGCGACGGCGCCGAGGCGCCGGATGCGGATCATGGAAGCCTCCTTGGGTGGTGGGGGAGAGCGCTCTCATGATGAAGAGTGTCGATATGCTTCGGTGCTGTCAACCCGACGGCGAGCGGCGCGGCACTCTCCTCGGTAGAATCCCGGTCGCCAGCCGGATGGCTGTCAGTCGATGCCGTCCGACGCCGCCACGACCGGTACGAGGGATGGGGTGCCCACCAGGTGAGAGCCGTGCCGGCGGTCGCCGCCGATGTCACCTCCACCGCCCTGGCGGTGCTCGGCCCGGACGGCCAATGCCTGTGGGCCAACGGGGCCGCCCGTCGGTCCGGGATCAGCCCGCAGGAGCTGGCCCGGGTGCGCCTCGACCCCGACGGCGCGGCCACCGAGGTGTCCTGGCCGGACGCCGACGGCGCGCCCCGCTGGTGGCAGGTGCGCTGCCAACGGGTCGACCACGACGGCCAACCGCTGCGCCTCTACGAGCTGCGCGAGATCAGCGCCGAGCGCCGGGAGCGGGAGAAGGGGCGCAACTACCGTTGGCGGCTGGCCCACATCGAGCAGCTGGCCAAGGTCGGCACCTGGGAGTGGGACGTCACCACCGACACCGTCGTCTGGTCCGACGTGCTGCTGCAGATGTTCGGCTTCCCGCCCGGCACCCCGCTGGACTACCCGTCGTACCGCGAGCTGCTGCACCCCGACGACATCGGCCTGATCGAGAGCACCCTGGCCACCGCCCTGCGCACCGGCGCGCCGTTCACCTACACCCACCGGATGTACCTCGCCGACCGGACGACGCTGCGGGTCTTCGAGTGCTACGGCGAGGTCTTCACCGACGCCGCGGGCGCGCCCGTCCGGGTGCTCGGCACCGCCCACGACATCACCGAGGCCCGCCGGGTCCGCGACGAGCTGGCCCGGCTGGCCGAGCGGGACCCGCTGACCGACCTGCCCAACCGGCGCGCCCTGTTGGCCCGGCTGGACGACCTGCTCGCCCACGGCGGCCCCCGGCCCGGCGCGCTGCTGCTGATCGACATCGACAACTTCAAGGACATCAACGACGTGCACGGGCACGCCGTCGGCGATGACGTGCTGCGGCTGCTGGCCCGGCTGCTGTCGCACGACCTGGCCCCCGGCACGCTGCTCGGCCGGCTCGGCGGCGACGAGTTCGCGGTGGTGCTGCCGGACAGCGACGCCGCCGACGCGCTCGCCGTGGCCGACCGGCTGTGCGACGTCACCGCGCACACCCCGGTGCCGCTGGCCGACGCCGGCCTGCGGGTCACCCTCAGCATCGGGGCTGCGTCGCTGGTGCCCGGGGACACCCGCGACGACGCGCTCGGCCACGCCGACCTCGCCCTCTACGAGGCGAAGAACGCCGGCCGCAACCGAGCCCGGCTCTACCTCCCCGAGCAGTACCGGCACGCCGTACAGCGGGTCAACGTGGTCAGCCGGGTGCGCAGCGCGCTCGACGAGCGGCGGATGCACCTGGACGCCCAGCCCATCGTCGACCTGGGCACCGGCCAGGTGCTCAGCCACGAGCTGCTGATCCGGCTGCGCGACGGCCGGCACCCGCCGCTGCCGCCGGCCGACTTCCTGCCCACCGTGGAACGCGACGACCTGATCGGCGAGCTCGACCGGTGGGTGGTGGCCACCGCCGCGGCGGCGCTGGCCACCCCGGCCGCCTGCGCGGCCCGGATGCGGCTGGACGTCAACATCTCCGCCCGCTCCATGGAGTCACCCGGATTCGGCGACTGGGTGGTCGCCACCCTGCGCGGCTCGGGCGTCGACTACGGCCGGCTCGGCCTGGAGATCACCGAGACCGCCGCCATCACCAACGTCGCGGCGGTCCGCAACCTCGCCGCCACCCTGCGGGACGCCGGCTGCCGGCTGAGCCTGGACGACTTCGGCGCCGGCTTCGGCTCCTTCGCCTACCTCAAGCACCTGCCGTTCAGCACCGTGAAGATCGCCGGCGACTTCGTCCGGCACGCCGACCGCGGCGGCGCCGACCCGGTGCTCGTCGACGCGGTGGTCCGCGCCGCGCACGGCCTGGGCATGTCGACCGTCGCCGAGTCGGTGGAGCACGCCGCGCTGGTGCCCGCGCTGCGCCGCCTCGGCGTCGACGCCGGCCAGGGCTACCACCTGGGCCGGCCGATCCCGCTGGACATCCTGCTCGACCGGTTCCGCGCCGACCAACCACCCCGGAGGCTCCGTTGACCGCATCCCTCGCACCCGCCGTACCCGGCCGGGTCACCCTCGTCACGCCCGACCCCGACGCCGCCCGCGCGTTCCACGCCGAGCTGCTCGGCTGGACGTACGCCGGTGACACCGCCCTCGCCTCCGACGGCCAACCCGCCGCCGACCTGCTCACCGGTCAGGGACCGGCCCGCTGGTGGACCACCTTCGCCGCCGCCGACCCCCACGCCGTCCTCGCCGCCGCGGAGAAGGCCGGCGCCCGGGTCGACGGCGCCGAGGTGCACGACCCGTACGGCGGGTCCTTCCGGGTCGACGCCGCCGCGTCCGCCGCCGCGCCGGGGCCCGGCCACCCCGTCTGGTACGAGTACATGACGACCACCCCCGCCGAGGCGGACCGGTTCCACGCCGAGGTGCTGGGGCTGCCGGCCACCGTGCCACCCGGCGCGCCCGACGACTCGTACGCGATCCTGCTCGCCGGCGGGCGCCCGGTCGCCGGCCGGCTGACCCTGCCACCGCCGATGGCGGCGCTGCTGCCCGCCGGGTGGATGGTGTACTTCGCCGTCGGCGACCCGGACGGCGCGGCGGAGCGGGTGGACGGGCTCGGCGGGCGGGTGCTGGTGCCGCCGCGGGACGTGGCCACCGGGCGGATCGCCTGCGTCGCCGACCCGACCGGCGCGGTGTCGACGCTGATCCGGCCGGCGGCTCAGGGGTAGCTCCCGCGCCGCGGTGGCCGGCGCCCCGAACGGGCAACGGCCACCGCGACGGGTGCTCAGGAGAAGAGCACGACGGACTTGCGGGTGGCGTCGCCGAAGCTCAGCTGCCGCCCACCACTACCGGCGACCGGGGTGACCGCCACCTCGAAGGTGACCGTGGTGCCGGCGGGCACCTGGTGGTTCTCGTTCGCGCTGATCACGACGAACGTGTCGCCGATGAGGGCCGGGTCGACGGTCACCGTCTGCTGGTTCAGGATCTGGACCGTCGGGGTGGGGTTGCCGGGCAGGACGTAGACCGCCCGCAGCCGGACCAGGTCGCCCTGGCGCAGGCCGCGCAGGTCGATCTTCGACTGGTGCCCGATCAGGCCGGTGGCGGTGATCCGGTACGCGGTGGCGCCGTCGCTCCACCGGATCGGGTGGAATGCGCCGTCCGCCGCGACCGCGAACCCGGGAAATATGGTGACTATGGAAACGGTCTGCACGTCCGTGCCTCCTGCACTGGTCGAGCCGATCATCACCGCGAAGTCGGTGTCCGTGCCCCGGAAGGCGTTGGCGTCGCAGGTCTGCTGCGCCCCGATCCGCGCGGTGCTGGTGTACTGCCAGATCCGGGGCAGGGCGGACGGCGTGCCGTACGCCACCCAGCCGGGCCCCGAGTCGCCGCCGGCCCTGGCGTACGCGGCGGTGAAGCTCTCGTCGAGGTTGTGCGGGTAGTTGGCGTTCCACCGGGGGAAGTCCCCGAGCGGACTGCTGCCGTACTGGCCCTTGGAGGCGTACATCACCGCCGTCCTGCCGGTGCGCGCCTCCAGTTCGTGGCCGACCTCGACGCCGACCGCGGGGGCCACGTCGTCGTACGGCCACCGCTCCAGGTCGATCTGCCAGAAGAAGCCGGGCCAGCTGCGCCACCAGCCGAGGTTCTCGTCGGCGTACGCGATCACGGTCTGCGCCTGCGTCGCGGGCGACACACCCGAGCGGACCACGACGTACACCCCCAGGTACGGGATGCCGGCGTCGCGGCCGGCGGCGAGGATCCAACCGCAACTGAGGCTGCGGAAGATGTTGGACGGCGTCTGTTCCGTCCCCTTGCTGGTGAGGAACCTGATACCCAGGCCGGCCGACGCGGCCACCCGGGCCCGGGTCAACCCCCTACTGACGTCGTAGTCGCTGGTATCCCATCCATAGAGCGTCACGGGCCGCACCTCCGGCGCCGAACATCGAGTGAGGTGGGATCGGTCGGCCCGGACCGTCCTGTGGGGACGCCGCGCGACGCTGGCGGAAATGACCGGCATCTCCGCGCTCGTCCGTGCTGCGTTAACTGCACCATACGTCGCCGGTGGAGCGATGAAACCCCTGTTCAGAGGCTATGTCGGTGGGTGCCAAATGCGGCGTCGAGCAGGCCGCGCGGTGCCGACGCGGGCGATGACGGCGATGGAACGAAGCGGTGGGAGGCCGCGCTACAGGTGGCCCTCGCCGGCGGGGTCGTCATAGACGACACCGACCGGACGATGTACGGCTACGAGGGCAGCGAGCCAGGCGCGCGTCTCCGCGTCGGTGGAGTAGAGCATCGTGCCGCGCATACCTCGGGTCATCAGGACCTTGTAGGTGTTCCGGATCAGGCGATCCGCCTCGTCGTCGGTCACCGACCTGCGACTGCGGAACGCCGGATCCTTCGACTCCTCGCGGCGGCTCATCAACCGACCGTCCCGCGCCACCAGGTCAGGCCCGAGGATGACGCCGGACCACTCGTACTCGAATCCCTGCGCGGTGTAGACGCACCCTACCTGCCCGAATCCCTGCGGGTCGGTGGCCCAGAAGGCGCTGCCGGGAGCCGCACCGACGCTGCGGTCGCTCTTGACGTTCCAGGGCCGGGCCCAACCGTTGATCCGCACGTCGGGCACGAGCGTGTCGTCCGGGCGGGGATCGCTCCACGGCCAGCAGTAGCCCGCCGAGATCCTGGCGGTCTCTCCCTTGTCCTGCTTCGCGGCCAGGAAGGCCTCCAACTGCTCCGGCGAATCGGCCAGCCGAAGGTCGAAACGGCCGTCGCCGTGCCAGACAGTCGGCTCGCCGCCGTCGAGCCCCAGCAGATCAAGCACCCAGCCCTCGTACGCCTCGCTGCCCCCACACCGGAACTGATCGTGGAGCGAGACCACCTCCACGTCCAGCTTCAGCTGCCTCGCGTGGGCGGAGATGATCTCGATGCTGCCCAACTCGCCGGGCTTGACCACCTGGTGCTCGTCGAGCAGGAAGACGGGTACTCGGGCGGCGGCGATCAGCTCGTCGATCTGCGGGCGAGCCGTGTCCCGTTTCGTCTTGGGCGTGAACCGGTTGACGGAGGTCTCCCGGATCCGGTGCGCCTCGTCGCAGATCAGCACGTCGAAGCCGTTGCGCTCGGCCGACATGAAGCTGTTGAAGTAGCCGAAGAGGTTCTTCAGCCGGGTCGAGCCCTTGCCGGCGTACCGGCGCAGCGTCTGCGTGAAGGATCGGGACCCGGTCGCGTGCATGACGGAACGCTGCTGCCGAGCCAGCTCACCGAGCACCGACAGGGCGATGACGCTCTTGCCGCTGCCCGGGCCGCCGGAGACGACCACGATCGACTTCCGGTCCGCCGCGCGAGCCCGTTCCACCGCGTGCAGCACCAATTCGTACGCCAGGCGTTGGTCGTCCAGCAGGGTGAAGTGCGACCGATCCTTCAGCTCGCTGGCGGCGTACGTCAGCAGATGCTTGCTGGGCCGGACCGCGCTGGTCAGGAAACGGTCCGCGGCGGTGGCGCCCGACGCCGGGGCAAGGTGGGTGCGCAGGTAGTCGAGAAACTGCCCGCGTCGCTGGCCGGTGAAGATCCTGCTCTGTTCGGTCGCGGGCCGAGCGAAGAGGTCATGCACGTCCCGATCCGCGGCGTTGTGCAGATAGGCCGCGCCGACGATCGGATTACGCCGATCGGCGAGCACGCCGAGGAAGTCGGTCAGGTACTCGCAGTAGTCGCCGACCTGAACGCCCGGATGGAGCCGGGGACCCCGAGCGTGCTCCACCAGGACCAGCCGGTCCGACCCCTCGTACGACTCGGCCCGGGACCACTGCTTGAGTTCGACCACCACGTACGAGTCGTCGGCGGTACGGGGGTGCAGGCCGGCGAGCACCACGTCCACGCGCTTGCTGGTCAGCGGAAGCTGGTACTCAACGAGCACCTCCACCTGGCCCAGCCCGGCGTCCGCGAGGTCCTGGCCCAGCACGGCGAGGCTCTTGGACCACGAGCGTCGTTCACTGCCGCTCACCTGGTGTCCGATACGGTCCGCAATCCGATCGGCGAGGTCACCCGCGGTGGCGAGACGAAGCAGACCGTCGGCTGACGTACGGAACTCTGACAACCCTTGCCCCCGGGCAGCACGAATTGATCGTGCGCATGGGGGGCATGTCCAGCGATCGCCGGAAGCCCGTCGGTACGCGCCTGTACGAGGTGCACTGTAGCGAAGAGATCAACTCGTCGCATGCCCGCTCACCGTTTGGCGGCAGAGCCTTTCGACTGGTCAACCGGATAGCGGAGGGCAACCTCGTCCAGTTTGGTCAGTGCGGCGTCCACCAGATCGATGCCGAGCACATCGGCGAGGCGGGTCAGGTAGATCATCACATCGCCGATCTCCGCCCTCACCCGCGCGCCGGCAGCCGGATCGCCCATCACGGTGCTTGCCTGTTCGGGCGTGAGCCACTGGAACTCGGCGAGCAGTTCGCCGACCTCGCCACCGAGAGCCATGGCCAGGTTCTTCGGGGTGTGGAACTGCTGCCAGTCCCGCTCCTCGGCGAAGTCGCGCACTCTCGCTGTCAGACCATCCACGTCCGGCTCCTTCGCCGGAGTGCCCGGGGGTGAAGTGTCCATGGGAACCACCGTAGTGCCGGCGGTATCACCATCGGCACCGTCAGCCGAGGTCGTGGTCGGCCGGGTCGGCGTTGAGGACCCAGGCGAGCGGCATGGTGGCGCGGACGACCCAGTGCTCGCCCTCCAGATGGAGCATGGTCACCGTCTGGGGCTGGTCCTGGTCGACCACCCAGTAACGCGGGATACCGGCGGCGGCGTACTCGCTGCGCTTGGTCACCGTGTCGATGCCCTCCGAGCCGGGCGAGACGATCTCTACGACGAGGAGGACATCAGTCACCGGCAGCCAGATTCCGTCGGCCTAGGCCTTGCTCCACACTATCAGGTCGGGGATACGTCCGCCGACCCCGCCGTGCCGGCCGGGGATACGCAGGCCGACCGACTGCGCGATCCGATCCGCCGGCACGCCACCATGGGTCAGCCACACCATGAGCCGGGTCGCGATGATGGCGTGGGCGTATCCCGGCGGCGGCATGATCGAGAGGCCACCGTCGGGACTGATCTCGTACCGGTGGTGTTCGTCGGCGGCCATCATCGCGGTGAGGTCGTCGAGCGTCACGGCAGGCGGCATGTACCTGCCAACCGCCTCTGAGCGTACGTAGAGCACCGCACCGGCAAGTCCCTAATGGTTGGCGCTATCGCCTCGCGTTGGTCGTCGCGGCACATCATCGACCGCAAGGTCGCTCACTCGGGCGCGGTGCTGATCACGATGGCGACATCGAATTCCTATGTCACTGGGCAGCGCGCCGGATCTTCTCAGGAGTGAGGGCGACCATGCTGATGGTGCTCCCGTCCTCGTCCACGAACTCGACCTCGTACGCGAGATTGGGGCGCTCGAAGATGTGCACGACGGTGCCGATCGCCCCGGCCGGAAGTCCTTCCTCCGGAAGCGCCTCCCGGAGCTCGATCACGTCGTACAGGTCCACGGGCATTCCCTATCTCGGCGGAAACGTGATGGTTGCCAGGCGCGGCGTCGTAGCGCCTTCGTCGATTATCCAGCCGGTTCGGACGAGGATGCTTCCAGAGGGGCCGGTCAGGGGCAGGTCCACCGACCATCGTTGGCCGTACTGGTCGGCCTTACCGAGGATCGGTGTGCCGTGACGCACCCCCTCTCTGATCTGTTCTTCGATGGCCGCCGCGTCGTCCGGGCCGAGGCCGGTGACGGAGTTGATCACCCGGTACTTGTGCTTACCGACGGGGTGCTCAGGATTCATGGCGTAAGCCGTGATTTTCTTTGGGTCGATCTGCGGATCACTGAAGTCGGGTCGGCCAGCCTCGCCGGGGACCCGGGGTGGTTCGGGTTCGTGTGGCGGCGGTGTCGAGGACTGCCTGTTGAGCCGACCTAACGCCTGCTTGAGTTTCTCGATTAGGTCGCCCAGCCGGCGGATCTCCGGCATCAGCCGTCGCAGGCTCGCCAACAACCCACGCAGCAACCGCGCGATCCGCGCCCCCCACGACGCCACCAGCGTGGTGACCTGCTCCACCACCAGCGGAGTGGCGAACCCCGCGGTGACCACCAGCTCGCCCGCGTACACGATCAACCGCGACACGCACGCGGCAACGGCGTCGCGGACCAGCAGCCGGACGGCGGCGACCAGCCCGGCGGCGCCCTCGGTCGCGGCGGCCAGGGTGTCGGCGCCCTGGGCGAGCCCACCAATGGCCTGCTGCTGCTCGGCGGCCCAGCTGCGGTAGGCCGGGCCGGCGGCACCGCCCCACCCGGCGACGTCGGTGCGTACACCGGCGGCCAGTTCGGCGGCCTCCGAGCGTAGCGAGGTGGCGACGTTGCGCCAGGTCTGGGCGTATGCGGTGATCTGCGCCGGGTCGCCGGCGAGCCAGTCGAGGGCCTCGCTGAGCGGCCGGACGTGCTCGATGAGCCAGGCGATGCCGTACTGCAGCAGGGCGCCGACCGGGTCGGAGACGAACGCGAGCGCGTCCAGGCCGGCGCTGACCACGCCCAAGCCGCCGTCGATCCAGCTGCCGGTGCGGATGCCCTGGGCGACGAGCTCGATGTCCTCGCAGATCCACAGCCCCGCCCAGGGCGTGGGCGCGGTGTCGGCCGGCGCGGCCACGAGCGGATTGGTCACCCCAGGCGCCCGGCCTGCCGGATCAGCCGCTCGGCGCGGGAATCGGTGCCGCGGTAGTTGTCGGCGCCGGTCCGCAGCCGGGCGGCGGTGTCGCGGACCGAGCCGGCGGCGGTGCCGATGCCGGCCACGAGCGTCCGCTGCAGGCCGTCGAGCAGGACCGGCATGATGGCGCACAGCTGCCCGTACGCGTCGCCGCCCAGCCGGACGTGCTCGCCGGCCTGCCGGGCCGTGTCGAGGCTGTCCGCGCTGCGGTCCAGCCGGCCGGCGTGGTTGAGCAGGTCGTCCGGGTCGACCCGGATGCCGTCAGCGCCGGGCATCGGGGGCGCCAGGGTCGGACCGCAACCGCCGACGGTACGACTCGACGACGGCCTCGCCGGTCGCGTCGCGGTCGCCCAGCGCGCCCACCGCCGCCTCGGTCACCTGCCGGAGCAGGTCGTCGCGGGCCGCGCGGGTGGCCTGCAGGATCAGCCGGGCGGTGTGGGCGGCGGAGTGCTGGCGTACCCGTTCGTCGAGCCGCAGGTCGGCCAGCGCGCCGGTGGAGTCGACGGTGACCGTGACCGTGCGGTCGGGGCTAGCCGCCGCGCCGGTCAGCGCCTGGACCCGCGCGGACAGGGCCTTCGCCCGGGCCGCCTGTCGGGCCAGGTCGGCCTCCCACCGGTCGAGCCGGCGGGTCGCCGCGTCGAGCGCGGCATCGTCCGTCCACATGCGAGCCTCCCGACATTCCCCCGAACCAGGATCGGCGCGAATGGACGTCACGTTACCAACGGGTGGCGCTCCGTGTCCGTCCCTGCGACCGGCGAACCCGCCGTTGGACCGGGAAAGGCGTGTCACGTTCGGGTCGGCTGCCTCGTCACGACCGAAACCAACCACGAGGGACGGCCATGCTCGCCGCTTACGTCACGATCACCATCGTCGCCGCGCTCTTCACCGGCACCGCCGCCGTCACCTACCTGGTCGGCCACGAGTACCCGAAGGCTTAGGCGGACATGAAGCGGATACCTCGCTCGTGGGTGCCGGTGCTCGGCCTGCTGCTGGCGGCGGGCTCGCTGGGACTGCTGGCCGGCTTCGCCGTGCCGCCGCTGGGCATCGCGGCCGCCGCCGGCCTGGTGCTGTACTTCGTCGGCGCGCTCGTCGCGCACCTGCGCGTCGGCTCCCGCCAGCTCGTCGGCCCGGCCGTGTTCTTCGTGACCGTGGTGGCCGCGCTGGTCGTGCAGCTGGGCTACCGGTGGTGACCCCGCACGCCCGCGGCGGAGGGGTCAGCTCGGGGTGAGCACGCAGAACTCGTTGCCCTCCGGGTCGCGCAGCACCGTCCACGGCACCTCGACCCCGCCCAGGTCCGCGTCGGTGGCGCCGAGACCGCGCAGCCGGGCCGCCTCGGCTGCCAGGTCGTCGTCCGGGTACGGGCGGACGTCGAGGTGCACTCGGTTCCACCCGGTCTTGGCGTCGGGAACACGGAGGAACTGCAGGTACGGCCCGACGCCCTGGGCCGAGCGCAGCACCGCGTTGTCGTCGGTCACCTTGTGCACGGTCCAGTCGGTGGCCCGGCCCCAGAACTCGGCCATCGCGCGCGGGTCCGCGCAGTCGACCACCACCGAGGCGATCGGTCCGGTGTCCCGCACCGGGTCGTGCCAGTCCAGCACGCAGAGCTCGTTGCCCTCCGGGTCGGCCAGGACCGTCCACGGCACGTCGCCCTGACCCACGTCGGCGGGGGTGGCGCCGAGCGCGGTCAGCCGGGCGACCAGCTCCTCCCGGTGCGCCGCCGAGGTGGTGGCGAGGTCGACGTGCACCCGGTTCTTCGACGTCTTGGGCTCGGTGGAGACCACCAGGTCGATGCAGACGGCGGTCGGGTCGGGATAGTCGAAGCCCGGGGGCTCCAGGTTGGTCACGCCGGGGCCCTCGCTGGACAGCTCCCAGCCGAGCGCTTCGGCCCAGAACCGGCCGAGCGCGGCCTCGTCCCGGGCCTTCATGTTGATCTGTACGAGTCGGGTCGCCACGGTGGGCACGATAGCGCGGTGACTCCGAAACGACGTGGCAATATTTCGGCTCCTACGGGCGCGGGTCATCGCCCGTACGGGGGTGCACCCTGGCAGCGAGTCGTTCGGCCACGAGCGGCTCCACGTCGCCGGGCGCGTCGGTCATCGGGATCGTCATCCGAGACTCCGTCCCCTCCCGGGGCCGGGGAGCCGGCCTGCCCTGATCGCGGCGACGAAGCCCGCCCAGGTCGCGGGGGAGAAGGCCAGCGCAGGGCCCGCGCCGTCCTTCGAATCGCGTACGCCGACCAGGCCGGGCAGGTTGGTGGCCACCTCGACGCAGGCGCCACCGTTGTCGCCGCTGCGGGTGCTCTTGCGCCAGATGGCACCGGCCAGATCAGTCATGTCGCATCTCCCCGGAGATCCTCTTGATCATGTCCTTCGATTCTGCCTCGTCGAGGGCGAGCGCATCCAGGCCCTTCCAGACGCGTTCGTAGGCGGCCAGTTCGTCGGGCTTGTCGAGGTAGAGCGCGCCGGTCAGCGATTCGCTGTAGACGACCGACGGTTCGGGCGCGGCCCGGCCACCCTTCGTCGCCGGGAAGTCGAGGATCATGAAGGTGCCGGCGACGGCCCCGGGCTGCGGCCCGGCCGCGAGCGGCAGCACACGGACCGACACGTTGCCCAGCTCGGCGAGCCTGGTGAGGTGGTCGAGCTGGGCGGCCATGACGGCGGCGCCACCCACCGCGCGCCGAAGGACCGCCTCGGAGAGCACCGATTCCAACCGGGGAGCGGCCGGCAGTCGACGCATGAGCAGGCCCTGCCGTTGCAGGCGCACCTCGACGGCGCGCTCGCGGTCCTCGTCGCTGAGCGTCCGCCCGAGCCGGTAGAGCGCGTCGGCGTAGCCCCGGGTCTGCAGGATCCCCGGGATCAGTGACTCGTCGTAGCCACGGAGGCGGGCGGCGGCGGCCTCCAAGCCCACGTACAGCTCGAACCAGCTCGGCACCGCGTCCCCGTACGCGTGCCACCAGCCCTTCGACTTCGTCTCGGTGGCCAGGCCGCGCATCGCCTCGGTCATCTCGGCAGCCACGCCGTACAGCTCGCACATCGCCTTGACGTCGAGCACCCGGACCGGCCCCATGCCGCACTCGATCCGCCAGATCTTCTGCCGGCTGTACTCCAGCGCCTCGGCGGCGGCGTCCAGCGTCACGCCGGCCTCGGTGCGGTACTGCCGCAGCAGCCGGCCCAGCTGCCGGCGCGGCACGGTCGATCCGACGTCCTCCGTCACCCGAACACTCCCCGATTCCATCTCGCAACACTGCGTCACGTGCCCACGTAACAGCTACCGATAGCAGCAAAGAAAGTCAATACCTCTGGCAAGAATTCTGCTGTGGAACGTTGCTTCCCGGCGCCCGACCGTCACATGCTGACTACCGAGCCCTGGTGCCGTACCGCCGATCGAAGGCTGCGGTGGCAGGTGCGGGGGTGGGTCCGCCCGCGGTGCGGGCGGGCGGCCCCACCCCTTCCAGGAGAGAGGCAGGCGGCGGATGGACATCCCCGAACGCGCTGGGCGGTACGTCATCCACCTGCCCGTGGTCGCCACCGACCTGCCGGCGGCGCAGCGGCTGGCCCGGGTGGTTGGCCGCTGGCTGCTGGTCCTGCCGCACGCCGACCCGGGGGAGACCACCGTGTCGGCCGAGGACGACCAGAACGTACGCCATCGGGTCTTCTGCGACCTGCGGCTGCCCGGCGGCCGGCGCTGCCTGCTGCGCGCCGACCACGACGGCCCCTGCACCCGCCGGCTGCGCCGGTGAGTCGTAGGGTCGAAACCGCTGCCCAGCGCACCGACGAACGGGAGACGGCGACGATGCCCAAGGCCTACTGGATCAACAGCTTCCGGTCCATCACCGACGAGCGGAAGCTCGCCGCGTACGTCGAGCTGGCCGGCCCGGCGATCGAGGCGGCCGGCGGCCGGTTCCTGGCTCGCGGCGTGGCGGCCGAGGCGTTCGAGTCGGGGCTCGTCGAGCGCACCGCGTTGATCGAGTTCGACAGCGTGGCCGCCGCCGTCGCCGCGTACCGCAGCCCCGGATACCAGGAGGCGCTGCGCGCGCTCGGCGACGGCGCCGAGCGCGACATCCGCATTGTCGAGGCGCTGGCCTGATCAGACGCCGCCCGACGGTCCAGGGTGGAAACGGCTCGGAAACATTGACAGTCGGCTTCCTGCGGGGCAGGGTCGGAGCTGCTGCGGGAACGCTCCCACAGTCCCGTCCCCGGTCTCACCAGGAGCAACAGACGTGGCCTTCACTCCCAGAACCCGGCGAGCCGTCACCGGTCTCGCCGCCGCCGCCGCGGCCCTCGCGGTGGCGCTTCCGCTCTCCGCGGCGCCGGCCGGCGCCGTGATCCCGGACGGCACCACCTTCTACACCCCGCGCCCCGACCACGGCGCGGTCAAGCAGATCGCCGCCCTCACCGCCGCCGGGCAGCGCGCCGACGCCGCCGCCCTGCGCACCATGATCGAAACGCCGCAGGCCGTCTGGGTGACCGGTGGCTCGGGGCACCGGCTCACCCAGACGATCAAGGCGGAGGTGCAGCGGGCGGCCGGCAAGAAGACCGTGCCGGTGCTGGTCGCCTACAACATCCCGTTCCGCGACTGCAGCCAGTACTCCGCGGGCGGCGCCACCTCGGTGGCCGAGTACGAGGCGTGGATCGACGCGTTCGCCGCCGGCATCGGCAAGCACGAGGTGGCCGTCATGCTGGAGCCGGACGGCCTGGGCATCATCCCCTGGTACACCACGATCAACGGCAGCCAGGAGTGGTGCAAGCCGGCCGAGGCGGACCCGGCGACCGCCGCCGCCGACCGGTTCGCCATGCTCAACTACGCCGTCGACAAGCTGACCGCGCTGCCGCGCACCAGCGTCTACCTCGACGGCACACACAGCGCCTGGTTGGGCGTCGGCGACATCGCCGACCGGCTGGTCAAGGCGGGCGTCGAAAAGGCCGACGGGTTCTTCCTCAACGTCTCCAACTACGAGACCACCGAGCGGCAGCTGAAGTTCGGCGACTGGATCTCGAAGTGCATCTGGTACGGCACCGAGGGGCCGGCCGCCGCCCGCGGCCACTTCGAGGCGTGCGCCAGCCAGTACTACCCGGCCGACCCGGCCGACTTCAGCACCTGGACCCGCACCGACGCCTGGTACGACGCCAACGTCGGCGCCGTGTCGCCCGACCGGCTGGCCCACTTCGTGGTGGACACCAGCCGCAACGGCCAGGGCCCGTGGACCCCGCCGGCCGGCGTGAGCTGGCCGGACCCGCAGGTCTGGTGCAACCCGCCGGGCCGGGGCCTGGGCGAGCGGCCCACCACCGCGACCGGTGACCCGCTCGCCGACGCGTTCCTGTGGATCAAGACGCCCGGCCAGTCGGACGGGCAGTGCGACCGGGGCACCGGCACCGGTCTCGACCCGGCCCGCGGCAACATCGCCGACCCGGCCGCCGGGGCCTGGTTCGACCAGCAGGCCCTGGAGCTGGTGCGGTTGGCCAACCCGCCGCTGCGCTGAGCGTCGACGCACACCGGGGCGGCCCGATCGGGCCGCCCCGGTTTCGCGTACCGGGCCTGATCAGGCCAGCCGGGCCTCGATCGCCTCGATGATCCGCGGGCGCAGCTCGGCGGCGCGGATCACCGCGTCCACCGAGCCCACCTCGACCGCGCGCCGGATGTCGTGCACGCCGTCGAACTCGCCTGCCACCTCGCCCAGCTTCTCCGCCCGCACCGACGCGCGCAGCTCGTCCAGCTCGGCCACCAGCGCCGCCCGGTCCGCCCCGGCCGCCGTGCCGGCGCGCTCCTCCAGCTCGCGTACCCGGGGGTCGGCCGCGGTGCGGGCGTTGACCTCGCCGGCGAAGACCACCGCGGCGGCCGGCGCGCCGCCGAGCACCGAGGCGAACGAGCCCTCCAGGGCGAGCACCGTCATGTTCGGGTTCAGCGCCTTGGAGAAGACCACGAACGCGCCGCCGTGGTAGCGGGAGATCACGCAGAACACGATCGGCCCGCGGAAGTTCACGATCGCCCGGCCGATCTCCGCGCCGTACTCCAGCTGGAGCTTGCGCATCGACTCCGGTGACCCGTCGAAACCGGACAGGTTCGCCAGCACCACCAGCGGCCGGTTGCCGCTGGCCGCGTTGATCGCCCGCGCCGCCTTCTTCGACGAGCGCGGGAACAGCGTGCCCGCGGTGTACGTGTCGGGGCCGTCGGTGGGCGGGAAGCCGTGCCGCGGCACCGACCGGGACTCGATGCCGAGCAGGCACACCGGGATGCCGGCCAGGTGCGCGTCCTGCACCACCGCGGTCTCCGCGTCGGCCATGCCCGCCCAGCGCTCCAGCACCGGGTGGTCCTGATCGGACAGCGCCCGCATCACCGTACGGATGTCGAACGGCTTCTTCCGGTCCGGGTTGGCCGCGGTCGAGAAGATCTCCCCGACGGTGGCGAAGTCGCTGCCCGCCACGGTGTGCGGGAAGTCCGACACGTCCCGGTCGGTCGGGTCGGTGGTGGCCGCCCGGCGCGGCCCGGACTCGCCCGGCGCCACGTACGTGTGGTCGTAGTGCGCCATCAGCACGTCCCGCGCGGCGGGCAGGTCCGGCGCCCAGTACTGCGCCTGCCCGTTCGGGCCCATCACCCGGTCGTAGCCGCCGATGCCGAAGTTGTCCTCCGCGGACACCCCGCCGGAGAAGTCCAGCGACTGCTTGCCGGTCAGCACCATCGCCGACTCCGGCGTCATCACCAGCACACCCTTGGTGTGCATGAGCATGGTCGCCTCGGCGTTCCAGTACGGCTGGGCGCCCACGTTGATCCCCGCCACCACGATGTTGATCTCGCCGCCGGCCTGGGTGAACTCGACGATCCGCTTGAGCGCCGCGGCCACCCAGTCCATGTTCTCGGTGCCCGAGGTCATCGAGATCCGGGCGCCGGCGGACAGCGCGTACCACTCCAGCGGCACATCCATCCGCTCGGCCAGATCCAGCGCGGCGATCACCCGGCGGCACTCCGGCTCCGACAGCGCGCCCAGCGACTTCGTCGGGTCGCCCAGCAGCACCACCCGGGTGACGCCCTGCGGGTGCCGGGCGGTCGGCGTGGTCACCACGCCCGCGACGATCGCCGCCCTGTTGCGCCCGCGCGGCCGGTCCACCGGCACCAGCGCGTACGCGTCGTCCAGGTCGTGCTCGATGAACTCGCCCAGCATCCCGGTCAGCTCGTACGGGTAGACGGTGTTGCGGCTGCTCGCGCGCAGCACCTTGAGCCGGTAGTCGTCCAGCGGCTCGATCGGCTCGACCGGCGGCTCACCCACGCTCAGCTGGGCGTTGCCGGTGGCGTCGAAGGAGATCCGCACCGCGATCCGGGTCAGCTCGCCGGTGCGGCGGTCGCGCTGACGGGCGATGAACAGGATCTCCTCCAGCCCGGCGCCCGCGGTCGTCGGGCGCACCCGCCCGGCGATCATCTCCATCTCCTGCCGGGTCAGCCCGCTCGGCGGCCACACGTAGATGACGATCCGGTTGGTGGTGAACCGCGACTTCGACGGCCGCTGGGACTGCGCCCGGCGGATCGAGTCCAGGCAGGCCGCCACCGCGTCCTCGGTGGTCGGCAGCGCCACCAGCCGACCGTCCTGCTCCCGCAGCTCGGTCAGGTCACGCACCTGCGCGAAGGCGACCAGCCGCTGGTCCGACGGGTTCTCCCGGGCCACGCACTGGAACAGGTAGACCTCCTCGTCCGCCGACGGCAGCCGGGTCAGGTCGAACTTGTGCAGCCGCTCCAGCTGCATCCGCTGCGCGATGTACGGGTGCAGGCCGCGGATCAGCCGGTCCTCGACCATCCCGTCGCCGGAGGGGCGGAACGTGAAATGGTGGTGCATCACCGCCCCGGCGCGCCCGGCCACGGTGGTGGTGACCCGGCGGACCTGCGCCGGCAGCGGGTGCGCGGCCAGCACCTCCCGCAGCGCGGCGGCCGTGGCGTCGAAGTCCTGCGGCTGGTTCTCCCAGGCCAGGTAGATGTCGGCGTCCAGGGTGTCCTCGCCGCCGGCCAGCTCGGCCAGCCCGCGCAGCGCGTCGCCGAGCGCGTCGAAGCGGACCGCGGCCGAGACCAGGTGGGTGTCGGCCCGCTCGGCCACCACGAAGGCGCAGCCGGCGACCTGCCGGGTGGTCACCCGGGTCAGCGCCCGGTTGCCGTAGTAGCGCCGGGTCAGCACCTCCAGCATCACCGCGTTGTCCAGGTGGTCGCGGACCAGCCGCTGGCCGAGCAGCCGGACCAGCGGCTCGGTGCTGCGGACCATCTCGGCGATCCGGTCGGCGCGGTCCGGCGCGTCCGGGTGCTCGTCCAGGTGCCGCAGGTGCCCCCGTACCTCGGCGTAGACCCGGGCCCGGTTGCGGCGCAGCAACGGCTGGGCGAACCAGGCGAACACCACCCCGCGGGCCAGGTCGGCGACCACCGGGAAGCGGACCTGGGTGGCCGCGATCAGCCGCTCCAGCGCCAGCCCGGCCGGCTCGCGCAGCGCCTCGTCCGGCGCCGGCTCGCGCAGCCAGGCGCGCAGCAGCGCCGCGACGGCGGCGGCGTCGGCCGACGCGCGCTGCTGGGCGAGGAAGATCCGGAAGACGGCGGCCTCGAGGTCGCCGGAGCGCTCCAGGTCGGTCACCCCGTAGTGGCCGAGCGCCTTGGCGAGCTTGGCCCGGAAGCTGTCCGGCAGCCCGGCCCGCTCCACGTCCAGGCTCTGCAGATAGGTGTGGAAGTACTCCCGGGCGCTGTGCACCCGGGCGTCGCCGCCGCCGTCCTCGCCGCCGGGCCGGTTGCGGCTCAGCTCCGCCAGGTCGGCGAACACGTTGAGCAGGTCGACCTCCTCGGCCAGCGGCCGGTGGCCCGCCTCGGTGGCGGCCCGCCGGGCGGCGAGGTAGTCGTCCAGCACCCGGCGGTCGTCCTGCGGGTCGACGTCGAAGCCCAGCAGCAGGGCGCGCAGGTCCTGCCGGCCGCGCGCCGCGCGCTCCCGGGCCGGCAGCGCCCCCGGCGTCGCCGGCAGGTCCAGCTCGACGGCCGGCCCGGTCGGGCCGGCCACCTCCTCGGCGCCCTCCTCGGCGAGCGGCTCCAGGCGCAGCAGCGGCGCGCCCGCCTCCACCTGGCTGCCGACCGCGACGACGCACTCGCGCAGCCGGGCCCGGAACGGCGCCCGCAGCACCGTCTCCATCTTCATGGCCTCCAGCACCAGCACCGGCTCGCCGGCCTCGACCTCGTCGCCGATGCCCAGCGGGGTGGCCACCACCAGGGCGGGCATGGGGGAGCGCAGCACGCCGCCCTCGTCCCGGCTGACCCGGTGCGTGACACCGTCCACCTCGACCAGGTGCACCGGCCCGTGGGTGCCGGTGAGCAGCCGGTGCCGGGCGCCGTTGACCACGATCTGCCCGGTGTGCCGGTCGAACCGGTCCAGGTCCACGTCGGCGGTGCGGACCGTGCCGCCGGCCTCGATGCCCACCCGGAACCGGTGCGCGCCGACCCGGGCCACCCGCAGCCGGTAGTCCACGCCGCGCAGCTTGAGGTCCAACGGCCGGCCGCCGGCGTGCCGCACCTGCGGGCGACCGCCGGCCGCCGTGGACAGCAGCCGGTCCCGCTCGCCGCGCTCCTCCTCCTCGTACGCCTCGATCGCGGCGGCCGCCAGCGCGACGCCGGAGTGCCGGTGCGAGACCAGCCGGCCCTCGCCGCGGACCCGGTCGATCCAGCCGGTGTCCGCGCTGGCGTCGATCACCTCCGGCTGGTCGAGCAGGTCAAGCACGAAGCTCTTGTTGGTCGCGCCGCCCTCGATGATCACCGTGGTGTTCGCCATCGCCCGGCGCAGCCGGCCCAGCGCCTCGTCCCGGTCCCGGCCGTACGCGATGATCTTCGCGATCATCGAGTCGAAGTCGGCGGGGATGGTGTCGCCCTCGCTGACCCCGGTGTCCACCCGGATGCCCGGGCCGGCCGGCAGGTCCAGCCGGGCGATCCGGCCCGGGGACGGCGCGAAGTCGCGGTCCGGGTCCTCGGCGTTGAGCCGGGCCTCGATGGCGTGCCCGCGCTCGGCCGGCGGGTCGCCCGCCAGCCGGCCGCCGGCGGCGACGTGCAGCTGGGCCTTGACCAGGTCGAACCCGGTCGTCGACTCGGTGATCGGGTGCTCCACCTGCAGCCGGGTGTTCACCTCCAGGAAGGCGAACAGCCGGTCGCCGGGGTGGTAGAGGAACTCGACGGTCGCCGCGCCCCGGTAGCCGACCGCCACGGCCAGCCGCTCGGCCGACGCCTTCAGCTCGGCGGTCTGCTCCGCGTCCAGCACCGGCGACGCGGACTCCTCGATCACCTTCTGGTTGCGCCGCTGCACCGAGCAGTCGCGTACGCCCAGCGCCCACGCGGTGCCCTGGCCGTCCGCGATCACCTGCACCTCGACGTGCCGGGCCCCGGTGACCAGGCGCTCCAGGAACACCACGCCGCTGCCGAAGGCCCGGGCCGCCTCCTGGCTGGTGCGCTCGTACGCGTCGGCCAGCTCGGCGTCGTCCCGGACCACCCGGATGCCGCGCCCGCCACCGCCGGCGGTCGCCTTCAGCATCAGCGGGTAACCGATCCGCGCGGCCGCCGCCACGGCGGCGTCCAGGCTCTCCACCGCGCCCCGGCTCCACGGCGCCACCGGCACGCCGACCTCCTCGGCGATCAGCTTCGCGCCGATCTTGTCGCCGAGCTGCCGCATCGCGTCCGGGCTCGGGCCGACGAAGGTGACGCCGATCTTCTCGCACAGCTCGGCGAACGCCGGGTCCTCGGCGACGAAACCCCAGCCCACCCACGCGGCGTCCGCCCCGGTCTCCAGCAGCGCGCGCTCCAGCACCGCCAGGTCCAGGTACGGGCGGGCGGACGCCGGGCCGAGGTCGTACGCGACGTCCGCCTCGCGGACGAAGGTGGCGCTCCGGTCGACGTCGGTGTGCAGGGCGACGGTCTCGATCCTGGCGCCGGTCTCCGCGGCGAGCTCCCGAACGGCGTGGATGAGCCGCATCGCGGCCTCACCCCGGTTGACGATGGCGACACGGCTGAACACCCGACCGACCCCTCCGGTAGACCCACGTGGTGCGTGCCGCACGGCGGTGTGCGGCAGCGATCACCTTTCCGTCTACCGTCGGGTAGCGCCATGTCGCAATCGCCGAACCCCGGGTGGCCGTGTTGTGGAGACCCGACAACATTCTTTGGCAGCCGTGGCGACCGGGCGGCGTCTCGGGCAGCGCGGACCGGCCCGGTCAGCGTGCTCCGATCCGGTGAAAGCCGGTGGTCCCGGGGCGCGGCGCGTCCGGCACCGGCCAGGCTGGGCGGGCGCCGTGCCGGGACGCCGAGGAACGCTCTCACCGACCTCTCATCGCCGGGCTGGGATGGTGCGGTCGGACGACGCTGTGGAACGGGGGAGGCCGTGGTCGCTCGACGCCAGTCCGCCCGGTGCCGCCGGGGCGGGCCGTACCCGCCCACCCGGGCGGCATGATGGCGCTCACTGGGCTCCCGCTGTTCGCGCTCGCGAGCACCGCCACCCTGGCGGTGCTCGCCGGCACCGTGCTGGTCTGGCCGCGGCGGTGGCGGCTGCGGCTGCCGCTGCGGGTCACCGGCGTGCTGCTCACCGAGGCGCTGGTGCTGGTCACCGTCGGCCTGGCGGTGAACCGGTCGGAGCAGTTCTACCCCAGCTGGGAGGAGCTGCTGCGCCCCGCCGGGAACGCCGATCCGACGTACCACCCGACGGCCGGGCGGCTGGACGGCTGGCTGACCGAGCGGGCCGGCGCCCGGGTCGACCAGGCGCAGCTGTTCACCTGGCAGCCGCCCGGCTGGAACCGGTGGGCGCTGGCCCGCCCGCCGAGCGTGCTGGTGCCGGCCGGCTACCTGCAGCACCCCGCCTGGCGGTACTCGGTGGTGCTGGTGGTGGGCGCCGCCGCCGACGGGCTGCCGCCGGCCGGGCCGCCCGCCGCCCCGACCGGACCCCCACCCGCCGCGCCGGCCGGGCCCACCGTCGTGGTGTACGTGACCACCGGGGCCGACACCTCGGCCGCCGTGCTCAGCGCCGGCCTGCCCGAGGATCTGGACCGGGACCTGCGGGTCACCGGCCACCGCTGGGCGCTGGTGACGTCCGCCGCGGACGGCCCGCTCGCCGGGCAGGCGGTCAACGCCGCCACCGGCCGCTTCCCGGCGCTGGCCGTGCTGCGGGCCGGGGCCAACCGGCCGACACCGCGCGTGCCGGTGGGCGTCCAGCTCGCGTCGTTCGGCACGGTCGGGCCGGCTCGCCCGCCTGGCGGGGTCGCGGCGGCCCTGACGGCGGCGCTGCGCTGGGCGGCGGCGCAGACACCGCCACCGCTGGCCGCGGCCAGCCCGCCGGTCCGGTCGCTGCCGGTGCAGCCACCGCACCGGCACCGCGGCGCACCGCACCGCGGCCACCCCCCGGCACCCACCGCCCGCACCGGCGGGAAGCCACCCACCGGCGGAAAGGCGACCACCGGCGGAAAGCCGCCCACCGGCGGGAAGCCGCCCACGGCCTCGACGCCACCCACCGGCGCGACGGCGCCCGCGACCGGAACGGGAGGTGCCGCCCGTGGCACCGGATAGCCTCGCCGTGCAGCTGATCGCCGTCGGAGCGGCCGTGCTGGCCGCCGTCGCGCTGGCCCTGGTCTGGAACCGCGTCACCGGCTGGCTGCGGTGGGTGGCCCGCCCGGCGCTCGTCGCGCTGTGCCTGGTGACCACCGCCGCCGGCGGACTGACCTGGGTCAACCGGCAGGTCGACGCGTACCCGACGTGGTCGAGCCTGGTCGGGTCCGGCGCGGCGGACGCCGCCCCGGCCGCGCCGGTCGCGGAGGCCCGGGCCGCCGCCGACAGCGGGCAGGTCGTCCGCTTCACCGTGCCGGGCCCGGCCAGCGGCCTCACCCTCGCCATGTACGCCTACCTGCCCGCCGGATACCAGAAATCCCCGACCCGGCGGTACCCGGTGGTCGAGACGCTGCACGGCTATCCCGCTTCGCCGGTGCAGTGGTTCACCAAGCTGGGCATCACCCAGACCCTCGACCAGGAGATCGCGGCCGGCCGGATGGCCCCCACCGTCGTGCTGTTCCCCTACCAGACGCCGGACGTCGCGCTGGACACCGAGTGCACCAACCTGGCCGGCGGCCCGCAGACCGAGACGTTCCTGACCGAGGACGTCCCCGCCTTCGCCCGTGCCCACCTGCGGGTCCGCACCGAGGGCTCCGCGTGGGGACTGATGGGCTACTCCGCGGGCGGCTACTGCGCCAGCGACCTGCTGCTGCGCCACCCCGGCCGGTACGCGGCCGGGGCCAGCCTCTCCGGCTACTCCAACCCGGGCATCGCGGTCGGCGACGGCAGCGAGCACACCGGCTACGACGAGACGTGGCGGCTGACCCACCTGCCGCGCGCCGCGGTCGCGCTCTACCTCACCTGCGCCCGCAGCGACCCGCACGCGCTCAGCGACACCCGGGCCATCGCCAAGCTGGCCCGCCCCCCGATGTCGGTCACCACCGCCTACGTCGACGGCGGCGGCCACAACGCGCAGACCTGGCGGGCCATGGAGGCGCCCGCCCTGGACTGGCTCTCCACCTGGCTGGGCCGGCCGACCGGGTGAGCGCTCAGGCGTCCGGGTCGAGCCGGTAGCCGGCGCCGCGCACGGTCAGGATGGTGGCCCGCCCGAACGGCCGGTCGATCTTGTCCCGCAGGTAGCGGACGTAGACGTCGACCACGTTGGAGCCGCCCTCGTACGCGAAGTCCCACACGTGGTCGATCAGCTGGGTGCGGCTGACGGTCTGCCCGGCGCGCCGCATCAGCTCGTGCAGCAGGGCGAACTCCTTCGCCGACAGCGCGACCGCGGTGTCGCCGCGGGACACCGCCCGGGTGGCCGGATCGAGCACCAGGTCGCCGACGCGCAGCGCGGTGGGCCGCTCCACCGGCTCCCGGCGGGTCAGCGCCCGCAGCCGGGCCAGCAGCTCGTCCAGCGCGAACGGCTTGGTCAGGTAGTCGTCGGCGCCGGCGTCCAGGCCGCGTACCCGGTCGGCCACGCCGTCGCGGGCGGTCAGCATCAACACCGGCACCCACCGCCCGTGGGCGCGGACCTGCCGGCACACCTCGAAGCCGTCCGGTGCCGGGATCATCGCGTCCAGGACCACCGCGTCGTAGTCGACCTCGTCGATCCGCCAGATCGCGTCGGTGCCGGTGGCCGCCGTGTCCACCGCGTGACCGGCCCGGCGCAGGCCGCGGGTGAGCATCGCGGACATGGCCGGGTCGTCCTCGACCACCAGCACTCTCACGGCGTCCAGGATAGGTCGCGCCAGGTCGGTCACGGCGGCCCGCCCGCGCTCGGGTCCGCCCGGCGCCGGGCCGATGGGAACGCGGCGGCCAGCATCCGCCCCGGCAGCCGCCGGACCGCCCGCGACCGGCCGACCCGCTCGTCGAAGTCGGCCACCGCCGCCCGCAGCGGGCCGTCGAGCGCCGCCAGCCGATCCACCGGTACGGCCAACCGGGCGTCCCCGCGCAGCCGCGCGTCCCGGTCGATGGCGGCCAGCAGCGGCCCGAGCGCGGCGGTCAGCTCCCGCTCCGCCGGGCCCACCCCGGCCCCGTCCGCGGTGACCGCCGCCGAGCGGGCCGCCCCCACCCGGCCGGCCTCCGCGGCGGTGGGACGCAGCCGCCGCACGTCCTCCAGGATCATCGCCACCAGGGCGTGCCGGCGGCGCAGCAGCGCGGCGACGCGCAGCCACGCCTGGGTGGCCCGGCGGCGCCGGACGATCAGAATGGACAGGTCGCACGCCAGTGCGGCCAGCGCCACCACCGTCAGCCCTGCGGTGAACAGCGCAGTGGACACGGTCACACCCTCCCTCGGTGTCCTCCGCAGGGTGGTGCGGGCACCATGACACGACCATGAGAGACGGGTACGGATGGTTCGGGTGATGCCGCGGTCCCTGCGTACCCGGCTGGTGCTGTTCTTCTCCGCCACCACCGCGCTGGCGCTGCTGGCGTTCCTCGCGCTGCTGCAGGTGGCGTTGGACCGGCAGCTCGACGGGGCGCTACGGGCGGACCTGGCCAACCGCAGCGGCGACCTGGCCGCCGCGGTGCGGGCGGGCGACCTCGGGGCCGTCACCAGCGACCCGCTGGCCCAGCTGTACGCCCCGGACGGCGCCGTCCTGGCCGGCTCCCCGGCGCTGCGCGGGGTGCGCCTGCTGGACCCGGCCGCCGTGCGGGACGTCACCGGCCGACGGACCGGCTCGGCGCGGGTGCCGCTGGGCACCCGGGGCGTGCCGACGCCGGTGCGGCTGCTGGCGGTGCGCACGACCGGCGAGGACGTGCTGGTGGTGGCGGCCCGCTCGGCGGTCATCGACAACGCCGGCGGCCGGCAGCTGATGGTGCTGACCGTCGCCGCGCCGCTGATGATCGCCGGGCTGGCCGCCGCCGGCTGGTGGGTCGTCCGGGCCACCCTGCGCCCGGTCGACGTGCTGCGCCGGGAGGCCGCGGCGATCTCCTCGCTGGACGCCGGGAGGCGGCTGCCGGCGATCGGCGGCGACGACGAGATCGCCCGGCTCGCGGCCACCCTGAACCAGATGCTGGAGCGGCTGCACTTCGCGTTCGCCCGGGAGCAGACCTTCGTCGACGACGCCAGCCACGAGCTGCGCACCCCGTTGGCGGTGCTGCGCGGCGAGCTGGACCTCGCGCTCGGCGCCCTGGACGACCGGCGGGAGGTCGAGGAGTCGCTGACCGCGGCCCGGGCGCAGGTCGACCGGCTCACCCGGCTCACCGACGACCTGCTGCTGCTGGCCCGGGACCGGGCCGGCGCGCTGGTCGTCGACCGCCGGCCGGAGGACCTGCGGGACCTGGTCCGCGCCGAGTGCGCCGCGTTGGCCCGGGCCCTCGACCTGGGCATCCGGGTGACCGGGCCGGAGACGGTCGTCGACGCCGACCCCGACCGGCTGCGCCAGGTGCTGGCCAACCTGGCCGCCAACAGCGCCGCGGCCCGGGCCCGCACGGTCCGGTTGGAGATCCGCCGGGACCCGGAGGAGACCAGCCTGGCCTGGGCCGACGACGGCCTCGGCTTCCCCGAGGGGCTGCTCGGCTCCGCGTTCGAACGGTTCGTCCGCGGCGACACCGCCCGGGCCGACCTGGCCGGCGCCGGACTGGGCCTGTCCATCGTCCGGGCGATCGTGGGCGCCCACGACGGCACCGTCGAGCTGGGCAACGGCCCCCCGCTCGGCGGCGCCGTGGTGACCGTCCGGCTGCCGACCCGGCACCGGCCCTGACCGTCGCGCCGCGCGAGCGGGCGGGCGGCGCCTGGCGTACCGTGCATGGGTCGGGGTCAGCCGGCCAGCGGGTCGGGCCGGGTGACCGCGGGACGGGCGCTCGGGCGGTGGAGGAGGCTGCTGCGGTGCGGATGCGTCGGCTGCGCCGGACGGTGCCGTTCGGCCTCGTCGCCCTGCTGGGCTGCTCCCCGTGGGAGACCGGCCCGGCGCAGCGGCCGGTGTCGACGCCGCCACCCCCGGCCGTGGTGGTCGCCCTCGGCGACTCGGTGCCGGCCGGTACGGCCTGCGCCTGCGACCCGTTCCCCGCCCTGTACGCGCGGCGCCTGTCGCCGGCCGCCGCGTCGGTCGACCTGGCCCGGTCCGGCTCCACCGCGGCCGACCTGCTGGACCAGCTGCGCGACGGGTACCCGCGGGAGGTGCTGCGCACGGCGACCGTGGTGCTCATCATGGCCGGCGCGAACGACTTCGCCGCCCGGTTCCCCGGCGGGCGGGACGACGACTACCGGCGGATCGCCGGCCAGGTGCGCGCCGACGTCGCCACCGCCGTACGCCAGGTGCGCGCGGACGCCGGCCGGCCGGTGCCGGTCGTCGTGCTCGGCTACTGGAACGTGCTGGAGGACGGCCAGGTGGCCGGCGCCGACTACGACGCCGACGGCACCGCCGAGGCGGCCCGGGCGACCAGCTACGCCAACGACGCGCTGGCCGACGCCGCGCGGGACGCCGCGGCCCGCTTCGTCCCCACCTTCGGGGTGTTCAAGGGGGCCGACGGGACGGTGGACCCGACCGCCCTGCTCGCCGCCGACGGCGACCACCCGAACGCGCGCGGGCACGCCGCCATCGCCACCGCCATCCCGGCCGCGGTGGAGTGACCGGGCGCCACGGCTCGGCCGGCTGACCGGGCACCGGGGACCCGCCCCGGGCGGGCCGGCCCGCGCCCATCCGTCGCGTGTCCACGGCGTCACCGCCGCCCGCGCCGGGTGACGCCCGCCGGTGACGGCGCGGTGACGCGACGCCGGGCAGCCTCGGGGCAGCCGTCGAAGGAGCCCCGATGATCAGAACGATGGTGCGGATCCGCGCGCGCCCCGGCCTGGAGGCCGCCGTCGCGTACGCCTGGCGCACGGCGTCCGGTCAGGTCGCCGCGGCCGCCGGCAACCTGCGGCGGGAGCTGTTGCGCGACGTCTACGATCCGCGCGCCGTGGTGATCGTCACCGAGTGGACGGACCTGGCGTCGCTGCGGGCGTACCAGAGTGGGCCGGTCGCCGCCCGGCTGGCCGACGCGCTGCGCCCACTACGCGACACCTCCGCCCCGGAGGACCAGCGGGTGCTCGGCGAGGGGCCGGGCGACGGGTCGGAGATCTGGGTCGACGTCGCGGTCACCGTGCCGCCCGACCGGGTCGACGAGTTCACCGCCGGGCACGCCGAGGTGGTGCGCCGGATGACCGGGGTGCCCGGCTACCTGCGCGAGGAGTTGCTGCGCGAGCCCGGCACCGACGTGCACCACATCTTCGCCCGGTGGCGCGGCGCGGCCGAGTTCCACCGCTGGGTCCGCGACCCCGAGCACGCCCAGCGGGAGGCCGGCCCGATCGCGCCGTTCCTGCTCGAGTTCCGCCGGCAGCTGTTCCACCCGCTGGCGCCGCCCGCCCGACCGTCTACCGGCAAGGAGACCGACGTGCAGACCACAACGGACGTACTCATCGTCGGGGCGGGCCCCACCGGGCTGACCGCCGCGATCGAGCTGGCCCGCCGCGGCGTCGACTGCCGGGTCGTCGAGCGCCGGGCCACCCCGCCCGGGCAGGCCGACCGGGCGATCGGCATCCACTGCCGCACCATGGAGATCTGGGAGGAGCAGGGCGTCGTCCGGGAGGCGATGGACGCCGGCACCTGGCTGACCGGGAACATGGTCTTCGTCAACGGGGTGCAGACCCACCGGATGAGCTGGGAGCTGCCCGACCTGCCGTACGCCCACCTGGGCCTGCCGCAGTACGAGACCGAGCGGATCCTCACCGACCGGCTGGACACCCTCGGGGTGCGCCCCCGGCGCGGCGCCGCGCTGACCGGTTTCGACCAGGACGACGAGGGCGTCACCGCGACCCTGGAGACCGCCGACGGCGGCGAGGAGACGGTACGCGCGAAGTACCTGATCGGCTGCGACGGCGCGCACAGCACCGTCCGCGAGCTGCTCGGGCTCACCTTCACCGGCGGCCTGGGCCAGTTCCCGCAGCTGTTCATGCTCGGCGACGTCGACGTGGACTGGACGATGCCCGAGGGGCACCTGCTGCGCTTCCTGCACCAGACCGACGGCCGGATGGACGGCATGCTGGTCTGCGTGCCACTGCGCGGCCGGGGCCGCTACCGGGTGGCGACGCTGGCCCCGCCCCGGTTCTTCGCGCAGACCGGCGGCCGGGACGCGCCGCCCGGCTTCAGCGAGGAGCTGGGCGCGCCCACCCTGGCCGACGTGCAGGCCGCACTGGACCGGCTCGCCCCGCCCGGCACCCGGGCCACCGCGCTGCGCTGGTCGTCCATCTTCCGGATCAGCCACGGCATCGTGGACCGGTACCGGGCCGGCCGGGTCTTCGTCGCCGGGGACGCCGCGCACCTGCACCCGCCGGCCGGCGGGCAGGGCATGAACACCGGCATCCAGGACGTCTGGAACCTGGCCTGGAAGCTGGCCCTGGCGGTCCGCGGCCTGGCCGCGCCGGGCCTGCTGGACAGCTACGAGTCGGAGCGCCGCCCGGAGGGGGAGGAGATCGTCGGCCGGGCGGTGCGGATGGCCGGCACCGAGGAGCTGGAACGCGACGACCTGGAACGCCAGTTCCGCCAGGAGATGGGCCTGCTGCTGCGCTACGCGGACAGCCCACTGGTCGGCGAGTCGGTCACCGACCCGGACGCCCTGGAGGCCGGCCCGCGCCCCGGCGACCGCGCGCCGGACCTGGCGGGGCTGCGCCGCCCCGGCGTCGGCCATCCGCTGCGGCTACGGGAGCTGACCCGGGGCACCCGGCACACCCTGCTGCTCTACGCCGACGCGGACGCGGACGCCGCGGCGGTGGCCGGGCTGGCCGAGCTGGCCGCCGACGCCCGCCGGTCGGCCGGCGGCGAGCTCGACGCGTACCTGCTGCTCGCCCCGGACGCCGCGACGCCCGACCTGCTCGACCCGCCGGTGCTGCGCGACGCCGACGGCGCGTTCCGCGCCGGGTACGGGGTGACCGGCACCGCGCTGTACCTGATCCGCCCGGACGGGCACGTCGGTTTCCGCAGCCATCCGGCCGACGGCGACGCGTTGCGCAAGAACCTGCAACTGGTCTTCGGCGGTGCCCGGTGACCCGGGTCAGGACGGTGCTGGCGATGCGCACCCGGGAGGGCTGCGCCGAGCGGTTCGAGGCGGAGTGGCGCTCGGCGGCCGACGAGATCCGCACCCTGGACGGCTGCCTGCGGCAGGACCTGGTGCGCGACGCCGACGACCCGCGCAGCTACCTGGTGATCAGCGACTGGGCCGACCGCGAGCGGTTGGACGCGTTCGGTCGCAGCGCGCACCGCGACCGGCTGCTGCGGGTGATCCGGGAGCTGCGGGAGACCGCCGACCGGCACACCTACCAGGTGCTGCACACCGTGCCCGGCCAGCCGGAGGAGGAGCGATGACCGAGCCGGTGCCCGCCGACGAGATCTACACCGACCAGTTCGCCGCCGACCCGTACCCGACCTTCGCCCGGTTGCGTGCGGACGCGCCGGTCTGCCCGGTCTCCGGACGGTTCGACTCGTACCTGATCACCCGGTTCGAGGACGCGCGGGCCGCGCTGACCGACCCCCGCCTCTCCAAGGACCTGTACGGGCCGGGGCGGCACTACCTGCGGCTGTTCGGCCCGAACTCGGAGGGGCTGAACCGCAACATGCTCAACTCCGACCCGCCGGAGCACACCCGGCTGCGCCGGATCGTGTCCCAGGCGTTCGCGCCGCGCCGGATCGAGGCGCTGCGGCCCCGGGTGGCGGCGATCGTCGACGACCTGCTCGACCGGGTGGTCGAGCGGGGCCGGGCGGAGTTGATGCACGACTTCGCGATCCCGCTGCCGATGCGGGTGATCGGGGAGCTGATCGGCATCCCGGAGGACGACCACGACCGGGTGCTCGACCAGACCCAGGTGATCCGCACGTCCGGGTCGTCCGGCCGGCCCCCGGCCGAGGATCGGGCGGCGGTGCAGGAGGCCCAGCTGTGGCTGCACGACTACCTGGTCGACCTGGTCCGCGCCAAGCGGGCCCGCCCGGGCGACGACATCATCAGCGCGCTGATCGCCGACTGCGACCAGGCCGGGCGGCTCTCCGAGGCGGAGCTGGTGACCACCTCGTTCCTGCTGCTGTTCGCGGGGCACCAGACCACCGCCGACTTCCTCGGCAACGCGACGGTGGCGCTGCTGACCCGGCCCGACCAGCTGGAGCTGCTGCGGTCCCGGCCGGAGCTGCTGCCGTCGGCGGTCGAGGAGCTGCTGCGGTTCGACGGGCCGTTGCCGGTGGCCAGCCCCCGGGTGGCCACCGAGGACGTCGAGTACGAGGGCGTCCGCATCCCGGCCGGGTCGATCGTCGGCGTGGTGCTCAACTCGGCCAACCACGACCCCGCGCACTTCGTCGACCCGGACCGGCTCGACCTGCGTCGGGTCCGCGGCCCGCACCTGGGCTTCGGGCACGGCGTGCACTACTGCCTCGGGGTGTCGCTGGCCCGGATGGAGGCGCAGATCGGCATCGGCACGATGCTGCGCCGGCTGCCGGGCCTGTCGCTCGGGGTGCCGGCCGGGCAGCTGCGCCGGCTGCCCGCCGCCTCACCGTTCCGCGGCCTGCTGGAACTGCCGGTCACCTTCGCCGCGTCGGCGATCCCACGGCAGGCGGCGCCCGCCGCCGCCACGCCGTCCCGTCCCCACCCGTGACATCAAGGAGTACGCCATGGTCTTCCGGAACGTGATCGTCTGTCACCTGGTTCCCGGCAGTGAGGACAAGGTCGGGCCGGTCTTCGACCACTACGACCGGGCCACCCGGCCCCAGGATCTCGGCGTGATCGGCCGGATCCTGCTGTCCCACGAGGATCTCTACATCCACGTCATCGAGCGGGTGCAGGACCCGGCGATCTCCGGGCAGACCCGGGGGCTGCCGGCGTTCCAGAAGATCGCCGAGGAGATCGGCCCGTACGTGACGCCGTACCCGCGCTACTGGACGAACCCGTCCCACTCGGTGGCCAAGGAGTTCTACCGCTGGGAGCCGCCGGCCGCGGCGTCTGGAGCGGACGCGCCGGAGACACCGGATCCGGTGGCCAGCGTGGACCCGCCGGGCACGTCCCCCACGCCGGACCCGCCCCCTGCATCGGACCCGCCCCCTGCATCGGACGAGGCCGCCGCTCCGGAAGCGGCGGCGGGGGAGCGGACGCTGACCGTGCTGGTGCAGCGGCTCAAGCCCGGCGCGGAGCCGGACGTGGCGCGGATCTTCGCCGAGTCGGACGCCGGTGACCTGCCGCTGCGGCTCGGGGTCACCGGGCGCTGGCTCTACTCGATCGACGACGTCTTCGTGCACCTGCTGGAGCAGGACGCCGAGATCGCCCGCAACCGGTCGCACGAGCACGACAGGCCGCTGTTCGGCAAGATCATGCAGGAGCTCAGCCCGTACGTCGAGCCGTACCGGCCGGAGACCTGGCGCGGCCACCGGGACGCCGAGGCCACGCCGTTCTACCGCTGGCAGGCGCCCCCGGACTGAGCCGTCGGCCCGCGCCGCCGGACCGGGGCGGCGGACCGGGCCCCGGTCAGCGCCCGGTGAAGGTGGCCCGACCCGGGCCGTCGACCAGGAACGAGCGCACCGCGCCGCGCAGGTCCTCGGTGCGGTAGAGGTCGGCGGCGATCGCGGTGACGTGCCGGTCTGCCTCGGCCAACCCGCCGTGGTCGAGGTGGTCCAGCACCCGCTTGGTGGCCGCGTGCGCGCGGGTCGGGCCGGCCGCCAGCTGCCCGGCGAAGGCCCGCGCGGCGGCGTCGAACCCCTCGTCGGGCAGCACCCGGTTGACCACGTTCCAGCGCTCCAACGTGGCCGCCGGGTACCGCTCGCCGGTCATCACGAACTCCTTCGCCCGGCCCACCCCGGCCCGGGCGGCCAGCCGCTGGGTGCCGCCCATGGTCGGGGTCAACCCGACCACCTTCTCCACCAGCCCGAAGCTGGCCCGCTGCGCGGCCAGGATGATGTCGCAGGCCACCGCCACCTCGAACGCCCAGGTCAGGCAGAGCGCGTGGGCGGCGAAGACGGTGGGGAACTCATAACCGGCGATCCGCTGCGGCAGGGTCAGCATCCGGTCGAACAGCACCTTCGCCCGCTCCGGCGACTGCTGCGCGTCGAACAGCGCGACGTCGACGCCGGCGCTGACCACCCGGCCGTCGAAGCGCACCAGCAGGGCCCGGGTGTCCGCCGGCAGCCGGTCGAGCGCGGCGTCGATCCGGTCGTGCAGGTCGAGGGTGTAGAGGTTGAGCGGCCCGGCCGCGACGCTCAGCACGGCCAGCCCGTCGGGCTCGAGGTCCAGGCGGGTCACCGCGGCGTCATCGATCATCGGCGCAGCCTAGCGGGCGCCGGCGCGGCCGGGGAAAAACCGGGTGTCGAACGGGACCAGCCACGCACTAGGGTCGAAAACATGATCGAGGTACGCGATCTGGCCAAGCACTTCTCGGTGCACCGGCGACAACCGGGCCTGCGTGCCTCGGTGCGGGCCCTGGTCCGGCGGGACCGGCTCACCGTACGGGCGGTGGACGGGGTCACGTTCACCATCGGCGAGGGCGAGGTGGTCGGCTTCCTCGGGCCGAACGGGGCCGGCAAGACCACCACGCTCAAGTGCCTCACCGGGCTGCTGCACCCCACCGCCGGGCAGGTGCGGGTGCTCGGGCACACCCCGCAGCGCCGGGAGGCCGCGTTCCTGCGCCGGATCTCGCTGGTGATGGGGCAGCGCAACTCGCTGTTCTGGGACCTGCCCGCCGCGGACGCGTTCGAGGTCAACCGGGCCATCTACGGCCTCGCCCCGGGGCCGTACAAGTCCGCGCTGGACGAGCTGGTCGACCTGCTCGACCTGGCGCCGCTGCTCGGCAAGCAGGTGCGGGTGCTCAGCCTCGGCGAGCGGATGCGCTGCGAGCTGGCCGGCGCCCTGCTGCACCGGCCGGACGTGCTCTTCCTCGACGAGCCGACGCTCGGCCTGGACGTCAACGGGCAGGCGGCCATCCGCTCCTTCCTGCGCGACTACAACGCCCGCTCCGGCGCGACGGTGCTGCTGACCAGCCACTACATGGGGGACGTGACGGCGCTGGCCCGCCGGGTGCTGGTCATCGACGGCGGCACGCTGCGCTTCGACGGCGACCTGGCCGCGCTGGTCGAGGCGCACTCGCCGTACCGGCTGGTCCGGGTCACCCTGCGCACGGCCGTGCCGCTGGAGACCTGGGCGGGGTTCGGCCGGGTGTCCGAGACCGACGGTGCCCGGGTGACCCTGGAGGTGCCCCGGGCGGAGACCACGGCGGTCGCGGCCCGGCTGCTCACCACGCTGGACGTCGACGACGTGGCGATCGAGGACCCGCCGGTCGAGGAGATCATCCGGGCGGTGTTCGCGCGTGCGTGAGGTGCTGGCCGCGTACCCGCCGCTGGTGCGCAGCGCCACCCTGGTGGCGCTGACCTACCGCGGCCGGATGGCGCTCTGGGTGCTGACCGGCTTCTTCCCGCTGCTCACCATGGCGGTCTGGCTCACCGTGGTGGCCGAGGGCGGCCCGCCGGCCGGCTGGACCACCGGCGACTTCCTCTCCTACTACGCCGCCGCCACCGTGCTGTGGAACCTCTCCGGCCAGCACGTGGTCTGGGAGTGGGACCGCGACCTGCGCAGCGGCGACCTGTCCGTGCGGCTGTTGCGGCCGGTGCACCCGTTCCACCAGTACGCCACCGCCGACCTCGGGCACCGGGTGGTCTTCGTCGTCATGCTGGTGCCCGCGCTGGTGCTGGCCGCGCTGCTGGTGCCCGGCCTGGACTACCCGGCCAGCCCGGCCCAGCTGGTCGCGGTGGCCGCCGCCGGCGTGCTGGCGTACGCGCTGAGCCTGGTGATGGCCTCCACCTTCGCGCTGCTCGGCTTCTGGAGCACCCAGGTGGGCAACGTGTGGATGTTCTGGTGGGGGCTGGGCTCGTTCACCTCCGGCTGGGTGGCGCCGCTGCCGCTGATGCCGGACTGGCTGCGCCCCGTCGCGCTGGTGCTGCCGTTCCGGTCCACCATGGGCTTCCCCGCCGAGCTCGCCATGGGTCGCCTCGACGCGGCCCAGACCGCGTACGGCTTCGCCGTCGGGCTTGGCTGGCTGGTGGCGTTCGGCCTGCTCTACCGGGTCGGCTGGCGGCACGGCGTCCGCCGCTACCAGGCGGTGGCCGGATGAGCGCGGTCGCCCGGCAGCTGCGGGTGCTGAGCCTCTGCTGGCGCGCCGCGGTGGCCACCGAGCTGGAGTACCGGGTCAACTTCCTGGCCACCCTCGCGGTCAGCGCCTTCTGGATGTCCTGGGCGGTGGGTGGCGCGTCGATCTACTTCCGGTTCACCGGCGCGATCGCCGGCTGGAGTCACGCCGAGGTGCTGGTCGTGATCGGGCTGTTCTTCGCGCTCAACGGGCTGCGCCAGGCGCTGCTGCAGCCCAACCTGAACCAGATGACCGAGTACGTCCGCCGGGGCACCCTGGATTTCCTGCTCACCAAGCCGTTCGACGCGCAGCTGCTGGTCAGCCTGCGGCAGCTCAAGGTGAGCAGCCTGCCCGACCTGCTGCTCGGGCTGGTCCTGGCCGGGGTCGGCGTCGCGCTGAGCGGCCGCCGCCCGTCGGTCGGCGCGCTGGCCGCGTTCGGGTGGCTGGCCGCCGCCGCGCTGCTGCTGCTCTACGCGCTGACCGTGCTGCTGATGGCGTTCGGGGTGGTCACCATGGCCGCCGAGGAGCTGGGCATCGTCGCGTTCGGCCTGGCGGAGCTGGCCCGCTTCCCGGTGCAGCTCTACCGCGACCCGGTGCAGACCCTGCTCACCGTGCTGCCGGTGGCGTTCCTGACCACGTACCCGGCGCAGGCGCTGCTCGGCCGGCTCGACCCCCGACTGCTGCTGGTGGCGCCCGCGGTGGCGGCCGTTGCGCTGCTGGTGGCCCGGTTCGCCTGGCGGCGGTCGCTGCGCGCCTACACCGGCGCCAGCGCGTAGCCGCCCGACAGGCGGTCGAGGCTCGGTGTCGACCGCGACCCCCGACCCTGCCGCCGCGGTCAGGGGCCCGGCGGGACGGCGCCGGTGTCGACAGTGGTCCGGGCTCGGGCGCGGACCAGGTGGTGCAGCAGCACCAGCGGCACGACGCCGACCGGATACCAGGCGAGGTCGACCGGGTCGAACTGCACGCCCAACGCCAGCCGGGCCAGCAGGCTCCGCGCCGACAGCTGCGCCGGGACGCCGGTCAACTGCGCGCACTCCACCGCCCAGCAGAACACGGTAGCGGCAACGCCGGCCGGCACCGGCGCCAGCCGTGGCCGCAGGAAGAGCACACCGCACCAGATCATCGACGCGTAGAGCGCCGTGCCGGAGTACTGACGTACCGCGCCGTCGTCGAGCGCCCGGATGAGCAGGGCGACGGCGAAGAAGAACGCCCCCGCGACCGGCATGAGCCACCGGATGGCGCGCGGCGTGATCCACATCCCGGCGATGCTAGCGGGGCGGGCCAGCCGTTGGGGTTCTGCCCGACGCAGAAGGACCTCGTCGCCGCCCGGTTCCCGGGCGACACTGCCGGCATGGACACGCACGGGCCGCCGGACCGGTGGCGACTGCTCACCGCCCTGTACGCCGCGTTCAACCGTCGAGACGTGCCGGCCCTGCTGGAAGCGATGACACCCGACGTGCGGTGGCCGAACGGCTGGGAGGGCGGCACGGTCCACGGGCGTGACGCGGTACGCGACTACTGGGCGCACCAGTGGGCGCAGATCGCGCCCACCGTGCGGCCGACCGCCTTCGTCACCCGGGACGACGGCCGGATCGCGGTCACCGTACGGCAGATCGTCCGGGACCTGGCCGGCCGGACGATCGCCGACCAGACGGTCACCCACGTCTACCGCTTCGTCGACGACCTGGTCGCGGAGATGGAGGTCAGCTAGTGCGGTGACCGCACGGGTTCGCCGGGTTGGATGCCTTACAGGTTGTTGACGTAGAAGTTGGTGAGCCTTTCGACGGCGGCGTCGACGTATGCGGGCTCGTCGTACATCTCGTAGTGGCCGGCGCCGTCGATCGTCATGAGGTCGACCGGGTTGGGGGCCAGTTTCCACAGCTGCGTGCCGGTGTCGTGGGAGCCGGTGTTGCCGATGCGTCCGGCGAGGATGACCTGCAGTGGCTGGGTCATGAGCTGATCGGCCAGGTGGAACGCGTCATAGCCCAGCAGGAGGGAGTCGCTGCGCAGTAGGCGCCGGTTCGTGGAGTGTTCGTTGCCGCCGCGCTCGGTGCGGTAGTAGGTGACGGCCTGAGTGGTGTCGATGTCGGTCAGGCCCGCTGCGGTGGCGTCCTCAAGGGTGTCGGGCAGCCAGTTCACGCGGGTCGTCTCGCCGGAGCGGGCCTCTTCGGTCCGGGCGTCCGCGAGGGCGTCGAGTGCTGCGGCCGGACCGTCGGGGGAGAAGCTGCGGAACGCGGCGCCGATGTTGACGGGGACGACCGTGCCGACCGCCTTGATGCGGTGATCCGTGCGGGCGGTGTGCACGGCGTAGCCGCCACCGGCGCAGATGCCGAGGACGCCGATGCGCTGCGGGTCGATGCCGGGGGTCGTGGTGAGCAGGTCGATGGCGTAGGAGATGTCCTCACCGCGGCGGTAGGGGTCTTCGAGGTCGCGGGGCTCGCCCTCGCTCTGGCCCTGATGGGCGGGGTCGAGGACGAGCGCGGCGATGCCGCGGGCGGCGAGACGGGAGGCGTAGTTGGCGCCGATCTGCTCCTTCACGCTGCTGCCCGGGGTGGAGAGCACCACGGCGCGCAGCGGTGCGCTGCTGTCGGCGTTGTCGGGCAGGTGGAGGTCCGCGGCGAGGTTGATGGGACCGCGCGGGATCGTGAGGTGCTGAATCATGCTTGGCTTCCCTCGTGAGATCGTTGTTCCATAGCAGTCCAGTACAAGACTGCATCTTGTACGACCTTGAACTAATACGAAACTGTATCACATGATGGAGGGGTCGCATGTCGGTCGACGGGGCGCAGCTGTGGACGCTGAACCAGCGGCTGCTGGCAGTCGTGATGGATGCCTGCACGGAGGAGTTGACCGAGCTCGGGTTGGAGACGAAGGAGTTCTTCGTCCTGGCCGAGGTGGAGGCATCGCCGTACCCGGCCGAGATCGCGACCGCGCTGCTGCTGCCCAAGGCGAGCGTGACGGTCTACGTCCGCAACCTCGTCGCCAAGGGCTTCATCCGCCGCGAGATCGACGAGGCGGACCTGCGGCGTCACCGGCTCGTACTGACCGCTGAGGGCACCGAGGCGCGGGATCGTGCACTTGCAGCCCTCGCGGCGGAGTACGACCGCAGGTTGGCGAGGGTCACCCCCCAGGACCGCACCGAGCTGCAGCGCATCCTTCAGGAGATGCTCTCGCCCGCGTGAGTCCATGGTCACGAGCGGTCCGTCTGCCCGGTGAGCACCTGCTCGCCAGTGCGGTGACCGCGGAGATTCGTGGGATCGTTCAGGCTGCGGTGGCGAGGGGCGCCGGCGCGGGGACACCCGCGGTGGCGCGTCGACGGGTCAGGACGCGGCCGGGGCGAAAGGGCCCTTCTCGCCGAAGGCCAGCGCGGCGAACCGCTCGCCGATCCGCCGGTCCGCCACCGGGTCCGGGTGCAGGTCGTCGGGGAGCGGCAGCTCGGCGTAGTCCGCCTCGCCGTAGAGGTCGAGTCCGTCGAGGTGGTGCAGGTGCGGATCGTCGGCCGCCCGGGCGGCGACGATCCGGGCGAGCTCGGCCCGGATGACCCGTAGGGTCAGCTTCCCGGCAGCGGTCTCGGCGGGGTCACCGGTGGCGACGAAGCGCAGCTCACCGGTGCTGAAGTCGGCCGCGCCCGGGCCGGGGGTGTCCTCCTGGATCGGGCACAGGATGGGCGACACCACCAGCAGCGGGGTGTCCGGGTGCCCTTCGCGGATGGTGTCGAGGAAGCCGTGCACCGCCGGGCCGAACGCGCGCAACCGCATCAGGTCGGTGTTCACCAGGTTGATGCCGATCTTCACGCTGATCAGGTCGGCCGGGGTGTCCCGGATCGCCCGTGCGGTGAACGGGTCGAGCAGCGCGCTGCCGCTGAAGCCCAGGTTGACCAGCTCCACCCCGGCCCGTGCGGCGGCGACCGCCGGCCAGGTGCCGGTCGGGCTCTCGGCGTCCGAGCCATGGCTGATCGAGCTGCCGTGGTGCAGCCACACTCGGCGACCGCGCTCGTCCGCGGTCTCGACCGGCGCGTCGGTGCGCAGCGCGACCAGTTCGGTGATCTCCCGCTGGGGCAGCCACAGCTCCACCGCCTTGTCCGTGTCGGGCAGCCCGGTGAACCGGACCGTGCCGACCGGGCCCGGCTGGGTCTTCACCCCACCGGTGCTCAGGTCCACGGTCAGTACCTTGCCGCCGTCGGCGACGGCCTGGCCGGCGAGCCGTCCGTCGACGACCAGGTCGTACCGGCCGTCGGGCCGGGGAGCGCCGCCGAGGTAGACCATCTTCGTGGCCAGCACGTCCAACTCCACCACAGTGGCCCGGGTGCGGAAGGCCAGCCGTACGCCGGACGGCATGGCCTCGGCCATGGCCAGCTGGGAATCAGTGTTCTGAGCCCGGGCGCGGGCCGGCAGCCGGTGCGGCAGCACTCCCGCGTCGGTGCGTTCCAGGTCCAACGCGCCGCGCACCAGTTCGGCGGTGATCGGGGTGGTCACGAGGTCGCGATGCGCAGCTGCCATGCCCCCAGCCTGCCCGCGGTCGGCCGTGGTCGCACGTGATCTCTCCGACACACCGCACCGGCTCCGGTGCGCCCGGAGGCCGGGCTGCACGGTCGCCGGCGCCGTCGTCCGCTCGACGGAGCCCGGCCGGCGGGGCGTCGACGTCCGCTGAGCGGCCCGGCCACGCCCCGCCCGGCCGCCGTCAGCCCACGTCCACCCGGACCGGGTCGTCGCCCGACACCCGGACGACCACCCGGCCGTCGGATGCCTCGACACTGCCCCGGCTCGCGGTGACCGGCCGGCCGGTGGCCAGCACCACCACGTCGTCGCCCTGGGTCGGGCGCAGCAGTACCGCGTCGCCGTCCCGGCTGATCAGCTCGCAGGTCGTCTCCACCAGCGTGGCCGCGCCGACCATCACCCCGTACGGCAGGATCAGGCCGGTCCGCGCCGGCACCCGCAGCCGACGGCCGCCGAGCACCGGCGTGCCGTGCCAGGACAGCGCCACGGTCACCGCCGACGGCGCCACGTTGACCAGGTGCAGCAGGCGCTGCCCGACCCGGTCCACGGTGGAGGTGAGCACCAGGCCGGGGGAGTCGGCGTCCGGCGCGAGCCGGGGGACCGCCCCCAGGTGGGCCAGCGCGCCGCGCCAGAGGTCCAGGTCGCAGGGCAGGTCGGCGGCGACCAGCACGGCCCGACCCTCGCCCACCTGCACCTGCACCGCGCACGGCTCGCCGGAGCCGACCTCGGTGAGCACCGGTACGGCGTCCGGGCCGGCGAGCAGCTGCGCGTAGCCCACCCGCAGCTCGGCCCGGCCGCCCGCCCAGCCGTGCCCGATCACCGACGGAAAGTAGTGCGGCCCGCCGTCCACCCGCCCGGTGACGGTCAGCGACAGCGCGTCGGCGAGCAGGGTGCAGGGGGTGCCGTCGTGGTCCCGGTCGGGCAGCAGCCCGTGCAGCAGCAGGCCGCCGCCGGCCCGCAGGTGCTCGACGAGGCGCTGCTGCACGTCCCGGCCCAGGGTGGCGCCGGTGGCCAGCGCGATCACCGGCGGGGCCGGGTCGGCCGAGGTCAGGTCGACGGCCGGGAAGGAGAAGCCGCCGAGCAGCAGCGCCCGGGCCAGCACGTCCCGCGAGCCCATGCCGCGGAACCGTTCCAGCTCGGCGATCTGCGCGGCGCGGGCGGCCGACGCCGGGTGCTGGTACTCGGTCAGGTAGTGGTCCGGGACGAAGCCGAGCGCCAGCCCGTCGTCCTCCTCGTCGGAGTCGGCGAGCAGGTCGGCGACGCCGCGCACCGCGTGCAGCGCCCGCCGGGCCGCGTCGTACGTGGGGTTGAGCCGTCCCTCCGGGTCGACCGGGGCGGCGAAGCCGTGCCGCTCGCCGGTGAACGCGATCCGGTCGTTGCCGTCGCCCACCGGCTCCGCCAGCGGCGGGTTGTGGCCGCCGGCGAAGAGGTAGAGGTTGAGCAGCCGGTTGCCCTGCGCCACGCAGAGCCGGGTCTTCAGCTCGATCGCCTCCGGCGGGTAGAGCACGGCCAGGTCCTCGCCGTAGTCGCCGTTGCCCGCCTCGAACTCCAGCGCGGTGAGCGGCTGGTCGGCGTCGTGCACGGCGGCCAGGAAGGCGTTGCCGACGTAGAGGTCGGCGACGTTGGTGACGGTGAGGTCGCCGAGGTAGTAGTCCGACCCGGAGGTCAGCTGCGGCTGGCCGCGGTAGGACTCGAACAGCTGGCTGATCCCGATCGGGAAGGTCCGCCCCCGGCCACCGCCGGTGCCGTGCACGTTGACCAGGAACGGCACCCCGGTGACGCCGTGCCGCTCGGCGGAATCGCGCAGCGCGGCGACGTACCGGCGGAAGCGGTCGCGCATGTAGCGGCCGAGAGCGTCGTGCAGGGTCAGCGAGCGGTCCTCGGCGGGGGTGCGCAGGGCGGTGGCCCAACCGGCGGGGTCGCCGGGGTCGGCGCCGATCCGCGCGGCGGCGCCCTCCGCGCCGTACCGGTCGGTGGCCCAGCGGGCCAGGTCGGCGCAGAGGCCGTCGGTGAGGTCGGGGGAGTTGGTGACCCAGGAGAGCATGCCGATCTCGTTGTCCAACTGCACCGCCACCACCGGGCCGCCGCGCGGGGCGAGCCGCTCGGCGATCACCGGCATCACCCGGGCGTACCAGCCGTCGGCGGCGGCCAGGAACTCCGGCGCCAGGTAGTCGACGGTACGGGTGGAGATCGGTCGACCGTCCCAGGTGGTCGGCAGCAGGTGCGGGTGCTGGTCGTACACCCGGTAGGGGATGCCCTCGTTCTTGACCTCGGCCATGATGAACGGCCCGGGCCGGACCACCGCGTGCAGGCCCCGCTCGTGGGCCAGGTCCAGGAAGCCGGCCAGGTCCCGCTGCTCGTGGGTACGCCCGGTCAGGTCGACGCCGCCGTCGGGCAGCTCGTGCCAGAGCCACGGCACGTAGGTGGCCACGGTGTCGGCGCCGCAGTCGCGCAGCCGGTCCAGCCGGTCGGCCCAGTCGGCCCGGGCCAGCCGGAAGTAGTGCACCTCCCCGGCGAGCAGGAGGCGGGGGCGGCCATCGACGAGGATCCGTCGATCCTGGAGGAGCACTTCGGACATAGACCTGTTTCGTCCTCTCGGCGGGGCAATTCGGGTCGGCGGCTTGTGATCTGCGCCTCACCTGCTTATGGTGCCTGAAACCGGTTTCTGTGAACCGCACGTTACGGACCGAGCGAGCCACGGGCAAGGGCCCGGTCCCGGTCCGCGAGATCGTCCGGCGGCCGCACCGCACCCCCGTGCCGGCGCCGACAGCCGAATCCCCCAGACCCAGGAGGTACGACATGAGAAGCACGCGGTTGACCACCGCGGCCGCGCTCGTCCTGACCACGTCGCTCGCGCTGACCGGTTGTGGCCGCGACTCCGGCGGCGGTCAGGAGCAGGCGAAGGCGGTCGGCGAGGGCAAGGCGAGCGGGGAGGTCACCGTCTGGGCGATGGGCGCCGAGGGGGAGAAGCTCGGCGAGTTCGCGAAGGCGTTCTCCGCCGACAACCCCGACGCCAAGGTCACCGTCACGGCGGTGCCCTGGGACGCGGCCCACCAGAAGATCGCCAGCGCCATCGCCGCCAAGCAGACGCCGGACGTGTCGATGATCGGCACCACCTGGCAGGGCGAGTTCGCCAAGACCGGCGCGCTCGACCCGACGCCACCGGATCTGATCAAGAAGGAGGACTTCTTCGCCGGCGCCTGGGACACCACCCTGGTCGACGACACCTCGTACGGCGTGCCCTGGTACGTCGAGACCCGGCTGATCTACTACCGCAAGGACCTGGCCGCCAAGGCCGGCTTCCCGAACGGCCCGAAGTCGTGGGACGACCTGAAGGCCATGGCCAAGGGCATGAAGGACAAGGCCGGCGCCAAGTGGGGCCTCAACCTGCAACCCGGCAAGACCGGCAGCTGGCAGTCGGTGCTGCCGTTCGCCTGGTCCAACGGCGCCGACGTGGCCACCGCGGACAAGCTGAACTTCGACACCCCCGAGACGGCTGAGGCGCTCGGCTACTACCAGTCTTTCTTCAAGGAGGGCCTGTCGCCCACCGCGCTGCCGGAGGGCTCGCTCGAACCCGGCTTCGTCAAGGGTGAGATCGGCGCGTTCATCTCCGGCCCGTGGCACATCGGCCTGCTCGACGAGCAGGGCGGCCCCGGCTTCAAGGACAAGTACTCCGTCGCGCGGCTCCCGATGAAGAAGTCCTCCACCTCGTTCATCGGCGGCAGCAGCCTCGCCGTGTTCAAGGACGCCAAGAACCGCGACGGCGGCTGGAAGTTCGTCCAGTGGCTCAGCAGGCCCGAGGTGCAGGTCAAGTGGTACCAGGCGGTCAAGGACCTGCCCGCCGTGCAGTCGGCCTGGAAGGACCCGTCGCTGTCCGGCGACGCGAACCTGGCCGCGTTCGGCGACCAGCTCGCCAGCGCCAAGGCGCCGCCGGCCATCGTCACCTGGGAGCAGATCGCCGAGGCGTTCGACCTCGAGGTCGAGAAGCTGTGCAAGCAGAACACCGACCCCGCCGCGACCGCCAGGGCGATCCAGCAGCGGGCGAGCGCCATCGGAACCGGGAGCTGACATGACCAGCGCCTCCACGGCGCCGGCGCGGACGGCCGGGGCGGCCAGCTCCGGCCGGCCCACCGCCCCGGTCCGACGCCGCCAGCGCCTGCGCCAGGCGCTGACCGGCTGGGCCTTCTCCGCGCCGTTCACCGTGCTGTTCGCCGTGTTCATGGCGCTGCCGGTGGTGGTGTCGCTGGTGATGAGCTTCACCGACCTGCGCTCCACCGACCTGAGGCACCCGCTCGCGGTCGACTTCGTCGGCCTCGACAACTACACCCGGCTGGCCTCCGACCAGCTCTTCCTGCGCGCGGCGGTCAACACCCTCGCCTTCGTCGTGGTGGGGGTGCCGCTGACCATGGTGCTGGCGCTGGCCGCCGCGACCGCGCTCAACTCCGGCCTGATCCGGTTCCGCGCCCTGTTCCGGGTCGGTTTCTACCTGCCGGTGGTGACCAGCATCGTGGCCGTCGCGGTGGTCTGGCGCTTCCTGCTCGATCCGGAGATCGGGCTGGTCGACAACCTGCTGCGGCTGGTCGGCGTGGCCGGCCCGAACTGGCTGTACGACACCCACCTCGCGCTGCCGTCGCTGATCGTGATGGCGGCGTGGCGCAACTTCGGGTTCCTGATGGTGATCTTCCTGGCCGGGCTCCAGGCGGTGCCGGCCGACCTCTACGAGGCGGCCACGCTCGACGGCGCGACGCGCTGGCAGCAGTTCCGCAACGTCACCCTGCCGATGCTGCGGCCGACGCTGCTCTTCGGCGGCGTGGTCACCGGCATCGGCTACCTCCAGCTCTTCGAGGAGCCCTTCGTGATGACCCAGGGCGGCCCGCTGTCCTCGACGCTGTCGGTGTCGTTCCACATCTACAACCAGTTCGGCTTCGGCAACTACGGCTACGCCGCCGCGGCCAGCTACGTGCTCTTCCTGGCCATCGTGGCGCTGTCGGTCGTGCAGTTCCGCCTGCTGGGGGAGAGGAGCTGACGATGGTCGCGACGAACGCCCCCGCGCGCACCCGGGACCGGGTCGCGAAGATCGCGCGCTACGCCGTCCTCGGCCTCGGGCTGCTCGCCGTGGCCGGCCCGTTCGTCTGGATGGCGCTCTCCTCGATCAAGCCGGAGCGGGAGATCCGCGAGGTGCCACCCACCTGGTGGCCGCGCACGCCCACCCTGGAGAACTTCCACGAGCTGTTCTCCCGGCTCGACTTCCCGCTCTACTTCTTCAACTCGGCGCTGGTCGCGGCCCTGGTCACCGCCGGCAACCTGGTCTTCTGCTCGCTCGTCGGGTACGCGCTGGCCAAGCTGCGCTACCCCGGCAAGCGGGTCCTCCTGCTCGCCGTGCTCGGCATGCTGATGGTGCCCGGCATGGTGACGTTCGTCCCGCAGTTCGTGCTGGTCAGCAACATGGGCCTGACCAACACGTACGCCGGTCTGATCCTGCCGTTCCTGGTCGGACCGTTCGGCGTCTTCCTCATGCGGCAGTTCCTCCAGTCGATCCCCGACGACCTCATCGAGGCCGCGCGGGTCGACGGCGCCGGCGAACTCCGGATCTTCTGGCGGGTGGTGCTGCCGCTCTGCCGGCCGGCGCTGGCCACCCTCGGCATCCTCACCTTCCTCACCTCCTGGAACAACTTCCTGTGGCCGCTCGTGGTCGCCACCACGGAGGACAAGTACACGTTGCCGGTCGCCCTCGCGCTCTACAGCGTCGGCCAGAACCGCACCGACTACGGCCTGCTGCTCGCCGGGGCGGTGGTCGTGGTGCTCCCGGTCCTGATCGTGTTCCTGTTCCTGCAACGGCACTTCCTGCGCGGCATCGCGACCACCGGAATCAAGTGATCCGGCACCGACCCGTCCCGCACCGGACAAGGAGACCCATGCGACGCCTACTCGCACCGCTCCTCGCGCTGACCATCACGCTGGCCGGCGGCTCGGCCGCCGTCGCGGCGCCCCCCGACCGCGCCGCCGACCGGGCGCTGCTCGGCTACGCCAGGGACACCTGGCGGTCGATGACCGCGATGACCGATCCCCGGACCGGCCTGGTCGCCGACAACATCACCGGTGACCTCGCCACCGGCGGCCGGTCCACCTACACGTCCCCCACCAACATCGGTGGCTATCTGTGGTCGGCGGTGGCCGCCCGCGACCTCGGCATCATCTCGCACCGGGAGGCCCGGGACCGGATCTCCCGGACCCTGGACACCCTCGCCGGGCTCAAGCACCACACCCCGTCCGGCATGTACTACAACTGGTACGACCCGCGTGACGGCTCGGTCGTCACCGTCTGGCCGGACGACGGCAGCACCGTGCACCCGTTCCTGTCCAGCGTGGACAACGGCTGGCTGGCCGCCGCGCTGAACGTGGTCAAGGGCTCCGTCCCGCAGCTGCGCGGCAAGGCGGACGCGATCCTGCGCGGGATGAACTTCGGCTTCTACTACAACCCGGCGGCGAGCACCCCGTTCGGGGCCAAGGGCCTGATCGCCGGCGGCTTCTGGGACGCGCCACCGCCCGGCTGCTCGCAGCAGCGCTCCGGTGTGTGGTTCACCTGCAACCACTACGACATCACCGTCAGCGAACCGCGCATCGCGACGTACCTCGGCATCGCGACCGGGCAGATCCCGCCGGAGGCGTACTTCCACACCATGCGCACCCTGCCGGCCAGCTGCGACTGGAGCTGGCACGAGATGCAGCCGGTCGGCTTCCAGACCAGCTACCGGGGCGTACCGGTGTACGAGGGCGCCTACCGGTACCGCGGCATCCAGTTCGTGCCGAGCTGGGGTGGCGACATGTTCGAGGCGTTGATGCCCGACCTGTTCGTGCCGGAGGAGCGGTGGGCGCCCGACAGCTGGGGCCGCAACCACCGCGCGACCGTCGCCGGCCAGATCGAGCACGGCCTGAACGACGCGAAGTACGGCTACTGGGGCTTCTCCCCGGCCAGCGACCCGACCGGTGGCTACACGGCCTGGGGCGTCGACGCGATGGGCATGGACACCGACGGCTACCCGTCCGACATCGAGCGCTCGAAGTACGACGCCGGCTTCGGCGAGTGTCGCCCGGCCGGCCCAGCGCCCGACTACGGCAACGGTGTGGTCACCCCGCACGCGGCGTTCCTCGCCCTGCCGTACGCGAAGGGGCCGGTGGTGGAGAACCTGGCCCGGCTCAAGGCCAACTTCGACTCGTACGGCCGGGGCGGCTTCTACGACGCGGTCGCGGTCGGCAGCGGCGCGGTGGCCCGGCGGTACCTCTCGCTGGACCAGGCGATGATCATGGCGGCGGTCGGCAACGAGCTGGCTCACGACGACATCCGCCGCGCGTTCGTCTCGCCGCAGTTCGAGCACCGGATCCGGCCGCTGATCGCCCAGGAGACCTTCAACATCCCGGCCGACCAGCGCCTGCCGCAGCTGGGCCGCGCCAGGTCCTGACCAGCGCCTGAGCCGAGGCGGCCGGTCCTTCGGGGCCGGCCGCCTCGGCGCGTCCCGACCCGGAAGAGACGGACACAAAGCATGTTTCAGGCCGTCGAGCGGGCAATTCGGGTGGACGACTTGTGATCTGCGACTCGCCTGCTTATGGTGCCTGAAACCGGTTTCTGTGAACTGCGCGTTACGGATCGAGGGAGTCATGGGCAACAGTCGGGTCACCGTCCGGGAGATCGCCCGGCTGGCCGGCGTGTCGGTCGCCACGGTGTCCCGCGTCTCCAACGGCACCGGTCAGGTGTCCGAGGAGATGCGCCGCCGGGTGCTCGAGGCGATCGAGAAGCACGGCTACCAACCGGACCACCTGGGCCGCGCCCTCGCCGCCCGCCGGCACGGCGCGCTCGGCCTGGTCTTCCCCGGCCTGTCCGGCCCCTACTTCAGCGAGCTGATCCAGGGCGTCGAGTCCGAGGCGGTGCCCGCCCGGGCCAGCGTGCACATCCTCTGCACCCACCTGCGGGAGGACTCCGACGCGCAGGTGCTGGAGATGGCCCGCCGGGTCGATGGCATCGCGGTCATGGGCGGCACCGTCACCGACGCGGCGCTGCTGCGGCTGGCCGAGCTGGTGCCGGTGGTGGTGCTCGCCGGCCACGGGCCGCAGAACGTGCCGTCGGTCAGCGTCGACAATGCCGGCGCCATGCGCCGGCTGACCCGGCACCTGCTGGTCGACCACGGCCTGCGCGACCTGGCCTTCGCCGGCACCCCTGAGGGGTCACCGGACGTCAGCGACCGGTGGGCGGGCTTCCTCGCCGCCCACGAGGAGCTGCACCTGACCCCGCCGGCCGAGCCGGTGCGGGTGGCCATGCAGCAGCCCGACGGCGTGCTCGCCGCCGAGCAGCTGCTGCGCGGCCGGGTCGCCCCGGACGCCATCGTCTGCGCCAACGACGAGATCGCCCTCGGCGCGCTCGTCGGCGCCTTCGGCCGGGACCTGCGCGTGCCGCGGGATCTGGTCATCACCGGCTTCGACGACGCGCCCATGGCCGCGCTCGTCGCACCCCCGCTCACCACCGTCCGGCAGCCCGTGCGAGAGCTGGCGGCCGAGGCCGCCCGGCTGATCCTGCAGGCCGTCGACGCCCCCGGCGCCCCCGCGCCGGACAGCATCGTCCTCCCCACCGAGCTCGTCGTGCGCCGCAGCTGCGGCTGCCCGGCGGGCACCCCCACTGGAGGTACCGGCAAGTGAACCGATCACGACTCACCCGGATCGCCGCGCTCGCGGCGGCCGTCACCCTGGCCGCCAGCGGCTGCACCGGCACCGAGAACTCCGGCAGTGGCGGCAAGGCCGCCGAGGGCCGGATCGCCTTCCTCAACTACGGCGGCTTCGGTGGCGGCAGCAACCCGCAGGCCAACTACAACCCGTACCTGGACGCGACCAAGCTCGGCGCCACCGAGTACGTCTTCGAGCAGCTCATCCAGTACGACAGCTACGGCTGCCAGGCCAAGCCGTGGCTGGCCACCGAGTGGAAGTGGACCGACCCGAAGACCCTGGTCTGGACCCTGCGCGAGGGGGTGAAGTGGAACGACGGCAAGCCGTTCAGCGCGGACGACGTCGCCTTCACCTTCGGTCTGCTGAAGAAGTACGCCGCGCTGGACACCAAGGGCATCTCCCGCTACGTCAGCTCGGTCGAGGCGACCGACCCCAAGACGGTGACGATGACGTTCACCCAGCCGGGCGCCGCCGCGTTCACCCTGTTCAGCGAGATCAAGATCGTGCCCAAGCACGTCTGGTCCACGGTGGCCGACCCGGTCACCTTCGTCAATGCCAAGGACCCGGTCGGCACCGGCCCGTTCACCGTCAAGTCGTTCAACCCGCAGCAGTTGGTGATCGCCCGCAACCCGAACTACTGGCAGGCGGACAAGGTCCGGGTCGACGAGATCCGGTTCAACGGCGGCGACGGTGGCGGCCAGGTCGACCAGCTCAAGCTCAGCCGCGGCGAGTACGACACCAACGCGATGTTCGTGCCGGACATCAAGAAGGCGTACGTCGACCGCGATCCCGAGCACAACAAGTACTGGTACCCGCCGGGCGGCTCGATCAGCGTCTACATGAACCTCACCAAGGCGCCGTTCAACGACCCCGCCTTCCGGCGCGCCCTGGTGCCCGGCTTCAACCGGCAGGAGATCACCGAGAAGTCGCAGCTGGGCTACGTCAAGCCGGCCAGCCAGACCGGCCTGGTCGTGCCCGGCCAGGCCGAGTGGGTGCCCAACGACATCCCGAACCAGGGCATCGTGGGCTACGACGCGGCCAAGGCCGACGCGGACCTGACCGCCGCCGGCTACAGGAAGGACGGCCAGGGCAAGCGGCTGGGCAAGGACGGCAAGCCGATCAGCTTCAGCTTCCGGGTGCCCGGCGCGTGGACCGACTGGGTGCAGGCCCAGAAGATCATCGTGAAGAACCTGACCGCGCTCGGCTTCACCGTCCAGGCCGAGGGTCCCACCCCCGAGTCGTACGAGGCGGACCGGGCGGCCGGCAACTTCGACATGCTGCTCGGCGTGCACGGTGGTAGCTGCAACATGTTCCGCAACTTCCAGGAGCCGCTGGCCAGCGACCAGTCCGCGCCGATCGGCAAGAAGGCGGTCAGCAACTTCGTCCGCTGGAACGACCCGCGGACCGACCAGCTGATCGACACCCTGCGCACCGCCACCGACGAGCCGGCCCAGAAGGCCGCGGTGGCCGACCTGACGAAGATCATGATGACCGAGGTGCCGGTGATCCCGCTCTGGTACGGCGGGGTGTGGTTCCAGTACCGCACCAAGAACGCCGTCGGCTGGCCCAACGAGCAGGACCCGTACGCCGCCCCGCGGGACAACCTGCTGATCATCACGCACCTGAAGCCGGCAGGGAGCTGACCGACCGTCCGGCCGGCGCCCACCCCCCGGCGCCGGCCGGACGCCCTCCGCGGAAAGGAACGCTCCTCATGGCCTACTTCGCCCGCCGCTTCGGCTTCTTCCTCGGCACCCTCTGGGCCGCGGTGACCCTCAACTTCCTCATTCCCCGGCTGCAGCCCGGCGACCCGGCCGAGGCGATCGTCGGCCGGCTCGCCGGCCAGAGCCAGAGCGTCGACCCCGCCCAGCTGCAGGCCGTACGGGTCATGCTGGGCAGCCCGGACGGCAACCTCTTCCAGCAGTACGTGGACTATCTCGGCGCGGTGCTGCGCGGTGACTTCGGGGTGTCGTACACCTACTTCCCGTACAGCGTCACGCACATGGTCGGGCAGGCGCTGCCGTGGACGGTGATCCTGGTCGGCGTCACCCAGATCATCTCGTTCGTCGTCGGCACCCTGCTCGGCACCTGGGCCGCGTACCGGCGCAACAGCCGGGTCGACTCGGTGGTCACCCTCGGCTCGACGTTCCTCGGCACGCTGCCGTTCTTCTGGCTCGCCCTGCTGCTGATCTACGTCTTCGCGATCACCCTGCGCTGGTTCCCGGAGGCCGGCGGCTACGGCGGCGGCAGCTCACCGGGCTGGAGCTGGATCTTCATCTCGGACGCCTTCCAGCACAGCGTGCTGCCCGCGGTGGCGCTGCTGATCACCGGCCCGATCGGCTGGATCATCGGGATGCGCAACAACATGGTGCAGAGCCTGGGGGAGGACCACACCCGACTGGCCGTCGCCCGCGGCCTGCCGCGCCGCCGGGTCGCCATCACGTACGGCGCGCGGATCGCGATCCTGCCCAACGTGACCGGCTTCGCCATCGCGCTGGGCAGCATGGTCGGCGGCACCGTGCTGGTCGAGACGGTCTTCAACTATCCCGGCATGGGCCGGCTGCTGCTGGAGTCGGTGACCAACAAGGACTACCCGCTGATGCAGGCGATCTTCCTGTTCACCACGGTCGGCGTGCTGATCGCGAACTTCCTCGCCGACCTGCTGTACGGATTCCTCGACCCCCGGGTGCGAAAGGTGGAGGCGGCATGACCCCGTCGACGGAGGAGCTGTCATGAGCACGTCCGCGTCCACCGTGCCGCCGCAGCGGGCGGACACCGAGGGCGTCGAGGTCGCCGCCACGGAGCAGACCCGGCGCAGCCGGCTGCCCGGCTGGTTCGTCATCCTCTGGCGCAACACCAAGTGCCGGATCGGCCTGCTGATGCTGGCCGCGTTCATCGTGGTGGCCGTGCTCGCCCCGCTGATCGCCCCGTACGACCCGCGCGCGGACGGCTTCCCGACCTCGCTCGGCCCGACCGGCGGTCACTGGCTGGGCACCACCGCCCAGGGCGAGGACGTCTTCTCCCAGCTCGTGGTGGGCGCCCGCACCTCGCTGATCGTCGGGCTGGCCGCCGGGGTGCTGTCCACCATCATCGCCCTGATCATCGGGTTGACCGCCGGCTACCTGGGTGGCTGGGTCGACGAGGGGCTGTCCTTCCTGATCAACCTCGGTCTGGTGGTGCCGGCGCTGCCGCTGATGGTGACCCTGGCCGCGTACGCCCCGGTCCGTGGGCTATGGCTGATCATCTTCGTCATCAGCATCACCGGGTGGGCGTACGGCGCCCGGATCAAGCGGTCCCAGATCATGACCCTGCGCACCCGGGACTACATCACCGCCGCCCGGTTCGCCGGCGACGGCACCGCGCGGATCATCGCCCGGGAGATCGTGCCCAACATGACCTCGCTGATCGTGGTCGGCTTCATGGGCGCCGCGCTCGGCGCGATCGGCGGCGAGGCCGGCCTGGCCTTCCTCGGCCTCGGCGACCCGCAGACGGTCAGCTGGGGCACCATGCTCAACCAGGCCAGCCTGGGCGGCGCGCTGCTCACCGGCCAGTGGGCCTGGCTGATCGCCCCCGGCCTGGCGCTGGCCCTCCTGATCACCTCGTTCACCCTGATCAATTTCGGTATCGACGCGCTGAGCAACCCCCACCTGCGGGAGGAGTAGAGATGGCCCTGCTCGAGGTGGAGAACCTCTCCGTCACGTACACCCCACGCGACTCGCCGGCCAACCGGGCCGTGCACGAGGTGTCCTTCCGGATCGCCGAGGGCGAGTTCGTCGGGTTGCTCGGCGAGTCCGGCTGCGGCAAGTCCACCCTGGGCAACGCGGTGCTGCGGCTGCTCTCCCCGCCGGCGCGGATCAGCGGCGGTCGGGTCACCTTCGACGGCGTCGACCTGAGCGCCGCCACCGAGGAGCAGCTGCGCGAGCTGCGCTGGGTCAAGCTCTCCACGGTCTTCCAGAGCAGCATGAACTCGCTCAACCCGGTGATCCGGGTCCAGGCGCAGTTCGCCGACACCTTCGCCGCTCACAAGATCCCCGGGGACGTCACCGAACGCGCCGGTGAGCTGCTCGACCTGGTCTCGCTGGACCGGCGGGTGCTCAAGGCGTACCCGCACGAGCTGTCCGGCGGCATGAAGCAGCGGGTGGCGCTGGCCCTCGCCCTGGCCCTGCGCCCCAAGCTGGTGCTGCTCGACGAGCCGACCACCGGCCTGGACGTGGTGGTGCAGCGCAGCATCCTCACCCGGCTCGCCGAGCTGCGCGCCAAGCTCGGCTTCGCGGTGCTGTTCATCAGCCACGACCTGGGCACCGTGCTGGACATGGCCGACCGGGTGATGGTGATGTACGGCGGCGAGATCGTCGAGGACCGGTCGGCGGGGGAGATGCTGCGCGAGCCGCGGCACCCGTACACCCGGGGTCTGCTCGGCTCGTACGCCGACCCGCGACTGCCCGACGTGCAGGTGACCTACATCCCCGGTCGCCCGCCGGACCTGTCCCGCGAGCACGCCGGCTGCCTGTTCACGCCGCGCTGCCCGCACGCCGAGGACGCCTGCCGGCGTACCCACCCGGAGCTGCTGCCCGACCACGGCGGCCTGGTCCGCTGCCTGGTCGCCCAGGAGAACCGGCTGCCGGTGGTGATCCTCGGCGCCGCCGACGCGGCCGCCACCATCGGCAGCCACTTCCCGGCCGCCGGCCAGCTGGCCGCGCCGGCTGCCACCGACGACACCGCCCCGGTGCTGTCCGTGGACGCGGTGAGCAAGCGCTACACCAGCCGGCGGGGCCTGCGCACCAGCACCGTGGAGGCGGTCCGCGACGTGTCGTTCGACCTGCGGCGCGGGCGGGTCACCGCCCTGGTCGGGCAGAGCGGCAGCGGCAAGTCGACCATCGCCCGCATGGTCACCGGGGTGGAACGCCCCACCGCGGGCGCGGTCCGCTTCACCGGCGGCGACGGCGACGACGTACGGGTGGACCGGCTGCGCGGCCGGGCGCTGGTCGGTTACCGCCGGCACGTGCAGATGGTCTTCCAGGACCCGTTCAGCGCCTTGAACCCGACCCGCACCGTCGCGTACGCGCTGTCCCGCCCGCTGCAGAACTTCGCCGGCCTGCGCGGCGACGCCGTCCGGGACCGCTCGGCGCAGCTGCTGGAGAGCGTCGGCCTGTCGCCGGCCGGGCAGTTCCTGGACAAGCTGCCGCACCAGCTCTCCGGCGGGCAGCGGCAGCGGGTGGTCACCGCCCGCGCGCTGGCCCCCGAACCGGAGGTGCTGATCGCCGACGAGCCGATCTCCATGCTGGACGTGTCGATCCGCGCCGAGATCCTGGAGCTGTTGGGCGAATTGGTGCGCAACCGGCGGCTGGCGATGCTCTACATCACCCACGACCTGCTCAGCGCCCGACTGCTCGCGGACGAGGTGCTGGTGCTCAACCAGGGGGTGATGGTCGAGCGCGGGCCGACCCGCGAGGTGATCCAGGGCGCCCGGGACGACTACACCAAGCTGCTGCTGGACTCGATCCCGAACCCTTTCGCCCGGGCGGCACAGGGGTAGGCGTCGGGTCGTTCGAGAGCCGGCCGGGGGGGGCCGCGGGGCCCCCCCCGGGCGGGGGGCCGCCCCCCCGGGCCCCGGGGGCCCCCCCGGGGGGCGGGGCCCCCCGCCGGGGCCGCGCGCCCCCCCCCCCCCCCCCCCCCCGCGCCCCCCCCCCCCGGGCCCCCCCCCCGGGGGCCCCCCCCCCCGCGGCGGGGGGGGGGGGTGGGCGCCCACGGCGAGCCAGGCGTCCAGCAGCGCGTCGACCACCGGGTAGAGCTTCTCCTCCGGCGGGTGCCACGGCTTGAGCAGGTAGTGGT
>NZ_JBIAZT010000024.1:0-43793 GCF_042899365.1 Micromonospora sp. NPDC000089
GGGGGGGCGGCCCCGGGGGGGCGCGCGGCCCGCGCCCCCGGCGGGGGCGCCGGGGGGGGGGGGGGGCGGCGGGGGGGGGGGGGGCCCCCCGCGGGGGGGGGGGCCCCCCCGCCCCCCCCCCACCTCCTTCTTCGGTACGACCACCGCGCCCCCGCGGCCAGCCGGGCGGGCACGGTCGGGGCGCTCAGCGGGTACCGCTGGAAGCCCGCACCGGATCACGCAGCCGGTGGGCCGCAGCGGCCGGAACCGGATGGCTGACATCGCCCGTGCCCGGCATGATTGCCGTCGTGTCCCCAGCAGACGGCAGGGTCGGGATCGTCCCCGGAGGCGGTGGCGGCACGCGGACCGACGTCCGCCACCCCTCATGTCGACGAGCGTTGGAGCATGTCGCCGCCTTGTCCGCTGGCCCACCGGTGGACTCGTCCCTACGGATCACGCTCAACTTCCACCCCGACCGCGTAGCCGGCGGCACGCCGATCCTGCGTGAGCTCGCCGTCGCCGGGAGGTATCTGTCGCAGTTCGTCACCGGTACCAGTAACGGGGGATTGACCGCGCACCCCGGCGGAGACCGATGGCGTTGGGAACACTCGATGTTCGGCGGCGCATACGATGAGGCCCCCGCCCACGTCCGACCGGTATACGGCGGCTTGAACTTCCGCCGCAAGGTCGTAGGCGCGGCATCCCGTTTCGGCTCGGCCCAGCTGCGCCTGAGCGCGACCACCCTCGCGAGGGCGACATTCTGTTACCCGGACAGCTACCTGGAACCGACCGCCTTCGGGGTGGCCGACCGCATGTCCCTGATCGAACTCGCGATGGCCGACGAGCAGGACGAGTTGGACGACTACATCGAAGCCCATGTCCATGGTGAGGTGCTGTTGGCACGCGACGTCGAAGCACTCGTACTCGACCCCAGCTACCGCGACACCGAGGTGGAGGCCGCGGCCCGGTGCCTGCCCTGCCCGGTCGAATGGCATCCCGGCTTCCGGCTCTCCGTCGCCGAACTCGGCCGGCACCCCGACTACCGCGGCCAGAAGTACGTCGACCTCGGTACCGAGATCGCCGTCGACGGCCTCCTCACGCCCCGGTCGATAGGTGACGCGGCCCGCACTGCCCGATACGCCGACCAGGATCTCAAGCGGGTCTGGCACTGCCTGGCACGATTCGGCGCACCGAGCCTCGACGGCTCTGCGGTCTAGCCTGTACGGGTGGACAAGGGGTTGACCTACGAGCGGTTGGCGCGGCTGGGCCTTCATCGCTGGTGGACGCCACCTGTCGCCGTGCTGGCCGTCGTGCTGGTGGCGACCGCGACGGTCTGCGGGTTCGTGGCCGTCGCGCTCACCGTCACCTGGGCGCTCGGCGGTGACGTCGATGACAGCGCGTCGATCGGCAGTCCCGTCGTCGACAACCTCCTGGCGCTGGCGGCTCTCGCCCTGTTCATTCCCATCACCCTCGGTGTCGCGCGGCTGGTGCAACGGCGCCCGGCGGGGACGCTGCACTCGGTGACCGGTCGGCTGCGCTGGCGATGGTTCGCGGTGTGCGGTTGCGTGGCGATCGTGGTCGCGGCTCTGCTCATGACGGCCCTGGTTGTGGTCTACGACGACGGCACCGAGTTACGGCTGACGATCGACCCGTGGCGGTTCCTCGGGCTCACCGCGCTCCTCGTCGTCCTGGTGCCACTGCAGGCGGCCGGTGAGGAGTACGCCGCCCGCGGGTTCCTGCTGCAGGCACTTGGGGCGTACCACCGGTGGGTCGGCATCATCGGCTCGGCCCTGGCGTTCACCCTGCTGCACGGCCTGGGCACCTGGACCGGGTTCGTCGCACTGTTCGTCGGTGCCGTCATCTGGGCGCTGCTGGTCATCCGGACCGGAGGGCTGGAGGTGTCCATCGCCGCCCACGCGGCGACCAACCTGTTCGCCTTCGTCGCCGACGCGGCCACCGGCGGCCTCGACGTCGCCGACGACACCACCGCCGCGGACGCACCCCTCGGCGCGACACTGATCCTGCTCGGTGGCGACATGGTCTACCTGGTCTGCGTTCTCGTCGCCCTGCGGCTAGTCGCGCGACACCGTCCTCAGTGGACGCCCATGAGCCGCGCTCCTGTCGTATCAGCGGATGCCTCACCGCCGCAATACCAGATGGCGCACCAGGCGAACGCGCTCTCGCCGCGCTGACCGCAGCTATCGGCGCGAACGGACCTGAGAGCGTGCGGCGGGGTGCACGGACGAGCGATGCCGGTCATCGACGGCGCTGATCCGCGTCACGCGGTCGTGGGCCGGAGACGGCGGCGCCAGCCAGGCGGGCGGCGCGCATCGACAGGTAGTGCTGCTCGGGGCGGCTGGTCGTGCCGCCCGCGGCGGCCCGGTAGTGCGCCGCCGCGCGGGCCGGGTCGCCGGCCATCTCGCACAGGTGGGCGCGGGCCGCGTCGAGCCGGTGGTTGCCGGCCAACCGGGGGTCGTCGGCGAGCGCGGCGAGCGCCTCCAGCCCGGCCGTCGGCCCGTGCACCATGGCGGTTGCCACCGCCCGGTTCAGCGCCACCCCCGGGCTCGCCGCCAGCCGCTCCAGCACCCCGTAGAGGGCGAGGATCTGCGCCCAGTCGGTCGCCCCGGCGGTTGCCGCCTCGTCGTGCAGCGCGGCGATCGCGGCCTGCAGCTGGTACGGCCCGACCGGCCCGCGGGCCATCGCCCGGGTGACCAGCGCGGTGCCCTCGGTGATCGCGGCGGCGTCCCAACGACTGCGGTCCTGATCGGACAGCGGGATCAGCTCGCCGGACGGCCCGGTGCGGGCGGCGGCCCGGGCGTCGGTGAGCAGCATCAGCGCGAGCAGCCCGGCCACCTCGCTGTCGTCGGGCAGCAGGACGTGCATGGCGCGGGTCAGCCGGATCGCCTCGGCCGCCAGGTCCACCCGGCGCAGCTCGTCGCCGGCGCTGGCGGTGTGCCCCTCGGTGAAGATCAGGTAGAGCACGTGCAGCACCGCCGCGAGCCGGCCCTCCCGTTCCCGGGTGGCGGGCATCCGGAACGGCTCGCCCGAGTCGCGGATGCGTTGCTTCGCGCGGCCGATCCGCTGCGCCATGGTCGGCTCCGGAACGAGGAACGCCCGGGCGATCTCGGCGGTGGTCAGGCCGCCGAGAGCCCGCAGCGTCAGGGCGATCGCCGACCCGGTCGACAGGCTGGGATGGCAGCAGAGGAAGACCAGCGTCAGGGTGTCGTCCCGGTCGGTGGCCGGCTCGTCCGCCGCCGGGGCGGTGGACCGGTGGTCGGGCTCCCGGCGGGCGGCCAGGTCCTCCCGGCGCCGCCGGGCCGCCTCCGCCCGGATCAGCTCGATCATGCGCCGGTGACCCACCTGGATCAGCCAGCCGCGCGGGTTCTCCGGCAGTCCCTCGGCCGGCCACTGCGTCGCCGCGGCCAGCAGGGCCTCCTGGACGGCGTCCTCGGCGGTGGCGAAGTCGCCCCAGCGGCGGGCGAGCACGCCGAGGACCTGCGGCGCCAGCTCGCGCAGCAGGTCCTCGACGGTGTGCGGCTCGGTCACAGCTCCTGCGGCGGCCCGGACATGATCGGGTGCACCTCGATCGGCATGTTCAGCGGGCGCCCGCCCGGGCCGGGCGCGGTGGAGATGTGCGCGGCGATCTCGGCGGCCCGCTGCGGCGTCTCGCAGTCGACGATCCACCAGCCGGCCAGGAACTCCTTGGTCTCCGCGAACGGCCCCTCGGTGACCACCGGGGCGCCGCCCGCGCCGGCCCGGACGATCCGCGCCCGCTGCGGCCCGGCCAACCCCTCCGCCTGCACGAACTCGCCGTCGGCGGTGAGCTTGGCGTTGACCTCGCCCATGAACCCGATGTGCGCGCGGATCTCCTCCGGCGTCCAGGTGTCGATCGAGGGGAAGTCGGTTCCGGCGGCGCTGAACTGCATCAGCAGCATGTACTTCATGGTCGGCTCCTCGTGTCCGTCGCACCGATTCTCGGTGCTCTCACCCCGCGGTAGAAGCCACCGCCCCGCTTCTCGACATCCACCGACGAAGAAAATCCGAGAGTTCCGACCCGGCGACCGCTCGCCGACCGGACCGCCGTCGTCGTCGGTCGGGCCGGCCGCTCCACCGGTTAGGCTCGGGGCGATGAGCGGAGCGACGGAACCCGTCAGGCGGTCACTCCGAGCGGTGGTGCGCGACCGGCTGGTGGACACCGTCCTGATCGTGCTCGCCGCCGCGATGGCGCTGCTCACGGTGTTCTACCAGGTGCACGACTCGGTGGCGGTGCCCACCTGGGTCCTGGACGCGGACCGGGTCACGGGGGTGCTCGGCAGCCTCGCGCTGTGGTGGCGGCGTCGTTTTCCGATCGTGCTCGGCGTCGTCCTGGCGGCGGCGAGCTCCTTCTCCGAGACGGTCGCCCCGGCCGCGGTCGTCGGGTTGTTCACCGTCGCGGTGCATCGCCCGCTAAGGGCGACGGTCGCGGTGTGCGCGCTCAGCCTCGCCGCGCTCAGCACGTTTCAGCTGCGGTGGCCGGAGACCGCGGCCCCGCCGTTGACGGTGTTCGTCATCCTCGGGCTGGGGCACCTCGCCACCGTGACGTGGGGGCTGACCGTGCGCAACCGTCGGGCCCTGGTCGCATCCATCCGGGAGCGGGCGGCAGCGGCCGAGGTCGAGGCGCTGCTCCGGGCCGACAGCGCCGCGCGAGAGACCCGGGAGGCGCTCGCGCGCGAGATGCACGACGTTCTCGGGCACCGGCTCTCGCTGCTCAGCGTCCATGCGGGTGCCCTGGCCTACTACCGCGACGCGCCGGCCGAGGACCGGGTGCGAGCGGCCGAGGTGGTCCGCGAGAACGCCCACCGCGCCCTGCAGGACCTGCGCGAGGTGATCGGGGTGCTCCGCGCCCCGGTGGGGGAGCTGCCGCTGTTGGGCGTCGAGGACGTCCTGGGGCTGATCGACGAGGCCCGCCAGACCGGCACGCTGATCGAGCTACGGGACGAGGCCGGGGTGACGACCGAGGCGAACCGCCTCCCGGAGACCCAGGGCCGTATGCTCTACCGACTCACGCAGGAGGGCCTGACCAACGCGCGCAAGCACGCCCCGGGGGCGGCGGCGGTGGTCCGCATCTCCGGGCGACCCGGCGACCACCTGACCGCCGAGGTGGTGAACGCGTCGCGGGCGGGCCCGCCTCCGGTCCCCGACGGTTCCGGGGCCGGGCTGCGCGGGTTGGCGGAGCGCGCCCGTCTCGTGGGTGGGCGGCTCGACCACGGGCCGACGGACTCCGGCGGCTGGCGGGTCCGGGTCCGGCTACCCTGGCCGTCGTGACGCGACCCCGCGACGACCTGCCTGCCGGCGACCGTCCCGCCGCGGACGCGGCCGGCGGCCGGCCGGTCATCGACGTGCTGGTGGCCGACGACGACCCGGTGGTCCGGTTCGGGCTGCGGATGATGCTGGCGGGAGCCCCCGACCTGCGGGTGGTGGCCGAGGCGAGCGACGGTGCGGAGGCGGTGGAGCTGGCCGGGCGCCACCGGCCCGACGTGGTGCTGATGGACATCCGGATGCCCGGCACCGACGGGCTCACCGCCACCGAGACGCTGCGCGGCCGGCCGTCCGCTCCGCAGGTCATCGTGTTCACCACCTTCGACGCGGACGCCCGGGTGCTGCGTGCCCTGCGGGCCGGCGCGGCCGGGTTCCTCCTGAAGGACACGCCGCCGGACGAGCTGGTCATGGCGATCCGGCACGCGGTGCAGGGGCGACCCGTCCTGTCGCCCGAGGTGACGCGTCGGCTGATCGCCCGGGTCGCGGAGTCGGGGGAGGACGGCCGGCAGCACGCCGCCCGACGGCGTCTCGACGTTCTCGCGGCCCGGGAGCGGACGGTCGCGGCGGAGATCGGCGCCGGACGAACCAACGCGCAGATCGCCGCGCGGCACCACCTCAGCCTGGCCACCGTCAAGACCCACGTGTCGGCGATCCTCACCAAGCTGGATCTCACCAACCGCGTTCAGGTGGCACTGCTCGTACGAGAGGCGGGGCTCGTCCCCCCGCAGTGATCGGGCAGCTCAGCTCCGGCCGGTGGCCCGGCACGCTCCATCTTTGGTTTCCGGGAACCGAGGCTTTGGACGGATAACGGCGCCGGCCGGCCCGCCTAGCGTCGAGGGCATGACATTCTCATCCCGGTGGAACCGCGTGCCATCGGTGCCCCTGCGGGTCGCCGCGGCGCTGGTCGTCACCGCGCTGGCCCTGACCGGCTGCACCGCGGAAGCCAGCACGAAGGCACCACCCACGCCAGACCGCCCTGCGCCGACTCCGGCCCCGGTGCGGTGGAAGGAGTGCGGGCAGGGCTTCGACTGCGCCACCATCAAGGTGCCACTGGAGTACACGGACCCGGACGGCAAGCAGATCCCGCTCGCCGTGACCCGGCACCGGGCCACCGACCCGGAGCGGAGGATCGGCAGCCTGTTCATCAACCCGGGCGGCCCGGGAGTGCTGGCCACCGAGACGGTCGCGTCCATCGACGCCGCCAAGGGCACCGGCCCCTACTCACCCGATGTCGTGGCCCGGTTCGATGTCGTCGGCATGGACCCGCGGGGGGTCGGGAAGTCCGGTGCCGTGCGCTGCCTCACCGACAAGCAGCGGGCCGAGCAGGCGGCCGAGAACCGGGACCCGCGCATCCCCGGCGGGAAGCCGTTCGACACGCTGGTCGCCGACGCCCGCACCTTCACGAAGGGCTGCGTCGCCCACCAGAGCCCCGAGTTCCTGGCGAGCCTGTCCACCGACAACGTGGCCAGGGACCTGGACCAGGTGCGCGCCGCGCTCGGCGAGAAGAAGATCACCTTCTACGGCGCCTCCTACGGCACCGTGGTGGGTCCGATGTACGCCACGCTGTTCCCTGATCGCGTACGCCAGATGGTGATCGACGCGCCGATGAACACCGACCTGTGGCAGAACGATCCGCTGCAGCTCCTCGATGACGTCTCCCGCGCCAATGAAGCGACGCTCGACGCCTGGTTCGACACCTGCCGCAAGGAAGGCGTCAAGGTGTGCCCCTTCGGCGCCGGTGACCCGGAGGCCGCGTTCGACGCCCTGATCACCAAGCTGGAGGCCAAGCCGCTGCGAGTCCCCCCGATCAAGGACCTCACGCCGGGCGGCACGCTCGACGGGGCGCTGGCCCTGGAAGCCGTGCGGGCCGCCGCGGGCAACCGGGTCCTCTGGCCGACGCTCACCGCGGGCCTGCTCACGGCGCAGCAGGGCAACGGTGCGGGTCTGCACTTCCTCGCCTCGAAGGTCACGGTCGCGCCGTTCGGCGGCCCGTTCGCGACCCTTCAGGAGGCCCACAACGCCGTTCGGTGCGCAGACTGGCCGAAGCTGGAGAAGCTGTCCGAACATCAGGCCGCCGCGAAGAAGGTCGCCGAGCGCGGTGAGCGGCTCGGCAGCCGGGCCGCCTACAGCGCGCTCAACTGCGCGGTGTGGCCGGTCGATAACAAGGACCGTTTCACGCGGGAGCTCACCGGCGTCGGCGTCCCGCCGATCCTGGTGGTCGGCGGTCGGGTGGACCCCGTTACCCCGTACCCCTGGGCGCAGGCCATGGCGAAGCGGCTGAAGGACGCCGTCCTGCTCACCCGCGAGGGCGTCGGCCACACCGCCTACCGCTCCAGCGGCCCGTGCATCGACACCGCCGTGGACGCCGTGCTGATCGACGGAAAACTGCCCGCCGACGGCACCGTCTGCGACGCCGTACCCCCGGGCACCACCCGGCTGCCATCGCTCGGCAAGTAAGGTCCGCGCTGCCAACCGGGCCCGTGCCCAGCACCGCCCCGCTCAGCGTCACCCCGCCCGGCGCGGCCAGCCAGCCGGGCGGGGTGAGCTCCAGCAGCGCCGGTTCCGGCGTCCCGGCCGGCGGGCGGACCCGGTAGCGGCGGGGAGCTCGACTGACCCGTCCCGTACCTCGGGCCTCGCCGTGCCGGTGGCCGGCCGTCGGGCTAGCGTCCGACGGTGACCAGCCCCCGGCAGACCACCGCCCCTGCGGCGCCCGCCGTGACCGTCCCGCCGTCCCGCACTCCGTCCATGATGGCACTGGTGCTGCTCACCGGGGTGGGGCCGTTCGCCACCGACACGTACGTGGCCGCCCTGCCCGAGCTGCGCCGGTCGCTGGACACCAGCGCGACCGTGGCCCAGCTGACCATGACCGCCTTCATCATCGGGGTCGCCGCCGGGCAGCTGCTGCTCGGCCCGATCAGCGACGCGCGCGGCCGGCGCGGCATCCTGGTCGCCGGCGCGGCGACCTTCACCGCGCTGTCGGTGGTCTGCGCATTGGCCCCGAGCGGGCCGGTCCTGGTCGCGGCGCGGCTGGTGCAGGGCGTCGCCGCCGGTGGTGGGGTGGCGCTGGGCCGGGCCATGGTCACCGACACCTGGCGGGGCCCCGACGCGGCCGCCCGGTTCGGCGCGATCGCGTCGATCACCTTCCTCGGCCCGGTCGTCGCGCCGGCGGTCGGCGGCCTGATCCTCGCCCACGGCACCTGGCGGACGGTCTTCGCCGGGCTCACCGCGCTGGGCGCGGTGATGGTGGTCGCGGTCGTCGCCGGGCTGCCGGAGACGCTCCCAGCGGCCCGCCGGCAACGCTCCGGCCCGGCCGACGCGCTGGCCCGGATGGCGGACCTGCTGCGCGACTGGGGCTTCCTGCGGCACGTCGCGGTGCAGTGCCTGGCCACGGCCGGGTTCTTCATCTACATCGGCGGGTCGTCGTTCGTCCTGCAGACGGTGTTCACCCTCAGCCCCGGCCGGTACGCCCTGGTCTTCGCCACCAACGCGGCCGGGATGGCGGTGGCCGGGTTGCTGTTCCGGGTGCTGGTGCGCCGGTTCGGCGCGGCGCGGCTGCGGAGCGTCGGGGTGGCCGCCTCGACCGCCGCGGCCCTCGGCCTGTTCGGCGTCGCGCTGGCCGACCCGCATGCCCCGCTGGCCGTCGTCTGGGCGCTGCTGTGCCTGATGGTGGCCGGAATGGGGCTCACCCTGCCCGCGACGACGGCGTTGGCCCAGGAGGCGGGCCGGCGTTCGGCCGGCACGGCCGCCGCGCTGCAGGGCGGGTTGAGCTTCCTGGCCGGCGCGGTGGTGACGCCGCTGACCGGCATCCTCGGGTACCACTCTCTGCTGCCGATGGCGGCCACCATGTCGGTCTTCTTCCTGGCCGCGTCCGCGCTGCTGGCGGCGCTGTCCCGCGGCCCGGCGGCCCCCGGCCGCGTCGCCTCACAGGCACCTCACAGCGCTTCGGGTTAGGGTGCCCTTCATGGCCGAGCGCGCTCCAGGGTGGAGTGCGCCGATGGCAAAGCGGGAGTGTCGATGGTCTTCAAGAAGATGCTGAGCGCGTTCGGTGTGGGTGGGCCCAGCGTCGACACGGTGCTGGCCAACCCGAACACCCGGCCGGGCCTGGCGCTGGACGGGCGGGTCGACATCGTCGGCGGCGACAACCCGGCGGCGATCGAGCAGGTCACCGTCGCCCTGGTCACCCGGGTCGAGGTGGAGAGCGGCGACAGCGAGTACGCCGGCGTGATGGAGTTCCAGCGGATGGCGGTCAGCGGCCCGCTGCAGTTGGCGCCGCAGCAGCGGCTGTCGATCCCGTTCCAGCTGCCGGTGCCGTGGGAGACCCCGATCACCGACGTCTACGGTCAGCGTCTGCACGGCATGACGATGGGCCTGCGCACCGAGCTCGCGGTCGCCCGGGCGGTGGACAAGACCGACCTGGACCAGGTCAACGTGCACCCGCTGCCGGTGCACGAGCGGATCCTGGAGGCCTTCCAGCGGCTCGGCTTCCGGTTCAAGCACGCCGACCTGGAGCGCGGCCACATCCGCGGCACCCAGCAGAGCCTGCCGTTCTACCAGGAGATCGAGTTCTACGCCGCGTCGCAGTACGCGCGGACGGTCAACGAGGTCGAGCTGACCTTCGTCACCAGCCCGCACGGCGTCGAGGTGGTCCTCGAGTGCGACAAGCGCGGCGGCTTCCTCAGCCCGGGCCACGACGCGTTCGGTCGGTACGCCGTCTCGCACGCCGACGCCGACCGGGTCGACTGGGCCCAGGTCGTCGACGGCTGGCTGCGGGACACCACCGGCCGGTACGGCGGCCTGCGCGCAGCCGGCTTCGGCGGCGGCCACGCGCCGTACGGCCAGCACGGGCACTCCCCGTACGGCCAGCACGGCCACCACGGGCGCGGCTCGGGGATGGGTGGCATGGTGGCCGGCGCGGCCCTGGGTGTCGCCGGCGGCCTGGTGGCCGGCGAGCTGATCGAAGAGGTCTTCGAGAGCGACAACGACGACTTCGGCGGCGGCGACTTCGGCGGCGACTTCGACTGACCCGCTGAGCGGACCGGGCCGGGCCGACGTCGTCGCCCGCCCGCCGGAACGACGACGGTGGCCCCCGGGAGTAGTCCCGGGGGCCACCGTGCTCAGGAGCTGATCTCGTCGGTCACTGTCGGGCCTTGCGCTCCGCTCCGCTGCGGAAGTTGCTGCCGGCCTTGGCCAGACCCCGGCTGCCCAGGTATCCGATGGTCAGCAGCGTGATGAAGAACCAGGCCTGCGGGGCGCGGAAGATGTCCACCCCGACCGAGTTCTTGCCGACCAGGTACGACGCGGCCAGCACACCGATCACACCGGCGACGTAGACCCAGAATTCGGTCGTCAGGAACGCCTGCTTGGTCTCCGTGCCGGGTGCCGGCATGTTCTGCCGGTGCCCGTCGTGCATCGCCGGCATCGGGCGGGTCGACTCGTCCATCATCGCCCGATCGCGCATGTCCATGTTCGCCCGATTGGGCACGTTCTGGGGCCGGTTCTGCGGCCTCGTCGATGCAGCCTGCGTGCTCATCCGTCCTCCTTAAGGATCTGATGAGTACCTGCACTCCCTCGCCCCGCTTCCGCGGTTCGGCCACGGCGCGGTTCACCTGCTGCGGCGGGGGCACCGTCCGTCTACCCGACCCACAAGACGAGCTAACACCCGGCCGACCGACGAATTCCGGCCGCCGGTGGCGCCCCCGACCGGAGCGCCACCGGCGGGGTACGTCAGCGCAACCCGTTGCGGATCGCCACCGAGATCAGCAGCTCCGGGTCGTCCGTGATCAGGCCGTCCGCCCCGAGGTCGATCACCCGCTGCATGATCGCCGCGTCGTCGACCGTGTACGGCACCACCTTCAGCCCGTACCGGCGCTGCAGCACCGGCACCCGCGGGCCGTGGAAGTAGGCCGGGTCCTGCCGCAGGTACCAGTCGTCCGAGGCGACCGTGCCCTGCGCCGGGTCGTGCACCTGCCAGTTCGCCGAGACGGTGGTGGCGCCGGCGGCCCGGACCAGCTTGCCCAGGTCGCGGTAGCGCCACCAGTCCAGCCCGCCGGTCCACGGGCTCTTCACCCGGGAGTCGCCGTAGACCGCCTGCAGCGAGCACTCGTCGGCCAGCGACGCGCACTCGGCCGGGCCGTACTGCCAGACCAGGGCGACCGTCTCGATCCGCTTGTTCAGCTCGTGCGCGTAGCGGATGGTCCGCCAGTCGAACGACTGGATGGTCGCCCGCCGGGTGAAACCGGCCCGCTCGATCGCGCCGACCAGCTTGCGGGTGAAGCTCCGGTACGGCGCGGTGTCCGCCACCAGCGGGCTGATCTTGGTCTCGATGTTCATCCGGACGTCGGTCCGGCCGCTGCGGCGCACCAGGGCGAACACCTCGTCCAGGGTGGGGATCCGGGCGCCCGGGACGGCCACCTGGTGCGGGAACTCGGGCAGCGTCTTCGAGCCGCAGTCCACCGTCTTCAGCTGCGCCAGGGTCAGCTCGTGCACCAGCTTCCCGACGTACGGGAACTTCGGGTCGCCGGGGCGTACCGGGGCGGTGTCGACGCAGTGTGAGCCGTTGATCGCCCGGTCGTGCAGCACCACCAGGTGCCCGTCCGCGGTGACCCCGGTGTCCAGCTCCAGGGTGGAGATGTCGCGGTTGGCCAGCGCGTGCGCGAAGGCCGGCAGGGTGTTCTCCGGCCGGGTGGCCCGGCCGCCGCGGTGCGCCTGGATGTCGAACGGCGAGGCGTACGCCTTCGGCAGCCGGTAGCCGCGCGCGGCGAGCAGGCCGCGCAGCCGGTCCGGGTAGTCGGTGATCAGCCCGTCCACGCCGTCGTCGATCAGCTTGGCCATGGTCGGCACGTCGTCCACGGTCCACGGGATCACCTTGATCCCGTACCGGTGCGCGTGGGCGACCATCTCCTTCGTCACGTACGGCCGGTAGCCGGGGTCGGTCACCTTGCCGTCCTGCGGGAAGCCGTGCACCGGCGAGAACGCGGACGCCCCGAAGCTGCGGATGGCCCGGATCGGGTCGCCGCCGAAGTCGTCGATGTCCAGCCCGCCCAGCCACGGCGAGGCGCCGGGCTGTCCGACCTGGAGGAAGTCGTAGTTGGTCAGGGCGACCAGCGGCAGCCGCGGCTCCACCTGACGCATCCGGATCAGTGAGCCCCAGTCGAAGCTCTGGATGGTGACCTGCTTCAGCATCCCGGCGTCGCGGATCTCCCGGGCGGTCACCTGCACGAACTGCTCGCGCGGGGCGGTCTCGGTCGGTGCGCCGGCCTCCACCTTGGTCTCCACGTTGAGCTTCACGTCGTTCGCCCGGTACCGCTTCACCAGGGCGAACACCTCGCGTAGCAGCGGCATCCGGGCCCCCGGGACGGCCAGCTGGCCCGGCTTGTCCGGCAGCGTCTTCGCGCCACAGTCGAGGGTGCGCACCTGCGCGAGGGTGAGCGTGTTGACGTACCTGCCGACGTACGGGTACTTCGGGTCGCCCGGGGTCACCGGGGCGGTGTCGGTGCACTTGGCGGCGCTGATCTGCCGGTCGTGGGTGACCACGGCCTGGCCGTCGGCGGTGATCTGCACGTCCAGCTCCAGGGTGCTCACCCCGAGCTGAAGGGCGTTGCCGAACGAGGCGAGGGTGCTCTCCACCCGCAGGCCCAGGCCGCCGCGGTGGGCCTGGAGGTCGAACGTCCGGTCCGGGCGGGGCCGGGCCTCGGCGGGTACGGCGAGACCCGTCGTCACGGTCGCCGCCACCAGGGCGGCGATGGCGGTACGGCGTACTCTGCGCACTTCTTCCCCTTTGGGGGCGGGCGGTTCCCGCCAACCCATCGGTCAGCATGCGCACCGCCGGCGGCGGGCAGGCGAGCGGCGGGCGGCCTCCGGGTGAACCCGCCCCGGCCGGTTTGTCGCCCCCGGCAGCGGGCAGGCAATGGCTTACCGCCAGATTCTGCGAGGTGATGAACGTGGCCGAGACCAACCCGATGCGGGAGTCCGCGCGCAAGGCCGAGGAACGGCTCACCGCCGGCGTGTACGGCGAGGGAGCGCTCGACGAGGTGACCGTGCCGCGGTACGACGAGACCCGGGTGATCCAGCAGGAGGACCCGGACGACCCGGCCCACGCGCCGGTCGACCCGAACGTACTGCGCGACGGCGGCCCCACCCGGGGCCAGGGCGCGGTGACCACGACCGGTGGCACCGCCGGCCCGGCCAGCGTCCGGCGGGTGGCCCGCCAGCCGGAACAGCACCGCGACACCGTCGCCCCGACCACCACGGGCGACGCCACCACCGGCGGCCTGAGCACCCCCGCCGCCGGCACCACCAGCGACGCCTCCAGCGCCGGCGCCCAGGTCGCCAACGTCACCGACGACCACCCCAACCCCGGCTGACCGACCCGTCAGGGCCGCGGGCGGAGGATGGTGAGGCGCTGGGTGGCGCGGGTGAGGGCGACGTAGAGGTCGCTGCGGCCGCGCGGGGACTCGGCGACCATCCCGTCCGGGTCGACCACCACGACGGTGTCGAACTCCAGGCCCTTGGCCTGGCCGACGGTGAGCACCACCACCCGGCTCTCCAGCTCGGGCTGCTCGCCGACGGCGGCCTCGGGCAGCGCGGCGACCACGGCCGCGGCCAGCTCGTCAACGCGGCCGGCCGGCACGATCACCCCGAGGCGGCCGTCGCCCAGCGCGGCGGCCTCCCGGGTGGCCACCGCGACCAGCTCGGTCGCCAGCGCGTCGGCGTCCATCGTCCGGTCGCCCGGCTGCTCCCCGGTGGAGCGCACCGAGCGGGGCGGGCGCAGGGTCGGGTCGATCTCGGCGAGCACCCGCCCGGCGACCGCCATGATCTCCGCCGGGGTCCGGTAGCTGACGGTCAGCTCCTCCAGCCGCCAGCGCCCGGCCACGTACGGCTCCAGCGCCTCGCCCCAGGACGGGGTGCCGGTCAGCGCGCCGGTCTGCGCCACGTCGCCCACGATGGTCATCGACCGGCTCGGGCAGCGGCGCATCAGCAGCCGCCAGGCCATCGGCGACAGCTCCTGCGCCTCGTCCACGATGACGTGCCCGAACGCCCAGCTCCGGTCGGCGGCGGCCCGCTGGGCGGTGGTCAGCCGGTCGGCCTCCTCCTGCCGTTCCAGCAGCCGGTCGGCGTCGATCAGGTCGGTGACGCCGAGGATCTCGCCGCCCTCGGCCTCGTCCTCCACGTCGATCGAGCGGGAGCCCCGCCAGATCTCCAGCACGCCCTCGGCGTACTCGCGCTGGAAGGACCGGATCCGCTCCCGGCGCGCGGCGGCGGTCTGCTCGTCCTCGCCGAGCAGCTCGGCGGCCTCGTCCAGCAGCGGCACGTCGGCCGGCGTCCAGCCGCCGCCCGGCTCGCGGTGCAGCCGGGCCCGCTCGGCGTCGGTGAGCATCGGCGCGGCGGCGGCGATCCGCTCCGGCGAGGCGTACAGGTCGGCCAGCAGGCGTTGCGGGGTGAGCACCGGCCAGAGCCGGTCGAGCACCGCGTGCAGCTCGGGCTCCTCGCGCAGCTCGCGGCGGATCTCCGCGCGGTCCGCCTCCTCCAGCAGGTTCTCCCCGCCCAGCGGGTCGGCGCCGATCCGCTCAGCCACCTGGTCGGCGAGGGCGTGCACGATCTCGACGTCGAACAGCGCCCGGGCCAGGTTGTGCGGCCGGTCGGTGCGGCGTGCCCGGTCCCGGGCCGCCCGGACCGTCGCTGGCTCCAGGCGCAGCACCTCGCCCTGCGGCAGCTCGATCTCCAGCGCCTCGTCCGGCACCCACTGGCGGTCCCGGACGGCGGCCGTGAGCACGTCGGCCAGCACCGCGCGCCCCTTCAGGGCGGCCGTCTCCGCCGGCTCCGCCCGGGTCGCGACGACCCCGGGGAACAGGTCGCCGGGAGTACGCAGCAGCACGCCCGTCTCGGCCAGCGTCGGCAGCACCTGGGAGATGTAGCGCAGGAAGGTGGCGTTCGGCCCGACCAGCAGCACGCCCCGGGTGGAGAGCTGCTGGCGGTGCGTGTAGAGCAGGTACGCGGCCCGGTGCAGCGCGACCGCGGTCTTGCCGGTGCCCGGCCCGCCCTGCACCACCAGCACGCCGGGCAGGTCGGCCCGGATGATCCGGTCCTGTTCGGCCTGGATGGTCTCGACGATGTCCCGCATCCGGCCGGTGCGCCCGGCGTTCAACGCGGCCAGCAGGGACGCCTCGCCGGTCAGCTCCTCGTGGGCGGTGGGGGAGGCGGTGGCGATGTCCAACGTCTCGTCGTTGAGCCCGGTGACCTTGCGTTGCCGGGTGCGCAGGTGCCGCCGCCGGCGTACGCCCTGGGGGTTGGCGGCGGTGGCGAGGTAGAACGGGCGGGCGGCCGGGGCGCGCCAGTCCATCAGCAGCGGGTCGTAGTCGCCGGTGGTGTCGAAGATGCCGATCCGGCCGACGTAGTGGCGGGCGCCGTCCTCGCCGTCGAGCCGGCCGAAGGCCAGGCCGCTCTCCACCGCAGAGAACTGCTCGACCTGGTCGGCGTACATCTGCACGGCACTGTCCCGCTGGGAGCGGTCCTGCAACGTGCCGCCACCGGTGCGCAGCGCGTCGGTGAGTCGCCGGGCGGCCTGCTCCCGCATGCCGTCCAGCCGGTCGTAGAGCATCGACACGTACGCCTGCTCGCGGCCGATCTCGTCGTCGGTGTGCGGCAGGTCGCCGGGTGCGCCGGAGTGCGTTGACAAGCCGTCTCCTCGTCCATTACAATTGCTCAAGGAATGGCTTTCACGCCATTCCTTTTTGTGTTCCAGGAACTGTTAAAGATACCGCGCTACCGCCGCGACACCAAGCCTGCCGGTCGACCCCGGGCCACGTCACACCGGCGCGCCGGGCGCGCGAAACGGGGGCCCGCACCGGCTCCCGCCGGCCCGGACCCCCGAGCGTCGCCGACTCAGCCGCGCGCGGCCTGGTAGAGCCGCTCCGGCGTCACCGCGCCGGCGAGCAGCCGGCCGTCGTCGGTGAGCAGCACACTGACCAGCTTCGTGGTCAGCAGTCGCCCGCTGCCCCAGTCGCCGCTGACCTTCGGCAGCCCGTTGAGCACGTTGAGCGCGGCGGCCGGGTCGCCCCCGGGCCGTCCGGCGGCACCGGCCACGTCGGCTGCCGACCGCGGCATGTCGCGCAGCTCGGTCGCGCCGGTCCGCGCCACCACCACGGTGGTCCAGCCCTCCCCGACGGTACGCAGGTCACCGTCGGCCGGCTTCCGCGGCGCGGTACGCCGCTCGGCGTTCCCGGCCGGGCCGGCCTTCTCCTCGGTCACCTTCACCCCGGCGGGCGGGTTGAAGGTGAACTGGTCGGCGTCCGGGCGCCGGTAGTCGACCTGGGTGAAGGCCACCTCGAAGGCCGCCTGGTCACTGCCGTCGGCGAAGACCTCGAAGCGCAGCGGCACGTGCTCGGTCGCGTCGATGGCGATCCGCACCTGGCTCACCAGCGACGCCTGGTCGCGCGGGGAGAGCACCAGCTCGTACGCGTCCCGACCGGCGACCTTGGCGGCCCGACCCACGGTGACCGCGGTGCTCGGGTCGACGGCGGCGAGCGCCCGGTCGGCGGCCTCCTTCGGGGTGGCCGGCAGCGCCGCCTCCGGGTCACGTCCGGTGGACGCCGGCAGCGTGCGGTGGGTGGCCGCGTTGGCCTTGCTGTCCCAGGTCCAGACGTCCCGACCGGAGCGGACCACGTCCCGCTCGCCGAGGGTGTCCAGCAGCGCGACCCGCTGCCTGTCCGGCCCCGAGTACCAGACCCGCAGCGTGTGGGTGCCGGTGAGCAGCCCGGTCGCGTCGTTGCCGAGCAGGCCGACCGCGGGCGGCAGCCCCAGGTCGGCGCGCTGCACCACGGTGCCGGAGAGCCCGTCCAGGCGGGCGGTCTGCAGGTCGACCAGCAGTTGGGCGGCGCTGCGCGGCGGCAGCGCGGGTTCCGCGTTCGCGGCGAACGTGCCGATCGCCGCCCCTCCGCCGACGACAGTGACGGCAGCGACCAGCGGCACCAGCCAGCGCAGGGCGGGCCGGCTCTTCAGTACGGACATGACGCACCTCCTGCGCCCATCCTGCCCGTTGGGTGCTGTGAGGGCGCTGAGGACACCCGTACGGGTACGGGCGTAGGGGTGGCACGCTGGGAGGCGTGCGGGTGCTGGTGGTGGAGGACGAGGCCCGGCTGGCGGCCGCCCTGCAACGTGGCCTGGCGGCGGAGGGTTTCGTGGTGGACACCGCCGCGACCGGTCCGGCCGGGCTGGACGCGGCCCGGCACGGCGGCTACGACGCGATGATCCTCGACGTGATGCTGCCCGGCCTGTCCGGGTACGAGGTGGTCCGCCGGCTGCGCGCCGAGGAGCAGTGGCTCCCGGTGCTGATGCTCTCGGCCAAGGACGGCGAGTACGACCAGGCCGACGGGTTGGACTGCGGCGCCGACGACTATCTGACCAAGCCCTTCTCGTACGTGGTGCTGCTGGCCCGGCTGCGCGCGCTGCTGCGCCGGGGCGCACCGGAGCGGCCGACCGTGCTGGCGGCGGGCGACCTGCGGCTGGATCCGGCCCGCCGGCGGGTGACCCGGGCCGACGTCGAGGTGGCCCTGACCGCCCGCGAGTACGCCCTGCTGGACTACCTGATCCGCCGCGCCGGCCAGGTGGTCTCCAAGACCGAGCTGCTGGACCACGTCTGGGACGCCGGGCTGGAGACCGCGCCGAACGCGGTCGAGGTGTACGTCGGCTACCTGCGCCGCAAGATCGGCCGGGACCGGCTGGAGACCGTCCGCGGCGCCGGCTACCGGCTGGCGACGTGACCCGCCCGACCGTACCCGGCCGGCGGGGCTGGTCGGCGCTGTCGCTGCGGGTCCGGCTGCTGGCGCTCGGCGTGGCCGGCCTCTGCGCCGGCCTGGCGCTGGGCGGGGTGGTGCTGCTGGGCGCGCTCGGCTGGACGTTGCAGCGCACGGTCGACGACGAGGCGTTCCGGACGGCCGACGCGGTGGCCGGGCTGGCCGCCGAGGACGCGCTGCCCGACCCGCTGCCGGTGGCGGGCGGGCAGCTGCGGGTGCAGGTGGTCGACTCGGCGGGACGGATCCGGGCCGCCTCGATCGGCGCCGACCGGCTGGTGCCGATGGTCCGCCCCGACCAGCTCGGCGGCGCCGGCCGGCAGCGCACGACGGTGCCCGGGCAGCGGCTGGGCCTGCCCGGCCCGGTCCGGGTGGTCGCCGTCCCGGCCGGCACCCCGGCGCAGCCGCTGACCGTCCTGGTCGGCCGGTCGACCGAGGACGTGCGGCACGCCGTCCGGGCCGCCCGGACGCTGCTGTTGATCGCCTTCCCACTGCTGGTGGCGATCCTCGCGGTGGTCGCCTGGCGGGTGGTCGGGGTGACCCTGCGGCCGGTGGAGGCGCTGCGCCGGGGCGCCGCGGAGATCACCGGCCGGGGTGCGGACGGGCGACTGCCGGTGCCCGCCTCCCGGGACGAGGTCCACCGGCTGGCGGTCACCCTCAACGACATGCTGGACCGCCTGGAGGGCGCCCGGGCCCGCCAGCGGGCCTTCCTCGCCGACGCGGCGCACGAGCTGCGCAGCCCGCTGGCCAACATGCGCACCGAGCTGGAGGTGGCGCAGCGCCTCGGCGACCGGACCGACTGGCCGGCCGTGGCGACGGACCTGCTGGCCGACACCGAACGGCTCGGGCGGCTGGTCGGTGACCTGCTGCTGCTGGCCCGGCTGGACGAGCGGCCGGCCGGCCGGGCGGGGGAGCCGGTCGAGCTGGGCGAGCTGGTCGCCGAGGTTTCCGGTCGGTGCTCGTCGCCGCCGGTCGCCGCGCCGCCGCCGGCCGAGCCGGCGTGGACCACCGGCGACCCGGACGACCTGCGCCGGGTGCTGGCCAACCTGCTCGACAACGCCGTCCGGCACGCCCGCTCCCGGGTGGTCGTCGCGGTGCACCCGGACGGCGGGGCGCCCGGGGCGTACCACCTGGTGACGGTGACCGACGACGGGCCGGGGATTCCGGCGGCGGACCGGGAGCGGGTGTTCGACCGGTTCACCCGGCTGGACGAGGGCCGCGCCCGGGACGCCGGCGGCACCGGCCTCGGCCTGGCCATCGTCCGCGAGCTGGTCCGCCAGGCGGGCGGGACGGTGCAGCTGGCCGACGCCGGCCCCGGCCTCGAGGTCCGCCTGCGGCTACCCGCCGGACCGACACCACCCGGGCCGTGACGTCGCGCCGGGCTGCCGGCCGACCCTGAGGCGGGCCGCCGGTGCGGTCGGTCAGCCGCGGTCGGTGCAGACCCGGTCGGCGCGGGCGACCGAGCTCTTCGACCAGACCACCGCGACGGTGAAGCAGTAGTCGGTGGTGCGGTCCAGGCCGTACACGACGTAGCTGGTGGTGCCGGCGGGCAGCTCCTGGAACGCCCGCGGGTCCTGGTCGGCGCGGCCACCCGAGATCACCACCGGCCCGGGCGCCCCGGCCGGGTACGTCCAGCCCAGCGCGATGCTGTCCTGGCGGTCGCGCAGGCTCACCCCGCCCGGCGGGGTGCCCGGCGTCGCCGGGGCGGCCGCGCGGGGCGACGTGCCGCCGGGGGAGGCCGGCGGGTCGTCGCCGTCCACCTGGGACACCCCGGCGATCACCGCGACGGCCCCGAGCAGCACCACGACCACCCCGGCCACCGCGGCGGGGGCCGCCCGGAAGCGGCGGGGCGGCGGCGCCTGGTGCCGGGCCCGGGGCACGTGCACCGGCAGCAGCCGGGACGGGTCGGGCGGGCCGACCCGGCGCACCCCGTCGGCCTCCTCGGCGTACCCGCCGGCCAGGCCGACCACGGCCGGTGGCACCGGGTCGTGTGGGGCGCTCGGCGGGGGCGCGTCCGGCTCGGGCGGCCAGGGGTAGTCGTCCTCGGGGAAGACCTCGTCGTCCCGGTGGTCGTCGTCCGGCGGGAGCCGCTGGCCGGGCACGGTCGGCGGGTGCGGCTCGTCGACCGGCGACGGGCCGGCCGGCCAGCCGAACGGATCGGGAGGACCCTCGCCGGCCGGTGGGGTACGCGCCGCCGGCACCACCGGCGTCTCCCGCCGCCCGGCTGGCTCGTCGGTGCAGAGGTGACCCGGGTCGGCGGCGGCGCGGGACAGCGCGGCCACCTGCCGGACCAGCGGATCGTCGGCGGCGAGGTGCCGGTCGGCCAGCTCCGCGGCGAGGCCCAGATTCTCGTGGGCCTCGGTGAACCGGCCACAGTCGCGTTGCATGGCGCCGAGCCGGGCCAGCATCTTGATGCCGCTCGGGTGCCCGTCGCCGTAGATCTCGCGGTGCAGCTCCCAGGCGTCCTGCAGGCGCTCCCGGGCCTGCGCGCACTGGCCGCGGGCGTACTCCACGGTGGCCAGGTCGGCGTGCGCGGCGAGCACCCGCAGCGACTCGGGGCCGTCCCGGGCCGTCATCTCGAGGATCACGTCGGAGTAGAGCCGGGCGGCGCGGGCGTCGCTGCCCACCCGGTGCAGCACCGCCGCGAGGGTGGCCGCCGCCGAGATGGTCCGCTCGTCGGAGCGGCCGTACAGCCGGCCGGCCGCCGCGTACGCGAACGCCGCCCAGCCCCGCGCGGAGTGCGGCTCACCGAGGGCGATCAGCACCCGCGCCTGCAGCCCGGCGGCGTCGGCCAGCTCGGGGGAGGCGTGGTCGGGGCGCGGATCGGCGTCGGTCAGCGCGTCGGACAGCAGGCGCTGGGCGCCGGCCAGGTCGCCGGCGGACACCAGGTGGTGCGCCTGGACAGTCAGATCACCGAAGCCGGAGGACACGCCCCATCGTGCTGGTCCGGCGACGGTATGTACAACCCTTGCCGGGGCGCAAGTTGGTCAAGAACTGGTCAGGTGGGCGGCGAGCGTCTCGCTGATCCGGCGCAGCTGGTCGGTCTGGGCCGGGCTGAGCGCGTCGAACAGGTGCCGGCGTACCCCCTCGACGTGGCCCGGCGCGGCGGCGGCGAGGGCCGCGAAGCCGTCGTCGGTGAGCACGGCGACCTGGCCGCGCCGGTCGGTGGGGCAGTCCTCGCGGCGGATCCAACCGGCCGCCTCCAGTCGCGCGGCGGCGTGCGACAGCCGGCTGCGCGACGAGCCGGTGGTGTCGGCGAGGTCGCTCATCCGCAGCCGCCGCCCGGGCGCCTCGGAGAGTCGCACGAGGATCTCGTAGTAGGCGTGCGGCATGCCCGCGTCGCGTTGCAGCTCGCGGTCGAGGGCGTCCATCAGCGCCCGGGAAGCGGTCAGGAAGGACCGCCAGGTCTGCTGCTCGTCCGGGCTCAACCAGCGGGTCATGACGCCGATCATAGCGGATGTAGTTGAGCGCTCAACTAAACCGCGCTACTGTGGTGGGCATGGGAATCCACCGGCTCAACCACGCCGTCCTCTACGTCAGCAACCTTGAGCGCAGCGTCGCCTTCTACCGTGACGTCCTCGGCTTCCGCCCGGTCGCGATGACGCCGGACGGGTTCCGCGGCGCCGCCTTCCTGCAGGCGCCCGACTCGACCAACGACCACGACCTGGGGCTGTTCGAGATCGGCGCCGCCGCCGGGCGGTCCCAGGCCGGCCGGGCCACCGTGGGCCTCTACCACCTGGCGTGGGAGGTCGACACCCTGGACGAGCTGGCCGGCACCGCCGAGCGGCTGGCCGCGGCCGGCGCCCTGGTCGGCACCTCCGATCACGGCACCACCAAGAGCCTCTACGGGCAGGACCCGGACGGGCTGGAGTTCGAGGTGGTCTGGCTGATCCCCGCCGACCTGCTCGACGACGCCGCGATCGCCGCCCGCAAGCGGATCGGCCGGCTCGACCTCGACCGGGAGCGGCAGCGCTACGGCGGGCAGACCCGCGGCGGGGTGGGCATCTCCGTCCCGGCCTGAACGGCCATGGGGTAGAACGGCAGGATGCCGACCGACACCGTCCTGCGGGAACTGCTCGTCCGCCAGCTCGACCACTGGCTGGCCGGGGCCCTGCACCGCTCCCGGCGGGCCACGCTCGCCCTCGCGTACGCCGGGGAGCCGGGCACCGCCGAGGCGGCCCTGCGGGTGGTGGCGGAGTTCGCCGACCGGCTGCGCGGGCGCCGGCTGACCGTCCTGGTGCTGGCGGACGCCCCGGACCTGCCGGCCCGCCTCGGCGCGATCGAGGCGACGCTGCCGGCGGACGTGGCCGTGCACCTGGTGCCCGGCGACCCGACCCGGCTGCCGGTGGCGCTCAAGGCCGCCGGTGCGGCCGGCGCGCCGCTGCTGACCGTGCTGGACGGCGCCGCCCCCCAGCCGGCGCTGCGGGCGGCCGCGGGCGCCGGCCGGCCGGCCGAGGTGCTGGCCGTCGCGCCCGCGCCGGCGGCGCTGCGCCCGGCCCTCGACGCGGCGGGCTTTCCGCTGGTCACCGAGGTGGAGCTGGCGCCCGCCGACGGCGCGGGCGCGACCTCGGTCGGCTTCGGCACCGGGCTCGACCGCAGCCTGGAGGCGTTCAAGGACGCGTTGTGGGACGCCGACGAGTTCGCCGGGGTGCGCTACCGCGACCCGGCCGACCCGGCGGGCGGCCTGCTGGACATCGCGCTGCACCCGGAGCCCGGGCCGCTGCGCCGCGAGCTGCTGGCCGAGCTGGCCCGCTCCGGTCCGCGGACGGTGGTCGAGCTGCGCCGGCACACGCTGACCGGGACGGCCTACCGGGCCGCCGACACCAACCGGACGCTGGCCACCCTGCTCGCCGCGGGCGCGGTCACCCGGCAGCCGGAGCACGGCCGGCTCGGCGGGGACGTGCTGATCAGCGCCGTCCCCGGCTGGTCAGCTGCCTGACCACGATGGACGCCCCGGTCGCGATCACCCCGATGCTGAACAGCATCTGCGCGCAGACCACCACCCGGGCCAGCTGGCCCTGGGCGTGCACGTCGCCGTAGCCGATCGTGGTCAGGGTGGCCAGGGCGAAGTAGAGCGCGTCGACCCGGGTGACCAGCCCCTGGAACTGCCCGGCCCGGGTGCCGGCGAGCACGTAGTCGCCGAGGGCGAAGACCAGCACCCCGGCGACCAGCGCCACCGCCAGCCGCAGCAGCGAACGGACCTCGGCGTCGCCCGTCGGCGTGCCGGCGCCGAGCTGGCGGCTGACCTGCCGGGTGATCAGCAGCGCGGTGGCGGCCACCAGCAGCAGGGTGCCGGCCGAGCGCAGCGCCAGCCGCAGCCCGTTCGGGTCGTGCCCCAGCGGCACCAGGAAGTACGCGACGATCATCAGCACGCACATGAGCAGCGCGCGCCGCCGCTCCCGCCGCCAGGAACCGTCCCCGCCCATGCCGCGATTCTGCGCCGGTGCGGGCGCCCGCCGGAGGGGAACGGGCGATTCCCGGCCGGATCGGGCCCGAACGCCGAGCGGGGTGCCGGTGAACCACCGGCACCCCGCTCGGCGCGGAGAGCTTTCAGGCGCGGGACTTGTCCTGCTTCCAGGACAGCGGGCCCGGCAGGTCGACGCGGTGCGCCTTGGCCTTGGAGTTCCAGGACCAACGACCGATCTTGATGCTCCAGGAGGAGAAGCCGTTCTCGGTGAAGTTCAGGATGATCGGCCCGTACTTCTTGCGCTTGCGGAACATCAGACCCATCGTGGGCTCCCTTCGCGTTCCCTTTTCTGCCCTGCTCTGTCGGCATCGAACATGCCCGGATGGACGAATTGCGAAACCTCCTTCCGCTCCGGCGTGGACGGTGCTGGCAAGTCCTATTAAGCCGATAGGTGTTGCGGAGCGGTTAACCCAGCTGGTGAAGGAACTTAACACGGTCAGCGACGGACATCTCACCTTCTGGAAGGCCATTGACCGCCCTCCGGCCCGGCCGGCAGCATGGGCTCATGTCGCAGCGGGACGAGCTTCTCCTCACCGCTCGCGTGCACGTCGACCTGGTCCGGCACGCGAGCGCGCTCTGTTGAGCTGACGCGCTCCGGCGTCCCGACCCACCCTCTCCGCCCGCACCGCCCACCCGGCCCATGACGGCCCGGTGGCGCGTGCCGGCGTGCCACCGCGCCGTCCGGGCGCGGCCCCTCCGTGCACAGATCAGGAGACCACCATGTCCGCACTCCGTCGTGCCCTCGCCACGGCGACCGCCCTGCTCACCCTCGTCGCCGCCACGGCCTGCGGCGGTGCGGCCGACGCTGCCGGGCAGTCGAAGGAGCTTCGCTACCAGGGCTCCGTCGGCCAGGTCACCCTCCCCGAGCTCGCCGCCGACCTCGGCTACCTCGGCGACGTGAAGCTCAACTGGATCGGCAACGTCACCGGCGGGCCGGCCGACATCCAGGCCACCGCCACCGGGCAGAGCGACTTCGGCGGCGCGTTCAACGGGGCGATCGTCAAGCTCGCCACCGCCGGCGCGCCGATCACCGCCGTGGTCAGCTACTACGGCTCCGACGCGCAGACCTTCCAGGGCTACTACGTGCTCCAGGACAGCCCGATCAGGACCGCCCGCGACCTGATCGGCCGGAAGGTCGGCATGAACACCCTCGGTGCGCACGCCGAGGCGGTGCTGAAGACCTGGCTGGTCAAGGGCGGCCTGACGGCCGCCGAGATCGCCAAGGTGGAGCTGGTCGCGCTGCCCCCGGTCAACACCGAACAGTCGCTGCGCGCGAAGCAGATCGACGTGGCGGTGCTCGGCGGCGTCATCCGGGACAAGGCGATCACCAACGGCGGCATCCGTACGGTCTTCACCGACTACGACCTGCTCGGCGCGTTCAGCGCCGGCTCCTACGTCTTCCGCGACGACTTCATCAAGCGTAACCCGGACACGGTGAAGACCTTCGTGGGCGGGGTCGGCAAGGCCATCGAGTGGGCCCGCACCCAGCCACGGGAGACCGTGGTCGCCCGGCTGGAGCAGATCATCGCCAAGCGCGGCCGCAACGAGGACCCGTCCCTGGTGCGCTACTGGAAGTCCACCGGGGTCGCCGAGAAGGGCGGCGTGATCACCGACCGGGAGTTCGCCACCTGGATCGACTGGCTGGCCGACGCCGGTGAGCTCAAGGGCGACAAGCCCAAGCCCGGCGACATCTACACCAACCGGTACAACCCCTTCGCCTCCGGCGGCGGTGCGGCATGACCGACAAGGTGCTCTTCGACCGGGTGACGAAGACCTTCGAGGTCCGCGGTGGGCGCCGCGCGTCCGCCGGCGCGGTCACCGCCCTCGACGGGCTCACCCTCGGGGTACGCCCCGGCGAGTTCCTGGTCGTCGTCGGCCCCAGCGGCTGCGGCAAGTCCACCCTGCTCGACCTGCTGGGCGGCCTGTCCACGCCGACCTCCGGGCGGGTGCTGGTGGACGGCCGGCCGGTCACCGGCCCCGGCCTGGACCGGGGCATCGTCTTCCAGCAGTACGCGCTGCTGCCCTGGCGCACCGCCGCCGGGAACGTCGCGTTCGGCCTGGAGGCCAAGGGCGTGCCCCGCGCCGACCGGGCCGACCTGGTCGCCCACCACCTGGAGCTGGTCGGGCTGAGCGGGTTCGCCGAGCGCTACCCGCACGAGCTGTCCGGCGGGATGAAGCAGCGGGTGGCGATCGCCCGCAGCCTCGCGTACGACCCGGACATCCTGCTGATGGACGAGCCGTTCGCCGCCCTCGACGCGCAGACCCGCGACTCGATGCAGGACGAGCTGGTGCGGATCTGGCAGGCCACCGGCAAGACCGTCGTGTTCATCACGCACGGCATCGACGAGGCGGTCCACCTGGGCGGCCGGGTGGCCGTGATGACCGCCCGCCCGGGCCGGATCAAGGAGGTCATCGACATCGAGCTGGGAGACCGGGACGCCGTCGACGACCTGCGGTCTTCGGACGCGTTCCGGCACCACCGGCACCAGATCTGGACGCTGCTGCGCGACGAGGTGCGCGCCGCCCAGTCCGCCGAACGCCCGGCCGCTGCGGTGGCCCGTCGACAGGAGGCCCGTGTTGGTTGACATCGCCGAACGTCCCGCCCGACTGGCCGCCCCGCCCGCGCCGGCCACCGCCGCCGTCGCGCCGACCCTGCCCGTACGGCTGCTCGGCCTGGGCGGGCGGGCGCTGCACCGCAGCGCCGCCCTGCTGGCGCTCGCCGCGATCTGGGAGGCGGCGCCGCGCGCCGGGCTGGTCGACCGGGTCTTCCTGCCGCCGCTGTCGGAGGTGCTGGTCGCCTGGTGGGCGCTGCTGACCAGCGGGCAGCTCGCCGAGCACGTCGGGGCCAGCCTCACCCGGTCGCTGACCGGGCTGGGCCTGGCCGTGGTCACCGCCATCCCGCTCGGGCTGCTGATCGGCTGGTACCGGCCGCTGGCCGAGCTGCTCGGCCCGCTGCTGGAGGTGTTCCGCAACACCGCCGCGCTGGCCCTGCTGCCGGTCTTCGTGCTGATCCTCGGGCTGGGGGAGACCTCCAAGATCGCCCTGGTGCTGTACGCCTGCTCGTGGCCGATCCTGCTGAACACCATCGCCGGAGTGAAGGGCGTCGACCCGCTGCTGGTGCGCTCGGCCCGCTCGATGGGGCTGAACCACCTGCGGCTGTTCCAGAAGGTGATCCTGCCGGCGGCGGTGCCCACCGTCTTCACCGGCGTCCGGCTGGCCGGGGCGTACTCGATCCTGGTGCTGATCGCCGCCGAGATGGTCGGCGCGAAGGCCGGGCTCGGCTACCTCGTGAACTACGCGCAGTACAACTTCGCGATCCCCGACATGTACGCCGGGATCATCACGATCTCCGCGATCGGCCTGGTCGTGAACCAGTTCCTCGTCGCCGTCGAACGCCGCTTCTCGACCTGGCGCGTCGACCCCACCGCCGGATAGGACGGAACACCAATGACCCGCACCCTGCACCTGAACGCGTTCCTGATGGGCGTCGGCCACCACGAGGCGGCCTGGCGGCACCCGCGCACCGACCCGCGCCGGGTCGCCGACGTCCGGCACTTCCAGGAGCTGGCCCGGATCGCCGAACGCGGCACCCTCGACTCGGTCTTCCTCGCCGACGGGCTGGCCGTCGGGCCGAACGTCCGGCACAACATCCAAGCCGTCTTCGAGCCGCTGACCCTGCTGGCGGCGCTGGCCACGGTCACCGAGCACATCGGCCTGATCGCCACCGTCTCGACCACCTACAACGAGCCGTTCAACACCGCCCGCAAGTTCGCCTCGCTGGACCACCTCAGCGGCGGCCGGGCCGGGTGGAACATCGTCACCTCCGCGCAGTCCCGGGAGGCGTGGAACTTCAACCTGGCCGACCACCCGGCGCACGCCGACCGGTACCGGCGGGCCGCCGAGTTCGTCGACGTGGCGATCAAGCTCTGGGACAGCTGGGAGGATGACGCGCTCGTCCTCGACGCCGCCGCCGGGGTGTTCGCCGAGACCGACCACGTGCACGAGATCGCGCACACCGGCGAGCACTTCGCCGTGCGCGGGCCGCTGAACACGCCCCGCCCGCCGCAGGGGCGGCCGCTGCTGGTGCAGGCCGGGTCGTCCGCCGACGGCGTCGCGTTCGCCGCCCGGTACGCCGAGGCCGTCTTCACCGCCCAGCAGACCCTCGCCGGCGGGCAGGCCTTCTACGCCGCGCTCAAGCGGGCCACCGCCGCCGCCGGCCGCGACCCCGACCTGGTCAAGGTGCTGCCCGGCATCGCACCGGTGATCGGCGGTACGGAGGCCGAGGCGCGCGCCCTGGCCGACGAGCTGGAGGCGTTGATCGTCCCCGAGCACGCGCTGGCCCAGCTCGCCGGGATGACCGGCGTCGACCTGACCGGGCTGCCGCTGGACGGGCCGCTGCCCGACCTGCCCGACGTGTCGGCGGTGCAGTCGCACCAGAGCCGCTACCAGCTCGTGGTGGACCTGGCCCGGCGGGAGAAGCTGACCATCCGGCAGCTGATCGGCCGGCTCGGCGGCGGGCGCGGGCACCGGGTGGTCGCCGGCACCCCCGAGCAGATCGCCGACCAGCTGCAGGAGTGGTTCACCCAGGGCGCCGCGGACGGCTTCAACGTGATGCCCCCGCTGCTGCCCAGCGGGCTGGAGGCGTTCGTCGACCACGTGGTGCCGCTGCTGCGCGAGCGTGGGCTGTTCCGCCACGAGTACACCGGCCGGACGCTGCGCGAGCACTACGGGCTGCCCCGCCCGGCCAGCTCGTACGCCGACCGGGAGCTGGTGACGGCGTGACCACCGTGCAGTCGCCGACCGAGCTGCTGCCGGTGGACCGGGACCTGTTCCGGGCGGTGCTGCGCCGGCAGGCCGCCACGGTCACCGTGGTCACCGCCGTCGCCCGCGGCACCGACCCGGCCTGCCTGGGTGGGATCGGCGCCCCGCTGCGGGCCGGGTTCACCGCCACCTCGTTCACCTCGGTGTCGCTGGACCCGCCGCTGGTGTCGTTCTGCCTCGGCGTCGCCTCGTCCAGCTGGCCGGTGCTGGCCCGCGCCGAGTACGTCGCGGTGCACCTGCTCGCCGCCGACCAGCGGGAGGCCGCCCGGGTCTTCGCCACCAGCGGCATCGACCGGTTCGCCGCGTACCCGGGGTGGACCGTCGGGCCGTACGGGCTGCCGTTGCTGGACGGGGTGCTGGCCCGGCTGCTGTGCCGGGTGGTCCGGAGGGTGCCGGCCGGCGACCACACCCTGGTGTTGGCGGAGCCGCTGGCGCTCGGCCCCGGCGTGGACGCCGACCCGCTGGTGCACCACCGCGGCGGCTACACCACCGCGGCGGCGCCGGCGTGACAGGCGTCGAGTCGCCGCTGCTGCTCGACCGGGCCGCCCAGGACCTGCTGTTCCGGGCGGCCCGGACGGCCAACACCTTCACCGACGAGCCGGTCACCGACGAGCAGGTCGCCGCCGTCCACGACCTGATCCGGTACGGCCCGACCGCGCTCAACGGCCAGCCACTGCGGATCCTGCTGGTGCGCTCGGCGGCGGCCCGGGCCCGGCTGCTGCCGCACGTGTCGGCCGGCAACCGGGCCAAGACGGCCGCCGCCCCGCTGGTCGCGGTGCTCGCGGCGGACGTCGACTTCCACCAGCGGCTGCCGGAGCTGTTCCCGCACCGGCCCCGGGCGGGCGACTGGCTGGGCGACCGGGCGGAACGGGCGGCGCAGGCTCGGTTCAACGCCACCCTGCAGATCGGTTACCTGCTGGTCGGGCTGCGCGCGGCCGGCCTGGCCGCCGGGCCGATGGCCGGCTTCGACCCCGAGGGGGTACGACGGGAGTTCTTCCCGGACGATCGACACGAGGTGCTGCTGCTGGTGAACATCGGGCGCCCCGGCCCGGACGCCTGGCGGGAGCGGCTGCCCCGGCTGCCTGCCGAGGAGGTGATCCGCACGGTGTGATGTGTGCGCCGGGGTCAGCGCGACTCCCAGGCATCGGGCAGGGTGGTCAGCCGGCGGACGTGGGCCGGCAGGCGTCCACTGAGGATCTCGGCCAGGGTGACCTCGTCCAGCACCTGCCGCACCGCCGCCCGGACGGCCACCCAGAGCCGGGGCAGGTTCTCCGCCGACCCGGCGTACCGGGTCTCCTCGGGGCGCAGCCCGCGTACCCCGGCCAGCGGACCGTCGACGGCCCGCAGGATCGCGCCGACCGTGACCTCCCGGGGCGGCCGGGCCAGCGTGTAACCGCCCTCCGCGCCGCGCTGGGCCCGGATCAGCCCGGCCCGGCGCAGGTCGGCCAGGACGGCCTCGAGGAACTTGCGCGGCATGTCCTGCTCGACGGCGATCGCCTGGGTGGACAGCAGCGACGGGTAGCCGGCGGCGAGGCTCAGTGCCGCCCGGACCGCGTAGTCGCCGCGCGCGGAGATCTGCACCCCGCCATCATGCCCGGCCGGCGCCGTCCCGGGCGTCGGCGGGCCGGCGTGGCCGGACCACCCGGGGCGGCGACTGCTCGCGGGCGGCCCGGAAGGCGCCCGGGCTGACCCCGACCTCCCGGGTGAAGAACCGGCCGAAGTTGGTCGGCTCGGGAAAGCCGAGCCCCCGACCGATCCGGGCCACCGGCTGGTCGGTGGCCGCCAGCAGCCGGCTGGCCTGCAGGGCGACCCGCTCGTCGAGCACCTGCTTGGCGCTGCGGCCGGTGACCGCCAGACAGGCCCGGGTCAGCGTCCGCACCGAGCAACCCAGCCGGGTCGCGTAGTCCTCCACCCGGCGGGTGTGCTGGTAGCCGAGCTCCACCTCACGGCAGAACCGGCGGAACGTCGCCAGCTCGGCCCTGCCGGTGTCGGCGGCCGGCTTTCCGTTCCGCGTACCGGTGGCTCCCGCGCCGGACGCCCCGGTGCCGGTGGCCGGACCGCCCGACGGGCCGGGGTCGTCGCCGGCGGACCGGTGGGTCGGCGCGGTGGCGGCCGGGAGCAGGGCCAGCCGCAGCAGCAGCACGGCGAGCTGGTGGCGCAGCAGGCCCCGGGCTTCGGCGTCGGCGCCGTGCCGGCGCAGGTCCACCACCAGCTGGCTGACCTCGTTGATCACCGCGTCCTCGTCCTCGCCGGCGAGCTGGTGGTGGGCGGGGGCGCCGTCCGGGTCGACGTCCAGGCCGCGCAGGGCCTCGTCCCGCCAGCGCACCACGGTCGCGTCGAGCTGCGCCGGGCAGCGCAGCACCTGGCCGGGGCGAGCCCGCAGCAACGTGCCGGGCCGGCAGGACAGGGCGCGGAAATCCAGCTCCACGACGCCGTGGCCGCCGGTGACCAGGACGAGCAGCTCCACGTCGAGCAGCACCGGACGCCGCCAGCCGCCGGCCGGCGCCAGATTCCCGAGCTCGAGCACGTCGATCCCGGGTTCGGGCAGGTCGGGTCGGGTTGCCGCGAAGAGCTGACCGGAAGGGACCATCATCAGCGACGGTAACCGGCCGCCCGCGCGGTCGCATCCCGGCCACGGGACTCGGGTCGGCACCCGCGGGGTTGTCCGGCCGCCGGGGCCGGGCTACGTTACCGAGCGGTAGGGCCTCCGACGGGTGATGGGATGGGCATGACGGATCTGTTCTCGGTCGATGGCAAGACGGTCCTGGTCACTGGCGGCTCGCGGGGGATCGGCCTGATGATCGCCCGGGGCTTCGTCCGGGCCGGCGCCCAGGTGATCATCTCGTCCCGCAAGGCCGACGTCTGCGAGTCGGTGGCCAAGGAGCTGTCCGCCGAGGGCCGGTGCGAGGCGATCCCCGCCGACCTCGGCCACGACGCCGGCGCCGAGGCGCTGGCCGCCGCCGTCCGCGAGCGGACCGACCGGCTCGACGTGCTGGTCAACAACGCCGGCGCCACCTGGGGCGCGCCGCTGGAGGAGTATCCGGAGAGCGCGTTCGACAAGCTCTGGGCGGTCAACGTCAAGGCGGTCTTCCGGTTGACCACCGCCCTGCTGCCGGCCCTACGCGCCGCGGCCGGCGACGACGACCCGGCCCGGGTGATCAACATCGGCTCGATCGACGGGCTGCGGGTGCCGGCCATGGAGGTGTACGCGTACTCGGCGACCAAGGCGGCCGTGCACATGCTCACCCGTACTTTGGCCCACCAGCTGGCCGGCGAACGGATCACCGTCAACGCGATCGCGCCCGGCCCGTTCGAGAGCAAGATGATGGCGTTCGCGCTCAACGACCCGGCCGCCCGGTCGGCCATCGAGCAGCAGGTGCCGCTGGGCCGGATCGGCCGGCCGGAGGACATGGCCGGTACGGCGATCTACCTCGCCTCGCGCGCCGGGTCGTACCTGACCGGCGCGGTGATCCCCGTCGACGGCGGCATCACCACGCACGGCTGAGGCGTACCCGGTCGGTGGATGGTCGGAGCCGCGGGGGCGCCGGGGGGGGGCGGGGGCCGCGGGGGGGGGGGGGGGGGGGCGGCGGGCCCCCCCCCCCGCGCCCCCCCCGCGGGGGGGCGGCCGGGGGGGCGCCCGCGCACGGGGCGGGGCCCCCCCGCCCCCGGGCCCCCCCCCCCCCCGGGGGGGGGCGCCCGCGGGGGGGGGGGGGGGGCCCCCGGGGGGCCCCGGGGGGGCCCCCGCGGCTCAGCGGTGTGGTCGTGCTCAGCGGCCGGCGAGCAGCCGGGTCACCGCCGTGTCGACGTCCAGGTGCTCGGCCTCGCGGCCGCGCGGGACGACGACGTAGGTGCGCCGCAGGAACCGCACCAGCACGCTGCGCGGCACCTCGAACAGGGCGTTGCCGTCCGGGGACGACAGCGCCAGCGCGACGAAGTCGCCGCGCGGGGTGGCCCACGGCCAGACCCGGACGTCCCCGATGCCGGCCGGCTCGTCGAGACCGGTCACCAGCAGTTCGCGGGCGAAGGACCAGCTGACGGCCTCGCCACCGGCGGATTCGGCGTGGAACAGGACATGGACCGCATACGGGTCAGCAGGGTCGTAACGCAGGCTGGCACGCACCGGCAAGGCGGTGGCGTCAGGCGCGACGAGCCTTAGCGACGTCTCGACCTCTACGGTCGTCGGTCGGATGACACTCATGGACGTTCTCCCCCCGGCACCGCTGCGGAACGCGCGTGTCCCGCTTTTCCCATACTCAGGTGCTACCTCTGGCTACGCTCCGCCATACGCTGACTTCACCCAGTGGTGGGAAGGGGGACGGAACGCCTTCGAGAATGCGAGAATTCTTGTAGGATTTCCGGTTCTGCCCAGTGCGTGATTCCGCCCGAGGTCGGGTGGCTCAGTCGTCGACTTACTCCGGTAACGTCCAGTGGTCTGCAGGAGTGACGGGCCGGGGCGACACTGGGGGGTGAAATGGTCACGAAGCGATCCTCAATGGATGTCACGCGCGTCGTCGACGCACCGAAAGTAGGGGCCCGAGCAGCCGAAGGGCGGGACAGCGGCGTGCCGATCGACCAGCCGGACAGGGACGGACGGAGGACGTCCGACGGCTCCGCGCGCCCTGCCGGCGGCGGTGCCGGCGAGGCCGGTGCCGCCCTCGCCGGCCGACGGCGCTCGCGGTGGCGGGAGCGGGTGCGGACCACCCTCGACCTGATCCGGTCCAACCCCACCGGGCGGATCACCCTCAAGATCTTCATCGGAATCGCCGGCGCCCTCGTGGTGACCGTGGGTGTGGCGCTGATCCCGCTGCCCGGCCCCGGCTGGCTGATCGTGATCGCCGGCCTGGCCATCTGGGCGGTCGAGTTCCACTGGGCGCGCCAGCTGCTCGCCTTCACCCGCCGCAACGTCCAGGCCTGGACCCGCTGGGTCACCTCCCGGTCTCTGCCGGTGCGGTTCTGTCTCGGCGCGGTCGGGCTGGTCTTCGTCGCGGTGGTGGTGTGGGCCTCGCTGAAGTACAGCTTCGGGATCGACCTGGTGGCGCGGCTGCTGCACTACCTCGCCACGCACTGACCCCGGGTTTTTGGTGCGGTGGCTCGATCAGGTAGAGTCATCAGCGCTGAGGGCGATTAGCTCAGCGGGAGAGCGCTTCGTTCACACCGAAGAGGTCACTGGTTCGATCCCAGTATCGCCCACCGTAGATGTACGCAGGTCAGAAGCCCGTTACCGGAATCATCGGTAACGGGCTTCTCCGCTGTTGCCCCTCAAGTTGGGAGCACGGCGTCCGGCTCTGGCCTCCGACTGCCTTGGATTGCCTGGCGGCGGTACCGGGTGCCCGGTCTAGAGACGTGTCCGCCGGCCGATCGAGAAGCTGGATGTATCGCCATCGGCGCCTGCGTGACGAGAGGGCGCGCTGCGGCTATGGCTCACCCGACCTGACCGATGGCCGTCGCTCTCTGCCGGGACTTGGCCGACCGCTTCGATCCGTTCTTGGGTGCGAACTCGTCCAGGACCTCGTGGTCGGCCGCGGTCCGCCTCGGATAATGGGCCAGCCACGCTCTGCTTCTCGGGCGCTATGGCCGCTGCCGATCAGCCAACTAGCGAGCAACGCGATTGCGTCTAGACGCTGGATGTAAGGCGGGCTCGTTGTCGGGCTCGCGAGTTTGAGCTTCGGCCGTGCGGTGGACTACCCGGACCTCGAGGGTGCGCCGCAGGTGGGGCAATCACCCGGTCCGTGCGGACGGCGGCCTCCAGACAGCCGTCCCCGTGCCACCAGGGCCAGCAACACCAGCATCGGTCCGATCATGGCTACCAGCACGGACGCGAGTAGCATCGATGACCACGCCGGAATCACGGGCCGGCCGGGGCCGGAGTTGTCAAGCACCGCGCCGAGCGGGTTCACCGCGAGCATCCCGATGGGCATGAGCAGGATCAGCATCGCCCAGGCGCCGTGGTGGTCGCGCCAGATGGCTAGGCCGAGCGCCATCAGCAGCGCGCCGATCAGCAGCGTCACCGCAGCGGCGGGCAGAGCCGTTGCGGCGAGGGTGTAGTAGCCGCTGATGAAATCCAAGGTGGGCGTGGTGCTCACGGCGATCGGCAGGATCGCCACCGCAGCGGTGATCGGCATGAGCCGCACCCGCCAGGGGCGCTGGCCCGTCGCACCGAGCGCGACGACACCGAGCGCGACCTGGGGCAGCAGCACCGACAGTGGCGGGCGGGGCAGTCCGGTCAGCGCCGAGGCCGGCACGATGCCGGCCGTCACCAGAATGGCCGAGCCGACCGCCCAGCGAAACCATCGGCCGCTCGCCGTGAGGTACACCACGGCGGCGAGCAACCAGGCCGCCCACGCCGCGACGGCGAGTGACAGAAACGGCCCGACGTGCGAGGACCGGGACGGCGCGGAGGCGAGCGTCTCCAGGACCGCCCATCCGGTCGCGCACGTGGTCGCCGTCGTCAATGCGAGCAGGCCGGCAAGCCGGAAGCCGGGGCCAAGGCCACGCGCGCTCCGAAGGTGCTGGCGCAGCCCGCCGGCCGCGAGGTCCGCGATGTCGGCTGGCGAGGGTTTCCCACGGTCAGGCGCGGCCAGGGACAGGTAGGTGTCTACCAGTTCCGAGCCGCGCGTACGCCGATAGTCGGCCGGATAGAACAGCGCCGTCCAGCGTGCGTAGCGCCGTTCGAGACCGGTCATCGCGGGGCGTCCTTGGTCTTGCCGTTCCGGGCGGTCCGGCTGGCTTTCCGGCAAGCTCATGCGAATCCTCGGCTCGGGCGGGGCGCGGCCTTGGCGGCGCGCAGCCGGCTGGTTGCCGCCTTGACGTTGCGGCGCATTCGTTCGGTCTCCGCGCCCAGCAACTCGCCGCCCGGCTCGGTGAGCCGGTAGTAGCGGCGCAGCCGGCCGTCGACGATCTCCTGATGGTCGACGGCTGCCAGGCCCGCGTCGACCAGTCGGTCCAACGCGCCGTAGAGAGTGCCGGGTCGCAGCGAGATGCGGCCGTCGGACAGGCGGCCCACCTCGGCGATCAGGCCGTAGCCGTGCATCGGCTCGCCGGCCAGGGCTGTGAGGATCAGGAAGGTGGGTTCACGCAGTGGGGTTTCCACGTGGCCCAATATATCGGCTGCGAAGGTATGAGGGAACACCGCGACCGGCTGCTGCCTCATCGTGCCGAGCCAAGGCGGGCACGATGAGGACAGCTCTTGCCGCGGTGCACGGGCACGCTGTCCGGCCTACAGGAAGCGCTCAGGGTCGAAGTCTTCGAGGTCGATGATGCGAACCCGGGGAAGGACGTTGGTGAAGCAGCCCGCATCCTCCTCGATGTCGAACACCTGCAGGCCCGGCAGGTCGGCGAAGCCGGCGTTGAGGAACTCCTTGAACCCGACGATCGCGACCTGGTGATCACCCCGTAGGAGCTCGTCGACCTGCGGCAGGAAGTCGCCGTCGTGGCTGGCGAGCATCACATTGCCCGGGCGCCGGGCGATAGCCTCCAACGTCCGCTGGATGCCGATGTCCACCACCTTCTGATCCCATGATCCAGCGAGCGGAATGGGCCGGTATTCCATGCTCAGGAGGGCCCGGACGAAGGGCATAGGCAGACCGCCGCCCGAGGCGTTGAGGAAGAACAGGGCCTTCACCGGCTGCTGCCACGTGTCCCGCGCAAAGTCCCGCAGGCGCTCCCACCGGGGTCGCTCCGCAGGGGCCGGTCGGCGTTCCAGAACACTGTTGCCGAGCGTGGCATCGATGTTTTCCCCGTCCACGATGAGGTAGGTGACGGGTTCGGTTGTGCCGGGCATGGGCGTGCCTCTCGAGTCGAGCAGCGAGCGCGGACCGGTCGAGCCCGAGCGTGTGACGTGCCGGAGGAAGCCGTGTTCATGGTCAAGGGTATTGGCTGCCAGCCCTGCCGGCAGACAGTGTCCGACTCAGGCCATGCGGCGCCTGTCCGACGTCGTCTACCGCACCATGAGCAGAGACCCGGAGACCTCTCTGCTGCCGACGCCTTGTAACACCTGCCGTTAGCGAGACAGTCCCGCAGCCGGGTTACGGGTCCGGGATCGGGAGAGCGGGTGGGGAGCAATAGGGTGCGCCGAACGTCCTTCAACGGCACCGAACGGCGCCCAACGGCTCGGAACTGCACCCGCCCCCATGGAGAAGCTCCAGATGGACCCGGCGTTCGCCCAGGCCGACGCCGCAGCCACCATCGGTCAGTCACCCCGAACGGCCGCAGGGCCGCACCGTCGTCATCGACGGTCACCTCGCGGAAATCCTCGTCTAGCTGATCCACAATGCCTTGCCAGTTCACCCGCACGGGCCGGGTGAGCAAGGGCAACGCTTGCTCAAGCCATTCGCGGCACGACAGGTCGCTCCTGTACTCGTCCACAGACCAGTCATAGCCTTCACGGATTTCCTCAATCAGTCCTGACCACCCTTCCACCGTCTGAGGAAGGCTGCGGACCATCCGCCAACCCCGTTCGCGCAGCGCTTCTCCTACGCGTAACGCGGATTGGTAATCCTCACGGCTGAGGTCCTGATGCTCCATCGTCCCATCATGCATCCGTGGGCACCTGACCCGGGGCTGTCGGCGTTGCCGCCGGTCACCAGGCGATACGCCGGCCGTCGCGGAAGAATCCGCCGGTAGGTCCGTCGGCGGGCAGCGTCGCGGCCCAGACGATCCCCGCGGCGCCCTCGCTGACCGGTCGGCCGCCGTGACCGCCCATGTCGGTGGCGACCCAGCCGGGGCAGACGGCGTTGACGGCGATGTCGCGGGCGTGCAGGTCGGCGGCGAGCTTGACGGTGAGCATGTTGAGGGCGGCCTTGGAGACCGAGTACGCGGGGGCGCCGGCGGCGCCGTCGGTCTCGCCGAATGATCCGGCGCCGCTGGAGACGTTGACGATCCTGGCGCCGGCGCGCATCAGCGGCACGAGTGCCCGGCAGGTACGCCAAGCGCCGAGCAGGTTCACCTCGAGCGCCTCATGCACGATGCGCAGGTCGGCGTCGACGGCTCGCTGGTTGGTGTCGTAGTGCACGCCGGCGTTGTTGACCAGCACGTTCAAGCGGGCATGCCGGTCGCGCAGCCAGCCGGCGAACTCCTCGACGCTGCGGTCGTCGCTGACGTCCAGCGCCGGGGCCGGCCCGCTGCCCAGCTCTCGGAGCAACCGCTCGCCGGTGGCCGGGTCGCGTACCCCGGGAATCACCGAGTAGCCACGGTGCGCGAGTTGCCGGGCGACCTCGTGGCCGATACCGCGGTTCGCGCCGGTGACGACGGCGATCGGTGCGTCGGTTCCTGTCATTCAAGCTCTCCTGAGGCAGGTCGATCTCGTGGCGGACGAGGGCTGCGGAGCGTCGGTTGTCCAGCGGCGCGGGCGGCCCGTCCAGATCTTCCCGCGGCCGCGGGCCGTGCACGGCATGGTCGAGTTCCCGCATGTCGGCGAAGACGTCGGCGGGGGACGGCGGCGTCGGTGCGTACCGGCGGAGGTCGACGGCGCAGCCGTGCTCCGTCGGCGGATGCTCCGGCCGGAACGGCGGCCCGGTCGTCAGCCGAGCCGGCCCACCCCGCAGTACGTGGCGAAGCGGCGCGGGTCCTCGTCAGGGTCGGCCGGCCGGTCGGGCCGCCACTCGGGCAGCTGCACCAGCCCCGGTGGGACGAGGGTGAAGCCGGTGAAGAGACGTTCGATCTCGGGCCGGCTACGGAGGGTCATCCGGGCGGTGTTGGCGTACCCCTGGTTGTAGGTGTCGCGTAGCGCCAGCGCGTCGGACCGCTCGTCGGAGGAGGCGTGCGACAGTGCGAGGTGGCTGCCCGCTGCGAGCCGGTCGCGGTAGTGGGCGATGATCGGGGCCGGGTCGGTGCTGAGCTGGTGCAGGACGCCCACCAAGAGGACCGCGACCGGCCGCGCGAAGTCGACCACGTCGCGCAGCGTCGGGTCGCCGAGCACGGCGTCGGGCTGGGTGAGGGCATGGCCTGCTCCATGCGGGCCGCCAGCGCGCGGTCCGACGCGACGTTGTGCGACCCGCCGAGGAAGTAGTCGTAGACCCGCGCGGGGCTGCGCGTGTCGAGGTCCGGGGTGAGGTCCATGAGATGAGTGTCCGCCGATGGGCCCGTTCCGCGCTCCCCGCGGCGAGCTGATTCCGATCGTCATGCGCCAACAGTCGCCGCGGACGGGCGCCCTCTCGTCCGCGGCGAGGGGATGCGCGCTCCCTCGCCCGGAGACCGGTCCACCGGCTCGGTTGAGCGATTTCGCGATCCGGCTCGCGACGCGCGGGGCGGTCCCGATCCCGGCTTACGCGGCACACGCCCCGTCCTCGCCGGGCAGCTCTTGGGCTTGGTCACCGGTGTTCTCGTCACCGTCGCCCAGCTACCCGCGCTCGTCGATGCTCTCCTGACCACCGCCAGCTGGGTCGGCCTTCTCGTTGTCGAATTGCGGCAGGGGCGACCGAGGCCGAAACCTTAGGGCGAGCATCGGGTACGGCCACCCGGCGCCACCCGAATTCGTCCGCGGCACTCGTGCGGTCGGCCGACCGGAGCAGGAATCGCGAAGCGGAAGCACCCGCTGCGGCCTCCCCGATACACGTCAGGGTGCGTCGTTCGCGGCATGCCGCAATGGTCCACGCAGCCAGTGATCTGTTGCCGCGCTGCTCCGGAGTCGGACGATGGGCAGGCACGGGCGCCGGGTCAGCAGGTCCGCCACCCGCACGGCGGTTGTGCTGTGGGTCTTCCATGCCCACCGAACGATGTGGTCGCGGTCGGTCAGCAGGGTTCGCAACGGCGGTTCGACGTTGCCGCTCCACAGCCGCTGACGTCTCAGTCGGCGGGTGAGGGTTCGCCGGACGACCCGGCGCATGACGATGATCCTCGGCAGGTCCAGCCATACCAGCAGGTCGGCGAGATCGGCAAGATGGTCGCGAACCGAGTCGTACTGCCGTTCCGTGACCCAACCGGATCCGGCGCTGAAACGGTGCACGTCCTCTTAGAAGGAGGGGCGCCTCACCCACGACGGCCCGTGGAAGAGGCTGTCGATCTCGACGTGCGGTACGTCGACCAGAGCGGCTATCCGGATGGCAAGGGTCGTCTTCCCGGAACCGGATGTTCCCGCGACCAGAACTCGCCGAGGCCACAGGGGTAGCGGGTCGGCAGTTCCGAGGACGGGCACGACGATCATCCTAATCCGGTCGCCGCTCTCCGCCGACCGGCCTGAACTGCTGCATCACGCACCTCAGGCCCGCGTGTAGGTGACGTCGAAGTCGTGGATCCACTCGCCGTCCTCGACGAGATGGCAGGAGCTGGCGATCGTCGTACCGTCCGCTGAGAGTGTCCCTTCGAAGCGCTGATCGAAGTCGTCAGGATCGGTTGCGTGGCGCCACCACTTCCAGACGCCGTCCCGGAAGGTCATCTGGAGAACGCGCGCCACCGCGCGAGAGTCGAAGTAGTGCGCCGTGAAGTCGCCCTCGGCGTCCTCCTCGGCGGCCATGATCAGCACGACGCCCTCGGGAAACATCGGGTTGTCGGCGATCGAGCGCTGGAGGATCACCTTCCCGTCACGGAGCCACTCCAGCGTCATCCTGCCCTCGACCTTCTCCTCGAGGTGCCGCGGCGCGTCGACGACCTGGCTCCAGCGACCGATCAGCGGTTCGAGGTCCTTGATGTCGGGCATGAGGCCGAGGCTACCGGCGCACGGGTGACGCGGTCGAGGTCCTCGCCCGCCGACGCGCGGCGCGGCGAGGTTTCCGGCGGGCGGGCGGACGCCCCGCGCTCAGCGGAGAGCCGTGGCTGCCTGGGTCACCAGCCAGCGCTCCGCCTGCTCGTAGGACCAGCCGTTGTCGTCGAGCAGGGTGAAGTAGGCGGAGTATCCGAAGTAGAACCACAGGATGTCGGTCGCCTCCGCGAGGGTCATCCCGTCTCGGAGGCCGCCGACGTCACCGAGCCGGACGGCGACGGCTTCGATGGCGTCGCGGTAGCGCTTGGTGGCCACCCGCAGGTCCTCGGCGACCTCGGCGTGGTGCGGCGCGGTCGTCAGCATCAGCCGCATGATGTCGCCGTACGCCTCACGCATGGTTCGGACCGCGGCCGCCGTCTGGCGCAGGATCTCGTCCGGGTCGGTGAGGGTCTCCTGCCGAGTGAGGGTCTCCGCCACGATCGGCGCCTGGCTCCACAGGTCGACCAGCGTCCGGGTCAGCCCCCGCTTGCCGCCGGTCACCGCGTAGACGGTGGCCGGCGCGACGCGGGCCTCGACGGCGATGTCCTCGATCTTCGTGGCGAAGTACCCGTCCCGGGCGAAGAGCAGACGTGCCGCGTCGATGATGGCGGTACGGGTGGCCGCGGCGTACTCGGCGCGGCGGCTTCTCGGCGCTTCGGTCATGGTCGTCCGAGCATAGCCGCCCCCATTCGTCAGAGTTGGCCTCTGGCGAATGAATGGATACTCTGGCGACATGAGCGACATGCTGACGTCAGGACCGGAATACGACGCGGTACGCACGATCTGGAACGGTGCGGTGGCCAGCCGTCCGGTCGCTGTCCTTCGGTGCGCCGGCACGGCCGACGTCCAGGCTGGGGTCCGGGCCGCCCGGGACAAGGGTCTTCCGCTGTCGGTGCGCGGCGGCGGGCACGACTGGGCCGGTCGCGCGCTGGCCGACGGGGGCCTGACCCTCGACCTGAGCCCGATGCGCCGGGTGAGCGTCGACCCGGCCACCGCGGTGGCCACCGTGGCCGGCGGCGCCACCTCGGCCGACGTGGCCGCGGCCGCGCAGCGGGCCGGCCTGGTCGCGGTGACCGGGACGGCCGGTGCGGTCGGGATGGCCGGCCTGACCCTCGGCGGTGGCTACGGGCCGCTGAGCGGCCGGTTCGGCCTCGCCGCCGACAACCTGCTCTCGGCCGACCTGGTGCTCGCCGACGGCACGCTGGTCACCGCGGACGAGGAGCACGATCCCGACCTGCTCTGGGCGCTGCGCGGTGGTGGCGGCAACTTCGGCGTGGTCACCTCGATGCGGATCCGGCTGCACGCGGTGCCGGCGATCCTGGCTGGGATGATCATGTTCCGGTTCGACGTCCTGCCGGAGTTGGAGGAGTCGCTGCTGCGTGGGCCGGACGAGCTGACCGTGCAGGCCGGCTTCATCACCGCCCCCACCGGCGAACCGGCGCTCTTCGCCGCACCGACCTGGTGCGGCGACCCCGAGACCGGAACCAAGGTGCTGGGACAGCTCACCGAACTCGGCGAGCCGCTGATGGCGCAGGTCGGCCCGACCACGATGACCGACCAGCTCGCCCAGATCGACGCGATGTTCCCCGCCGGCCGGCACGTCGAGATCGGGTCGCGTACGGTCGCCGCACTCGACCGTACGGTCCAGGAGGTCCTGCTCGACGCCGCGCGCGCCAAGACCTCGCCGCTGTCGGCGATCTCGCTGCACAGCCTCCACGGGGCGGCCGCTCGCGTCCCCGCCGACGCCACCGCGTTCCGCAACCGGACGCCGCACCTGATGGTCGAGACCATCGCGGTCTGGGAAGCGGGAGATCCCGCTGAGGATCAACACCGGGCCTGGGTACGGGGAACCGACCGGCTGCCGGGCGGCTATCCCAATCTGCTCGGCCCGCGGGACGTCGAGCGTACCGCCGCGGTCTTCGGGTCGAATGCCGAGCGCCTGCGCGCCGCCAAGCGGCGGTACGACCCGGACCTCGTGTTCCACGCCCCGGGAAGGCTCTGACGGCCGGCACCGCGGCACCGTCGCGGGCCGACGCCACCGCGGTCCGCGACGGCGCCGCGGCAGCCGACTGGACCATGCCGTGGCGGCATGGTCTTCACTGGATCCCGGCGCTGCCACGGCGCCGAGGCGCTGCGGTCGAAGAGGAGGTGGGTAGTGGGCTGGAGCACTCGGGAGATCGCCCAACTCGCCGGCACCACGCTGCGGGCGGTGCGCCACTACCACGAGATCGGCCTGCTGGCGGAGCCACAGCGGCGTAGCAACGGCTACAAGCAGTACGGGGTGGCTCACCTCGTCCGGATCCTGCGCATCAGACGCCTGACCGAGCTGGGGTTCTCGCTGTCGCAGATCGCGACCATGCAGGACACCGACGATCAGCCCGTGGCGGCCCTGCGCGCCCTCGACGCCGAGCTCGCGGCCACCATTGAACGGCTCCAACGGGCGCGCCTCGAACTCGCCGTCATCCTGCGGCAGCCCACCCCGACGGAGCTGCCACCCGGCTTCGTCGCGCCCGAGGTCGTGTCGACGATGCCGCACGCCGACCGTTCGTTCATCGTCGTGCTGACCCGGGTGCTCGGCGCCGACACCATGCGGGCCTGGGCGGACATGCTGCGCAAGCCCGTCACCGACCCGGTCGCCGAGCGGTTCGCCACGCTTCCGGCGGACGCCGACGAGCCGACCCGCGCCACGGTGGCCCGCGACCTGGCCCCCTACGTACGCGCGCTGCAGGCGGAGCACCCCGAAGTGAGGATCACGAACGCGGGCACCCGGTACAGCGCACGCCACGTCGAGCGGGCGGTCGGCACGGCCCTGGCCGAGCTCTACAACCCCGCGCAGCTGGACGTCCTGCGGCGCACCAACCGACTGCTGTCCGGCCCGCAGGACTGATCGTCCGCGACCGCGCACCGGAGAGGAAACCTTATGACGGTACGAACCGATCTGCCCCGAACGTTCGCCCCGACGGCTCGGCGCCTGCTGGCGCTCGCCGTACCATCGGTCCTGGTGGTGACCGGCGCGGTCGCCTGCTCGGCCACGGACCAGCCCGGTTCGACGCCGTCGGCCAGTGCGGTGGCGCAGCCGGTGACGACCGGCGCGCCCGAGCCCACCGCGTCCGCCTCGGCCCCGACCAGCAGCCCGAGCGCAATGTCCGACGCGTGCTCCCCCGACCAGATCCAGGCGTCGCTGTCCCTGCAGCCCCCGCGCGACGGCGACACCCGGACCGCCAGGGCGATGCTGGTGCTGACCAACGCCTCCCACTCCCCGTGCCGGATCAAGGGCTGGGCCGACCTGGCGCTGACCAACGCCCGCGGTGACCGGGTGCCGTTGAACGCCACGCGGGTCGACCAGCCCGGCCCGACCACGCCGACCGCGCTCGCCGCCGGCGCGTCGGCGTTCGCCGGGGTCAAGTGGACCACCTGCGACAAGAACAGCTGCCCGGCCGGCAACACGATTCTGGTCACCGTCCCCGGTGGCACCAAGGCCACGCCGGCGCGGCTGACCGGATTCCCCGCCCCCGAGAAGTCGGGGATCACCATGACGTCGGTGCAGATCGGCACCATCCAGCCCAGCAACCAGGGTGTGGTCGCCTGGTGACCACCGCGGACCGCCGCGCCGAGCCGTGGCCACGGGGGACCGCGGCTCGGCGCGGCGGGGGGGGGGGGGCGGGCCCCCCCCCCGGGGGGCGCGGGGCGCCGGCCCCCGCCGACCGCCGCCCCCAACGCCCCCAAAAAAAAAACAAACAAAACCACAGGGGTGGGGTGATTTTTA
>NZ_JBIAZT010000025.1:0-36736 GCF_042899365.1 Micromonospora sp. NPDC000089
ATCGTGCGCGGCGGCCTACCCGAGGCCACCACCCGCACCGACCCGCGCCGCCGCCAACGCTTCCTCGACACCTACGTCCAGGCGCTCATCGACCGCGACGTCCGCCAACTGTCCGACATCCAGCACAAGGGCGAACTACGCAAACTGGTACGCCTACTCGCGGCCAGGTCCGCGACCATCGTCGCCGCCAACTCCCTCGAATCCGCCCTCGGACTGAGCCGGCCGACGATCGCCCGCTACCTCCAGGCCCTGGAAGAGATCTTCCTGATCAAACGGATCCCCGGCTGGTCCCGCAACCTGGGCACCCGCGCCACCGCCGCACCGAAACTGATCTTCGTCGACTCGGGCATCGCCGCCAACGAGATCGCGACCGACGCCCGAGCACTGCTCCGGCCGGGCGCACCGTTCGGCCCGCTGCTCGAATCATTCGTCCTGTCCGAACTGTCCCGCCAGCTCACCTGGTCCGAGCAGCCCGTCGACCTCTCCCACTACCGCGACCAGAGCAGGTACGAAGTCGACGCGGTGCTCGAGAACCGAGCTGGTCAAGTGGTCGGGATCGAAGTCAAAGCAGCCACCACCGTCGGACCCGACGACTTCCGCGGGCTCCACCGACTCGCCGAGCGCCTCGGCGATGACTTCATTGCCGGCATCGTCCTCTACACCGGAACCTCCACGCTGCCGTTCGGCGACAGACTCCGCGCCATGCCGGTCAGCGCCCTGTGGCAGACTCCCGCCCCGACAGCAGACTGACCTCGCCCGCAGCTCGCTCCTCAGCCTGTCAGGGAGCCGAGGACCGAGAGGGCGCGGTCTGCTGATCTTCAGCAAGCGATCACAACTGGACCGCGCAGCGACCGGCACACGAGGCCAAGAAGCGAAGAGCCGCAGGTCATCGGCCTACAGACAGCGGCGGAGCACCCCGAGCACACGAACCCCGGGTTGCGACCGACGGTCGACGCCGTGACCAGCGTTGGCACCGGTTGACCCCGGTTGGCATCCGCTGGAGTGCACACCGCGCACATCATCGAAGATCAACAACGTTCCGCCCACCTTCGGCGTCGCCAAGGGAGGACCACGGAGCGCTCACGCCGGATCGCTCGGACCGGCCGATCGGGGCGCCTCGACGAGACTAGGCCTCAGTGTCGTCGTCACCCACGCACCGCGCCCTTGCACGGCACACCGCCGTCATACCGACTACCGCCTCTCCGCCCAGCGCCCTCTCGCACGAACAACCTGGACGCTCGCACTAGACATAGTCAAGCAACAGGTTGCGGCGCGTCGTCCTGAAGATGTGCGAGGAGCCTGGCCAGTCGCTGCTGCGACCGGGCCGTGCGGCTCTTGACCGTTCCAACGGGTACGTCCAACACCGCGGCGATCTCGCTCTGGGTCATCTGCTCGAAATAGGCCAGGTACAGCACCTCACGCTCGGCAGGGCGCAGTTGATCCAGGGCCGCCCGCACCTGCCAGGTCCGCCAACTGTCCTCGATCGACGGTGCGTGGCTGGTGGCGATCGTATCCGCGTCCCACGACTCCAGCAGCCCGATCTGGTACGCGGACCGCCGCTCACGGCGATAGACATCAATGGCAGTGCGGCGAGTGATCGCATACAGCCATGGCTGTATGCCCCGCCTGTGATCGAATCTGGATGCCCCCCGCCAGGCTTGGACGAACGCCAACTGGACGGCTTCAGCCGCGTACTCGCGGTTGCCCAGCAGCTTGAGCGCGGTCGCGAACATCGCGGCGGAGTGCCGTCGGTAGATCTCGACGAGCGCTCGCTCGTCGCCCGCCTGGAACCGCTCTTCGAGGGATCCGTTCCTAGCTTCTTCAGGCATGTCACACCCAGCGCAGGCAGAGACCGACGCCGCCCCGTCGTAGACAACTGATGGCACAGGCCACGACGTCCGCGATCCTGTGGGACTCAGGGTCCGCGTTCGGTCAGTTCTCCACATCAGTAAGGACTACGGAGTTTGGCGGGTGGCGTCGGTGACCCGCCGTCTGCGTGCTCGTCGCGGACTCGTCGGATCGCGGCGCCGCAGACCTCGGAGTGATGGGCGGTTGACAGGGAAGGACCGCCCGCAGAACGTAGAGGAACGCTGCCGAGGAGCTACCACACCCGAGCCGAGGACTTGAGCATGACTGAGGATCACCAGGTGCCGGAAGGCAGGCAGGACGACGTGGGTGATGCGCACGTTCCGGACCTGACGGAATGGGTTGTTGTCCTGCGACACCGGGCCGTGTGGGAGCCCTTGCCGCCCGCGCTCGAGTCCTCCGTGATGCGGGAACTTCTCGGCAAGGAGCCCGACGAGAGCGAGGCAGCGCCGGCCCCGGGCCGCAGCCGCCGCCCGCCCAGTGCCCCCTCGGACTAGAGTTCCTAACGGAATGATCTCGGGGGCTGTTGTCCCTCGTAAAGGTTGATCTAGATGTCGGGCCGTGAGGCGTGGTGAGCAGCCGCCGTGGATCGTGCCGGACGGGCTGTGGCAGCGCATCGAGCCGTTGCTGCCAAACCCGACCGCAATCCACGGCATCCGGGACGCAAGCGGATCCCGGACCGGCAGGTGCTGTGCGGAATCCTGTTCGTGCTGCACACGGGCACCCAGTGGGAGTTCCTGCCCCAAGAGCTGGGGTTCGGGTCCGGAATGACCTGCTGACGGCGCCTGGAGGCATGGAACAGGGCCGGGGTGTGGCAGCGGCTGCACGAGCTGCTGCTGGCCGAACTCCAGGCAGCCGGCAAGCTGGACTGGTCCCGTGCCGTGATCGGCTCTTCGCATCTGAGAGCCGCCCGACGTGACCGAAAGCGGTCCGAGCCCGGTCGACCGCGCCCGCCCGGGCTTGAAGCACCACGTCCTGTGCGGCCGGTCCAACTCGTCGGCGACCCGGCTCAGACCGAGGGCGCCGGCATCATCCTCGCGGTGTCGCTGACCCGCGGCAACCGCAACGACGTCACCGAAATGCTCCCGCTGATCGACAAGATCCCGCCCGTACACCGCGGCGCGGCCGGCCACGGCGGCGCCCGGATCAGCTCTTCGGTGACCGTGCCCACGAGCACGACAAGTACCGCAAGGCGGTACGCGCCAAGGGCATCCGCTCGTGCATCGCCCGCCGTGGCCAGCCACACGGCTCCGGACTCGGCGTGTTCCGGTGGGTAGTCGAGCGGACGATCGCCTGGTACCACGGCATGCGACGGCTGCGCATCAGGTGGGAACGCTGCGATGAAATGCAGGAGGCCTTCCTCGGCCTCGCTACCTGCGTCATCATCAGGTACCGGCACGTCGTACGACTTTGTTAGGAACTCTTAGCCTGACGCCACGTCGCCGACATGGCGGTCTCCGACCCGCGTTGACACCGCCACGGCGGCGACCTGGTGTGAAGCTCGCGTACTCTGTCCTGCAAACCCTGATCAGGAAGAGCGGCTCGATCGTTTTTGAGGCGCATCCTCGCGGGGAAACCGCGACACCGCTGGGCGGGGCTGCAGGATTGGCCGGAGGGGCCTGCGGGCCTTCCCCGCTTGCGCCGGAACTGAATAGGAGCAGGGCGCCTACCATGGCGACCGTGGTGATCTTGAAGTTTCTGGCGACGCGCATTTCGGCCGGCTCTCTCGAATGTTCAACGATCCGTTTATATTGCGATTTCTCCTCCGGTGTTGAACCTGCCCGGATCGAGCAAGTTGAGGGATCTCACTGATCGACTACGACGCGCAGCCATGAGAGGCTGCTGATCCCAGGAAATTCATAGCCTGGTCGGGTTCCTTGAGAAACCCGACCAATTCGCTGTGGGACCGCACCTGCGCGGACGCGGGTAGCGCCTCTATTAAGCTGAGATTTTCCGGCACTCGGAAGGCCTCTTGAAACGAGAAAGGATTGAATTAAATGGGAGTGGGTGCAGGGTCGAAGTGAGAAATCCGTTCTCGAAGTTGGCGGCGCCATGGACTGTGATCAGCCTGGCTGGTGCGCTGCTGGCTGCTCCGGTATCAGCAGCCGAGTCAGCCGCTCTCGAATACATTCCAGCTCCAATCGCCTCTGCGCCGGCGGTCGGTATCGCGGACGCCGCCCAGAACCAATTGCAGGTCGTACGGACAGCGGACAACCGCATCTTCTACTCGATCTCTAATCCAGGGTACCCGAACGCAAATCTTGGATGGTCAGAGATCCCGGGAGGCGGACGAACTGAGTACGAATTGTCCGTCTATTCCCAAAAGGAGGCGAAGAAAACGTACGTTGCCGCAACCGGCCTCGGTGGACAGGGAATCTGGCTCCAGGAGTTGAACTGGAACACGGGTAGCTGGAAAGCCACCTGGACGAACCACGGCGGCGCATTCGAATCACCCCCGGAAATTGCCGTCAACTCAGAAAATCGTATGGTGCTTCTTGGGTCCGCCAAGTACGACGAGTACAAGGTGTATTACCAGTTGTGGTACACCGGCCAGCCCGTAAACACCTCTGACTGGCATGCGTGGAAGACGCCACTCGGCACAACAAAGAAGGTTGCGGCACGCTGGTGGGGACATGATTATGTTCTGGTAGCGGCCGTGGGTTCAGACCGGAAAATCTACAACGCCAGTAGCCAACCGACTCCTGGGACGAACCTACTCAAAGACGATTCGTGGTGGTTTGAGGTACCCGGTGGAGGGCTGACCGATTACGGCTTGTCAATGACTGACTGGTCGGCGGACGGTGATCCCTACGCCGACACCTTCTGGCTTGCGGCGCGCGGGACTGCTGACGGCTTCTTCTACCAGACGTACCAGGCTGGGTGCTGGAGCGGCGATGACTACTGCAGCGGCACAGGCTGGAAGCAGTTCCCGGTCCAGGGAGGCAGTCCTTACGGACCATCGGTCTACACGCTGGGCACCACAACGGGATTTGCTGGGCCAGTTCTGGCTGTGACTGAGCAAAAAGCATTTGGCGGTGGTATCGCGTATCAATGCACCAGACCGGACGTGCCCAATCCGCCGGGGCCCCGCTCGCTCTCCAAGTTGAAGGCCTGTCCGGCTCCGCCGGCCCCTGGCTGGAATAGGGTTAAGGGCAGCATATTCGCAGTCTCCGGGATTGGAACCCACCCCGAGGAGGTCGCCGCCGGTTGGAACCCGGACTGGAAAGACGAGAACGGTAATCCGATTCCATCACCCGTCAACGGTCCGCAGGCCGTCCAGTTCTCGGAGCCGGTCAACCAGTGGTACCCCTGGTGTCAGGAATTTATTAATGGTCAGCGAGTTCAGCAGTGGATGCCGGGCGAAAGTCAGAGCGAGGCGTTTGCCGCGCTCGTGCAGTGGCTGGACCTCTATTACCCACTGGGGGAGGGGAACGGGGGGCATTTCAATGAGGTCAACGGGTATTGCTGATACGGTACGGAGCGAGACGTGGTGTCGACAGGTGGCGGTTCGGTGAATTCAGTGCAGCGGAGGGTGGGCCTTCTGCTCAGCGTTTTGTTGGTCGTCGTCGGAAGCGGGTCTCGTGTGTTGGCGGACACGGATACACCCCCCTCCAACCTCGCAAACCCTCCCGCCGGCGTCAACGTTAAGCCGCGTCAATGCGTGCAGAAGGAGCTGGTGGTATTTGTAAAGACCGGACCGGCCCTCGTGGCGTGGGTGTGCAAGCAGGAGTTCGTCGAAGGCAACCTCACCAAGCGCATCTACGTGGATGCGACGCTGGTAAACAGGAGTTCGTCCATACCCTACTTCGTGAACACCATCACTATCTCGGAATCCGAGACGGTCGGCGAATTCCTGGACTTCTGCGTCTTCAAGGCGTGGCTCAAGCCAGGCCAGTCGCTGGTGTGTAGTGGGAACAGTAAGTGGTCTGCTCCAACGCCGGTGGGCAGGTTCAGCTTCCATGATCAACCTGGGGGTCAGTTGCGTTCGGAGGAACTAAAGCTTCCTCCGACATTCTGATCTTCGCCTTCGACCCGTCCCAGAGAGGAAAGGTCGCCCTAGCAGGTTGACCGATGAGACTCAGGGAACAGCCGAGACAGCGATCTCACGCCTCGGACGCCTTCAATAGCTGAAGGCGTCCGAGGCGTGAGTTTCCCGGTGCGGCCTCTGGCCCCCCACCTTGGTGCTGTTCGAGGTACGACCAGCCAAGCGAGGGCCCCGCTGGCCCCGATATCACCCGGACATACTCCTGCCGCTACCAGCAGAGCCAAGGCCGACTGCTCGGCACCCATGGCACCGAAAGTTGCCCCCTGGTCCTGGCACTTGAGCTGTGGATCGTGATGGGCCGAGAGATCAGGAGACGCCGCGCACCTGATGTCCCCGTTCGACGGTGAGGGTGCCAACCTCGCCCAGGCTCGACGGGGCCGAACTGGGCCACGCCCTCGCCGCCCACCCGGACGACCTGGAGACCGCCCTCGTCGACTCCGAGCGGGCGCTCTTCCCGCGCAGCGCCCGGGCCGCCGCTTAGGCCGCCGCAAACCTCGAGCTCTGCTTCCGCGCCGACGCCCCGCAGGGCCTCGTCGACCAAATCGCGCCTACCTTAACGAACGCTGAACCGCGCCGGTGCCCTTAGTACTGCAACGGCAGTAGGCGAATCGAGTTCGGTTCGCGTTCGTTGGTCTGCCTGTGCCGGACGTTGATGTCGATCGTTGGCATCGGGAGTTGGACCGCCCGTATCGGGCCTCGGTTTCGCCGTTCGGAGCCGCGGCGGCGTGCGTGGCAGTACCTGTGTGGGCTGGTCTCGGGTCTGGGTCGTAAGAACGGCTGGACCCTGGCTGAGCAGGCCGGGGATGTGTCGCCGGACGGGATGCAGCGGTTGTTGCGGTAGGCGGACTGGGACGTCGACGCGGTCCGTGATGAGGTGCGGGACTACGTGATCGAGCACCTCGGCGATCCGGCCGGTGTGCTAATCGTCGATGACACCGGGTTCCTGAAGAAGGGCACCCGGTCGGCCGGCGGGGGGCAACGCGAGTACTCCGGCACCGCCGGGCGGACAGAGAACTGCCGGGTCGGGGCGTTCCTGGCCTACCGCTCAGCGAAGGGCCACGCGCTGATCGACCGGCAGCTCTACCTCCCGGCGTCGTGGACCGATGACCGGGACCGGTGCCGGGCCGCGAGTATCACGGACGAGGTCGAGTTCGCCACGAAGGTGCAGGTGGCCCGGACGATGCTGGCCCGTGCGTTGGGCACTGGGGTGCCTGTGGGTTGGGTGACGATGGACGAGGCCTACAGCCAGTCGAAAGCACTGCGAGTCTGGTTGGAACACCGGGATGTGGGTTATTTGGTCGCGACCCGCCGCAACGACGACATGATCACCACCACGATGGGCACCTGCCGAGCAGACAAGCCGATCGCCGCTCTGCCGGCCCGAGCGTGGTGCCGGCTGTCCGCCGGCGCGGGCGTCCACGGACCGCGCCAAGTACTGGTGGGGCGCGGGTGCCGGTGTTTAACTGCTGGCGGCCCGGCCGCGGGTACCGGCTGCTCGCGCGGCGCAGCATGACGACCCGGGGAGATCGCGTACTACGTCTGCTACGGACCTCGCCGGACCCGCCTGGTCGACCTCGTCCGGATCGCCGCCGATCCCCTACCGCGAAAGGGGATCCAGCACCGACGACGACATGATGATCGGCTACACGGTACCGGAGATCCGAAGACTACTCACCGCACTCGTAGTCCGATCAACTCACCTACCAGACCGTGTCTGGGCCTGGTCCCGATGGCGCCGACACCAAGCCCGAACCTGCCACGACCGACGACACGGCTACCCCTAACCGACTGCCGTTGCAGTACTAAGTCCGTACTCGATACCGATTCGGCGCAGCCGGCACAAAGCGAGGATCTGATTGGGCGGCTCGGATGCGGGCTGCGGAGATCTTCGAAGGGGCGGGAGGCGTACCGATGCCGAACCCAGTCGCGTTGGTCGGTTGCGTGATCACCAACGTAGCGCTCGGTGCGGCGTTGTGGCGCTCCCGTCGTGCGCTCGCTGTCGCCCGGGCGGCGGCCGACCGGGACAACCTCACCGGTCTGCTCACGCGCGAGGCCGCGAGACGCTTGTTCCTCCGCTGGCGACGGCGGGGGCAGCCAACAACGATGATCATCGTCGACCTGGACCGGTTCAAGGCGGTGAACGACACGTACGGCCACCTGGCCGGCGACCTCGTCCTGGCAGCGGTTGGCGAGCGGCTGCACGCATGGTCACTGCGTCAACGCGGTGCCGCGTGCAGGCTCGGCGGCGACGAGTTCCTCGTCCTCCTTCCGAGCGCGACTTGCGAAGAGCACCACCGGCAGGTTGAGCAACTCCTCGACGACATCGCCGAGCCCATCCACGCACGGGTGCACAGTTCGGAGACGGTCCTGAGCATCAGCGGCACTGCCGGTGTCGCAGCCAACCCGACAGCTGAGAACTGGACGGAACTGCTCAGAGAGGCAGATCTGGCGCTGTACGATGCGCGACGCACAGGCCGGACATGGCAACTGTATGAGACCACTCCTGCCCTCTGGCCGAGGGTTACCGCGACACCCCCATCACTGACACGGTCGCACACCCAGGCCGGGAATCGGGACCGTCGCAGCCACAACCGTGAGAGCCGCGGCGCGCATGTCTTCAATTCGGCGGCTACCCGGTAGTTCTGCCCCGGCACCAGCGGGTTCGCCGTCGGTCGATCGATCAGCTGGGTGATCCGGACAGCGTCACCCGGACGCCCGATCATCGAGCGCACCATAGCCGCTCCTCGTTGTCCGTCCCTACCCATCACGGTGAGGTTTCATGCGTATCCTATTCAGCACCTGGCCCGCTCACGGTCATCTCCTGCCGATGCTGCCGCTGATGCGTGCAGCGCAGCGTGCTGGGCACGAGATCGTCGTCGCCTCCGGCATCGAGGGGGTTGCGGAGGCACGCCGGCGAGGTCTTCCGACCTGGGTCGTCGGCCCGAGCCGCGCCGAGGCGGACGAGACGTTTCGGCGTGCGGTGCCCGACCTGATGGCGTTGCCCGAGCCACAGCGGATTCCCACCGTCACCGCGCAACTGTTCGGCACGGCGGTCTTCCAGCGTGCCGCCGAGCTGGTTCCGCTTGCCGAGGAGTGGAGGCCGGACATGGTCGTACACCCGATCTCCGAGTTGGCGGGAGCGATCGTTGCCGCCCGGACCGGTGCGCGTCACGTCGTGCATGGTCTCGGTCCCCTGCCGGCGGAGGCGTGGGACTGGTTCGGGTCGCGCTTCGAGGAGCTGGCGGACCAGTGGGAGGTGCCGGATCTGCCGGAACGGATCCTGACGCTGCCGTATCTCGACAACTGTCCGCCGGCATTGCAGGCGGACGCGGTGAGTGCCTTTGGTAACCGCCTGTCGCTGCGGCCGTGTACGGGTGAGGTTCTTCCCGGGGAGCAACTGCCCTGGCCCCGGTCATCGATCGAGGCGTTGCCCTACGAGCACACGATTCACCTGACCCTCGGCACCTTGTTCCACGGAGCCACCCACGTCTTCGAGACCGCCCTGGAAGGGCTCAGCCAGCTGCCGGTGAACACCCTGGTCACGCTCGGCCCGGGCGCCGACCCCGGACGACTCGGGTCTCAGCCGCCGCATGTCCTGGTGGCCGACTGGGCGCCACACGCACTGCTCCTGCCATTGTGTGACGCCCTGATCACGCAGGGAGGTGCCGGGACGATCGTCGCCGCGCTCTGCGAAGGACTCCCCCATCTCATCCTCCCCCAGGGCGCGGACCAGTTCCGCAATGCCGCCGCCGCCCACCAGGCCGGGGTGGCGCTCGTGCTGCCGCCACCTCAACTGAGCCCTGCAACGGTGACCGAGGCGGTGGAGCGGCTTCTCGGCGACGCGCCCCTACGGGCACGCGTGACCCAGGCGCAGCAGAGCATCGCCGCGATGCCGGACGAGGACGAGGTTCTGACTGGCCTGCTCGCCTAGCGGGGTGAGGACCCGGGCCTCAGATGTGCCAGTGACCTGGCAGATATCGCACGGACGGGAACCGCGTTGGCGTCGAAGTACGTATTGCCAGGTGTCCTCGCACGGACGGTGTCGACATGACTGGTCGCACCGGAGCCCACTCAGCAAGCGAACGGGACACCCTTCCCATTGAGGAGATGACAGTGAAGAAGCTGCTTGCCCTGGTGGCTTTGAGCTCCGCCGTACTGGGCCTGACCGCGTGCGGGTCCTCCCAGGACTCCGCGTCCAAGCCTGCGGCGTCGGCGTCAGCCGCACCGTCGGCATCGGACGCCGGCGACGACGTCGCGCCGGTCCCGACACCGACCGTTCGGCCGGAGCAGATTTCGCTCGCCGTTCACCGGCTCAACGTCAAGGGCGTGACCTCCGACGTCGTCACGATCAACGGCATGACCGCCTACCGGTTCGAGGTCGACGACAACAAGCCGTCGCACGTCAACTGCCTCAACGACTGCCTCATCACCTGGCCGCCGGCGCTGAGTGACGGTTCGGAGATCAAGGTCTCCGGTATCGACCGCTCACTCGTGGGCACCGTCAAGCGGGAGGACGGGTACGAGCAGGTGACCCTGGCCGGCTGGCCGCTGTACCGGTTCGTCGAGGACAAGGTACCCACCGACACCGAGGGCGAGGGAGTCGGTGGTAACTGGTCCGTGGTGAAGCCTGACGGCAAGCCCGTGATCAAGAAGAGCTGACCCGGCGACACGGCAGGGGCGTCCCGACAGTGAGGGGTCGGGCGCCCCTGCCCTGCCTCGTCGCGATTCCCGGCTCCGGGCGGTAACCGCCCCACGGACCATCCCTTACCGCAGTGCGGCCAGAGCCACCCGCTCGTGTCGATGGCGCCGGGGGAAGGTGTGAGCTGTAATTACGCGATGATGCCGCACTCCCGACGAATGGAGATCATCGGCCGCAGCCGCCAGCTGGCAGAGATGGGCGAGGTCGTCGCCGCTGCCCACGACAGTGCGGGCATGACGCTCCTGGTGCTCGGCGAAGCAGGCACCGGCAAGTCCCGACTGATCAGCGAAGCCTCCGGCGAAGGGCGGCGCAATGGCATGGCCGTGCTGGTGGGCAGGGCAGTGGAAGGAGGAGGCCCGTTCCGGCCGATCGCCGAGGCGCTGCTGAGCCACCTCCGGGAGAAACCGCTCACCGAGTCCGATCAGCTCAAACCCTTCCGCCCGGCACTGAGCAGGCTCCTGCCCGGCTGGGCGGAACCGGAGATCACCTCGATCATCGATCCGCTGGTGGTGCTCGGGGAAGGGGTGGTACGGCTCCTCCGCGAGGTGGCGGCCACCGCGGAGGGCTGCCTGCTGGTGTTGGAGGATCTGCACTGGGCCGACCCCGACACGCTCGGCCTCCTGGAATACATTCTCCCCGGCCTGGCGCATTCCCACGTGTCGATCGTGCTGTCCTGGCGCACCGACGAGCGGGCCGCAGCGCGGCTCGACCACCTGCGCCGACAACCGTACGTCCGGACCCTCACCCTGCCGCCGCTGTCGGCCGCCGATGTCGCGCGGCTCGCGGCTGCCCAGCTGGAAACAGACCAGCTCCCCACCCCGGTGACGGCCTATCTCGTCGAGGCAGCTGACGGCAACCCGCTGTTGGTCGAGGAGCTGGTGGGTGGCCTGGTCCAGTCCGGCGGGCTGTGGCGGGGGCCGGACGGCTGGGTGCTGCGAGGTGAGCCGACCCGGCGTGTCCCGCAGTCGCTCGCCGATCTGGTCGCACGCCGGTTCGGTCAGCTGGCGCCCCTGTCCCGCCAGGTGCTGGCGGCCGCAGCTGTGATCGGTCGGGCGGTCGACTGGCGGCTGCTCCAACCAGTCACCGCGCTGTCCGGCGAGGTCATCGCCACCGGCCTGCGCGACGGGGTCGATGCTCAGCTGCTCGACGTGGCGACCGGCCCTGAGGGATCATTCGTGTGGCGGCACGCGCTGATGCGCGAGGCGGTCCTGAACACCGTCCTCCCGACCGATCTCGCCCCACTGGCGCTAGGCGCGGCAAGAGCTCTGGAGACAGCGGATCCCGCGTCGCTGGAGAGCGAAGGCCCCCACATCGCCGAGTTGTACGTGCGCGGCGGCGAGCCGGACCGGGCGGCCTCGCTGCTCGTGTGGCTCGCCCGACGGGCGTTCGCCCGGGGCGCCGCCCGCAGCGCGGCCGACCTCCTCGACAGGGCCGCCACATTGACCGGCAGCACGGAAGTGGCGGCGGAACGGGTACGCATGCTCGGACTCATCGGTCGTGGAGAGGAGGCGCTCGCCATCGGTGACCTGGCGTTGCCCACTGCCTCCGGGGCAAGGCGAACCGAGCTGTGCCTCAGCATGGCTCGCGCGGCGGTCACCGTCGCGGACTGGGACCGGGCCCACGACTACCTGCGCCGTGCCGCAGCGCCGAACGATCCCCGTGTCATGGCGACCGAGGCCGACATCAGCTTCGGCTCCGGAAACGTGGATCGGGCGGCGCGCCTGGCGGCTGCGGCCGCCGACGCCGCCGAACGAGCCGACCTGCCCGCGACGCTGTGCGAAGCGCTGGAGGTCACGGCCCGGTGTGCGCGTACGAGAGACCTCGGTTCGGCTGCCGCGGCCTTTCGCCGTGCCGCGGACGTGGCGGAGGCGCACCTGCTGACCCCGTGGCGGATCCGGGCGCTCTTCGGCCTGGGGACCGTCGAGCTGCTGACCGCGGGATCCGCGACGTCACTCGAAGAGGTAGCCGATCTGGCCCGCGAGGCGGGGATGCTGGCCGAAGTGGTGGGGATCGAGTGGATTCTCACCGACAACCAGTCGATGGTCGACGGGCCGATCCCGGCGATGACCCGCGCCAACCGGTGCGCCGAACTCGCCGAGAAGCTACGCCTTCGTCAAACGCAGGCCATGGCCCTGATCAAGCTGGCGCACGGCCACCTGGCTCAGGACCGTGTCGACGACATGAGGACGCTGCTCGATGAAGCTCTGCGGACCAGCCCGACCTCGGTGGACGTGGTCGCCGCCGGCCTGGCGGTGCGGTCGCTGCACGCGTTCGCTGACCGTGACTTCAGTCGGGCTGTTGAGCTGTTGAACCGTGCGGTGGCGGTCGTCCGCCCGCACCGCAGCGGTGCCCTCCTCCCCTACTACGGGCTGTGGGCGCTGCTGCGCACCACCTCCGACGAGGACGGCACCGAAGCCCGCACCGAGCTGACAAGCTCTCCGATGCTGGTCCGTCCGGCCAACCAGGGCGGGCTCGGTTACGCCAACGCGGTCGCGCTCGGTCGAGCCGGTCGGACCGAGGAGGCCGAGGAGGCGGTTCGGGTAGCCGACGAGCAGCTCCGCAACCAGCACTGGATACGTCGCCTCCTACGCCTGGTACTGCTCGAGGACATGGTCGTCCACGACTGGGGCGATCCGGTGCAGAGCCTGCGATCCGACCTGGCAGCATGGGAAGCCTCGGGCGAGGACGCCTTCACGCGTACGTGCCGGGACTTGTTGCGCCGAGCGGGCGCCAAGGTCCCACGGCGCGGCCGTGGTCAGTCGACCGCGCCCGCCCCACTCCGGTCCCTCGGAGTGACCAGCCGTGAGGTCGACATCGTCGCCTTCGTGGCGCAGGGGCTCACCAACGCCGAGATCGCGGAACGGCTGTTCCTGTCCCGACGCACTGTGGAGACACACGTCGCCAGTCTTCTGCGGAAGACCGGCCTGACACGCCGAACCGAGCTCGCCAGCCTCTGGGAGCGACACCAGCCCGGCGGCGGTTGACCAGGTCGCCGGGCTGGGACCGTATCCACCCCTCAACGGGCGCGAGCGCCCGGCTCATCTGGTGATGACCACACGCCCCATGTTGGCGCGGTTCTCCAGGATCTCGTGTGCCTTGCCCCCCTCGTCCAGCGGCAACCGGCTGTGAACGACCTGCCGCAGCCGGCCGGCGCGCCATAGTTCCACCACTTCGTCGAGTTCGGCCCGGGCGTCGGCAGGCGACGCCGAGCGCCAGCCCATGAGCGATACACCGGTCACGTAGACGTTGGCGTACAACGCCTCGGCCCGCAGCACCGGCACCGCACCACCGATCGCGCCGTACGTGACGATCCGACCGAGCGGCGCCAACAAGGCGAGCCCGCTGTCGAACGTGGTGGCGCCGACGGCGTCGAGGACGACATCGACCCCGCCCGGCGCGGCGTCACGCACGCGGTCGGCCCAGTCCTCACGGCTGGAGTCCACCACGACGTCCGCCCCCATCGCCGCGGCGAAGGCCGTCTTCTGTGGCGTGGACGCCGCACCGATCGTCCGTGCTCCCAGCTCCTTGGCGAGCTGCAGCGTCAGATGACCGATGCCGCCTGCCGCGGCGTGCACCAGGACCGTCTCCTCCGCGCGCACCTGACCGGCCCGCAACAGTCGCAGGGCCGTCGGTGCGCTCGCCGCGAGGCAGGTGGCACCAGCGGGATCCGCATCGCCAGGGATGGGGACGAGCCACCGCGCGTCGGCGAGCACGAAATCCGCGAAGGCATCGGCAGACGATGCGGCGACCCGATCCCCGACCGTGACCGTGGTGACGCCAGGACCGATCGCGGCGACGTGCCCCACCACGTCGCCGCTGAGGGTGCCCGGCAGGCCCAGGCTCCATGGGCCGTCGCCGCGGCGGAACATCACATCGACCGCGTTGGCCGCGACCGCCTCCATCTCGATGAGCACCTGCCCGTCCTGTGGCACGGGAACCGGCACCTCATCGAGCTGAATGACCTCCGGTCCACCGTGCCTGTGGTATCGAGCTGATCGCACAGATTCCTCCGTCAGTGCCTGCGAGTGCTGGAAGAGCCTCGACTCACGGTGAACACGACGCGCAGGGCACAGTCGGTTCTCCGGCGGCGCGAAACTCACACGCCGGTGTCCTGCTGCTTGCTGTTCATCACTGGCGCCGACCTCGAGTGGCCGCGGGACGGGTGACCCTGTGGTCGGCCAAAGCTGGGCTGACTGTGAGCCTGCGGCCGGCCCAGCGGGTCGGCCAGGGATGAGACTCCCCGGCCGACCGGCATCAGCCGTCCGGTCACCCGATGCCCTTCATAATCACCGTCTGGTCGCCGGCAGAATCGTTCTCCGGGGTGAAGCTGGGCGCAGACGAAGGCTGGCTACCCGCACGGTGGTGAGTGACGTGCAGACCGGTCAGGTGGTTCTCCAGCTTCGGGGGAGCCTGGCGGCTGGCACGGCGGTCTGGCGGAACCAGCCCGACCGTGCCGACGTGCCGCGCGAATGTTGAGGCCGGATCTTGGCTGATCCGATCCGCGCCCGGGCCGCGTAGTGCTTGCCGAACGATCGTCGTCACCGGCGACAGAAATGACGAGGAGCACACAGTGAAGTTCAACGGAGCAAAGCGCCTGGCGCTCGTGGCGGCGGCTCTGGCGACGACTGCCGGTGCGTTCGCCAACGCACCCGCGGCGCAGGCCGCCACGCCCTACTACCACCTGAAGGTGCAGCACTCCGGGAAGGTCATCTCCGCCACACCGACCTTCGGCGGATCCGTCCGGGAGGGCAACCCGATCGTCCAGGTTACGGAGAATTCCCTCGACCACCGGCAGCAGTGGGAGATCATGTCGTCCAACCCGACGAACGTCAATCAGGTCGAGTTCGTCTGGGCCCTACGCGACAAGGGCGTCGCGAAGAACGGCACGCTGGTCAAGCTGTGCATCGACTCCCCCACCGACGACTTCAACCAGGCGAACAATTCCAGTGTCGTGATCCGCCCGTGCGACGGCACGGCCAGCCAGAAGTGGGTCCGTGACTTCGGCACGTTCGTCAGCAACAAGAACAAGTTCAACCTCAAGCAGTGGGCCGTGCTCAACGCCTCTCAGCAGGAGGGCGCACCGATCATCCACTTCAACCAGGACGGCGGGCCGAACCACAAGTTCGCGTTCACCCTCCAGTAACTGGGCCGAAAACGCCGCGCCGGGAGAACCCTCCCGACGCGGCGTTTCCGCGCGGGCCCCCGTAGCCGGTCGCCTGGTGCAGTGCTCCCGGAGGCCTCCTCGTCTCAGAGTGCGCGGGGGTGGCGGAACCGGTCGCCCAGCTCCCAGGGGAACAGATGCAGGTTCCAGGTGTTGAGGCAGTTGGCGTACAGGCTCAGCGTGGACACGAGGGAGAAGTATTCCTCCCTGGTCTGTACCTGGGGCAGCGAGTCGAGCGCCTGCCTCGTGAAGCGCCACAGGTTGTCCAAGCCGCAGTACCCCAGGAACTCGGCGGGTGTGCTGACGAACGTCGGCGTGATGGCGCGGAGCGTCTCCAGGGAGTGCTCGCCGCTCGCCCAGAGGTTGATCAGACCGTTGAGCGCGCAGTATCCGAGCGGGCGGGTTTCGCCGTTGACGAAGACCATCGTGGAAAGATACTGGTCGTAACTGCCCGCTCCACTCTTGATCTCGCCTTCGTGGATGGACATCAGCTCGGTCGGGGGCTCGATCCAGACGCGTACCGTTTCGTCGTGGATTTCGTTGATGAGACGCTGCACGGCCGGGTCGGCCACGGGCGCGGGGCGTGGCAACCCGGGAATCGGCGTCGAGTCGCCCTTGCGGGTGACCCTGACCTCGATGGGCTGCTTCGTGTGGTACGCGGCCTCCCAGCAGCCGCGGCCGACCTCGCGCAGCGCGTCCATGTCCGCGGGGCGCACCGTTCCGACCGGTGCCGCCGGCAGGTATTCGCTGAGTGGGCCGTACTTGATGGCCAAGTGCTGTAGGCGAGAGAGGAACACGGTTCCGTCCGGTTCCTTGGTGCGATCGGGCACCCTCGTCTCCGCGGCCGTGTAGACGAACTCAGGGAAGGGCAGCAGATGATAGAGGTGGTTGCCGGAAACCAGCGCGTGGTTCTGCAGGCTGCGGTAAGGGAGCTTGGACCACAGGAGATCGTTGAGACGACGGTTCTTGGCATCGTCGAGGTCGACCGTGATGCGAATGTCGAGAGGGAGCCACTCGATTTCAATCTGTCGCATGCCGAATAACCTTTCAGCGAATGAGGCAGGGACTTCTCAGTCCACCAGGCCGTCGAGTTCGGGCATGAGGATGACGTTCTCCTGGGTCTGGGCGTCGCTGCGGGCGACCACACCCACCACGGGCTCGGTCTCGCTACGGTTGACCGACACGTGGGGGCAGCCGGGTGGGACGTAGATCAGGTCGCGGGGACCGAGGACCATTCGTTCGGCCAAGCCCTCGCCGTACCACATCTCGGCGGTGCCGCTGACCACGTACAGGGCCGATTCATGAAAGGCGTGGCGGTGTGCCTGCGCACGGCCGCCCGGAGGAATGCTCACCACGTGCATGCTCAGGTTGAGGGAGCTCACCGTCTCCCGAGAGATGCCGATCCGGTAGGGCAGACCCTGGATCGTCTCGAAGGTGTCGTCACCGCGCAGTACGGTGCACTTCCTCTGGTCCGTTTCACGGGAATCCACGAGATGTCCTATCTGTTCGGGTCGACTCGCCGGCGGGTGCGCCGAGGTGCTCAAGCAGCACTGCACCGTGGTCTCGCCGTCGTGTCAGTCACCGGGGATGTCCGCACCCATTGGCCGGGCGCGGCGCGGCCCCAGCGTCCAGGAATCCTGGACACTCTCAACACTGGGTAGATCCCCCAACTGGGTCCCACACCGGTACAGGGCCCTGCCAACCAGCCGCAGACGGGCTAGGGCTTGATCGCTGCTGGCCTGCGTTGGTGCCCGCCAACCGGTCAACGGCCAGAGGCCGTCGCAGTGATCACCTCCGCGGTGGCTGCGACCGGTCGTCCCGCTCCATGAACGACGGATCCCTGGCGACCATCGCCGCGAGCGCGGCACGCGAGGTCACGCTCACCTTGTCAAAGATCCTGGACAGATGACGTTCCACGGTCTTGACGCTGAGGAAGAGGTGGTTGGCGATGTCGCGGTTGGTGCTGCCCCGCGCAACCCACTCGGCAACCTCTCGCTCGCGTCGGCTCAGCACGTCGAGCGGCAGAGGCATCGCGTTGGCATCACCCGCTGCTCGGACCGGCTGAGCGATGAGGTCGGGCTGACCCCGCGCCGCCGTCCCTGGGCCTGCATCGCCCTCTCGCACCGACGAGTCGGGTGCATCGCCGTTCGAGTCCGTCTTCGTTCGGCCGACGCCGGCCACGAGCAGGGCCCGATCTGCGTCCAGCGGATGTCCCAGCCGATCGAAGGTTCCTGCGGCTGCCAGGGCGAGTCGGGTGGCCTTGTCGCGACCACCGACGTACCGGGCGACCTGAGCCAGGGCGAGGCGGGCGAAGGCACTGCTCACATCGTCCATGCTGGCGCGAGAAGCCCGGACCGCACGGTACGCCCAGCCGGTTGCCGCTCCGAGGTCCTGTCGGGCGAGCGCAACGCGGGTGAGCAGTTCGTACCACGCTGACTGGTGTGCTACGTCCACGTGACGAAGCTCGGATCCACCAGCCAAAAGGGAGATCGCTGCCTCGTCTATGACGAGCGGGGTGATATCGCGGCTCCACGCGAGGCTTTGTGTGCCGAGCATCTCGTCCAGTGAGCCGACAAGGACGACGTGCAATGGAGCCACCACCCACCGACAGAATCTCGCTCATCGTGTCCACGCGGCTGTACGCACCTGATGTGGACTCTGGATCCGCCCCTCGCGGCGGACGAGGAGCCGGTTGAAGGGCTCGATCGTGGATGCGGTCGAGCCGCAGATCCGGGCGTTGTTGGCGGAGTTCCCGGAGATGCCTTCGACGGTGATCATGGAGCGGGTCGGGTGGAGTCGGGGCAAGACGGTGTTCTGTGATCGGGTGCAGCAGTTGCGGCCGTTGTTCCGGCGCCCGGATCCGGCCCAGCGGACGGAGTATCTGCCGGGTGAGCTGGTGCAGTGTGATCTGTGGTTCCCGCCGGCGGACGTGCCGTTGGGCTTCGGGCAGGTCGGCCGGCCGGCGTCGGTGGAACGTCTGGCAGAGCGGGCCCGGGCGGAGTCCTGGACGCATGAGGAGTTCCTCGCCGCCTGCCTGCAACGGGAAGTGGCTGCCCGGGAGGCTCACAGCGGTGAGGGCCGTATCCGGGCAGCGAGGTTCCCGGCCACCTGTCCATCGGCCTGGGAATCCGGGCCTGCCAGGCCGGACGCCGGGTCGCGTTCGCCACCGCCGCCCAATGGGTGTCCCGCCTCGCCGACGCCCACCACGCCGGGCGCCTGCAAGACGAGCTGGTCAAGCTCGGCCGGATCCCGCTGCTGATCGTCGACGAGGTCGGCCACATCCCCTTCGAAGCCGAAGCCGCGAACCTGTTCTTCCAGCTCGTCTCCAACCGCTACGAACGAGCCTCGCTGATCGTCACCAGCAACAAACCCTTCGGCCGGTGGGGCGAAGGGTTCGGAGACGACGCCGTCGCCGCGGCCATGATCGACCGCCTCGTCCACCACGCCGAGGTCATCTCAATGAAGGGCGCCAGCTACCGACTCGAAAACCGCGACCTCGGACGCGTCCCCGCGGCCACCAAGACCAACGACTAAAGATCAACCAAACCGAGGTGGTCCAGTTTCAGCCGGACCACGGTGGTCCCGTTTGAGGCGGCGTTGACAACGCGGACCTACGCCCTAGGCATAGGCAATCAAATGAGCTGCATGGCAGCAAACCTAGGATGCGATCCAGAAGGTCTCCGGCAGGTCCTCGACTTCTTTGGCAGCCTGCTCGAGGTCGGCCGCCCACTGGGACATTCTGGCGTTGGTATAGACAGGATCGCCCGTCGCGGCCAAGGTATGGATGACTTGGGCGTTGCGGCGCGCGCGTTCGACGATGGCTGCTCTGAGTGCATGCCGATCACGGTCGTACCCGTAAGCATCGAGCAGCAAGTGCAGACGACGCTGACGGTCGGCGAAGTTGGTGAAGCCCGTTTCCTCGGCCAACCGAGGCGTCTGTAGTGGCACCCAGGTGAGCGCGACGTAGGCGAGATCGAAGTCGCGAGAGGTAGGAGCGGCGGTGTCCCAGTCGACGAAGCCGACCAGTTTGCCGTCCCGCCAGACCGCGTTCCAAGGCGCTGCGTCGTTGTGTCCGACGACAGCGCCCTCGAACCACGGCCGCGGCACGAACCAGACCGCGTCGGCCGGCGGATGGAAGTCTGCGGTCGTGTCGTGCAGGCCGCGCAGCCACCGCCCTACCTGCTGGAGAGTTTCATCGGCATAGACCCAATCCGGCCAGGGCAGAACTTCGCCCACCGTCTCACCATCGAGGTAGCTCAGGAGCTCGCGACCCTGGTCGTCGAGACCCAGTGCCCGTGGTGCGCCCGCGAAGCCCCGACCCTCGAGATGTCGGAGCACGGCCTGAACGGTAGGAGTCCACGGCTGGGCCGTGCGGTGAACGCCGCGCTCGCTCCTTGATGCGCCGTGCAACCTGCCGCCGGCCATCCGCTCTTCTGACGTCAACTCGTCGTGCTCCTGTCATCTCTGTGGTGTGTGTAGGTTGTCGCTGGCCCCGGAGTTCTGCTGAGGAAGGTCTGCGGCCCGGCGGCGGAGCGATCGGCTGCGCCAGACAGTGTCGCCTGCGCCTGCTTATTGCGGTCTTCCTTCTCCCCGACATGCGCGGGGAGAGTGGCGTTCACCGAGATCGGACGGGTACTCCAACAGGCAGGCCGAGCCCGGTGATCACGAGAGCGGAGCCAAACCGCACATTGTCGACTCCGCTCATTCGAAGGTCTCCGGTACCGGGCCCCTCAACACGACTTTTCCGGATGACTGGGCTCCGCCACCCTCTTGCTGCAGGGTGACCGTCATGGTCGGGTAGTCCTTCAGCTCCACCCCGGACCACAGCACGACGTCTCTGGTTCCGTGTCTGAGATGAAAGGTGCCGATCGCTACGGCTCCCCGCGGACCGACCACCCATCCTTCGTAGTAGCTCCCGACCGGCGCCGGCGGAAGGCCATCGAAGTCAGCCTTGATCTCGACACCGGACATCGTTGACCGCAGCCGCACTTCGGCGTGGCTGCTCCCACCGAGCGCGGTGCCGGTCAGCCGCATGGGGGTGCTGCTTTCACCGCTGGTCAGGGCCGACGCACCCGCCGCGGAGGCGAGCGCCACCGTCACTGCGGCGGCAGCCACCAGGCCTAGTCGCCGTCGGGGCGCCATGGCTGGCCGTCCGGCCGACGCTTCTCGGCGGAAGAGCCGTCGCCGCAGCGGTACCACATTGTCGGCGGGCTTCGTGCCGACCAGCTGCCGCATGACAGTCGCCTCGAGCTCCGCAGGTACGGATTCCCAAACCGCCTGCTGCCTCAGAACGGTCTCCCACCCGTCGTGCTGCAGAGCCTGCGCGTATCGCAGGGCATTCCGGAAGATGTCCGGAACCTCGGGTTCCTTGATCACTGGTCGGTCCTCAAGTCGCGGGTTGTCCAACAATTCATCAGACGGTACGAACTGCGAGGTGACATCGGTTCTTCACTCGGCACCGTCCGGGTCGTCACCGAAGTCGTCCCGCAAGTGTCCGAGGATCTCCGAGAGCCGGCGCAGCGCACGCGCGGTACGGCTTTTCACCGTGCCTAGGGCGAGGTTCAGCTCTCGGGCCACCTCACTCTGGGTCATGCCACCGTAGTAGGCGAACTGCAACACCTGGCGTTCGTCGGGGTGTAGTTGGTCAAGAGCTTCGCGGACCTGCCACACCTGCCATGCAGACTCGAAAGACTGGCCCTGCTCAGGGTCCGGCCGGTCCAGCCAAGCGTCGTCGAAGCGGACCTCCTGCGACGCCCGTCGCTGTCGACGATAGACGTCGATTGCCGATCGTCGGGTGATCGCGTACAGCCACGGGCGTAGGCCCTTGGTGACGTCAAAGGACCCCGCCGCCCGCCAGGCCTGCACGAACGCCTGCTGCACCGCGTCCGCTGCCAGATCACGGTTGCCGAGCAGGTTGAGCGCGGTGGCGAACATGGCCCCGGAGTACAGGCGGTAGACCTCCGACAAAGCGGTCTCGTCGCCTGAGCGGAAGCGCTCTTCGAGGGACGTTCCGGAATGAGTGTTGAGTCGCATCGCACCAACGGCGCCAGGTTGATCCGGCGTCGCCCTTCGTCAATGGGAGGTTCAGGAAGCGGGTGAGCGATGGGCCATCGCGCATCCACGGGCTTTGCTGGTTGCTCTTAACGTTCTTACGGCGCTGCCCGACGGATCGGTTCCCGGCGGATTCCCGGCAGCCCACGTGGACGTCCAACCGGCGCGCGTGCCACGCTCTGCCTTGATTGGGTGCTATCACCCATTGTTGCCGGGGAGCGGCGATGTGAACCCGACCTTGCTGCCCGCTGCTGCCCCGTCAGCAGCGGGCACTCTTCTCGGCTCCGCCTGCCCTACCCCGCTCTGCGGCGAGCCGACGACAGGATTTCGGAGCGAGTGGTGGTGGCCGAGCCGTTCGGCGATGAGGTCGTCGACGGCGGCGCGTTGTCCGGGCCCTTGACGCCGCCCCTGACGACCTGCTCACCTTCGCCGGCTTCCCGCGCGGGGTCTGGTGCCAGAACTGTTCAAACAAGCTGCAGGAACGGTTGAACAAGGAGAGCCGACGCCGTACCGGCCTGGTCGGACTTCCCCGACACCCCCGGCGGTCATCCGCCTCGGCCGCGCGGTCCTGGCCGAGCAGGCCGACGATTGGACCGGCGGACGCCGCTGGATGGGCAAAGGTCGCCGCAGCCTCCAACCATTTGCACCACGGCCCGACCTGATCGTGCTCGGCCGCGCCGACCCCAAAGTCACGCACGGCGACACCAAGCGCGGCGTCATCCAACGCCTCGACTGCCTACCCGGCAACGCTGTCTTCCTGTCGGCAGTCCACCAATCTCTTCGCTGCCCGTTCTTCGCTAATCACGTCACGGAGTATCGTGCAATTCCCCGACGAGGGGAGCTATGCATCGAATGTGGCCCGTTAACGACGAGGATCTAGCCGCGCGGGCCTCGACACGGGCGCTGAGTGTTCCGGTTTCGTGGCCGAATCCTGATGTCACCCATGGTGTTGCCGGTGCCGGCATGACGCAGTTGCGCTTCTGGCGAGACTCCAGAGACCCTCGCATTGCTCAGCGAGCCGGTGATCGCGCCGACTGGCTGCTCATGAACCGCTGACCGAGGTGACGGACAAGTCCGCTGCCGATCCCAGCTGACCACGATTCGAATCTTGCTGGCCAAGGCACTACGGCTTCGCCCATGGGGTTTCAGGCATCGGGCCTTCCTTCTCGACGCCGGCCAGGCACTGCAACGGGATAGATGGCTGAAAGCCGCGCAGGAAGCCGGTGCGACGCTCGCCAATCGATGTCGGGACATGCTCACTTTCTCAAGGACGGCGCGATGGCTGCTCGACCGAGTTGTCGAGTCAGGCGGGCAAAGCGCGGGCGATGAGCTGGAGCAGCAAGCCGATGCGTACCGAACAGCACTTGAAACGGGTGGAGCAGGGTAATCCCATCAGGTCAACTCGACGGCCGTCCGCTGAGCTGGCCCCGCCTACCCACTCGCCTACGCTCAAGGCTGCCTGATTGGAGATGAACGTTCCAGCCACCCTGCGAACGCTTCCACAGCATCGAGCACCGGTAGTTCTTGCCCGGGCAGCCAGGCGGTATCGCGGGTCCGATCGGCGTACTGCGGCGACGGTGGTCTGGTCGACCGGCCGCTTACGCGCCGGCGCCATGGCCAGCAGCGGCGAGGGTGCCGATGACCTGGTGCGCCGCAGCGCACGAGCCCCGAACAGCGGACCGGTCTGGCGCATCGTGAGGTGTGTACAACAAGACGGGACGCAGGCGCAACAGCTGCATATTGGGGGAGAACACCGATGTCGCCGCTCCGGGGCCGGCAGAGAATGAGGCGACGCTGAGCAGGGCCGCGATGGCGTGGTTGGAGGTGACGGTCGCCTGGCAGAACGTGGGAGTTGCGCGTGCCTCACCGCCAAGAGAATCCGGGCAGTAACGCACTGCCCAGGCGCACCAGGCGGTGGCGTTCGGAGGGCTGAGACCGGCCCCGACCTGATCTGTAGCTGCGATGAGCGGTGGCTCCCGGCGACCTCCGGGCCGCCAGCACCGCGACCATACTGATCTGTCCGGCCGACTAGGGCGGAAACGTGCGATTTGGCGAACCTGCAATGCAGTTCTCTCACTGACCCCTGCCGCATGGACGGGGAAGCTGCAACCCAGAGGAGTGTCATGTATTCCGCGCGCCTGAGTCTCGGGCTGTTGGCGACGACTGCCGCCAGTGTGATTGCTACTGGACTTGTTGGCCCATTGGTGCCTGCCGCTCATGCCGTCTCCTGCTCAACGACCTACGTCCTTGACTGGCAGGGCGTCAGGGTCGGTGCGGCGGGAAGCTGTATACAAGGGCCGGCCACATTCCGGGCTCGTGTAGGGTGCTTCCTGGCCGGCCAGGGTACACACTATGTGAACGGCCCGTGGATGGCTGCCCCGGTCGCGGCCCCCGGGCCGGATCCGGCAGCCGAATCGATTGCTTACTGCGACTTCGGCAAGGCTGCCAGCAAACAGATCGAGTTCGCATAATGCCTTTGCCGCTGGCTCTGGCATAGCCGCGGTGATCGGTCACCTCCTCGCCCAGGGCGGTCTCCAAGACCGTCTTGGTCAACTGCTTGAGCAGCCCGTCCGGGCCCGTCGACGACAGGCCCTGTTCCCTGGCTGCCCGGACAGGCCGGCGGCGGCCCTTCGCCTCCGCCGACGCCTCGGACCGCCACCTGCGTCCGGTCCGGTCGTTCGCGATCAGCACCGTGTCGCGTCGGGTCTTGGCCAGTCCGGTGAAGGCTCCGAAGGGACCTTGAACGAAGAGCCTCGTCCCCGGTCGCAGGGAGGCGAGTGCTGCGCTGCTCGCGCCCACTGCCTTGAGCGTCAACCGCAGATGCCGACCGTCCCGGCGGGTCGACATCAAGAAGGGGCTGACCCGCCGAAGCGGATTGAATCCAGGGAAGCGCCGGGTGGCGAATTGGCCCGCGTGGGCGGGGAAGCGGTCGAGCCCGCCGCCATTTACGTAGGTGAACAACACCTTGCTTACTTTCGACGCGACGGCGGCGCCCCGGAACCGTGACGGAGACCGCTGCGGGCGGCGGGGCAGCGAAGGTGGTTGTTCCTACCGCCATCGTCGTCTGACGCCGCCGAAGTTGAGGGTTATCTCTAATGGATTCAGGAATCCAGATGAGGGAATCTACTGCCGCCGGTCGCTCCGAGCGGCGACCGGTTGGTCACTATCGACCTCCTATCGTCCAACTGAAATAGGACCGAGGCGTGTCTCGTACGCATTCCGATCTCGCAAGAATCAGGCACGGGTTGACCGGCCTGGTCGACGCACGCGCACTCCTGACCTGCCTGTTTCTCCTTGCTCCACCTCGGTCGGCAAGTCGGGCGCCACCACCGGCCAAGCCGACGATCTCGAGATCATCCGCAACCGCCACCGCGGCCGTCGGTCGCCCCTCATCCGCTTCGCCCTCATGCCCCACAGAAGGCTGCCGATCATTATGCAAGCGCGAACGCCCGGACTGCTCGACTGGCTACACCATCCCTCACCCGAACACGGCGTGAGCTTCCTCGACGACAATGGAAACTGGGCGTGGACGTCCTACGATCACCTGGCTCACGGGGCGCTGGCCCGCAGCGCTGAACTCCTGCAGCGCACGGAACCGGGTCAGTGCGTTCTGATCGTTCACCCCACCGGACCGCAGTTCGTCACCGCCTTCTTCGGCACGCTCGCAGCGGGCTGCACACCGGTGCCGCTGAGCCCACCGCAGGCCCTCAGCGGCACTGCTCGCTGGGTCAGTCACGCCGCGCATGTCATCCAGACGGTCGAACCCGCGCTGATCCTGGCCGCGGAGGCGTACCGGCCGCTGCTCGAGGCCGCGTCACGGAAAGCCGGACACCCGGGCAGGATCCTCGCCACACCCCCCATGAGCCCCGCGGCTGGTAGGCACCGGCCCGTGGCCGAGACCGCGTTGATCCAGTTCACCTCTGGTTCCCGCGCCGCAGCGCGCGGTGTTCCGGTCTCCGCCGCGAGTCTCCAGACCAACCTCCACATGATCCACCGCATGCTGGACCATTTCGACACTGTCGGTACGAGCTGGCTTCCCCTATACCATGACATGGGGCTCGTGGGTGGTTTCTTGCTCCCAGTCGTGTATCAGATGCCACACCAGATGATGCGGCCGGGCCAATTCATCTCGGCTCCTATCCGCTGGCTCGAGCAGTACGGCCACGGCACGGGACAGGTGATGGTTATGCCGAACTTCGGCATGGACTACGTCGTGAAGAGGATCCGCCCAGCCGACGTCGAGGGCATGGACTTCACCGGGGTCCGCACGGTCATCACCGCCGCGGAGCGGGTCCGCGCCAGTAGCGTCGCCTCCTTCTACCGCCTGTTGGCGCCTTTCGGGCTGCGCTGGGAGACGTTGCGGCCGATGTACGGGCTGGCGGAGGCGACGCTCGCGGTGACCGGCGCTCACGTCCACCGGGTGCCACGGATGGTCGGTGTCAAACGCGGGGGTGAGCGGTTCGGCCAGGCTGTGGAGATCGGCGACGTCCGCCAAGCGGACGAGCTCGCCCACCTCATAGACAGCACCGACGACACGCTGGTCTGGCATCTCAGTTGCGGCCAGCCCGTTACCGGAACAACCGTGCGCGTCGTGGATGAGCACCTCGTGGCCCTACCGGACGGCCACTTGGGGGAAATCGCGGTGACCGGCCCCTGCGTTGTCCGCGGCTACCTGGATCGGCGCAGCACCGGGACCACCCGCATCACCGCCGACACGCTCCTGACCGGTGACGCGGGCTTCGTCATGGATAGTGACCTGTTCGTTCTCGGCCGGATGGGCGACTGCATTCAGGTCAGGGGCCGCAACGTCTTCGTTGAGGAGGTAGAGGACGCCCTGCTCACCGCCTTTCCCATGTTGGCCCGCCGAACCGTCGTCGTCGCCGGCTACCGGGACGGGAGCCCGCAGGTCATGATCCTCACCACCCACCGTGTCGATGTCGACGCCGCGACCGCAATGCTCGACACCCTGATCAGGCACGTCGGCTCCGACGTCGACCTGACGGTCGAGGTCGTACCCCGCGGCCTGCTGGAATTCACCTCCAGCGGCAAACCACGCCGCGCCTCGATCTGGCGCGCTCGAACCGAGACCGACATTACCGTCACCACCCTGGCCACCCATCATCCCGATTCCGTCGGAGGAACAGACATTGGCCCCCCGCCTGGTTACCACGCCGCCACGACTGGTGACGCGCCGTGAACGGCATGTTGTTTCGGGACGGCATTGACACCCCTCGGGTGACCGAACACCGCAACAGCCTGCGAAAGCTGATCGATACCTCCATTCGCCCGACGTTTGCCCCCGCCGAAGAGGCCGGCAGGTTCCCTCGCGAGGTGATGATCAAGCTTGGTGAAGCCGGCATCATCCGCGACCGATGGGAGGGCTACCACGGTGACCGGGGGCAAGCGGCCATCCTCCACGAGGAACTGGCCGCAGCCGGCTGTGGCGGCATCGCTGTCGGGATCAGCCTGACCCTTGAGACCGTCACCGGCATCCTTGTCCGCTTCGCCAGAGGCCCCGCCCAGACGCAGGCACTACAGGGCCTCCTCGACGGCCGGCTCGTCGGCTGCATCGGAGCGTCCGAACCGACCGGCGGCTCCGACCTGCTCGGTATGCGCAGCACGATACGCCGCGAAAACAACGGTTGGCGGGTACGGGCCGAGAAGAAGTTCTTGTCACTCGGCCAAGTCTGCGACTTCGCCTTGCTGCTGTGTGGCGTCCAGGACAGCGACGACGACTCGCAGACCGCGCGGCCGTTGACGCTGGTGATGGTCCCCCGTGACGCCCTGCGAGTCGTCAAGCCCTTGTCGAAGATCGCGACGCGGTCGCTCGACACCACCTGGATGCGCTGCGACACCTGGGTACCGGACGACGCGATCGTCGGCCGGGTCGGACTCGGCCTACCCGTCATAGGCCACGGCCTCACCCATGAACGCTATGCCATCGCCGCACAGGCGCTCGGTCTCGGCACCCGCGCCATCGGCCTGACCGCGGCACACCTGCACCGTCGGCAGCAATTCGGACGGCCGTTGGTCGAACACCAGGCTCTGCGGCTGCGGCTGGCCGAGCTCGCCGCCCAACTCACCACGCTTCGATACGGCGTCTACGGCGCCGCTGTGGGCGACGACGGGGTCACCGTCCGCGACGCAGCCGCGCTCAAGGTCACCGCCACTCGTCTGGCCGAGCATGTCACGCAGGAGTGCATGCACATGTTCGGCGGAGCCGGCTACCTCACGGACGAGACACCGATGGCCCGCATCTGGCAGGAGGCTCGCCTCGGCCGCATCGGAGCCGGCACCGACGAAACCATGTGGGAGCTGGTCGCCGGCGGCATCCAGCCTGACTTCGACTCGTACCGCCGTGAGGTTCACCTAACTCGCCCTGACGACTTGGGAGTCGCCAATGTCTGAATACCCCATCGACACGCTGCTCATCCTCGGTAACTTCATCGAGGTCTTCGAGACCTGCTACCGCTCGGTCACCAGAATCGACCGGGTCATCGCGCCAACCGATCGAATTCAGGATCTACGGATCGACTCTCTGCACCTCATGGAGATCCTCGTCGCACTTGAAGAGCACTATCGGATACGGCTCGTCGAGCATGAAGAGGTAGCGCGCGTCGAGACGGTCTCGGACCTCCACCACCTCGTCTCCCGGCAGCTCGACCGAGAGGCCGAAACGGCATGAGCCCCAACGATGACGGCGCGACCCGGGCCGGGACCTGGGCCGGGACCTGGGCCGGAATCAGCGTCCGGCTCGCCACCGCGTCCGACGAGCTGCAGGCAGTCGTCGCCCTACGACACCGGCTTCGCCGCCACGACGCCTTCTACGACCCTGACGGCGACGCCCTACGCGACGCCGTGTCCTACGTCTGGATGGCCGAGCGGGAAGGAGATCTCGTCGCCACCGGACGAGCCATCCCCTTTTCCACCGGCGCTGCCAGGTCCGTCGAAATCGAAGCGCCCCTCGGCGACATCGGCGTGGACGACTCCTTCGTGGAGATCGGCGGTCTCGTGGCTGACCCGGGCAAGGGTCTTCTCGCCGGGCAAGCGATCATGCGACTCGCCGCCCCCTGGATGGCCCGCAACACCGCCTGTCGGCGCGTCTTCGGCTTCTGCCGCCAACCGGTCACCGTCTTCTACCGGCGGCTCGGCTTCGCGGTCCGCCCGGCACCATTCGTCCCGACACGCGGCTCCGTCTCGGGAATCCCGCTGTTCCTCATCCACCGCGACCTCGGCGCGCAGGTCTGACACGGCCGCCGACAGCGCACCGCCGGTCCCGATCGGCAGGATCGCCAGACAAGGAGCAGTCATGGCAGCAACGTAAAGACGTCGACGCCCGGAATGATCACCGCGCTCATGGCGGCAATCGCCCTCCTCAACCCCTTCGCCACCGTCGTACGCGATGCGGCGATCATGCCGGGAGGCGGTGGCCGCGACACCTGCCTGTCTGACGTCGCGGCGTCCGACGCCCCGACTCGGGCAATGCCCAGGTAAGGCTCGCTCTCGACCTCTCCAGCGGCCGGTGCGCGGGCGACCGATCGCCACGTCGCTCGCGCACCGGACCCTACGACGGCCGCGGTGGCACGTCCGCTCGTCTGCGCGCGACGGTGCGGCCAGCTTCGCAGAAACCGGCCGCCATAGCTGATTGTCACCCCCGTGAGAGGTCCGCTGCCCCATCTGCACCCAATCTTAACAGCCGTATCCGTCTCGTCCGGCTTTCGCTCGGCATCTTCGAACGCGCCATCGGGCAACCCCAGCGACCGTGCGACGTGCGATGGCCGAAGTCCAACTCATCAAGCACTACGTCGCCGTCGGGCGATCGGTTCTGGCACCGAGGCCAAACCGGCCTACGCATCGGGTCGAGCCACTCAATGACCCGATGGAGCGGATCTGCGCCGGAGGGTCGTTACGCGGGGTACTCGGGCTCGGCGATGGACGGAGCGAGGGCGGAACCAAAGGGAGCCGTGTCCCGAATCGGCTTGGTCAAACGGACACACCGGCACTCGTCCACACCCGTCCGCCCAACTCGTACAGCGACCCGGCACCGAGGAAGCAGAGTTCGCCGACCACGACAGCGAAAGTAGTCGCTGCGTCACGGCCCGCATTTCGGCGACCTGCGTCGGCACGGGACAGCGAACCGCGGAAGACCTGAAACGCCGGTTGGGGGATTTACCGGATTGGTCTGAGCCGCAAGATCGCGGAGTCTCCTCCCCTAAGAGTGGATCGAGGAGGACGTGGTGAGCGGTAGGGCGGACGATCTCGTCCTTGAGTCGATCGGCCGGGCCGCTCTGCCCGAGGCATCCTGGCGTATCGACCGCACCGCGATGTGGTGCCATGCCCGACCGGTGGGCAGCGTCCGGCGCCTGCAGGGATGGAAGTTGCATGTCTCGGCGACCCCCTTGTCTGCTCCGGTCGTGCTCGCCCGCGCCATCGACGTCCTTCGTGAAGACCCTGCTGCCTTCAAGTTCGCGAGCACCCTGCGGAGGGTGGAGGAGTTGGTCGAATCTCGGCAGGACCGCGGCGCGGGCGGCAAGTTCATTACGATCTATCCGGATTCGGACGCGCAGTGCCAGCGGCTTGCCCAAGCGTTGGACGCCACCACCTTCGGACTGGCCGGACCAGGGATCATGTCCGACCGGCGGCTGCGGCCGGGCAGCCTCGTCCACTGCCGCTTCGGCGCATTCACCGGAGTGCCGGCGCTCACCAACGACGGCGAGGCGGCCGCGATGCTCGTGGCGCCGGACGGAACCCTGGAACGTGACCACCGCGGCGCGTCCTTCACCCCGCCGAGCTGGGCACCCGCCGTGATGCCCGACTTCCGCTCCGCTAAGGCGAGTGGTGCGGTCGCGTCGACATCCGTTCTCCTGAACGACCGCTACGTGGTTCGGAAGGCGATCAGACATCGTTTCAAGGGCGGGGTGTACCGGGCGTCGGACACCCGCACCGGCCGCGAGGTGGTGATCAAGCAGGCCCGCCCGCACGTCGCCGCCAATCTGTACGGCCTTGACGTGCGGGACGCCTTGCGTAACGAGGAAAGGGCTCTGAACGCTCTGCGTGCACTGCGGATCGCACCAGCGCCGGTGGAGCTGTTCGAGCAGCAGGGCGACCTGTTCCTGGTGGAGGAGGCGCTACCCGGCACACTGTTGCTGGATCACATTCACGAACTGCATGCCGTCTGCGACGGAATCCCATCCTGGGACGAGTTGGCCGGCATCGCCCTCGGTCTGGTCGATGTCATGGAAGCGGTTCATTCCCTCGGCTACGTCCTGCGGGACTTCACCGTCAACAACATCATGATCGACGGATCGCGCGTTCGACTCGTCGACCTGGAGTTCCTCGCCCGACCCGACGAATTGGTCCGCCGGGTCTTCACCCCCGGGCATGCAGCACCGGAGCAACGCAGCAGCCCCGGCTATACGCCCGCCCCCGGTTTCGCGGCCGACAGGTACAGCCTGGGAGCGGTGCTGTTCTGCCTCGTGTCGGGCGCGGTGCCCCGCCTGGCCTGGCAGGGTGCCGGGCGATCGGCTCGGCAACAGCTGCTGCGGTGGGCTGCTGCCAGCGCCGCGGACCACCCGGCTGCCGGCCTCGGTGAGCTCGCCGTCGACTTGATGATCGAGGAACCCGCGTCACGGCCCGATCTCGCGACGGTGCGTAAGCGGATCGAGCAGCTCGGCACATCAGCGGGAGCCGTGACCGTCCAGCCGCCGGTGGTGCAGGTGGAGCGCTTGGCTCGGGATGCCGTCCAGCAGCTGTTGCGTACCCGGGCCGACAGCGACGCCGACCGGCTCTGGCCGGCGGGAGAGACCGTCGCGCGGTTCGACCCGGTCGCCGTGCACGCGGGAGCGGCGGGCGTCCTCGCCGCCCTGGTCCGGGCGGCCACCACCACGGGCGACGACGGCGTTACGCCTGTCGTCAGAGCAGCCGTCGACTGGATCCAGGCTCGCGTTACCCGACAGGCACGCGTCCTACCCGGGCTGTACTTCGGCCGGGCGGGGACGGCTTGGGCACTGCTCGACGCCGCGTCGCTGCTCAAGGACCAGACACTCCGCGAGGATGCCGTCGCGATGCTGAACACCCTGCCGGTGCGGTGGCCGAATCCCGACCAGTGCCATGGGGCCAGCGGCGCCGGTACCGCCTTGCTGCACGGCTGGCGGACGACCGCAGATCCGACACTCCTCGACCGCGCCGTGACGTGCGCGGACGGCCTGCTCGACGCCGCACACTTCGTGGACGACGACGTGTACTGGACGGTTCCGGCGGATTTCGACAGTGTGCTGAAGGGCACGGCTCACTACGGGTACGCCCACGGGGTAGCCGGGATCGCCACCTTCCTGCTGGCCGTGGGACAGGCGACCGGCAACGACCGGTATCTCGCTGTCGCCGACCGGGCGGGACGGACACTGCAGCGCGCCGCCCGGCTCCACAACGGGGCGGCCTACTTCCCGGTCGACCGGGGTGCCGCGACCGAGAACTGGCTGACCCACTGGTGCAGCGGGTCCTCGGGCATCGGAACCTTCCTGGTCCGACTGTGGTCCCACACCCGCTCCGACGACCTGTACGAGCTGGTGGAGGCCGCCGCCAGGGCGGTTCACCGGGGGCGGTGGCGTTCCGGTACAGCTTTCTGCCACGGCTTGGCGGGTGACGGCGAATTCCTGCTCGACGTCGCCGACGCCACCGGCGACGGCAGGTTCCGGTCCTGGGCCGAAGACCTGGCGTTGTGCCTCTCGGTCCGAGCCGTGGAGGACGACGGGCTGCTCGTCGTGCCCGGCGAGGACGGGGAACACCTCAACGCCGACTTCGCCACCGGGCTGGCCGGAATCGGCACCTTTCTTCTCCGCTTGCAGCACGGCGGTCCCCGCCTGTGGCTGCCCCGACCGGTGGGTTCACCCACCGACCCTGATTCGCACAACATCGGAAGGAGGTGAAGACAGATGAGCATCGACGTCACTGACCTGCAGGGTCTCGCCGCTGAGGAGGAGACCAGCATGCACTGCTCGGGCGAGACCTGCCTGGGCGCGACGGAGTCCGTGGACCAGTAACTCACGGACTGGTGGCACGCGGGTCAGTCCCGCCCGCGTGCCACCAGCCGCCCGGCAGATCAGGATCGCGGATGCCAGCAGGAAACCTCGGTGACGCAAGCCGCGCCCGTCCCGTGATCATCGAGGCACTGCGGGGCAGCAGCTGGATGGCCGCGCTCCTGCTCGTCGCCTCACTCGTCGGCGTCGGCACGACCCTGGTCATTCCCGACCTGACCTCGTCCGCGGTAGGGGCCCTCAGCGATGGACGACAGGGCCCCGTCCTCGCACTGGGGATCGCCCTCACCATCGGCGTCGTCGCCTCGGCAACCGGCGTGTGGACATCCGCCGCCGTCGTCGCGCGATCGGCCGCCGCTGCCCGCCGCATGCTTCTCGATCGGCTGGTCTCGCTCGAGTCCCCTCACCCGCGTCAGTTCGGCAACGGAGACCTGGTCGGACGTGTGATCAGCGATGCGCAGACGGCGGGCGCAATGGTACCGAGCGTCATCTCGGCCTGCTGTGGGCTGGTCACGGCAGCCGGTGGGATGACCGGCCTGGCGCTGCTGGACCTGCGGCTGGCGGCGGCGTACACGGTCACGGTGCCGCTGGCCACGTACCTCTCGAACCGGAATCTTCGCAGTGTCCGCGTGTTGTTCCAGCAGTACCGACGCGCCCAGTCCGAGATCTCCACCCGCATCGTGGAGGCGTTACACGGCGCGGCGACTATCCGAGCAGCGGGCACACTCGACCGGGAAGTCACACGAGTGCTCGAACCGCTGCCCGATCTTCGGCGGACGGGTACGGCCTTCTGGTCGACACAGGCACGCCTCGTCTGGCAGACCGCGGTGCTCACCGGAACGCTGGAGGTCACCGTCCTGGCCGTTGCCGGCGTGAGTGTCTCGACCGGGCGGCTGACCGTGGCGGACATGGTGGCCGCCGCCGGATATGTGGCGTTGGCCGCTACCCTGTTCCGGCGAACCGACGTCATCGGCGTGATGGCCGCCGGCACGGCCGCAGCACGTCGTATAGCCGACGTGATCGGTCAGGAGTCGACCCCGCTGCGGTCCATGGCCGGCGCACCCCTCCCAGCAGGCTGCGGCCCGATCACGCTCCACCAGGTCACCGTGCTCGGCGAGGCTGGTCCTCGGCTGGACGGAATCACCGTGGAGATCGCTCCGGGCCGCCTGACGGTGGTCGTGGGCCGGGCCGGGGCCGGCAAGAGCACCTTTGCCTCCGTTGTCGGCGGACTGATATCGCCGCACTCAGGTGAGGTTCGCCTTGCCGGAGTGCTGGTGGGGTCGATCCGTCCGGGCCACCTGAACCGCTTCGCCGCCTACGCGTTCGAACAGCCCAGGTTGCTCGGCGGCACTGTCGCCGACGCGATCGCCTACGGGATTCCCGACGGCGGGTCACGGGCACAGGTCGAGCGGGCGGCACGGGCCGCCGCCGCTCACGAGTTCATCTGCGAACTGCCGCTCGGCTATGACACCCCGCTCGGTTCCGCGCCGCTTTCTGGTGGACAGACACAGCGAATCGGCATCGCTCGTGCCATCGCACAGGACGCCCGGTTGGTCATCGTCGACGATGCCATGGCGGGGCTGGACAGTCTGACCGAGGAGCAGGTCCTCCGATCCATCACCGAACCATCGGTTGAGCGCACCGCCCTGGTGATCACCCATCGCGAGAGCGTCGCAGCCAGAGCTGACACGGTGATCTGGCTCGACGGCGGACGGGTCAGAGGGATCGGAAGGCACGGCACGCTGATCAACCAGGACGACTACCGGCGTCTGTTCGCGCGGTCGTCATGACGGGGAACGGCGGAATCCGATTGCTGATCCCTCACCTGCGGAAGCACCGCGCCGAGCTGATCACGCTCGGCACCTGGTCGGCGGTGGAGGCGGCTCCCACCTTCACGTCCGGAGTCCTGATCGCCTGCGCACTCGATGACGGCTTCCTGGCAGGCCGGCCGGGATACGGGGTCGCCCTGCTGACGCTTCAGCTCGTCGTCATCGCGGCGGCGGCGGTGGCGGTGAAGGTCTCGGCGAGACCGATGGCGGGAGTGGTCGAGCCGCTCCGGGATGACCTCGTGACCCGGCTCATCACCGCGCTGCTCGGACGCGCCGAACGCGGGGACACGGTGCCCCCCGGAGACGTCGTGGCACGTCTCACCACCCAGGCGGAATCGGTTCGTATGCTCTGCAACGCCCTTCTGCGTGGCCTCCGGCCGCTGTTGTTCCGCGTGGTGGCGGCGCTCATGGGACTGGCCACGCTCGACCCGACGGTGGCCGCCGTCGTGCTGGTTCCGCTCAGCCTCGCCCTGCTCTTTTTCTGGCGGGTCGTCCGGTCGGTCGCGGCCGCGCAGCAGGACGTTCTGCGAACCGGTGAGAACCTGGCCGGCGTGGTCGAGCAGGCCATCGACGGGCTTCGTGACATCCAGGCATGCCGTGCGCAGCGAAAGGCTCGATCGGCGGTGGGTGACGCGGTCGACGCCAGCGTGCGGGCCGCGCTGGTCCACGCCCGCCTCACGGCGAGCCGGGTCTGTGTCCCGACATTCGGCATCGACATGCCGACCGTCGGCGTCCTGCTCGCTGCCCCGTGGCTCATGTCCCACGGTCAACTGACCGTCGGGGAACTCGCCGGCGCCGTCACCTTCCTGGTCACCGGCCTGGCACCCGCGACTCGCAGTGTCGTCGGCACCGTTGGCACCTGGGGTGTGGAGTTGAGCGTCGTGCTGCGCCGACTGGGCGCTACCACGTCACCCCACGAACTGCCGCGGACCGCCACCGACGTCTCGGGGCCGATCACCCACGATCTGACGCTCAGTGACGTCGGTTTCTCCTACGACCGACAGCCCGGCCACATCCTCTCGGGGCTGAACCTCACCCTTCCGGAAGGGTCGCATCTGGCCATTGTCGGGGAGAGCGGCACCGGCAAGTCCACCCTCGCCGCCATCATCGCCGGGCTGGTCGCGCCGACCACAGGCTCCGTGGCGGTGGGGAACGTGCCGGTCCGAGGGCTCACTCCCGCGGAGCGGGCACGACACATCATGCTCCTGCCTCAGACGCCGTACGTGTTCGGCGGCACTCTCCGCGCGAACCTGACCTACCTGGCGCCCGCGTCGAGCGACGACGAGATCCGACAGGCGATCGACATCCTCGGCGGCGGCGATCTGTGTGCACGTCTGGGTGGCTTGGGCGCGATCCTGGCGGCACAGAACGGTCACCTGACCCAGGGTGAGAAACAGCTGCTCTGTCTCATTCGGGCTTACCTGTGCCGGGCACCCGTCGTCATCCTCGACGAAGCCACGGCGCATCTCGACTCCACCACCGAAGCCCGTGTCGAACAAGCATTCCGGCGAAGGGTGGGCTCCCTTGTCGTCGTTACCCACCGCCTCAGCTCCGCCGCACGTGCCGACCGCGTACTGCTGCTCGAGAACGGAGCGGCAACCGTGGGGAGCATGGCCGAACTGACCGTGGGATCGTCGCGATTCACCCGGGTGGTTTCTCAGTGGACCACAGCGGCACAGGACACCGCCGCCGTCGGGAGCGGGAAGCTCCGTCCTCAATGCGCGCCCCCGAGCGGGTGAGGTTACGCGGCCGGGCTCGGGGCCGCTCGTCTCTGAGGCGTGCCAGGAGTCCGGCAGGTCACAGCAATGCGGGGAACCAGTGGCCGCCTCACGGGGAGATCTGATCGGCCGTTGACAGGACCCGGCGCCGACGAGGCAGAGGGTGTCCACCCCGCCTGCTGTCACGGCGTGGGCCGCGGCCCTGGCCGCGGTGGGTCCGAGGTGCTGGTCCCGGCCGTTGCCCCGCCGTCATCCCAGACCTGAGATCCGGTGAGGGTGACGGGTGCGTACTGCTCGACGAGGAACACCTCCGCCACGAAAGGAAACACCCATG
>NZ_JBIAZT010000026.1:0-34864 GCF_042899365.1 Micromonospora sp. NPDC000089
GGGGCCCGCCGCCGCGCCCGGCCGGCTTGTGGCGGGGGCGGCCCGGCCTGGGCCCCCCCGGCGGGGGGGGGGCCCCCCCCCCCGGGCCGGGCCCGGGGGGGGGGGGGGGGCCCCGCCCCCCCCCCCCGCTCAGCCCACCCCGAAGACCTTCTCCAGGTACGCCGCCACGCCGTCGGAGGTGTTCGTCGCGGTCACCTCGTCGGCGATCGCCAGGACGGCGGGGTGGGCGTTGGCCACCGCCACCGCCCGCCCCGCCCAGGTCAGCATCGGTACGTCGTTCGGCATGTCACCGAAGGCGAGCACGTCCCGCTCGTCGATGCCGAGCCGGGCGCCGTACCAGGCCAGTCCCGCCGCCTTGGTCACCCCGGCGGCGGAGATCTCCACCAGACCGCTGTAGGACGAGTGGGTCGCCTCGGCCAGCCCCTCCAGCGCCGCGGCCACCACCTGGACGAACGCGTCCGGGTCCTGCTCGCCGGCGCGGGCCAGCAGCTTCACCGCCGGAGCCGAGTGCAGCTCCTCGGGCGATTCGACGGCCCGGATGGCGTCCTCGTCGGCGTCCCAGCGCAGCGGGTAGTGCGCCTCGTGCCGCATCTGGCGGCTCTCCATGATCTCCACCGCGAAGCTGATTCCGGGCACCGCCGCCCGCAGTCGGCGGGCCACCTCGGCGAGCAGCGCCGGGGCGAGCGGGTCGGCCCGGAGCACCTCGTCGGTCGTCGGGTCGTAGACCACCGCGCCGTTGGCGCAGATCGCCGGCAGCGGCGCGGCGAGCTGGTCGTACACCAGTTGGAGCCAGCGGATCGGGCGGCCGGTGACCAGCACGACCGGCGTACCGTCGGCGGCGATCCGCTCCAGCACCGCGGCCGTCCGCGGGCTGATGGTCCGGTCGTCGCGCAGCAGCGTGCCGTCGATGTCGGTGGCGACCAGGCGGGGTAGCTCTCCCATCACCGGGACAGTAGTCGGTCCAGGTAGACCGCCACGCCGTCGTCGTCGTTGCGCAGGGTGACCTCGTCGGCGGCCGACCGGACCTCGGGGTGGGCGTTGGACACGGCCACCCGGCCCCAACCGGCCCAGGCGAACATCGGCAGGTCGTTGGGCTGGTCGCCGAAGACCAGCACCTCCGCCGGGTCCACGCCGAGGCGTTCGGCCACCACGGTCAACCCGGTGGCCTTGTCCACCCCGGGCGGGCAGATCTCGATGAACCCCAGTCCGGCCTGGGTCAGCGTGGCCACCTGCGGCGGGATGATCCGCCGGGCGGTGGCCAGCAGCTCGTCCACGTGGTGGTCGGCGGTCCGGGCGAACGCCTTGATCACATCGCAGGAGAGGCACTCGGCGCGGCTGCGCTGCTCGAACCGGTCCTGGTACGGCCAGCTCGGGTGGTAGTCGCCCCAGAGCGGGGCGTCGTGTTCGTCGGACGCCTCGACCATCACGGTCAGCGGCCCGACCTCGGCCTCCAGCTGCTCCAGCAGCTGGGCCAGCACCTCACCGGCCAGCCGCTCGTCGCGCAGCACCACCGGCCCGGTGGGGTCGCTCTGGTCCACCACCCGCCCGCCGCCGGCCATCACCAGGAAGTCCGCGGCGCGGATGTCGTTGCGGGTGAGCTCGGTCAGTCGCGGCCCGCGGCCGGTGGCGCCGACCACCGGGATGCCGGCGGCCCGGACCCGGTCGAGCACCCCGTGGGTGAACGCCGATACGGTGTCGTCGCTACGTACCAGCGTGCCGTCGAGGTCGGTGGCGATCAGCTTGGGCAGTCCCGGGCGGGGCATGGTTCCTCCTTCGCCCGCCGCCGTCGCAGTGACCCGTTTCAGTCGTCGCGATGTCGACCAGGAGTGACGGCGGGCAGCAAACGTACCTCGCGGTTCCGGTCGTAACCATGGCTTCCCGGCGAATCGGATGCCAACGCCCGGTGACGCTGCTCCGCCGCGCCGCGACCGGCCCGACGGAGCCGCCGGAGGGCGGCGCCGGACAGTGGGCGGCCGGGCTCAGGCACCCGGGTCGCGGCGGGCGAACGGCACGGTCGGGGTGACGGTGAGGTCGGCCGGTGCGGGCGGCAGCTCGTCCCGGCGCGGGTCGGCCGGCCGGTCCTCGGGGTCGTCCCCGTCGTCGGGCCGGCCCGGGGCCGGTGCTCGGCCGGCGAGCAGCAGCGCCGCGCCGATCAGCAGCATCCCCAGCACGGCGGTGACCAGGCCGCGCCCGTAGTCCACCCGGACGTCTTCCTGCGGGGCGTACAGCAGGGCCCGCTGGCTCGGGTCGTCCAGCGAGAAGGCGGTGGCGGCGAGCAGCGCGAGCAGCGCCGCGGCCACGGCCAGGCCGACCCACCGGGCGTCGTGCCGCACCGCCGGGCTGCCCCGCAGCGCGAGCGCCACCGCCCCGGCCAGCAGCAGCAGCCCCACCAGGTACGCGACGCCGAAGCTGCCCACGTCGCCCACCCCGCCCGGCAGCCGGGCGGTGCCCGTGCCGTCCGGGTCACCGTTCGGCACCGTCATCACCAGCCACTCGCCGACCAGCGAGGCGGCCACCGCGACCGCGCCGACGGCGGTCAGCACCAGGGGTAGCCGGCGGTCCCGGGCCAGCGCGCCCAGCCGACGTCCGTGCCGTCCGGGAGCCGGGCGTTCCGCCGCGCCCCACTCGAGAACGGCGGTGCCGTCGGAGCGGTCGTCCTGACGCGGCACAGGGGGATCCTCGGACATCGGCCACCTTCCGCCGTCGCGGGCCTGCCCCTCGCATCATGGCACGGCTCGACCTGGCGCCCCCGGTTCGCGACCCGCGGGGCCCGGGGGCTTTCCGGACGATCATCGGCCCGTCGGGTGGGCCCGGTCGGTCGCCAGTCGGGGCGGTTTCGGTTAGCGTCGGGGCATGCCTATCCGTACCGCTTCCGCACGTTGGCAGGGCAACCTCACCGAGGGTGCCGGGACCGTCCGCACCGGCAAGGGTGGCCTGTCCGGTAACTACTCCTTCAAGTCCCGCTTCGAGGAGGGCGAGGGCACCAACCCCGAGGAGCTGATCGGCGCCGCGCACGCCGGCTGCTTCTCGATGGCGCTCTCCAAGCAGCTCGCCGACGCGGGCGCGACCGACACCTCGGTGGACACCACCGCCAAGGTGCACTTCGACAAGACCGACGCGGGCATGAGCGTCACCCGGATCGACCTGGAGACGGTCGGCCAGGTGCCGGGCATGGACGAGGCCCAGTTCACCAAGCTCGCCGAGGCCGCCAAGGAGAACTGCCCGATCTCCCGGCTGCTCTCCCCTGGCGCGCAGATCAGCCTCACCGCCCGCCTCGCCTGACGGTCTCGCGCCGGCACGCCGCCCGGTTCCGCCCGAGATCGGGCAGGATGGACGGCGTGCCGGTCGAGATGAGCCGTGAACGCTTCGAGGAGCTGGTCGGTGAGGCCCTCGACGAGGTGCCCGAGGAGATCCTCGGGCTGATGAGCAACGTGGTCATCCTGGTCGAGGACGACCCACCCCCCGGCGAGGACCTGCTCGGCCTCTACGAGGGTCACGCGCTGACCGACCGCGGCTGGGACTACTCCGGCGTGCTGCCGGACCGGATCCTCATCTACCGCCACCCGACCCTGCGGATCTGCGACTCGGACGAGGACGTGGTGGACGAGGTGGCGATCACCGTGGTGCACGAGATCGCCCACCACTTCGGCATCGACGACGAGCGGTTGCACGCGCTCGGCTGGGCCTGACCGCACCGAGCGGCCGATGGCCGTCGTTGCGCCGGTCTTCTACCGTCGGGTCGGCACAACCCCGATTCAGGAGGAACCCATGCGCAGCGAGCTGTTCTCGGCGGAGAACCTGGAGAAGGAGTCCCAGCAGCCCGGTATGCGGCTGCAGAACTCCAAGATGCTCAAGATCGAACTCAACGGCGAGGCGATGGCTCGGGTCGGCTCGATGGTCGCCTACCAGGGGCAGGTCCAGTTCCACGCGCTCGGCTCGGGCGGCATCGGCAAGTTCATCAAGCAGCGGCTGACCGGCGAGGGCGTGCCGCTGATGAAGGTCTCCGGCCGCGGCGACGTCTTCCTCGCCGACCTGAGCAAGGACGTGCACGTCATCGACCTGGAGCCGGGCGACGCGCTGTCCATCAACGGCTCCAGCGTGCTGGCCTTCGACTCGACCCTGTCGTACGACATCAAGATGGTCGGCGGTGCCGGCATGGCCTCGTCGTCCGGGCTGTTCAACTGCGTGTTCAGCGGCCACGGCCGGATCGCGATCACCACCAAGGGCACCCCGGTGGTGCTCAACGTGGACGCCCCCACCTACGTCGACCCGCAGGCCGCCGTCTGCTGGTCGGCCAACCTGCAGACCGGCTACCACCGGGCCGAGCAGCTCGGCCTCGGCACCCTGCTCGGCCGCAGCACCGGTGAGGCGTTCACCATGAGCTTCGCCGGCCAGGGCTTCGTCGTGGTGCAGCCGTCCGAGGAGCCGCCGGTGCTCGGCAGCGGCAACACCCAGCAGCAGCAGGGCGGCCTGCTCGGCGGCCTGCTCAGCTGACCCGTCCGCCGGTGGGGCGCCCGTTCGCCGGCGCCCCACCGGCGTCAGCTCAACTCGCCGACGCGCAGCCGGGCCAGCCAGGCCGCAGCGTCCGCGTAGTCGGCGTCGCCCAGCCCGGCCGGCGCCGGGACCGGCCGGTCACCGCCGTCGACCCACCGGTGCCGGGGGTACGACCCCAGGAACCGCACGTCGGCGCAGATCCGGCGCAACCCTTGCAGGGCCTCGCCCATCCGGACGTCCGCCACGTGCCCGGTGCAGTCCAGGAAGAAGACGTACCGGCCGAGCGCCTCGCCGGTGGGGCGGGACTCGATCCGGGTCAGGTTGACCCCGCGTACGGCCAGCTCCGTCAGCACCGACAGCAGGGCACCGACCCGGTCGTGGGCGATGTAGATCGCCAGCGAGGTGACGTCGTCGCCGGTCGGTGGCGGCGGCGGGCCGGGCCGGGACAGCAGCGCGAACCGGGTCACCGCGTCCGGGTGGTCGGCGATCTTGTCGGCGAGCACCGCCAACCGGTGCCGGGCCGCCCCGATCGGGGCGCAGATCGCCGCGTCGTACTCCCCGGCCGCCGCGCCGGCCGCGGCCGCGCCGTTGGACAGCACGTCGACCACCACCGCGTCCGGCAGGTGGTCGCGCAGCCAGTTGCGGCACTGGGTGGACGCCTGGGGGTGCGCGGCCACGCCGCGCACCGCGCCGAGCGGAATTCCGGGCCGGGCGCCGAGCACGAACTCCACCGGCAGGATCACCTCCCGGGTGATCACCAGCGGGTCGCCCTCGGCCAGCTCGTCCAGCGTCACCCCGACCGCGCCGCCGATGGAGTTCTCCAGGGGCACCAGCGCCGCGTCGGCGTCCCCGGCCCGTACGCTCTCCAGCGCCTCACCGACGCTGCGGGCGGGAGTACGGCTGCCGTGCTCGGCGGCCGGCACGGTGCGCAGCGCCTGCTCGGCGAAGGTGCCCTCGGGGCCGAGGTAGACGTAGCGGGTGGGCGGTGTTCCGGGCATGCCGCCAGCCTACGCACCCGGCTACGGCTCGGTGCCGCCGTCGCAGGCCAGCGCCTGGACGGCGAGCGGCGCGGCGGCACGCACCTCGATCGAGCAGACGTCGGTGCCGGCGGTGACCAGGGTCAGCGCGCCGGGTCGGCCCCGGGTCACCACCTGCAGCTCCTCGTGCCCGCTGACCGCGAGGATCGTGTACTGCCACCCGTCGGCGCAGAGCGGGCCGGTGGTGGCCCGGACGGTCACCCCGGGCGGCAGCACCCGGTCGCGCAGCAGCGCGGTCACCCGGTCGGCGTCCGGCCGGCCCCCGCACGGCGCGGCGGCACCGGGCACCGGGGCGGCGCCGGGCGTGGCCGGCGGCGGGGCGGCCATCGTCGGTGGGGCGCCGAGGGTCGGGGCGGCCAGGGTCGGTGGGGTGCCGAGGGTCGGGGCGTCCGTCGCCGGCGTCGAGCCGGGACCGGGGAGGAGGGCGGTCGGGCCGGGCGGGGTGGGGGTCGGCGGCAGTGGCGCGGCGGTGGTGGCCGGCGGCACGGCGGCCGGCCGGCGCTCGGGCGGCGCGCCGCAGGCGGTCACGATCGGCACGGCGGCGAGCAGCACGGCGGCCACGGCCGACCGGCGGTACGGGATGCGGTGCGCTGCGGCAGGCGGCACGGACCGGTCCTCGGGGATCGAGCCTCGGCATCGAGACGGGTCGTTGCGGCCGGGGTGGCCGAGCCCATCGTAGGGAAATCCGGCGGCCCGGAGAAGGTCAGCGCAGCACCCGGTGCCCGGCCCGCTCCAGCGCGGCGGTCGCCTCGGCCAGTCGTACCGCCGGGACCAGCACGTGGTCGGTGTCGTACGTGGCGAAGGCGATCACGCTGACCCGGGCGGCGGCGAGCGGGTCGACCAGCGCGGCGAGCGTGCCGGTGACGGCCAGGTTCTGCGGCCCGACCACCCGCAGGCAGCACCAGTCGGTCTCGGTGTCGGCCCCGGCCGGCACCCGGCCGGCCGGGCAGATCACCGAGATGCCGTCGGCGGTCCAGGCGACGGTCACCACCTCGGCGTCCCCCGGCGCCGCCCAGAGCTGGGGTGGGAGCGGGGCGCCGGCGGCCAGCCGGCACACGGCGTACTGCCCCGGCAGCAGAGCGACATCGAGCATGAGGGCACCTTACGGCGTCGGCGAGGGCGACCCCAGCGTTCCGGCGTGCGGCGCGTGCCACCCGGTCGCCGCGGGTCAGACCTCGGAGAAGAAGGTGAGCGAGCCGGCGACTGATCCGGCGGCGAGCACCGGGGTGGAGACGGCGTCCACCGTGGCGTACGTGCTGTCGTCGCCGGCGGCCTGGACCCGCAGCAGCCCCCGGGCCAGCCGCCCGGAGTGCAGGGCCAGCAGCGGCGGGATCTTGTCGGTCTCCTGCTCGGTCAGCTCGTGCCGGGCCGCGGTGAAGTCGAGCAGGCGCAGGCCCCCGGCGAGGAGGGGCAGGCCGACCACGGCCTCCGGGGCGCCCAGGCAGAGCAGCTCGCAGCCCGACGACGAGATCGCCACCACCCTGGTCTCCGCGTCGATCAGCAGGCAGGGCTCGTCGGCGTGGGAGACCGTCGCCGACCACCGGCCGGCGGCGTCGGACTCCTGCTCCGTCGGTGTCCGCGCGGCGGGGGCGAACACGTCCGAGAGCGAGAGTTCGACGTGGGCCACCGCGCCTCCTAGTTGCACCGACGGTCTGTCCACGCTAGCCGGTCGTCGCGAGGCTCGCCCGATCGCGCGGTAGTCACCGGCCGCCGGTGCCCGGTGGGGGTGTCCGGGCCGGGCGGCGGTGACGGCGCGGACCGGGGGCCGAGGCCGCGTGGCGTCGCCGGTGACGTTACCGGCGGGCGGCCGGCTTGTCAGCGGCCGTTCGGCCCTCGTCGTACCACCGGTAGTCGGCGGCCGGACGGTAGGTGCCGTTCACCCAGGTCTGCGGCTGCTGGGCGACCCGGGAGAGCTTCTCGGCGGTGGCCGGGCTGATCCGGTTGCCGCCAGCCACGAGCAGCCGGTCGAGCTCCCGGTGGGTCGCCATGAGGCAGTCCTTCGGCAGGCCGTAGACGCTGATGACGCCGGAGCCGACGAAGGTCAGCACCGGCGTCACCGGGATCGGCAGGCCGACCGCGTCGGAGAGCGCCTTGCTCGCCCGCTTGGCGTCCCGCCGGGCCTCCGCCACGTACGGCGGTCGCTTGCCGTTGATCTGGACCACGTCCCCGGCGACCAGCACCCGGGCCCGGCCGTGGTCGGCGATGCTCACCGCGAACAGCCCGCTCGGGCCGATGGCGAGGAACCCGGCGCGGTCGTCCTGCCCCTGGTCGAACAGCAGGTCGGCGGCGTCGGTGCGGGGCCACTCGATGACGTGCCAGGCGGGGCCCAGGTGGTCGAGCTGGCCGAGCGCCCGGGCGCCGGCCGCCTCCAGCCGGCGTGCGCCGCGCTCGGCGCGACGGCGGCGGGCCCACTCCAGCGGCCGGGGCGGGTCGAGCGCCGTCGACCCCTCCGCCCGGGGATGCGGCATCGCCACGGGGGGCAGTGCCCGACCGGGTACGGCCCGACGTGCGGGAAAGACAGTCATCGCGCGACCTCCGGCAAAAGGTCCATCGAAGTTATGTCTCCACTACCCTACGTTGCCCATCGGGGGGTACGGCAAGTTGGAACACCGGAATGAGTGCGGATGAATGCCATATTCATCCGCAGTTCTTCCGCTGAACACTTCTCATCTCTGCCCTACGCTGCGAGGGTGACGCACTACGTGGACAGCGAGGTCGGTCGGCTCGGCACCGTACTGCTACACCGACCGGGGCCGGAGCTCGCCCGGCTCACCCCGCGCAACAACGACTCCCTGCTCTTCGACGCTATCCCATGGGTGGGCCGCGCGCAGGAGGAGCACGACGCCTTCGCCGCGCGGCTGCGCTCCCGCGGGGTGGAGGTGCTCTACCTGGCCACGCTGCTCGCCGAGACGCTCGCCGTCGCCGAGGCCCGGGCGGAGCTCACCGAGCAGGTGCTCAGCTCGCCGCGGCTGGGCGACACGCTGCGCCGGCGGGTCGCCGACCATCTCGCCTACCTCGACCCGGCCGGCCTCGCCGACGTGCTCACCGCCGGCCTGGCCCACGAGGAGCTGAAGATCAGCCCGGAACGCCCCGGTGGGCTGGTCTGGTCGCTGATGGACCGGCACGACTTCGTCATCGACCCGCTGCCCAACCTGCTGTTCACCCGGGACTCGTCACTGTGGATCGGCGACCGGGTCGGCGTCACCAGCCTGGCCATGCCGGCCCGTCGGCGGGAGACCACGCTGACCGACGCGATCTACCGCCACCACCCGCGCTTCGCCGGCACCGAGTTCGTCTACCACCCGGGGCTGGAGCACCTGGAGGGCGGCGACGTGCTGCTGCTCGCCCCGGGGGTGCTCGCGGTCGGGGTCGGCGAGCGCACCACGCCGGCCGGCGCCGAGCGGCTCGGTCGGCAGGTCTTCGCCGCCGGGCTGGCGCACACCATCCTGGTGGTGCCGATCGCCCAGGAGCGCGCCACCATGCACCTGGACACGGTCTGCACCATGGTCGACGTGGACGCCGTGCTGATGTACCCGAACATCGCCAGCGCGCTGTCGGCGTACACCGTGGTGCCCGGGCCGGACGGCGAGCCGCGGGTGGACGGCCCGGCGCCGTTCCTGCGCGCCGCGGCCGACGCGATGGACATCGACCAGCTCCGGGTGATCGACACCGGCCTCGACCCGGTCACCGCGGAGCGGGAGCAGTGGGACGACGGCAACAACACCCTCGCCCTGGCCCCCCGGCTCTGCGTCGGCTACGAACGCAACGTGGAGACCAACGCCCAGCTGGAGCGGGCCGGCATCGAGGTGATCCCGATCGCCGGCTCCGAGCTCGGCTCCGGCCGCGGCGGCCCCCGCTGCATGTCCTGCCCGATCTCCCGCGCCCCCCTCACCCAGCGCTAGGCGAACCGGCGCCGCCCCCTCCCTCGTCGATCTAGGGGTAGCTGCTGCGAGTCGATCTCCAACCACAGCATCAATCCCTGGATCGACGCGGGAGGGAGGGGGAGGGGGAAGGGGAGGGGTCAGCGGAGGGTTAGTTGGCGGCCGACGAGGCCCTGGCGGGCGCGGCGGGCGGCGGCGTCCAGCGGGGTGGGGTCGGCCAGGGCCTCGGCGTAGCGCTTGGCGAAGCCGGCCACCGGCTCCTCCCAGTCCGCCGCCGGGGTGTCCTCGGGCAGGTCCCAGACCGGCGCCAGCCGGCCGTGCGCGCGGAACATGCCGGCGAACTTCGTGCCCTCGGCGAGGGTGAGGCTGCCCGCGGCCGACAGCCGGGACAGCGCGTCCAGCGCGGCGTCCTCGTCGTCGCCCAGCACCCATCGCACGTGCGCCTTCTCCGGCACCTGGCACCAGTACGCGGCCCGCGCCGCGGCCAGTTTCACGGTCGGGTAGATCGCCGCGTTGGCCCGCTCCAGGGACGCCTGCACGGTCGGGTCGTCGGTCGCGCCCGGGTCGAGCCAGAACTCGAAACCGTCGTGCATGGTGATCTCCAGCGGGCCGTCCACCAGGACGTCCTGCAGGCGCGGGCCGGGGCCCGGCAGCGGTGGCACGGTGACCGGGGCGCCCGGCTCGGCGCGCAGCGCGCAGAGCAGCGCGTCGGCCAGGTCGCGGGACACGTCGCCGGACTGCTGGTGCCGCTGCAGCCCGATCATCACCCGCCCGTCCTCCTTGGTCATCGCCGGGGCGGCCATCGGCAGCACGGTGGCCAGGGTGACCTGCCGGTCGCCGAACTCCTCGACCAGGTCCGGGGTGAGCCGCAGCGGCGCGGAGGCGGCCGGCACCAGCTCGCGCAGGGCGATCCACTCCGGCTCGTCCACCAGGCCCTCGAACGGGCGCGGGACGAACACGTCCCGCACCTTCTCCCGGCGGGGGGCGGCTTCGACGACGCGCTGGTTCTTTCGACGCTTGCTCACGGCGAGACAGCCTAGATGCCCGGCCCGGATCGCGCGGGCAGGACCCGCCCCGACCACCCGGTCAACCGGCCGCGACCAGGTCCGCCTCGGGCGTGCCGGCCGGGTCGAACTCGGCCCAGACGCTCTGCCCCAGGCCGTCCCGGTCGACCCCCCAGCGGCTGGCCAGCCCGGCGACGATGTGCAGGCCCCGGCCGTCCACCGCGTTCGGGTCGGCGACCCGCATCCGCGGGCCCGCCCCGGCGCCGCCGTCGGTCACCCGGAGCGAGACGACCGGGCCGCGCGGCGACGGCCGCAGCCGCCAGGCCACCCGGACCACGCCGCCGGGCAGCGGGTCGGCGTGCCGGACCGCGTTGCCCACCAGCTCGGCCAGCACCGCGACCAGGTCGGCCAGCAGAAGCGGGGGTACGACGTCCGTCAGCTCGTCGGCCAGCCGGTGCCGGGCCAGCCGCGCCCCGGTGGGGTGGTGGGGCACCACCACGCACCACGACCGTTCGACCGCACCCGTCGACACCGCGCTCCTTCGCCCCCCGAGCCCGCCGGCGCGGCGGGTCAGCCCCGCGGCAGCCGCACCTCTGCGACGGTACCGCCACCGGTCCTCGGTCGGAGGGATACCCATCCATTCTGCTGTTCAACGATCCGGCGGACGAGATAGAGGCCGAGCCCCGCCCCGGGGTAGCCGCGCCGGTTGCCGGACTCGCCCTGCCAGAACCGGTCGAAGGCGCGTTCCACGTGCTCCGGCCGGATGCCGATGCCCCGGTCGGCGACCCGGAAGGCGACCGTCTGGCCGTCCGTGCCGGCGGTGACCTCGATCGGGGTGCTCGCCGGGGAGTACTTCGCGGCGTTGGTGCCCAGCTCGGTCAGCACGGTGGCCATGCTGTGCCGGTCGCCGATCGCCTTGGGCAGCTCCGCCGGCAGGTCGAGGACGAGCCGGTGGCGCAGTTCGGCCGGCAGGTCGGGAACGGCGGCGCGCAGCGCCTCGGCCAGGTCGAACGGGACGCTCGGCTCGCCGGTGGGGCGTACGTCGGTGGCGGAGGTGAGCAGCCGGTCGACCAACCGGGCCAGCTCGTCCGCCCGCTGGCCGATCACCCGGGACGCCTCCCGCCGCTCGTGCTCGGTCAACGACTCCCAGTGGTCGGTGAGGGTGTCCGCGTACCCCTTGATGACGGTGACCGGGGTGCGCAGCTCATGGCTGGTCACCGCGACGAACAGGTCCCGGTCGGAGTCGCGGCGCTGCTGGTCGGTGATGTCGCGGAAGGTGACCACGCGCAGCGCGCCGGGGCCGGGCAGCTCGCCGGAGGTGATGGTGAGCCAGCGGCCGTCCGGCAGCCGGTGGTCGAGCACCTGGCCGGACGGGGGCAGCGGAAAGGGCAGCGGCCGGTTCAGCGCCTCGCCGGTGGAACGGCCGGTGACCTGGGCGGCGGCCGGGTTCCACAGCCGTACGTGACCGTCCCGGTCGACCACGGCGAGGCCGTCGGCGAGCGCGGCGACCACCGGGCCGTCGCCGTGCACCGGCAGCCCGGTCTGGTCGCCGTACATGTGCGCGATGCAGGAGGCGAGGTAACCGAGGGTGGCGTGCTGGAGGGCGTCCTCGGTCGCGTCGTCGTCGGCGTAGAGGGCGTGCAGGCTGCCGACGGTGTGCCCGCCGATCTCGGCCCGGGCGATGATCATGCGACGCAGGCCACGGTCGGCGAGCTCGCCGGCGAGCGTCCCGGGCAGCCGGTCGAGCGGGGTCTGCCGGATCCGGGGGCCGGTGAGCAGGCAGACGGTGGCCGGGTCGGTGGCCGGCAGCGGCCGCCCGATGGTCCACTCGGCGGTGCCGCTGGCGGCGATCACCCGGCCGCCGGTCGGGCCGAACTCGACGAAGGCCAGGCTGGCCGCGCCGAGGGCGGACCGGGCGACCCCGAGCAGCTCGGTCAGCACCGGCAGCGCCGCGTCGCCGGAATTGATCATCTCGATGACCGCGCCGTGGCCGACGATGAGGGCGGTGAGGTCGGTTCGCTCCGGCATGTCCCGAGTCTGCCTCCTCGGCCGGAGTTCGGGCACCCCCGGGAGGCGGCGCTCAGCGTCCCAGCCGGGCCAGCGTCCGGGCCGGCCGGTCGGTGATCACCCCGTCCACCTCGGCGGCGAGCACGAGCTCCAGGTCGGCCGGGGCGTTGACCGTCCAGACGTACACCTGGTTGCCGGCGGCGCGCAGCGCGGGCACCAGCCGCGGTCTGGCCCGCACCAGCTCCACCCCGGGCCCGGCGATCCGGGTGCCGAAGGGCAGCCGGCCGGTCCGCAGCCAGCGCGGGACGGCCTCCATCAGCAGCACCGTGGGCAGCGCCGGGGCCAGCTGCCGCACCCGGCGGACGGCCAGCGCGGAGAACGACATCACGGTGACCTGTACCGGCTGGTCGGGGCGGGGCTCGGCGAGGCCGTGCCGACGCAGCAACTCGACCAGCCTGCGCTCGACGAGGGCGCCGTAGCGGGACGGGTGCTTCGTCTCCACCAGCAGCCGGACCGGCCGGCCGGCGGCCAGCACCGCGGTGAGCAGCCGCTCCAGGGTGAGCAGGCGGGTGTGCGACTCGTCCAGCGGCACGTCGTCGACGGGGACGCCGCCCGGGTGCCAGGAGCCGAAGTCCAGCGCATCCAGCTCGGCCAGGGTGCGGGCGCTCACCGGGCCGCGGCCGTTGCTGGTGCGTTCCAACCGGCGGTCGTGCACGCACACCAGGTGCCCGTCCCGGGTCAGCCGGACGTCGCACTCCAGCCCGTCGGCGCCCTCGTCCAGGGCCCGCAGGTACGCCGCGAGGGTGTGTTCCGGAAGGTCGGCCGACGCGCCGCGGTGCGCGAAGACCAGCGGGCCGCCCATCTGCGCGTCGCTCAGATGACCTGGCCGGGCTGCCCGTCCCCGGTGACCACCGGGCGGCCCACCGCGGCCCACTGCCGCATCCCGCCGTCGACGTTGCGCACCTGGTCCCAACCGTTGTTGAGCAGGTAGCCGACGACCTGGGCGGAGCGCCCGCCGGAGCGGCAGATCACCGCGACCTCACGATCGGTGGGCACCTCGGCGATCCTGGCCGGCAGCTCCATCATCGGCAGGTGGTGAGCGCCGGGCGCGTGGCCCGCGGCCCACTCGTCGTCCTCCCGGACGTCCAGCAGGTAGGCGTCGTCGGCGATCTCGGTCACGGCAAGGGTGGGTACCTGGGGTCCGAACACGGTTCCCAAGCCTAGATCCTCGGGCCCGGGCCGGGCAGGGGGTGTGGCGGGCGCGTCACAGATGGTTCACCCAGCGTGGGTTCGCGGTCACCCAGTCGGCGACCCGCTCGTTCCGGACGGCGTCGAAGAGCCCACCGCCGCCGTTGTCCAGCACCACGTACGAGATCTGGTCGATGGTCTGCGGGTACGACGGCACCTGCACCCCGCTCAGCGCGTCCGTGGGCAGCTTGCGCAGCGCCATCGCCAGGTCCGCCAGCGGTACGCCGTTGGTGTCCACGGTCAGCGAGCTGCCCACCGCGCGCAGCACCCGGTCCAGCTTGACCGGGTCGCCGCGCAGGTCGGTCTGCCCGGCCCGGTCGAGCATCGCCCGCAGCAGCTGCTGCTGGTGGCGCTGCCGGTCGTAGTCGCCGTTGGGCAGGCCGTAGCGCTGGCGCACGTAGTCCAGCGCCCGGGCGCCGTCCATCTGCTGGCAGCCGGGGTTGAACTGGGTCTTGGTGTGGATCGAGCGGACCGGCGCGTCGACGCACATCCGTACCCCGCCGAGCAGGTCGATGACCTGGCGGAAGCCGGCGAAGTCGATCAGCGCGGCGCCGTCGAAGCGCAGGCCGGTGACCTGGGTGAGGGTGGCGGAGAGCAGCCGGGCGCCGCCCTCACCGCCACCGCCGTGCTCGTACGCCGCGTTGACCTTGTCCTGGCCGCCGCGGTAGCCGTTGTCGCCGGGCGGAATGGTCACCAACAGGTCGCGCGGCACGGAGATCAGGTACGCCTGACGCATCCCGGGCGGCACGTGCACGATCAGGATGGTGTCGGAGCGCTGGTCGGGGCTCTCGGTGCCGCCCCGCGAGTCGGAGCCGACGAGCAGGTAGTTCAGCCCCCGGTCGAGGTCGGTGCGGGGTCGCCGGGCGCCGTCGGCGATCAGCTGCCCCTTGCTGACCGAGTGGTCGTACCGGTTGGTCAGGGCGTGCAGCCCGAACGCGCCGGCCAGGGCCAGCAGCACCACGGCCAGGCCCAGGCCGAGCAGCACCCGGGGCCAGCGGCGGCGGCTCCGGCCGGGTCGCCGGCCGGGTTGAGCGCGCGCTGACCTGGCCGTGACGCCCTCCCCCGATGGCCGTGACGTGAGATGTTCTCAGGTCAGGCTACGGGCCGCCGTCCGGCGCGGTACGGCTTTCGGCGCAACCGCCGCGCCCCCGGGCCGAACGCCGGCCCGGGGGTACGGAGGTCAGTTGCCGCCGGCGCCGCCCGCCGGCTGGTTCTGCGCCACCCACTGGGCCATGGTGTCGCCGGACATCGCCTTGTACATCGCCAGCGCCTTGGCCTTGTCGGAGACCACCACCGACTCGTCGCCGACCATCTCACTGCCGGTGTTGGGGCTGGTGAGGAAGGTGAGGTTCTCGCCGCGCAGGTTGCGGAACTCCAGCGCCATGTCGAACAGCTTGAAGTCCTTGTCGACGGTGGCCGCGTCGGTGACCGACTGGAGGAAGGCGTTCAGCTTCGCCGGGTTGCTGAGCGTGCCGGTGCTGGCCGCCTTGTCCATGATCGCGCGGAGGAACTCCTGCTGGTGCCGCATCCGGGCGAAGTCCCCCTGGGGGAACTGCTTGCGCTGCCGAATCCAGTCCAGCGCCTGGTTGCCGTCCATGTGCATGGTGCCCTTGGTGAACTTGCGGTACGGCTTGTGGATCGAGGTGATCGACTGATCCACCTTGAGGTCCACGCCGCCGAGCGCGTTGGTGACCTCGCGGAAGCCGGAGAAGTCGATCGCCATCACGTGGTCGATCCGCACGTCGGTGAAGCACTCCACGGTGCGTACGGCCAGCGGCAGGCCGCCGAACGCGAACGCCGCGTTGATCTTGTGGCGCTGGCCGGAGTCGCAGGCCGCGCCCGCGCTCTCCGGGATCGGCACGTACAGGTCGCGGGGGATGGAGACCAGGTAGGCGGACTTGTGGTCGGCCGGGATGTGCATCACGATCAGCGTGTCCGCCCGCCACTCGCCCTTCTTGTCGAGGGGCGCGTCCGGGTCCCGCGAGTCGGTGCCGACCAGCAGGATGTTCAGCGCGCCGTTGACGGCCTGCGCCGGCCGGCCCTCGGCGATCCCCGCGAACGGGTCGGTGCGGGCCAGGTCCTTGTCGAGGTTGCGGGCGTAGAACCAGCCACCCACGCCGCCGACCAGCGCGAGCACCAGCACCACGATGCCGCCGACCAGGCCGATCCGCTTCCAGTTGGGCCGCCGGCCGGGGCCGCCCCCTGAGCCGCCCGGGTGCCGCGGCCCGCCGGGGCCGCCCGGGCCACCGCTATGGGCGGGCGCCTCGTCGGGCGACGGGTACCACTGCGAGCCGGCCTGGTGGGGGCGCGTGGCGCCATCCGTGGGGCCGGGGACCGAGGCACGCCCGGAGCTGCGGTGCAGGTACGGAAGCGGGGCGCCGGCAGACGAAGTCGCTGACATGCGTCTCAGGGTACGTAGCGCAGTCGAGCGCTGCCTGAAGGCGAACGGCCGAATCGGCCCGGCGCGTCGCGGCGGCGTTACCCTAGCCGCTCGCGGAAGTGGTCGATGGTGCGTCGGAGGCCCTCTTCGGGCGCCACGGCCGGCTCATATCCGAGCAGCTCACGGGCGAGGGTGAGATCCGGCCGACGCATCTCCGGGTCGTCCGAGCTGCGGGTGATGTACGTCACCTCGGAGCCGCTGCCGCAGAGTGACACGATCGTCTCGGCCAGCTGCCGCATGCTCATCTCGTGCTCGGTGCCGCAGTTGATCGGCCCCGTCTCGCGGGAGTCGAGCAGCAGCAGGATGCCGCGCACCAGGTCGTCGACGTAGCAGATCGAGCGGGTCTGGTCGCCGGTGCCATGCACGGTGATCGGCTCGCCGCGCAGCGCCTGGGAGATGAAGGTGGGGATGGCCCGCCCGTCGTCGGGGCGCATCCGCGGCCCGTACGTGTTGAAGATCCGGACGATCGCCGCGTCCAGCCCGCGGCTGCGGTGGTACGCCATGGTGGCCGCCTCGGAGAAGCGCTTCGCCTCGTCGTACACCGCCCGGATGCCGACCGGGTTCACGTTGCCCCAGTACGACTCGCGTTGCGGGTGCTCCTTCGGGTCCCCGTACGCCTCGCTGGTGGAGGCCATCAGGAACCGGGCGCCGTCGGCGACCGCGCGGTCGAGCAGGTGCAGGGTGCCCACCGAGCCGACCCGGAGGATCTCCACGGGCAGCTTCTCGAAGTCGGTCGGGCTGGCCGGGGAGGCCATGTGCAGGATGGCGTCGAACCGCTCGGCGAGCGCCGGGTGGTGGGTCGGCAGCCCCTCGGAGATGTCCGCCTCGACCAGGGTGAAGCGCGGGTGCTCCGCAAGGTGGGCGACGTTGTCCTTGGAGCCGGTTACGAAGTTGTCCAGCGCGACCACCGCGCAGCCCCGCTCGATCAGGGCGTCGACCAGATGGGACGGCACGAAGCCGGCGCCACCGGTGACCAGGACGCGGTGACCGCTGCCGAACCGCTGGGCTACCTTCATGCCGGTCAGCCTACTCAGCGTGCCGGTCGGTCGCCCTTCGGCCGGCACGTCAGCGGCGCCGCCCGGCGTGGCGCGGCCCCGTGGCGGCCCGCCGTGGCGCGGCCTCGTGGCGGCCTGCTGTCGCGCGGCCTCGTGGCGGCCCGTCGTGGCGGCGTCCGGCTGTGGCGGCACCCGCGACAGGCCTGGGGGCTGCACCGAGGACCGTCTCGCGGGGTCGGGGGGTGGGCGCGCCGGCCGCCGTTCGGCGACGGATCGGCGGCCGGCCGCTAACGGGGAGTGATGTGCTGAGACTGTGACGCAGCGTTACCGGTCGACCGGGGCGTCGGGGGCTCGTGTTTCCCCTTTGCTCTGCTGCCTGATACGCATCACCGCCCTGAGCTGGCCTCTTTTCTTGCGGTTCCCGCCAACGCGAGGGAGCGGTAAACACCCGGAGTCACTGTCGCGTCGGTGGCAGCAGAGCAAAGGGAGGGCGAGGGGTAGCTGCGCCTCGGCGTCACGCGTACGGAGGGTGATGGCCACCGTCGGTCGTCCGTGACGGCCGGACGGCTGCCCTACCCGGCGGCTGCCCTCGCCGGCCGCTGCGCGATCGGCCGGTGCGCTCCTCGCCGGCCGCGGCCCGTCGGAAGGCCACGCGAGACGTGCGGCGGGGGGGCCCCCCCCGCGCGGGGGGGGGGCCCCCCCCCGGGGGGGGCGCCGGGGGGGGCCCCGCCGGGGGGGGGGGCGGCGCCCCCCCCCCGGGGGGCTCCGGGGGGGGGGGGGGGCCGCCCCCCGCGGGGCGCGGCCGCCCCCCCCCCCCCCCCGGGGTGGGACCTCAGTGGGCGCCCGCGCCGGTGAGCGCGCGGACCTCCAGCTCGGCGTACTTGCGGTCGTCGGTCTCCTTGGAGATGACCGTGCCGATCCAGCCGCAGAGGAAGCCGAACGGGATGGACAGGATGCCCGGGTTGGACAGCGGGAACCACTGCCAGTCGTGCTTGGGGAACATCGAGGTGGCCGCCCCGGAGACCACCGGGGAGAAGAACACCAGGAACACCGCGGAGATCAGCCCGCCGTAGATGGCCCAGACCGCGCCGGAGGTGTTGAACCGCTTCCAGAACAGGCTGTAGAGAATCGCCGGCAGGTTGCCGGAGGCGGCCACCGCGAAGGCGAGCGCCACCAGGAAGGCCACGTTCAGGCTCTGCGCGAAGATCGACAGTGCGATGGAGATCGCGCCGATGACCAGCGCGGAGATCCGGGCGACCAGCACCTCCTGGCGTTCGGAGGCCTGGCCGTTCCTGACCACGTTGGCGTAGAAGTCGTGCGCCAGGCTGGACGACGACGCCAGGGTCAGCCCGGCGACCACGGCCAGGATGGTGGCGAAGGCGACCGCCGCGATGATCGCCAGCAGCGTGGCGCCGCCCAGGTCGCCGCCGAAGAAGTCCTTGCCCAGCACCTCGGCGAGCTGCGGCGCGGCGGTGTTGCCGGCCTTGTCCTGCGCGGTGATCGCCTTCCCGCCGACCAGCGCCGCGGCGCCGAAGCCCAGCGCCAGGGTGAGCAGGTAGAACGCGCCGATGATGCCGATCGCCCAGAGCACGCTCTTGCGGGCCGCCCGGGCGGTCGGCACGGTGTAGAAGCGGATCAGGATGTGCGGCAGGCCGGCTGTGCCGAGCACCAGGGCGATGCCGAGCGAGAGCAGGTCCATCTTGTTGTAGAAGGTCTGGGTGGAGTTGCCGGCCACCTCGACGCCGTACCGCAGCCCGGGTTCCAGGAAGGCGTCGCCCTTGCCGGACGCGGCGGCGGCGTCGCCGAGCAGCGCGGACAGGTTGAACCGGTAGTGCGCGAGCACCAGCACGGTCATCACGACCGCGCCGGTCATCAGCAGGAACGCCTTGACGATCTGGACGTACGTGGTGCCCTTCATCCCGCCCACCGTGACGTAGATGATCATCAGGGCGCCGACCATGATGATGGTGGCCACCTTGGCGGTGCTCGCGTCCATGCCCAGGAAGGTGGTGCCGGGCTTGATGCCGAGCAGCAGCGCCACCAGCGCGCCCGCGCCGACCATCTGGGCCAGCAGATAGAAGATCGACACGGTGATGGTGGAGACCGCGGCGGCGGTCCGGACCGGCCGCTGGCGCATCCGGAAGGCCAGCACGTCGGCCATCGTGTAGCGGCCGGAGTTGCGCAGCAGCTCGGCGACCAGCAGCAACGCCACCAGCCAGGCGACCAGGAAGCCGATGGAGTACAGGAAGCCGTCGTAGCCGTACAGCGCGATGATGCCGGCGATGCCCAGGAAGGAGGCGGCCGACATGTAGTCGCCGCCGATCGCCATGCCGTTCTGGAAGCCGGAGAAGGACCGGCCGCCGGCGTAGTAGTCGGTGGCGGTCTTGGTCTGCCGGCTGGCCCAGACGGTGATCGCCAGGGTGATCGCCACGAAGACCAGGAAGAGCGTGATGGTGAGGTTCCGGGCGGTGGTGCTGCCCGCCTCAGCCGCGAGGACCGTCGTCATGGCGTACCTCCCCGATCTCGGCGCGGATCCGGTCGGCGATCGGGTCCAGCTTGCGGTCGGCGTACCGGGAGTAGAGCCAGGCGATCAGGAATGTCGACACGAATTGCAGCAGCCCGAAGATCAGCGCCACATTGATGTTGCTGCCGAACAGCTTCGTGCCCATGAAGTCCCGTGCGTACGCGGACAGGATCACGTAGAGCGCGTACCACAGAAAGAATGCGACGGTCATCGGGAAGACGAAGCCGCGCAGCGCGCGACGCAACCCGACGAACTCGTCCGACCGTTGCACGGCGAGATACCGTTCCGCCGCCGATTCGGCCGGCGCGGACGCGGGGGTCTCCGTGGACATCTGTGGATCACCACCTTCCAGGACGTGGGGATTTCCGCGCACGGTAGAGACCGCGCAACCGCCCGGGAAAGGCTCGGATCGGCGCCGGTCGGACGCCTGCGCCCAGCGGTCCACCCCCTGCGCCCAGTGACCCAGGTCACCCCGCCGAACGGTCCCCGCGCCCCCTCTCCCCGCGCCCCCTCTCCGCGTCGATCTAGGAGTTGTTGCTGTCAGTTGATCTCCAATCACAGCAACAACTCCTAGATCGACGCGCCGGGAGGTGCGGCGGGGTGCGGCGGGGTGCGGCGGGGTGCGGCGGGGCGCGGCGGGAGGCGCGGCGGGAGGGGTGGGCGTCAGGCTAGCTCGTGGTAGCGGCCGCGGTAGTGCAGTAGCGGGGCCGTCTCGTCGGCCAGGTCGACCGTCTCGATGGTGGCCTCGACCAGCAGGGCCCAGCCGTACTCGCGGGCGGTGTCGAGCCGGCAGCCGGCCCAGCCGCCCGCGTCGGCGGGCACTGGGCCGTACGGCGTGTCGGTCCACTCGCCGGTGGCGAACAGCCCGCCGGGCGAGGGGAAGAGGCCGGCGAAGCGGTCGGCGAGCTGCCGGTGCGGCGGCCCGAGCGGCGCCACGGCGAAACGGCCGGCCTCCTCGATCGCCGCCCACAGCTCGGACTCGGCGTCGATCAGGCCCAACAGTCGGTCCGGCTCGCCCTCGGCGACCAGTGTGGACGACACGGTCAGCCCGGCCGGCCCGGGCGCGGTCCAGAGCGTCACCGGCGCGGCCAGGCGCCCGCGCAGCCGGCGGACCGGCGAACGCTGCCCGGCCGGCACCGCGAACGGGTCGGTGTGGTGGATCTCGGCTCCCGGCTCATGATTCACGTGAAACATTGTGCCGCCCCGCGCCCGCGCCCAGCCCAGGAAGCGCTCGTGCAGGTCGGCGGGTCGCCCGTGCAGCCGGGCGAGCTGGTCACCCGCCTCCGTCATCGCCGTACCCAGGTAGACCAGCAGCGCCGTCCGGTCGTGCCGGTACTCGCTCAGCAGCGCCAGCCGCGCCGGCTGGCACGGCCAGTGGCATCCGCAGGCCCGGCAGCGCCACAACGGCCGCATCGGCAGGTGCGGCCGACTCACCGCGCCGACCCCACGGCGCGCGCCTCGGTCGCCAGCCGCGCCGCCGTCGCCCGCGCCGCCTGTGCCGGCGCTTGCCGTGCTGACCACCACCGCGTCGAGCGCCCCGGCGTCACCCGCGTCACCCGCGTCGCCGGCTGGTCGGCGGTCGCCGTCACCAGCGGCCACCGTTCGCGCGCCAGGTCTGCGCGGGGGTGAGCCAGCCGGCGCGGCCCGGTCGCGGCACCGCCACCGTCGGCCCGGTCGCCCACGCCGGCGGCACGTTCGGCGGCGTCGCGACCGGCGCCGGCCCGGCCACGCCCGTCCCGGCCGCCGGCCCCGCCACCTTCCTCCTCCGGTACGACCACAGCGCCGCATTCCTACGGCGGATGAACTCGATCATGGCTGTCCTCCTCGGCTCCTGGGGTCGCCCCGGCGACAGAACCCGCCGGGGCGACCCGTACGCCGGACCCGGTCGCCGGGACGTCGCCTCCACCGGCCGGGCCGCGCGTCCTCCACCCTGGACGGCGGAGCGCGGACAGGGGAGGATGCCAGGGCTTACTACGTAGCGGAGTCACGTACTTACCGGAGAGGTAAGGATGAACGTCGAGATGTGGGTGCGGGCGTTGAAGGCCGCCCGGGCCGGTGCCGAGGTGTCCCAGGAGAGCCTGGCCACCCTGATCAAGTGGAGTCCGTCCACCGTCGCCGCCATCGAGACCGGGCGGCGTCGACCGACCATGGAGTTCGCGTTGGCCGCCGACGAAGCCCTCAACACCGGCGGTCTCCTGGCTCAGCTCCTCAAGGCCGCGGACCAGGAACGAGGACCGTCCTGGTTCGTCCCCTGGCGAGGCTATGAGCAGCAGGCCACCCGCCTGCGTGCCTTCGAGGCATGCCTCGTGCCGGGGCTCTTGCAGACCGAGGCTTACGCGCGGGCAGTCATCTCGGCAGGAGGTCTGCATCCGCCGGCGGTGGTCGACGAATTGGTTGCGGTCAGGATGGAGCGGCAGCTGTCTCTGCAACGGGACGAGCCGCCACACTGCGTCTTCCTGTTGGACGAGACCGCACTCCGCCGTCCCGTCGGCGGCCCGGCTGTGCTCGATGCTCAGCTGACCCGGCTGCTGGAGGCAGCCGATCTGCCCTTCCTCCGGCTACACGTCATTCCGCTGAGTGTCGGTGAGCACGTCGGCCTCGGTGGCGGCTTCGTGCTGGCCGAGTTGGCCAATGGAGAGCGCGCGCTCTATCTGGAGAACGCCGCGCGAGGACACGTCATGGACGATCCAGAGATGATCGGCTTGATCGATCGCAAGTGGGATAGCCTCCTCGGCGAAGCGCTGTCCACAACTGCCTCGCTGGATCTGGTCCGGAAGCTGAGGGTGACGCCATGATCAATGCTCAGCCTCGTTGGCGTACCTCCAGCCGCTCGACCGACTCCGGCGGCAACTGCGTGGAGGTGGCGGACAATCTGCCCGGCGTGGTGCTGGTCCGGGACAGCAAGGACCGCTCCGGGCCCACCCTCACCTTCGCCCCGACCGCCTGGCGGGCCTTCGTCGGCCACTCCTTCCGGCCGGTGCGGGCGGCCGGAGAGACATTGCCCTGAGGGCAGTGGCTCTGGTCCGCGACGGGCACGGCCGGACTGATCGGCCTACCCTGCGGGCTATGGCTCTCGTACCCCCGCAGAAGCTCGCCCAGGAGCGCGTCCTCAGCGCCGACGCCGTGCTCGGTGGCCAGGTCGACCTGCGCGCCTACCCGCACCGGCACCTGATGATCACCGCCCGGCACTCCTGGGGCCGGAGCGGCTTCCGGCCGCTCATGGAGGCGGTCGAGCACCTGTCGAACTACGGCTGGGAACTGGTCAACGTGACCAGCGTCGGCGAGGGCCACAACCTGTACGCCGCGATGCGCCGCACCGCCTGACCACGCGACCGTCCCGATCGGCCCGGTCAGGTGGCGAGCGAGCGGCGGGCGGCGGCCAGCACCTCCTGGTCGGCGCAGCCGGCCGCGTACCCGGCGATCCGGCGGCGGATGTCCCGCCCGAGCAGTCGGACGCCGATCCATTCGACCACCGGCCGCGCGAACGCCGGTCGGCACCGGAAGTTGTACCGCCAGGTGGCGACCGTGGTGTCCGGCTCCGGGCCGGGCGTGAAGCGCCAGCCGCCGCCGAACCGCTCGAAGAACCACGGCCCGCGCACCATCTTCATGCCCACGTTCGTCGGCGGCGTGAACGAGACGTACTCGCTGACCATCACCAGGCCGTGCCGGGACCGGGTGAACGTGCGCACGCCCCGACCCGGCCGGGTCGCGCCGTCGACGAAGTGCTGCTCGCGGATGAACGGATCCCAGCGGTAGCGCACCGGGGCGACGGTCTGGGACACGGCGAAGGCCAGCTCCGGCGGGAGCGGGACCGTGACGACCGCCTCGACGACCGGCATCAGCGGCGGGGGGTGACGGCGGTCAGCAGCTCGGGTTGACGGCGGTCCAGGACGTCGCCGGCCAGGTAGGAGCCGAGCAGGGCCGCTCCCGCGCCGTACGCCAGGCCGACCGGCAGGGCCAGCCACAGCCACGCCCCGCCGAGCAGCGCCGCAGCCACCACCATCGGCACCGCGGCGACCGCCGAGCCCACCATGGACAGCAGGGTCAGCATCCCCTTCGCCACCCCGGCGCCGGTGTTCATCGCGAACGGGTTGCTCGTCTCCGGCAGCGAGTACGCGCCGAGCACCGAGATGAACGAGTTGATCGCCAGCCCGGCCCCGTACGTGGCGAGCAGCGCCCCGGCGGCCACCCCGAACCAGCCGGGCCGGCCCAGCACCACCGCGATGACCACGGAGACCAGCGCGAGTAGCGGCACCACGTACATCGAGAAGGCCGTCATCCGGGCGCGCAGCTCCAGCCGCCCGGGCACCCCGGCCACCACGTTCGCCGCGTACGCGGTGCCGTCGAAGCCGAACTGGTTGGCCAGGGTCACCGAGGCGAGCACCCCGACGAAGAGCATCGACACGCTGAGCACCACGATCGACGGCTCCCCGCCGGCGGTCGAGAAGCCGTCCGAGCTGCTGAACTCGAAGCCGGAGCCACCCAGGTTGACCATCACCGGCACGAAGATGCCGACCACCGCGATGGTGATCAGGTTGGCCCGCCGGCGGGCGTCCCGCCACCAGTAGCGGCACTCCCGGGCGACCAGCGCACCGAACCGGTTGCGCCGCGCCCAGCCGGCCGCGCGGGGGAAGAGCTGGGCGACCGCGCCGCCGGTCGGCGCGGCCCGCTCCTTGCCCGGCGCCGCGCTCGCCGCGCCGACCATGGCCGACTCCAGCGACCGCGACCACCACCACAGCAGCAGGCCGATCGCCGCCGCGGTGATCAACAACTTCACCGGTACGGCCCAGGCCCGCCCCTCGGCCACGTCCACGCCGACGGTCCACGGGGCGCCGAGCGGCGTCCAGCCGACCACCCGGGCCACCCCGGTCAGCCGGTCCCAGTCCGCGTTCCGCGCCGCGGCGGTCACCGCGAGCTGCAGCGGCCCGAACGACGCGGCCACCACGGCGAGCAGCACGGCCGCCAGGTCGCGTACCCGGCGGGACCGCAGCATGGTGGCGAACGCGCTGGTCATCGCGCGGCTGGCGGCGACGCAGAGCAGCAGGCCGGCGACGACGCCGAGCGCGGCGACCAGCGCGGCCACCACGCCACCGAGCGCACCGGCGCTGACCACCAGCCCGGCGGCCGCGATCAGCACGGCCACCACCGGGACGCTGACCAGCGCGGCGGCGAACAGCCCGGTGACCAGGGTGCGGCGGGGCAGCGGCAGCAGCGCGAAGCGGGCCGGATCGAGGGTCTCGTCCACCCCGAAGAAGACCAGCGGCAGCAGCAGCCAGCCGAGCACCAGCAGCCCACCGCCGAACGCGGCGGTCAGCAGCGCGTACCGGGCCTCACCCGCCAGGCCCGGCGCGGCCAGCAGCAGGAAGCCCCCGGCGGCGAACCAGAGCCCGACCAGCATGCCGACCAGGAACAGCACGATCCGGCGGCCCTGGCCGCGGAAGTTGTTGCCCAGCACCCGCAGCTTCAGCCGGACGAAGTGCCGGGGGGAGACCTTCCGGGCCGCCACCGGTACGGCGGGCGCGGTCACCGGGACAGCCACGCCAGCTCCTCACCGGTCGCCGTACGCCCGCCGACCACCTCGACGAAGACGTCCTCCAGCGAGCGTTGGCCGCGCACCTCAGCGAGGGTGCCGACCCGTTTGATCACCCCGTCGGCGAGGATCGCCACGTGCGAGCAGAGCCGCTCGACGACCTCCATCACGTGGCTGGAGAAGACCACCGTTCCGCCGCCGGCCACGTACCGCTGAAGGATGTCGCGGATCAGCGCCGCCGACACCGGGTCGACCGCCTCGAACGGCTCGTCGAGCACCAGCAGCCGGGGGCCGTGCAGCAGCGCGCAGGCCAGCCCGATCTTCTTCTTCATGCCGGCCGAGTAGTCGACCACCAGGGTGCGGCCGGCGTCGCCGAGCGCCAGCACGTCGAGCAGCTCCGCCGCCCGCTGGTCGACCACCGCCGGGTCCATCCCGCGCAGCAACCCGTGGTACGCCAGCAGCTCCGCGCCGCTGAGCCGGTCGAACAGGCGCACCCCGTCCGGCATGACGCCGAGCAGGCTCTTCGCCGCGACCGGGTCGCCCCAGACGTCGTGCCCGAGCACCCAGGCCTGGCCGTGGTCGGGCCGCAGCAGCCCCACCGCCATCGACAGGGTGGTGGTCTTGCCGGCGCCGTTCGGGCCGAGCAGGCCGTAGAACGAGCCGGCCGGGACGTCCAGGTCGACACCCGCGACCGCGACCTTGCCGTCGAACCGCTTGGCCAGGCCGCGCAACACGAGCGCCGGGTGCTCACCAGTCATGCGTCCGACCGTATCCGGCCGCCGCCAGCACGGCGTCCCACCACGGACTGATCAACCGTCGTCCCGCGGACGGACACCGACCGGGCAACCGGACATTCGCGGTCACAGCCGTAGCGCCTCCGGGGCGTGCAGGCGCAGCATGGTCGCCCCGACGTCGGCCGGCGTGCGGCGTCGGGTGGCCAGCGAGACCGCCACCATCACGGTGAAGGCCAGCGGCACCGTCCAGGCGGCCGGCTGCGCGATGAGCGTGGCCGGCCAGCCGGACAGCGGCGGGCCGAGCACGGTGACCAGCACCGCGACGATCGCCGCGCCGCCACCGACCAGCACCCCGGCGGCGGCGCCCAGATCGGTCAGGCCGCGCCACCAGATGCCGAGCACCAGCAGCGGGCAGAAGCTCGACGCGGCGACCGCGAAGGCCAGCCCGACCACCTGGGAGACGTCCAGGCCCGAGATGTTCAACGCCAGCGCCGCGGGCACCGCGCCGGCGATCACGGTGGCCACCCGGAACCCGCGTACCGAGCCGTGCCCGAGCACGTCGGTGGAGATCACCCCGGCGACGCTGGTCAGCAGGCCGGAGGAGGTGGACAGGAAGGCGGCGAACGCGCCGGCGGCGACCAGCGCGGCGAGCAGCCGCCCGGTCGTCCCATCGCCGAGGGCGGCCCCGGGCAGCAGCACGACCACCGCGTCGGTCTGCCCGCTGACCAGCAGCTGCGGCGTGTAGATCCGGCCCAGCACGCCGTAGATCGTGGGCAGCAGGTAGAAGACGCCGACCAGGGCGAGCACCACCAGCGTGGTGCGCCGGGCGGCCGCGCCGTCGGGGTTGGTGTAGAAGCGCACCAGCACGTGCGGCAGGCCCATGGTGCCCAGGAAGGTGGCCAGGATCAGCGAGTAGGTGGCGAACAGCCCCCGGTCGTCGTCGCCGGCCGCGCTGGGCAGCAGCCAGTCGGCGGCCCCGGTGGCCACCCCGGAGACCTCCGGCACCGGCTGACCGGCGGCGAACTCGACGCGGTCGCCGGGGCGTACCTCTCGGGTGTTGCCGTCTCCGAAGGTGAGGGCCGCGCGGTGCTCGACCACGACGGTGGTCGCGGTCCGGAACGCCGGCCCGTCCGGCGGGGTGACCGCCGGGCGGGCGTCGGCCTGCCACTGCAGGGCCAGGAAGATCGCCGGTACGGCCAACGCGGTCAGCTTCAGCCAGTACTGGAAGGCCTGGACGAAGGTGATGGCCCGCATCCCGCCGAGCGCCACGTTCGTGGTCACCACGGCGGCGACCAGCAGGGCGCCCACCGGGTACGGCGAGCCGGCCACGGTGGCCAGGGTGAGCCCGGCGCCCTGCAGTTGCGGCACCAGGTAGAGCCAGCCGATGAAGATCACGAAGGCGGTGGCCAGGGCGCGCAGCCGGCGCGACCCGAGCCGCAGCTCGCAGAAGTCCGGCAGGGTGAACGCGCCGGAGCGGCGCAGCGGTGCGGCCACGAACAGCAGCAGCGCCAGGTAGCCGGCGGCGAAGCCGACCGGGTACCAGAGCACGTCCACGCCGTACTTCAGGATCAGCCCGGCCACCCCCAGGAAGCTCGCCGCCGACAGGTACTCCCCGCCGATCGCGGCGGCGTTCCAGGTTGGACTGATCGCCCGGGAGGCGACCAGGAAGTCGGAGGTGGTGCGGGCCAGCCGCAGCCCGTAGAAGCCGATGCCGACGGTGACCAGGGTGACCGCGACGATCGCCGGCACCACCAACCCGTTGCCCACCTCAGCGCTCCGGCCGCTGGACCAGGTCGGTGAAGTCCTGCTCGTTGCGCTCGGCCAGCCGCACGTACGCCCAGCCCACCGCGATCAGGAACGGGAACGAGGCCACCCCGAGCAGCAGCCACGGCAGGTTGACGCGGGCGACGGTGAGCCGGCCGACGGCGGGCGCGATCGCGAACAACCCGGGCAGCCCGCCCAGCCCGATCAGCACCAGCAGGCTGAACCGCAGGGCCAGCGACAACTGGGCCCGGACCAGCCCGCGGACCAGCGCCTCGCCGACCACGGTCTGCTGGGCGAGCTCCGCCCGGGTGCGGTCGGCGCGGGTGCTCGTGCGGGACACCTCGGCCAGCACGATCCGGACCCGCCCGGCGGCTGGCACGGCCCGTCGGGCCGGCGTCCGGTCCTCGGCGGCGGCCATCAGGGCAGTCTCGCCCGCCCGGTCGGATTGTCAAGGGCGGCTCCTCGACTGTGGACAAGTTGTGGACAACGTCGTGCCGCTGTGGACAGCAGTTGCCCGTCGAATTAACCAACCATTAAGTCCGGATTGGCCGCGACCCGCCAGGTCGGATTCATCGGCGAATCGGCCTTGCCGGCATTGATCCGGCCCCCTACGCTGAGGCGCGTTCCCAATTTCCTCTCTTCACACGGGGTTTCTATGCGCAAAATCGGCACTCTGCTCGGCGCCACCCTCGCCGGCGTATGTGCACTGTCCGTGGTTCCCGGCGTGGCGACCGCGGCTCCGGCCCTGGCGCCGCTGCAGGCCCAGGCGGTCCTCGACAACGTCACCGGCGCCTACTACCCGGTCGCGCCCGCCCGGCTGATGGACACCCGCAGCGGCCTCGGCGCGCCGAAGAAGGGCAAGATCGGCGCGGGGGCCAAGGTCGACCTGCAGGTCACCGGCCGGGGCGGCGTCCCGACCACCGGTGTCGGCGCGGTCGTGCTGAACGTGACCGTCACCGGCCCGACCGCCGACAGCTTCGTCACCGCCTACCCGGCGGGCGAGACCCGGCCGGACGCCTCCTCGGTGAACTTCGCCAAGGGCTGGCTCGGCTCCAACAACGTCACCGTCAAGCTCGGCGCCGGCGGCAAGGTCTCCGTCTACAACCGCAACGGCAGCACCGACGTCGTGGTCGACGTGGTCGGCTGGTACGCCAAGGACAACTCCCCGACCAATCGCAACGGCAACCTGTACGAGGGGTACGACCCGGCGCGGTACTTCGACACCCGTGAGGACGCGGCCGGCAAGGCCCTTCCCGGTGAGACGATCGAGTACTCGATCGGGTTCGAGGACCCGGTGACCCACCTTCCGGACGACGCCTACAACAGCTCGGTCAAGGGCCTGTTCCTCAACCTGACCGCGGTGGCGCCCGAGGCCTCGGGCTTCCTGACCGCCTGGTCCGGTGCCGGCGCCAAGCCGACCGCCTCCACGGTCAACTACCTCTCCGGCAAGAACGTGCCGAACCTCGCCTTCGTGCAGACCACCCCGTGCCTGGACAGCGACGGCTGGTGCCGGCCGGGCGCCCCGAAGTTCGCGATCTACAGCTCGCAGAAGTCGCACATCGTCGTCGATCTGGCCGGTGGCGTCACCGACGGCTCCGTCTCGTTCGGCATGCGGTTCGCCCCGACCAGCCCGACCCGGATCGTCGACAGCCGGATCAACAAGGGCATCACCGGCGCGCTCGGCCCCAACACGGCTCGCACGGTCACCGTGCCGTCGGCCCTGCTCAGCAACCCGGACACCCTGGCGCTGGCGATGAACGTCACCGCCGTCACGCCGACCGTCAACACGGTCGTCACCGTTTACCCGGGTGGCTCGCCCAAGCCCACCACCAGCAGCCTCAACCCGTACGCCAAGCAGGTCGTCTCCAACGGCGTGCTCGGTGTCATCGCGCCGAGCAACACGTTCAACGTGCACAACCTGTTCGGCAACACCCACCTGGTCGCCGACGTGACCGGCACGTTCTACTACGACGGCGCGACCGCGCGGTCCGCCAAGGCCGGCACCGCCCGCCCCGAGGCGGCCGGCACCTCGCACCGCCGGTAATCCGCACCGCCGGTAATCCGCACCACCGCGTGAAGGCGCCCCGGCCCACCTGGGTCGGGGCGCCTTCCCGTCCCACCGACCGTCGTCTTCCTCGTCATGGGAGTTTCCTTGCGCCTGATCCGTACTCTCCTCGGCGTTTCCGTCGCCGGGGCCTGTGCACTGGCCGTACTGCCGGGAGCCGCGCTCGCCGCGCCGCACCCGGCCGCCGCCGGTCACGCCTCCGCCGCGGCGCCCGCCGGGGTGGAGGGCACCTACTATCCCGTCGCGCCGGCACGGCTGATGGACACCCGCTCCGGCCTCGGTGCGGCCAAGGCGAAGATCGGCGCCGACCGGAAGGTCGACCTCCAGGTGGCCGGCCGCGGTGGCGTACCCGCCGACGGGGTCGCGGCCGTGGTGCTGAACGTGACGGTCACCGGGCCGACCGCCAACAGTTTCCTCACCGTCTATCCCGCCGGCGAGGCCAAGCCGACCGCCTCGTCGGTCAACTTCGCCAAGGGCTGGCTCGGCTCGAACAACGTGACCGTCAAGCTGGGGGCGGCCGGGAGGGTGTCGGTCTACAACCGGTTCGGCACCACCGACGTCGTCGTCGACGTGGTCGGCTTCTACGCCGGCGCCGCGACCATCCCCGGCCGGGGTGACGGCGGCCAGTACCAGTGGTTCGAGCCGTTCCGCCTCTTCGACACCCGGACCACCGGCAAGGGCCCGCTGCCGGCCGGGGCCACGCTGAACGGGTGGATCAACTTCCGTCCGGAGGTCTTCGGTGACTTCAACAGCCATGTCCGGGCGCTGGTGCTGAACATCACCGCGGTCGGCCCGCAGCGGGCCGGCTTCCTCACCGCCTGGTCCGGCGTGGGCGCCAAGCCCGTCGCCTCCACCGTCAACTACGGCGCCGGCAAGGTGGTGCCGAACCTGGCGTACGTGCAGACCGTGCCCTGCGCGGCGGGCGGCTGCGGCGGTGCGACCGGCGCGCCCCGCTACACCATCTTCAGCTCGGCGACCTCGCACGTGGTGGTCGACCTGGTCGGCGTGATCGACGACGGCACCGTCGGCGACGGCCTGCGCTTCCGGCCGGCCAGCCCGACCCGGATCGTGGACAGCCGGATCGGCCAGGGCCTGCGCGACGCCCTCGGCGCCGGGGAGACCGACACGGTCACCGTGACCGACCCGAGGCTGGTCGACGCGGACACCCAGGTGCTCGCCATGAACGTGACCGCGGTGGCGCCGCAGAAGAACACCGTGATCACCGTGTGGCCGGCCGACCCGGACGTGGCCAAGCCGAAGGCCAGCAACCTGAACCCGGCCCCCGGGCAGATCGTCTCCAACGCGGTGCTCGGTGTGATCGGCCCGAACGACGCGTTCCACGTGCACAACCTGTTCGGCACCACCCCGCTGGTCGCCGACGTGGTCGGCTCGTTCTACCTCAACCCGGGCACGGCGAGCGGCGGCACGCTCGCCGCCCGGTCGTCCCGGACGTCGGTGGCCGGCGTCGGCAGCTCGGCGTACGTCGTCCGCTAGGACCGCTGGGGGCGTCCGGCTCCGGCCGGGCGCCCCGGTGGCGGGGCGTCGCCGCCGCCTTCCTCTCCTCCTGCTCAGATTCGGGGATGTTCATGCGTGGAATCCGCGGTCTCCTCGGCGCGCTGGTCGCCGGGGCGTGTGCGGCGACGCTGGCGCCGGTGCCGGCGTCCGCCCAGCCCACCGCACCGTTCACGGTGGTCACCGTCGACGTCGGTGACGCGACCGGCCACCCGGTCAAGAAGTCCGCCGTCTACGACGCCGGTAACGCCTCGGTGTACCCCAAGGCCTGGTCCGACGGGGTCAGCATGGGCGTGCGGGCGGGCGACGGCACCGTCGTCAACCTCTGGGCCACCCCGCCGGTCGGGCAACGGTTCGCCGCCGGCCGGACGTACCAGGCGGCCGGCACCCGCGACGCCAGCCACGCCGGGCTGGACATGTCGTCGGACTCCACCGGCTGCAACGGCTACGACAGCTACGGCTCGCTCCTCGTCCGGGACGTCGTCCACGACCCGGACGGCCTGGTGGTGTCGTTCGCCGCGGCGTACGAGTACCACTGCTACGCCGCCGCCGGCGCGGTCACCGGTGAGCTGCGCTGGAACTCGAATCTGGGCTACCAGGCGGTGCTCGCCAGCCCGTCGCCGGTGGACTTCGGTCGGCTCGCCGTCGGTGGGCCCGAGCCGACCCGTTCCGTGACCTTCACGGTCGGCGGCACCGAGGAGGTGTCCTTCGGGTCCGCCCAGATCCTCGGCACCGGCGCGCCCTATCTCGAGCTGCACGGCGGCAGCTGCCTCGGGCAACGGCTCCAACCCGGCCGCAGCTGCCAGCTGGAGGTCTCGCCCCTGGCGCGGCACTGGGGCACCTGGACCGCCAACCTGGAGCTGGACGACAGCAGCAGCTTCGGCAAGCGGGTCGTGCCGCTGACCTTCACCGCGTACGAGACGGCGGTCGGCATGTACTACCCGCTGGTGCCGCAGCGGCTGATGGACTCCCGCACCGGGCTGGGCCTCGCCGCCGCGGGACCGCTGCCGAAGGGGGCGGTCACCCTCCAGGTCGCCGGCCGAGGCGGCGTACCGGCCAGCGGGGCCGGCTCCGTCGTCCTCAACGTCACGGTGACCGGGCCGACGGCGGACAGCTTCCTCACCGTCTACCCGTACCCGGAGGCGACCCCCACGGCCTCGTCGATCAACTTCGCCAAGGGCTGGCTCGGCTCCAACAACGTCACGGTCAAGCTGGGCGCCGGGGGCAAGGTCTCGATCTACAACAAGTCCGGCACCACGCACGTGGTCGTCGATGTGGTCGGGTTCTACGCGGCCAGCGACTCGGTGCGCGGCAGCCTCGGGTGGGGCGGCCAGTACCACCCGGTCGAGGCGACCCGGCTCATCGACACCCGCCCGAACAGCTCCCTGGTCGCCGGGTCGAGCATCAGCGGTTACGTGGACATCGGCCCGGAGAGCCCGCACGTGATGGGCCTGATCCTCAACATCACCGCAGTCCAACCGGCCCGGCCCGGGTTCCTCACCGCCTGGTCCGGGGTGGAGCCGCTGCCCACCTCCTCGACGGTGAACTACGGGGCCGGCAAGGTGGTGCCCAACCTGGCGTACGTCCGCGCGGGCCGGTGCGTCGACTGCAACGGCCTGCCGTACGCCGTGCCGACCTACACCATCTACACCTCGCAGAAGACGAACCTGGTGGTGGACGTCGTCGGCATCATCGGTGACGGGTCGATGCTGAACGGGTTGCGGTTCACCCCGCTGAGCCCGACCCGGATCGTGGACAGCCGCAGCGGCGTCGGCACCAGCGGTGCCCTCGGCGCGAACGTGACCCGCCGGATCACCACTCCGGACCCGGTGCTCGGCACGGACACCAGGGCGCTCGCGATGAACGTCACCGCGGTGACGCCGACCAGGAACACCGTGCTCACGGTCTGGCCGGCGGACACCGGCCAGCCCCGACCCGGGGTGAGCAACCTCAATCCGGCGGCCGGGCAGATCGTCTCCAACGCCGTGCTCGGCGGCCTCGGCCCGCGGAGCGCCTTCAACGTGCACAACCTCAACGGCAGCGCACACGTGGTCGCCGACGGGGTGGGGCGGTTCTACCTCTACCCGGGCACGTCGAGCAGCATGCTGGCCGCGGCGCGGCCGTTGACCGTGCGTGGTGGTGTCGTACGGGGCTGACCGGCACACCGGTCGAGGGCGCTGGTGGCGGTGAACGTGACCGCTCCGGCCGGGCCGGCCCGAGCGCGGCGGGCGGGGGGCCCGGCCGGCGGCTAGCATCCGGCGGGTGTCGTACGCCGTCGTCACCGCAGTCGCCGCCCTGCTCGGCGCCGCCTGGGGCGCGGTGCTGCCCGGCCTGGTCGACCGGTACGCCGTGGAGTGGCCGGCCGGCGCGCCGAAGCCCGCCTGGCGTACCGCCTGCCGGCACTGCGGGGCGCCCCGACCGCACTGGTGGCGGGCGGGCGGGCGCTGCCCGAACTGCGGTCGCCCGCCGATCTTCTCCCGCCTGCTCACCGTGCCGCTCGCCGCGCTGACCTGCGGCGGGGTGGCGGCGGCCGTCGGTCCGGAGTGGACCCTGCCGGCGTACGGGTGGCTGGCCGCGCTGGCCGTGCCGCTGGCGTTGATCGACCTGCGGGTGCTCCGGTTGCCCGATCCGCTGGTGCTCGCGCTCTTCGCCGGGGGGTTGGTGCTGCTGGGCGTGGCCGCGGTGGCTACCGGGCAGTATGTCACGCTCCCGTTACGCTCCGGTGCGGCCGTGCTGGCGTGCGGGGTCGGGTACCTGACACTCGCGCTGATTCCCCGGTCGCAGCTCGGCTTCGGGGACGTGAAGCTCGGCGCGGTGCTCGGGCTGTACCTCGGCTGGCTCGGCTGGGCCGCCGTGGCGGCCGGTGCGGCGCTCGCCCCGGTGGCCAATCTGCCGCTGCTCATCGTGCTGTTGATCACGAAGCGGGCGGGGCGGCGGACGGCCGTTCCGTACGGGCCGGCGATGCTCCTCGCGGCACTCGTCGTGGTCGTCCTGGCGACCGCGCGATAGCTCTGATGGGCGTCGGTCGATCGGCCGAACGGGCGAGGCGCGGTGTGGACGCGGCGCCGTTCGGTCGGTGGGCGCGGTCCCACCGACGGGATTGACAGGGCTCGTCACAGCAGGGAAAACTCCTCTCGGTACTTGCCCCACCTCAATCTTTTTTCGCCGCGGCCGACCGGGCCGCGACTCACACCTGGAGTTGTACCGATGCTCGAGTTCGTTTTCCGTGTGATGGCCTGGTATGAGATTCGGGAGCAGGACGTCAAGACCTGGTACGAGAGCCGGGAGCAGGACCGCGGCGCCTCCGCCGTCGAGTACGCGCTCATTCTTGCGGCCATCGTCGCCGTGGTGGCCGTCACCGTCTTCGCGATTGGCGGTCGGGTCAAGGGCTTCTTCACCGGTGCCTGCACGCGGCTCGGTGAAACCGCCGCCAACTGCGGCGTTTGATCGCCACGTCCCGCAGGCACCTCGTGCTGAAATCCCGCATTGTCGATGGGGTGGGGGGCGGGGGCGGGCCCCCCCCCCCCCCCCCCCCACGGGGTGATTGCGAGGGGGGGGTCCCGGGGGGCCCCCCCCGTGGGGATGGGCGCCGGGGTGCCCCGCCGGTCCACCAGCGCGTAGGTCAAAAA
>NZ_JBIAZT010000027.1:0-21900 GCF_042899365.1 Micromonospora sp. NPDC000089
GCCCGCAGCTCGCTCCTCAGCCTGTCAGGGAGCCGAGGACCGAGAGGGCGCGGTCTGCTGATCTTCAGCAAGCGATCACAACTGGACCGCGCAGCCACCGGCACACGAGGCAAAGAAGCGAACAGTCGCAGGTCATCGGCCTACGGACACCGACGGAGCGTCGTCTTAGGAAACCGATGCTCTATCCCCTGAGCTACGGGGGCGCGAGGGCCTAGTCTCGCGACCTGCGCGTTGGCACGGAGTGGCAGGGAAGTGGCACGCGTTCACCCAGGTTCGCCGTGCCGGGCGGGCCGCTGCGGATCACACAGCGACCACACGACGGCCCAAGACGCGGCAAGCCTGGTCACCCCGATTCACCTAGGTTGGCACGGGTTACCCCAGAGTGGCACCGGCTGGAGAGCACACAGCGCAGATCACGGAGATCATGATGCGGCCCGCTCTCCAGGCCGGGAGCCACTAGCCGGCAGGAGGCGCGCGTCGACGGCATCCCTCCCGGGCCTCGCGCTGGCTCAGGTCAAGACCAGGATGCCGGGCCAGAGCTCGCATGAGTGTCCCACACGGCGCTCTGCGCCCGGATCAGCCACGGGCCGCGCTGGACCCACTACCGCAGCTCCCCCTCCCGTGCGGTGGCCACCCTGGGTCGGGAGCATGTCACTCACGCCGTGCGCAACGGTTTCTGGCGCAATAGGTCGGTGGCGCCGGCTGCACCACCGAAACCCATGAGGCGGCGGGGTGCGGCGTCAGCGGGCGAAGAACGGCTGCCTGCGGGGCACCCGTCCCCAGTAGACCAAGGCGATAGCCAGGAATGCCAGGCAAGCCAACCGGATCCATTCCATTGCAAATTCCTCGCGAAGCGAGAAACCTCCCGGGAAGAGCACCCGGAGCCCGGATGTGTCGTTGCCGAAAAATGGGCCAGGACCAAACCCTAGGACCCAGATGATCACGTTGAGGAAGTTGTTTACGGCCTTCTCATGCCGAAAGCCAAGGCAGAACCCGAGCGCCGAGCCGAGCAGCAGGAACACGACCAGCATCAGCAGGGCGGTCACCAGATCCTGCCAGCGATGCGGGTCGGACGACACCACAATCAGGACGACGAAGAATATTACTGGCACGAGGCATTCGGCCGCGCCACTGAGCAGGCGGGTCGGCCACACCCAGGCTGGCCGTACGAGGTACCACTCGCCGAGGCCGGCGAAGAGTTCGACCTCCCAGGTGCCGACTGCCGCACTGAGCGCGAGCAACGGAATGAAGTAGACATATTGGTCCGTGAGCAGATCAACGTCGAGGGAGCGCCTATTTGCCGTAGTGAAAACAGCCGCGAGCAGGAAGACATTGAGCATGCTGAGCGGACCAATTCGCAACAGGTATTGCGCCAGGCCCTCCTGGCGGACCCTGTTGCGCCACACGAGGACTGCGAGCACCCATCGGTTCACCGGGCCTCCGCCCCGTCAGTGAGATTCTTCTCGATGCGGCTCATCATTCGCCTGCGCAGAAGCATCCAAAGGAAGCCGGTCCAGGCTGCGGTGACCGCGACAAAGCCAGTCAGCGCCGCACCGCCGTCGCCTGATCCGCTGGCCGCGACGAACCGGAGGATCCAGCCGGTGGGCAGGATCAGCGCGAGCAACTCCGAGCCAGGAAAGGGCACGACGGACAGGCCGACGAAGAGCAGCCCCAGACGCAGCCACGGCACCACCCCGGCTGGGGTCCGGAACTGACACAGGATCAGCGTCGACTGGTAGCAGACGGCCGCGAGCGACACGTACGTCATCAGGACGACAGCAAGACTACGCGGGCCAAGCATGTCTTGGAACTTGACATATGCGGCCAAGAACGGCACAAGGATCGCTGGCGAGGAGACGATGGCCGAGGCAGCGGCGCGCACGAGCAGGAGCCGCGACACGGGTACGGCGCCGAGGATGATCTTCTCAATCGTTCCGTACCGAAACTCGTTCTGCACGCTCGACATGGCCGACAGCAACACGATGGCCGTACAGGTGAGCAGCGCCGCGCGGGTGGCCAGTACGAGTGCCTCGCTCGCCGTCTCGGCGGTGTGGTAGACCGCCAGTGCCAACAGGGCAGTTTGGATCGTGATCCCAATGAGGAATGAAGATGTGGCGAGGCGGTCAATCCACTGCACCCGAATCAGGAAGAGCGCGAACTTGACCACGTCAACTCCCCGTCCTTGAGGTGCAGAGTACGGCTGACCACGCGAGACAGAAAGTCCGCGTCGTGGCTCACCACCACCCTGGCCACACGGCCGTCCGCCTCGCCGAGTAGACCTTCGAGCAACGCCAGCCCTTCGGCGTCTAGGCCATTGGTGGGCTCGTCAAGGATCCAGACCTCAGACGGCTCCAACATGACCGTGGCCAGGTGCAAACGCTGCCGCATGCCCAACGAGAAGCGGGAGTAGTGTAGGTCGATGCTGTCGGACAAACCGACCCGGTCAAGCAGAGCCACGATTCTCGACCGGGACAGCATGTCTCCCTTCATCCCCGAGAAAAACCGGACGTTCTCGGCCGCGGTGAGTCGGGGATAGAAGCCTTGGGGGGCGCCGCCGCAGTAGTTCAGCATGGCCCGATACCGCCGCAGGCTCGCCGGAGTGGGCACGCCCTGAAACAGCACCCGCCCGCGAGTCGGACGGAGCAGCGTCGCGAGGATCTTGAGCAGCGTGCTCTTGCCGGAGCCGTTACTGCCAACGATGCCCACCGCCTCGCCAGCGGCCACTGTTAGGGAGGCGCACCGGATGACGTCACCCCGCTCTGGTTTGGCATGGGGATACCGGTAGGCCACGTCATCGAGTTCGAGTAAAGCCGTCATGAGGCGAGGTGCCGCTCTAGCCAGGTGGTGCGTTTACGCAGTTCCAGCGGGACGTGGGGGCCGTAGACGCCGGCCTCGGGATCAGGCTCGCCAGGGCGTCGGTTGAACAGCGGGACGTCCTCAGCAGGTAATTTGATGAGATGGTTGGGGTGCACGTAGTCGCGCATGAGAATCCGCCGGGTACGGCCCAGCTTCGATAACCACCCGGCGTCACTGTGGACGCGGTCGCTGGTGGTGATCCACGTTGGGCCATACTCAAGAAACATGTTCAAGCGGGTGACGTCGCTACTGTTCTCCGCAACCCGGTGCCACAAACCGCCCCACATCAAGGTCATGGCACCTGCCCGTACGGTGACAGCCACTTCGTTCGGATGGGCCTCGTGCATGTGGTACGTCGACAAATACGGCTGATGATGGCTGCCCGGGATGTAGGTCAGGTTACCCATCTCGCCATGCGGTAGATCAGTAAGCCAGTAGCCCACCTTGATCCGCAGGGGCGCGCGCTCGGCAAATACCTGGAACGGCAGGGATCGTGGTCCGTCGAAGTGCCACTTGTTACGGATCGTCTGCCCTGGTGGACGGCGGAAGTACTCGCTGCGCAACAACTTCAGCATCTCGCCGTACACGTCGTAGACATAACCAACGTGGGCGGGGTGATCGATCATCTCCTCGAATCGGGGATCCGTTTCGACAACGTTCCACGCGGTCGGCTCGGGCGCCTCCTCAACTGCCGCCTTCAGGCGGGCGAGTTGTGCCTCGTCAAGCGCGTCCTCAATGACGAGGAAGCCGTCCTCGGCAAACTGGTCCCACTGTGCGGGAGTAAACCCTGGAGGCGTGATGGCGATCGGCACGGCGGGTGTCGTCTCTGGCATGATCGTGGTCCTCGTTCTCTGGCTAACGCAGCGCGATGACGTGGATGCCGGCGTGGGAGATGGGCTTGCCGTCAAGGTAGTCCGCGCTCTCGAAGATGCCGATTGCCTCCATCGGCAACCGCGCGCCGGCCTTGGCGGCGAAGACGCAAGGCAGGACCTGCTTGCGTTCGGCGGATCCCGGCTCTCCCGCGCTCCGGATGTGCTTGTGGGTATGAATCAAGATCGGAATAAAGCCACCACCCAGGAAACTGCCAGACTGGATCACCGCGCCGCCGACACAGTCGATGACGCAGCCCTTACCGAGCACGGCGTCGCGGCCCAGGTAGAACAGCGACGGATTGGCTTCAACGCCGTGCTCGACATGGAAGACGCCGGCTGCGAGCCCGACGATGGCGCGTCCGCTAATCCGGAGGACCGACCGGTAGAAGTCGATCAGCACGGGGCGTACGGTTGCATCGGGCAACTTGAATTCACCGCAAAGTAGAACGATCCGCAGCAGTTCAGCCACGGTCAGCCCGTTTCCGCCCGCATCCGGCACCGGGATCTCGTCCCAGACCATGAGATAGTCGCGGGGCACCCCAAGCCCACCGGCCAAGTCCTCGGCTATGAGGTGTTCCGCCTCCGGCGACAGATAGGCGTCGGCCACGACCTGCTCAGCCGTCGGGGCCCGGTGACCGATCGCATCAAGCACGCGGCGCACCAGTCGGCGCCGTGTCTCATTGGTCTTTGCGGCGCTCGCCGCTCGCAGTAGCGCCAAGCGATCTGCGACTGTCTCGGGAATGTCGAAGAGATGGTCGATGCCGTCCGTGCGGCTGACCAGCTTTGCGCCGAGTCCCCGGACCGGCAGGTCGGGGCTGTCCGCCAGAGCCTGCAATTCGGGGAGGTGGTCGCCGAGACCGACGCGCACCAGGGCCGCAGCAGCGAGGGCTCGGTAGTCGTACGGGACGGCCGGGGAGTCGGTGGTTACAACGGCGACCATGAGCCGGCGGTACCGGTGCTCGTCGAGGGCGTCAGCGGCGATGTCCAGCGACAGGTAGGGCCCGTCTTCGCCGGGGCCGTGCACCCAGCTCTCCCCGTAGGGGGCCTGGTAACAGCACACCGAGGTAAAGAGTTCGAAGGCCTCCGGGTCGGAGACCAGGGCGGCCCGCAGCTCGTCGCGGACCGCCTTTCGGTCCGCCGCGCTGCCGTGGACCGCGTCCAGGATCTCAGCATTCGCCCGGAGCAGAGCGGGGAGTTTCGACAAAAGGGATTCAATCATGCTGCACCTCACTTCGGAATCGGGCGAACTTGCCGCTGGTCGTATCAAAGGTCTGGTCCGCGCAGTCGATCTCCACGGGCACCGGCATCCCCGCTTCGACGTAGGCTGCGACAGCGGCGAGCGCTTCAGTGCGGCGTGCCGCGGAAAGATCGGGCCTAAGCTCCACCCGCAGCCGGAAACGGCGGTTCGCGGTCTGGGTAAGCTGGTACTCCATCACGGTTGGATGCAGCTCGAAGAGCTTCATGTACCGGGTGGGCGAGAGCTGTGCCCCGTCACCCAGATCGAAGACCTGCGTCGCCCGGCCGCGCAGTTCTGCCAGTACCGGCCCGGGGCTGCTGCAGGAGCAATCGTCCGCGAGCGTCACGGTGTCGCTGATCCGGTACCGCACCAGAGGCATGCAACTATTGGCGAGAGCGGTGATCACCAGTTCGCCGGTACGTGCGGGTGCTCCCGACTCATCCAGAACCTCGAACTGATGGTGCACGGAGAGGTCAAGGTGTATCTGCCCATCCGGGCACTCGGAGCCCAGGTAACCTGCCTCGCTGATCGCGTAGCTGCTCACCACCGGACAGGCCAGCGCGTCGGCGACGGCCTGCCGGAGCCGGTCGTCGAGCATCGCCCCTCCGGACACCGCCAGCCGGGGCCGATAGGACGCGAAGGGCGCCCGGCCTCCCCAACGGTCGACCAGCATTCGGAACAAGTTCGGCTTCGACGACACCACCTCGGGACGCAGGTCATTCAGAAGCGCGGTGACTCGGTTCAAGGAGGACTGATCGTTTGGCTCGACTTGGACGATCAAGCTGTGGCCGACCATCTCCAGCGGGTTGGGGATGACCAGGCCGCGTCCACGGCTCGGGTTGTCGGTCAGAAACACCGAGAGGACGGGAGTAGCGCCTAAGCCGATCAGTCCGGCACGAATCATGATCTTGATGGTCTCGAGGTAGAGCGACTGGGACATGAACTGCTGGCTGTACGCTAGATCGAGCGGCGCCCCCGACGTGCCGGAGGTCTTGTCGGTGTAGATGACGGTTGTCGGCTCTGACTGATGGTCAAAGGGCGCTGGATGTCGCCTCAGCTCCGACTTGGTCAGAATAGGCAAATCAGACATCCTCTTTGCGCGGTAGCGCTCGCTGGCGTAGATCGCGTGTTTCCGGGCCCGCGCAGCGTCAGCCTCCGTCCACTGCCATGGGGCTGCGTCGGCGCTGAGCCGACGAACGAACGTCTCAAGCACCGACTGCAGGTACTGCAGGTCCGGTAGTGAATCCTCGTACTGCTCCTCGTCGCAGGTCAGTTCGGGGTAGCGGGCCAGCAACTCTTCCGTGCGAAGACGGCGTCGCTCATCCACGGGAACGAAGAAGGAGTCCAACATGAAACCTCCAGCGTTGACGGAAGCAATCAGCTCAGGCGGTGATCAAGGAGCGAGCGTCGTTTTTCAGCCGTAACAGGTCGGCGAGGCCGGCCATGTGCCGATGCTCGTCAAGGCGCAGCCGCCTGCCGACACGCGGAGCCTTCCTCGACAAGTCGTCTATCTGACGGAACAGTGCGCTACGCAGATGGTTCTCCCCGATGTCGTGCCGCTCCGTCCCTCCGTCCGCGCTGACTTCTACGAGGTGCTGGTTCTTATAGTCGACAGAGAGTCCGTAATGCGGCTCGAAAACGGCTGTGGCGGTGCCACCGGATCGGAACGTAACCATCGCCACCCGATAGCGGAAGTCTGATCCGCGGGGGATATTTCCGTCCTTCAAATCTCGTTCGGGCGACAGTCCGCTGAAGTGGCCAAGCCCAATCTCAGGGAATCCGATTCTGCCGACGACTGACGAATAGAGAACGATCTTGAGATCGCCCGAGAGCGCCACCTCGGCGCGCACCTCGGCGGTCGCCAGGGTGGGCGGCAGACTGAGGTAACGCTTGAATGTCGAAACCGGAAGCAGCGCTCGTAGAATGGACAGCATGTGGAACCATTCGTAACCCACGTCGCCGTAAACCGAGTCGACGAAGCGGCCGTCCGCAACGTCCTGAAGGCGATTCTTCGAAAACTCGACAGTGATCTGCGCAACGGGGTCGTGTGTAGCGCGGGCATGCGTTATCGAGGCGAGCGTGGCCACCGTGGCGCTGTGCGCATAGACATCGTTGACCAGGAGCCGCGCCTCCCGGTAGCGGGAGGCCAGCCATGCCAGAGTGCTGATCTGCTCGGGGTGGCAAGCCGGCTTCTCAAGCAAGACCGCAGCCATGGGCGCGAGTTCGAGGATCTCTTGAACGACTGCGAGATGATCGGCCGTCGGCGTCGAGACGATCCAGACATCTACGCCACGCGGATCGTCGACCTCTGCGACCCGCCGGTGGCTGAAACGGCCGTCACTGTCAACCAGGACATTCTCGAAGCCGTATTCCTGAAGAAACCTTGCATAACGACGCCCAATATTGCCAAGACCGACGATAACCGCCCTCATGCCATTCCCCGTGGTGATCTGCGCCGCACTGAGGCGGCTGGCTGAAAGCTGAGGCGGGCTTGGAGCGGCTAATGCCGCTCCAAGCCCACATCATTTGGCTCAGGCCGGGTTGGTCCGGACGATCGGCTTGACCTTCATGGAAATCACCCCCGTTCCTTCCATTGGCCTTTCAGGTCCGCCAACGGCGGTGCGCAAATCCAAAGATCAGCGCGTCATCACAAACTAGCCGCCATCGATTGGGGCCGCCACCCCCAAGCAGCGGAAGGAACCTGTTGGACTACTTACAGTGAGGCGGCATCGACTACCTCTTCTAATGGATGACCAGGCATTCGTTGCACTTCTCGCTGAGCCAACGGCCACCGGCAGTTACCCACCGACAAACGTTAAAGTGATCTACATCACATCTATCGAGGGGCGCGTGTATGCTGCCGACTTCGCGACGCGTCCAATTGGTTGGACACGGCCAGCGCGTATGCACCTCACCGTCGGGAGTACGGATATAACGGTGTTTCGTCCAGGCTCGTCGGGCGTCGTGCCCGGCGACGAGGGTGCGCCTGCTTACCGGCATGCTGAACGACCACATCCGACGTCAGAAGCGACCCGCGGCATCAGCGGAGGCGAAGGCCGCCGCCGCGCTCGTGCGGGCAGCGAGGGAGCAGGGGCTGTGGGTGACCGGGCCGGACGGGCTGCTCAAGCAGCTGACCAAGACGGCCCTGAAGGCCGCGCTCAATGAGATGGCTGAGCATCTTGGCTACGAGAAGGACGACCAGGCCGGTGCCGGCGTAAGCGAGATCCGCAGGGATCTCGTCGAGAACGCCGGCCGCCGATCCCGCCCGCACCACTGCTGACAGGACTGCCGCCGTCACCCGTGACCGGCAGCCGGTGTGCTGCGCCCAGCACAGAATGCGAATCGAAGCTGCGACCTCATCTGCTCACCGCTGGCTTCACGGCTCCGCCGGAGGAATCTGATCTACGCCGCCGTCAACGCTGACGCGGCCTGACCGCCTTCGACGGCCGCATTGAGAGGTGGAGCGCGGTCGGTATCCGCCGGGGATCCGCCCGTGGGACGACGTGCGCCGATATCCCGGACGCTGGCCGGATGTCGTCCGGCTGCGTCATGACCGCCATCTCACGAACCTAGACAGTCCCGGCGCTCGGAAGCCAGCCGATATGGTTAAAGAATTCGACGTAGGCGTTAAACGACGCCTCGTCCACTACCGGGCGGTGCACACCGCAGTCGGTCAGGAGAGCATCTGCCGCGCTGGGATCGAAGACCAGGCCACCCTCCGAGCCGGCGCCGGCCATTTCCTCGGCCAGAGTTCCCAGCAGTGGAAACGCCGCATTTTCTCCGTCCGATCCGATTATTTCTAGCCACCTTCGGATATCCGTTGAAAGAAGCGAGTATCCCCTGGCTCGGAGCCAATCCAGCATGGTATCCAGCCGAATTAGCTCGCCAGCCGCCAGATGAAAGGTCCGGCCCACTTCCGAGCGCTGCTGGGACAGCACGACGATTGCATCGCTCACATAATCCACCGGCACCAGATCGAAGGCTGCGTTGGTGCCCGCCGGTGCGGCCTGGGCCTGAATGCAACCTTTGAGTACCAGCCACAGGTAGTCACCGCTCTGATAGGCACCCGTGCCACTGTGCCCGGCAATACGGGTGGGCCGGTAAATGGTAGCGGGCAGGGACCGGGCCCGCGCCGCCTCGATCAGCCCCTCCGCCACCCATTTGCTCTGCGTGTAGCCGTGGGTCAGGGCCGCCGCCGGGCCGATGGGATGTTCCGGACCGATCCGCTTATCGGAGTGCCCCGCGAAGACGCCAACCGTGGACACATGGTGTACCGGCACACTACGGTGCCGAGCCGCCAGCCGGAGTATCTCGATCGTACCTCCGACCGTAGTAGGCTTGAGCTGCGCATATGAAGACGCTAGATGCACCGCGGCACCCACGTGGTACACGGCGTCCATCCGGTGCGCCAGATCGTCGAAAGCCGCCTCCGGGAGACCCAGGCGAGGTTGCGCCAGGTCACCGAGCACAATTACAACTCGGCGCGAGGCGCGTTCATCCCAGATTTTGTACCTTTCCAAAGCCCGTCGCAACCGTGCTGCCGCCTGATCCCGATTAGTACCACGGACGAGGCAGTGCACCACGGCACGCGTTCGGTCAAGCAGGGAACGCAGGGTGGCGGCACCGAGGAAACCGGTAGCGCCGGTCAACAGCACGTGGGTAGGGCTCACCGCCACCTGGACAACGTCATCGGCCGCAGCGATATCAGCGGGCAGATTGATCTCGGCGGTCAGGTCCAAGCCCTTCTCGGCAGACTCCAGCCCGGCTGTGCCATTCCGCTCAAGCAGCTCTGCGAGAGCGGCAACGGTCGGTGCCGTCAGAAGGAGGTGGAAGGGAACTTCGATGCCTAGTTCCGCGCGGATCGTGAGCAACAGGCGGGTTGCCAGAAGTGAATTTCCGCCCAGGGCGTAGAAGTCATCGTGAACGCTAACCCGAGCACAGACGAGCAATTCCTGCCAAATGCCGGCAATACGCTTCTCAAGCGGCGTCGTCGGTGCAACAAATGAACCTTCCGGTTCCGCCAAGCGGACAGGATCCGGCAGTGCGCCTAGGTCCACCTTGCCACTTGCCGTTCGCGGAAACGTCTCCAGTGGCACCCAGACGGTTGGCAGCATGTACTCCGGAAGCTGGCGCGCCACCGTACGGCGCAGCAGATCCGGCGGAAGGTCGAATCCGGCACCCGAAATGTAGTAGGCGACCAGATGCAGACCACCCGAAGCTGCCTTTCGGGCCACCACTGCGGCGTGGGCGACCCCCGGCACGGTCTGCACGGCTGAGGCGACCTCCCCGGTTTCCACCCGGTATCCGCGGATCTTGACCTGTTCGTCCAGTCGCCCAAGGAATTGAATCCGTCCGTCCGGTAGATGCCGGGCCAGGTCGCCGGTGCGGTACAGGAGAGCACCGGGGCGGAACGGGTCGGCGATGAACTTCTGCGCGGTCAGCTCCGGCCGGCCCCAATACCCGCTGGCCAACGCCGGACCACCGACACAGATCTCTCCCATCGTGCCGACCGGGGAGAGCTGTTGCTGCCGGTCCAGCAACACGACCCGGGCACCGTCCACCGGACGCCCGATGGAGGGGAGATCGGACCAGGCATCAGGGTTATCGCCTAGGCGCTCGGCGGTGACCACATGCGTCTCGGAGGGGCCGTACTGGTTCTCCAGCACCGCGCCGGGAGCCCGGTGCCGGAAGAATTCCCGCAGGGCGGGCGTAGCGAGCAGTTGTTCCCCTGCGGTAACAACCTCGCGGAGCGTGGCAGCCGACCGATTCGAAGCGCACGCGTACTCGGCGAGTTGTTGAAGCGCGACGAACGGAAGAAACAGCCGCTCGACCCTCTGGGACTCGATCAGGTCGAGCAGGCGTCCAGGGTCGCGTCTCGCCTTGTCATCGGCCATGACGAGGGTGCCGCCGCCGGCCCAGGTACTGAACATCTCCTGGAACGCCACGTCGAAGCTGAGTGCGGCGAACTGCAGCGTTCGGCTGCCGGGGCCGGCAAGCGACCTGCTCTGCTGCCAGGCCAACAGATTGGCCAGGGACCGGTGCGGCATGGCCACGCCCTTGGGCCGACCGGTGGAGCCGGATGTGTAGATCAGGTAGCTGAGGTCACCAGGTGCGACGGCGGGCAACACCCTTCGCGGTGCGGCAGCCATCTCGGCCACCGTGATTGCCGTCACGGAGTCCGGCAGCGGGCCGGTCAGGTCTTCATGGACCAACGCGACCTCGATCCCGCTGTCGGCCGCCATGTAGGCGATCCGGTCGGGGGGATATGCGGGATCGATTGGCAGACAGCCGCAGCCTGCCTTGAGCACCCCCAGGACAGCCGCGGCCATGTCCGCGCAGCGGCGCAGGCACACGCCCACTGGTCGGCCGGTCATACCTCGCGCGACCAGGTGCGCTGCTATGTCGTCCGAGATTTTCGCCAACTGCGCGTAGGACAGGGCATGTGGTCCGTCGATGACGGCGGACGCGTCTGGCGTACGACGTGCCTGCGCGGCGAAAGCAGTGTGCGCGAGAGGCGGTTCTGTGGGCGCTTCGGCGCCCTGCGCCCAGGTCTTGTCGAGCAGGCGGCGTTCGGCGGCCGTAAGGATATCCAGATCTCGAAGGGGAGTCTCCGGGTGGGCGACGGCTGCCTTCAGCAGGGTGTGAAGACGTTCGGCCAACCGCTCGGCGGTACTGCGGTCGAAGAGGTCGGTGTTGAATTCGAGGAAGCCTGCGAAGCCGCGCCGCCTGGGGACCAGGTGTAGGAAGACGTCGTACTTGGCGGTACCGGAATGGATGTACAGCCGCTCGGCAGTCACGCCGGGAAGGTCCAGTGCCGGTGCGGGGGCCTCATCCATGCCGACGACCACCTGGAACAGTGCAAAGCGGGCCGGTGACCTCTCCACCTGCAACTCGCGGACCAGGTGCGAGTAGGAGACGTCGCGGTGCTCGATAGCGCCCCACAACTGCTCCTTCAGCTGCGTCATCAATCCAGCGAAGGACGTGGCGATTCCGACCTGACAGCGTAGTGGCATGACGTCGGCCAGGCAGGCGATCATGGGCTCGAGACTCTCGTCGTCCCGTCGGGAGACCGGGGTACCGAGAACCACGTCGTGGCAGCCGGACAATCGAGAGATCAGCGCGGTCAGCGCGGTCGCCATGACCGTGAACGGTGTGGTCCTGGCCTGTCGGGCGAGGAGCCGGATTTCGCTGCCGAGCCCGGAGCCCACGGCGAACTCCACCCGGTCGCCGCGTGCGCCGAGGATCGTCGGGCGGGGTCGGTCGGTGGGGAAGGACGATTCTTGAGGCGCTCCGGCCAACGTCTCCCGCCAGTAGCGCAGTGACTTGCTGAGGGCCTCCGGGCTCGATCGGCGGCGCTCCTCGGCGTAGGGACCGAATTGCAGCGCAAGCGGGGGCAGGCGGGAGGCCGTGCCGTCCCGCGCGGCGCGATAGTGGGCGCTGAACTCCGTGCTCAGCAGGCTGAGGGACGCGCCGTCGATCACGGCATGATGAATCGCCACCACCAGGACGGCGTCATCCTTGGCGAGTTCCAGCAGGGTGGCCCGCAGCAGCGGCGGACGGTCCAGGGCCACCGGCCGGGTCGCCGCGGCGACCATGGCGCGCTGCACATCGGGGTGGCGCACCCGACGGACGTCCAGCGGCACCTGGACCGGCGGCATCACCATCTGCCACGGCGTGGCGCCGAGCAGGCCCAGGCGACTGCGGAGCGCCTCGTGCCTGGCGACGGTCATGGTGAGTGCCTCCCGGACGGCCACCGGGTCGACGCGTCCGCCGCGCAGTCGGTACGCCCACGATTCCAGGTACCGGGAAAGCCCGTCGGAGAACTGGTCGTTCAGCCAGATCGATTCCTGTTCGGATGACATTGGATAGCCGTGCATGCGGGTGTCTGCGGGCAACCTGGTAGGCATGGCAGAGGACCTTCCACTCAGATTGAGACGAGGTCATAGCGAGGCGAGCAACGACCTGCGGTCAAGCTTGCCGGTGGTCGTGGTCGGCAGGGCGACTCGCTGCCGCACCAGGTGCGGCACGAGGTGAGCCGGTAGCCTCGCTGCCAATGCGCGGCGCACCTCACCAGGGGTGACGGCAACGGAATCGGCCGCCGTGTAGAACATGACGAGACGGTCGTATCCGCCGTTCGCCGCCGGCACGGGAATCACGGCAGCGTCCCGTACCCCGGGTAACGAGCGTGCGGTGACCTCGATCTCGCCCGGTTCGATTCGGACCCCGGCGATCTTGACCTGGAAGTCGGTCCGGCCGCGGAAATGCAGCAGCCCGTCGGCGTCGAGGACTCCCCGGTCCCCGGTCCGGTACAACCGCACGAGACCAGCGTCGAGCTGAATGCGGGTGAAAGCATTCGCTGTGGCCTCGGGAGCATTGACATAGCCGAGTGCCAACCCTGCGCCGGCCAGGCAGATCTCCCCCACGGTTCCCGGCGCGGCGACACGGTCGCCGTTCAGCACGTAGACGGCGGTCTCCGGCACGGGCAGACCGAGGGGGATGCCGCCGGGGCGGCGGCAATCCGCTGCACCGACCCGGTGGGTGGTGGCGAACACGCAACTCTCCGCCGGTCCGTAACCGTTGATCAGGTCGACGTCCCCGTGCCGATCGAGGAATCGGGCCACATGGGTGGGGGACAGCCGCTCGCCACCGGTGAAGATCTGGCTCAGCCCGCTGAAACAGGATCGGCCGGGCTCGTCCTCGTCGACCAGGAAGTTGAACAACGAGGAGGTGAGCCAGGCGGTGTCCACGCAGGCATCGGCAATGATCCCGGCCAGGTCGTCGGGCAGCAGATGGTCCGTGTCCGCGATGGCACAGGCGCCGCCCGTGGTGAGGGGCCCCCACAGCTCCAGACCGAAGGCGTCCCAGGCGGCCGGAGCTGCCTGCAACATCACCCTGCCGGGCCGGAAACCGGCGAGGCCCCCCTCCGAGAAGAGCCGCATGGTCGCCCGATGCGGGGACAGCACCCCCTTGGGCGCGCCGGTGCTGCCCGAGGTGAAGAAGACCGCAGCCGCATCGGCGTCTTCGACGCGCACCCTGGGTGGGGCTACCCGAGATACCGCAGTCCGGCTCAGCGACTCGTCCGGAGCGATCCAGGAGCCTACCCTGCTGCGCGGCGTTTCGACCTCTGCCACCATGACGGCCGCTTGCGCCAGGTCGGCGACCTGGTTGATCCGCTCCGGTGGCCAGCGACGATCCAGGACGGCATACGCCGCACCGCACTTGAGTACGGCCAACAGGACGGCAACGAGTCGGGGAGTCCTGGGTAGGAGCACCGGAACGATGGTCCGGGGCCGTACTCCCGCCGCCTGGAGCGCAGCCGCGTAGGCGTTCGCAGCTGCGTCCAGGGTGGCGTAGTCGACGCGCTGCCCGCGGTAGACGAGCGCGACAGCCGTCGGACGTAGGCGCACCTGACGGGCCACCGCCTCATGGATGAGTCGCGGCATTGCGGATACGGATTGCTGCACCTGACTCACTCCTGTGATCCATGCCCGGCGTCACGCGCGAGTAGGTCCGGCCCTCATGTCGGCCTCGGATATGACGTCGGCCAGGGTGGCGCTCTCGAACAGCAGGCTCGGACTGAGCCGCAGGCCCAGCTCCTTCCGGATGCGGACGCAGATCCGCATCGCCTGAAGCGAGGTGCCGCCGTAGTCGTAGAAGCTGTCAGCCGCACCGACCAGCGGCACCTTCAGCACGTCGGCGACGACTCGCAGGATGTGCTCGCCCATGTTTGCTCGCGGTTCAGAATCAGGTGCCTCTATCAACGCTTCCCCATCTCCGGGTGGCCGGGGCCGGCCCACCGCGTTTTCAGCCGATCGCGCTACCGGCGCTCAGGCGGTCTGCTCCGCGAACGGCCGCGTCCGCTCCGCCCACCGCACGACGGGCGGTGTGATCAGGCCGACCACGACGAACACGGCACCGAGCAGCAACCAGCCGGGCACCCCGAGGGTGATGCACATCAGGGCCAGGATGGACGGCGCCACCACGTTCGCCACTCCACTGCCGAGCCCGAACAGGCCCATGTACTGGCCCTGCGCGTGGGCAGGGGCCAAACTGAACCGCAACTCCAGGGAACCGGCGGTGTGCCACAGCTCGCCGACGGTGTGGACCAGGATGCCGATGATGATGACGATGGTGGCGAGCCACACGGGCGCTCCGGCAGCCGCCGCGATGGCAGCCATGCCGACGAGGAACGCGACCCCCGAACGTCGCATGGCCTTGCTCGCACTCGCACTGTCGTCGACTCCCTTGCTTGCCTTCACCTGAAGAAGCACCACCAGAGCGGTGTTCAACAGTGCCGCCATGCCGACGAGCCAACGTGGTGCATCGGTGCTTCCGAGGATCCAGAGCGGCAGGGCGAACAGCAGCACCTGGTGGTGGATCGACATGACCGCGTCGATTGCGGTCACCGCCACGTAGCCGCGGTCTCGCAGCACCTGCCATCGACTGGCCTTGGCCGGCGCTGGTACCGGCGGCAACGTGGGCAGCGCCATGACGATGAGGGCACTGAGCACAAAGCTGACAGCGTTGGCGATGATCAGCGCAAGGTAGGCCGACCGGCTGTCAGATTGAATGGCGAAACCGGCGGCAATGGCAGCACCGCTGCCGGCAAGGTTGCCGACGGACCGCAGGTAGGCGCGGTACCTGGTGAGGTCGGTCCCCCCGACGCCGCGTACCAATGGCCCTCGGGCGGCTCCGCCAGCGGAGCGGGCCAGCTCGGCCACGCACAGCGCCGGCAGGATAAGCCAGAAGGACCGGGTAAAGACCAGTGCCGTAAAGGCGATGGCCTGGATGACCAGCAGCCCCAGATAGACCTCACGAGGCCCACGTCGATCGGCGATATGCCCGACCGGCACCCCTGCGAAAAGACCGACGCCGGCAGCGAGGCCGAGCCCGAGAGCGACCTGTGCCAGGGGAAGTCCGACCACCCTCGTGAAGTACAGCGCGGCGCTGACCATGTAGACGCCGCTGCCAATCATGTTGACAAAGGTCGCCAGTGCCAGAATGCGCTGGGCCCGCGTCTCGGGAACCAACCCACGACTGACCAGCCACGATCTCCCATCCTGCGGGCTTTCTACGGTGTCACCGCTGGGTGACGGAATGCTGGGTGCTTCTCGCGAGGTCTTCAAGAATTCATGTCCTTTCTCGGGTTGCGGAAAAACTATAATCAATTGCAATCAGGCTGGCAATAGCACACCCGGGTACCGGCACTTCAAACCGGCCTGCTATACTGTCCACACCGAAGAGAACAGTATCTCGCACCGAATTCGATCTCAAAAGCCGTGACCGCGCAACCAGCGTGCGCAGTCGCTGGTCCAGTGCAGACCCGTGTTTCGGGCCAGCCCCAGGGCGTGCGGGCCGGTCTCGTAAATGTGGAGTTCGTAGCTGATCCCTGAACGGTGCAGCGCCTCGGCGAACTGGACCGCATTCAGGGCGTTTACTTCCTTGTCTTCCAGTGTGTGCCAAATAAAGCACGGCGGCACGCGCTCATCGACCTGATAATCGCCCGAGAATATCAATTGCCGCTCCTCGTCGTTGGCCTGGTCGCCGAGGAAATTCCCCCTGGTCTCGTCATGGGCAAGCGGATCTCTCAGGGAGATGACCGGGTAACACAGGACGCCGAGAGCCGGACGAATCTGCTGCCGGACGTCATTCGACGTACCGGTCAGCATCATCGAAGCCAAATGGCCTCCCGCCGACGAGCCGATGACACCGATACGATCCCGGTCAATTCCCCATTCATCGGCCCGGGAGTGAACCAGAGCCAATGACTTCCACGCATCGGCAAGGAGGGCCTCATGGTGGTATCCAGCCGATCCGAGGCGGAAGTTGACCACAATTCCCACAATGCCCTCGCTGGCCAGCCACTGACCGTACTGCACTCCTGACTTCTCAGACAAAAAGGTGTAGGCCCCACCGGGGAGAACCAGCATCGCCGCACCGGTCGCCTGCTCCGGTCGCGGCAGGTAGATGTCGAGGAAGGGCGTGTCCGCGTCGTCTTCGCCGAAAGCGTGCGGGGCCGTTCCGTCCCAAATATCAACTCTCAACGGTGCACGTCCTTGTCTTCCGATGATTCAAAGGGTCTGGAGGTGTCGAACATTTGCACCAAGGGCACCCGGCCCGTTCGAACGTGGACGAGCCGCCGTCAGGTCGAGGACGGCGGCCTACGACGTCCATGGCGTCCCGCCGGGCGTGTGGTGAGTTCTTTCAGCCTGCGGTGCAGCACCTTCCCCACACTGTTGCGGGGCAGAGCCGGCAGAAAGTGAATTTGCACCGGCACTTTGAATGCGGCCAGCCGGTCACCCGCGAAGATCTTGAGTTCGTCCTCGGTAGCGCTCAACTGCTCGTGCAGGACGACCGCCGCGGCAGTCACCTCACCGAGGGTCGGATGGGGACGCCCGAAGGCCGCCGCTTCCCGAACGGCCGGGTGCTCGGTCAATGCCGCCTCCACCTCGGTCGGTGAGATCTTCTCACCGCCGCGGTTGATGATGTTGACGGTCCTGCCGGTCAGAGTTAGGTAGCCGTCCTCATCAAAGATCCCCTGGTCACCGGTGCGCAGCCAGCCATCCACGAAAGGCTGCTCGGCCGGCGGCAGATCGAGGTAGCCGGGGGAGACGTTCGCACTACGCACCAGCACCTCGCCGGTGCTACCCGGTGCGTCCGTCAACTCCCCATCGGGCCCGAGCAAAATGATCTCCGCATCCTGCGGGCGGCCCACCGAACCAGGCTTGCGAGGACCGTCCAAGGGGTTGCTCGCAACCTGACCGGGTGCTTCGGTCAGGGCATACGCTTCGACCACCGGAGCGGCCAGCTTCTCCTCCAACCGGGACAACAGCTCGACAGGCAGCGCCGACGAGGTCGACCGGATCGCACGGAGCCGCAGCGCCTCGCCGATCTCTGGCTGACTACGAATCATCGCCAGGACGGTGTGATGGACGACCGGCGCGGCCGAGTACCACGTGGGCGCCGTGGAGCCGACCACGTCGAGTAGCGCCTCCCCACTGGTCAACGGGCCGCACACGGTGCTCCCCCCGGTCAGCAGCGGGGCCAGCAGCCCGGTGAGTATGCCGTGGGCGTGGTGCAGCGGCATCGTGTTCAACGCCCGGTCCGCAGCGCTCAGGCGCATCGTCCTCGCGACACTTTCGGCCCCGGCGAGCGCGTTCTGCTGGGTGAGTTGCGCGATCTTCGTCCGGCCGGTGGTACCCGAGGTGAACAGCAGTAGGGCGCTGTCCTGTGGTGCTAGGCCCACGTCAGATTCGGTAGCGTCCAGCGTCGCGACCTGCCAGTCGAGCACCGGGATGCGGTCGCCGACCAACCGGCGGAGCCGCGCCGTGGACTGCTCGTCCGCGAGGATCACCTTCGGGCGGAGGCGACTGAAACAGCTGTCCAACTCCCGGTCGGTGAGGTGCGGATCGAGCGGCGCCACCACGCATGCCGACATCACGGTTACGAGAGCAGCTGCCATCCGCCAATCGATGGCCATCACGATAGCCACCCGGTCGTGCGGCTCGACGCCGAGCTCGCGCAGGTAAACCCGGCCGCCGTCCCGAATCCGCTGCAGGTCGTGGTGGGTGGCCAGCACCCCGTTCCTGTCAATGAAGCTGGGCGCCGCGCCCGCCGTCACCGCCGCGGCCGTGAGCCGGGCAGCCAGCGTCTGCGGAGGCACGGGAACGGCATCTTGTGTCATCTGGGTATTGCTCATCGGTTTCTCATTTCGAGTCGGCGCCGCATGGACGAGCCGGTTCACTGCCGCAGGACCTTGTTGAGGGCTTCGCCGATCGCTTCCAACGGTTGCTTCGACACGGCCTGCCCGATCGACACCAGCGGCGCCATGGCCAGCAACTGGTAGTGCCCGCAGTCGAGGTGAAGCTCCTGGAACTGGCCTCGGACGTACGGACCCCAGGTGCGGTGGGCAGGGATCAGTTCGCCCTTGTCGGCGGTTGCCCGGAAGAACAGCACATCGCCACGGAACACCCTCGGCACGTGCCGCTTCCGAATTTCGCGATGGTAGAGGTAGGCGCTCAGCGCGAGCCGCTGCTCGTCGCCGTGCAGTAGAGCCAGCGTCGGCACGGTGCCACCAGATAGTTCCCTGATCTGCTCGGCAACCACGTCGGGGTCACCCGGCTCGTACCGCAGGTGTTCTTCGGGCATCGGCGTACGGGCGACCGCCTCGTCGAATGTCATGTTCGTGTCGAGGATCCCCAGCAGGGACACCTCTTCGCCGGCCTCCTGAAGCTGCACTGCGGCTTCGTGCGCGAGCACGCCACCGAGCGACCAGCCGATCAGTTGGTACGGGCCGGACGCCTGCACCGACCGGATGTGTCGCACGTAGTCCCTGGCCATCTCCACGAGGGTGCCGGGCCGACGCCCGCTGCTGGTCATGGCGAGTGACTGAAGCCCGTACAGCGGAATGTCCGCGTCCAGGTGACGCAGCAGTCCGCTGTAAACCCAACTCAGACCGCCGCCAGAGTGCATGCAGAACAGCGGCGTACGGGAGCCCGCCGCCCGGATGGGATATAGCATGTCGAATGCCTGCGGCAGGCCACCGGTAACGAGATACCGTGCCAGCCGACGCGGCGTTGGTGCTTCGAACACGGCACGAACGGACAAGTCGCTGTCGAAAGTGGTGCGCAGGCCGCCGATCAATCGCACGGCCAGCAGCGAGTGCCCGCCCAGGTCGAAGAAGTTGTCGTCGACGCCCACTTGGCCCCGCCCCAGAACCTCGGCGAACAATCCGCAGATGAGCTTCTCCTGCAAGGTGCTCGGCTCACCGCCGCTGAGCCCACCGGCGGCATGGTCCGGGACGGGCAGCGCCGAAGGATCCAGTTTGCCGTTGCCGGTCATCGGGAGCTGGTCCAGCACCATCACCGCGGCTGGCACCATGTGAGCGGGCAGCCGTTGTGCCAGGAAACCGCGTACCAGCGGGGGCAGCGCGCCGTTCTCGCCCGGATCGTCGCCGGTAGGGACGAGATAGGCGATCAGACGCATGTCGCCGGACGCGTCCGGGCGGCCGATCACCGCCGCCTGAGCGACACCAGGGTGGGACAGTAGAACGGCGCGCACCTCACCCGGTTCCACCCGGAAGCCCCGGATCTTCAGCTGATCATCGGCCCGCCCGGTGAAGACAATCTGCCCATCGTGCGTCCATCGAACCCGGTCACCGGTCCGGTACATTCGACTTCCCGGCTCGAAGGGACAGGCCACGAACCGCTCCGCCGTCAGATCCGGGCGATTGAGGTAGCCGCGGGCCAGGCCATCCCCGGCGATGTACAACTCCCCCACCGTCCCCGGCGGCACCGGGTGCAGGGCACCGTCCAACACGAACAGCCGGGTGTTGGCGATCGGCGCGCCGATGGGCACGACCCCGGCGACGCAGGACTGCGCGGTCAGCCGCGCGGTGGCAACCCCGATCGTGGTCTCCGTCGGCCCGTAGTGGTTGAACACGCACCGCTCACCGGCCGCTGCCAGCAGATCCTGCACCAACCCGGGCGGGGCAGCTTCGCCACCGAGCACGAGCGACGTGCCCGGCAGCACCTGCGGCATACCGCCGGCGCTGGCGAGTGCCGTCAGGTGCGACGGCACCACCTTGACGTAGTCGATCCGGTGGGACGCCAGGTATTCAGCTACGGCCGACGGATCGGTGACCGCCTCCGCGGTCAGGATGTGCAACTGCCCGCCGGTGGCGAGGCTCGCGAAGACAACTGTGTTGCCGAGGTCAGTGGCCTGCGGTTGCAACAGCGCATACCGTCCGCCCGCCGCGCCCCACCCGACTCGCGACGGAACCGAAGCCACGTAGTTCGCCAGTGCCCCATGGGTGATGGCGACGCCCTTCGGCCGGCCCGTCGACCCCGAGGTGTAGATGACGTAGGCCAGGGCAGCCGACGCCACGCTCACCGAGGGTGCGTCGGTCACGCAACCGGCCAGTGCCGCGACGGTCTCCGGGGCGTCCACCGCAATCAACGCGGACTGGCCCAGAGGCAGCTCCCGGCCGACAGCCTCGGTCGATACGACCCACTCGACACTGCTGTCGTCGAGCAGATATGTGATCCGCTCCTTCGGAAACGCCGGATCGATGGGCAGGTAGCACCCACCCGACTTCCACACGGCGAGGATCGCGGTCACCATTTCCAGGCCGCGGGGCAGGCACAGACCCACCACTGCTTCGGACTCGACGCCCCGGCTGAGCAATAGCTGCGCCAACTGGTTCGCCCGTGCCTCCAGTTCCCCGTACGACATGGCGGCGCCGTCCGACACCACGGCGATCGTGTCGGGGGTCCGAGCCGCCTGCGCGGCGAACCACTGCACCACCGAACCCTCCGGCACGGGCGTCGCGGTGTTGTTCCAGTCGGTGAGGATCCGGGTGCGCTCCTCGGCGTCGAGCAGATCGACGTCGTTGAGCGACTGACCCGGATCGGCCACCACCGACTCGAGCAGACGCACCATCCGGGCGAACAACCGGCGCACGGTCGCCGCATCGAACAGATCCACCGCGAAACGGATGAAAGCCTCCAGCGACCCCGGCTTGCCGTCCGTGGTGGCCTGTGCCGACAACGTCAGGGACAGGTCGAACTTCTCTCGGTCCTGGAATGCGCTGAGCCGGCTGGCCCGTGCATCGGGGAGGTCCAGACTGGACGCGCCCTCGAAGGTGACCTGCTGCATGATCTGGAACAGAGGGTTGCGACCCGCCGAGCGTGGCGGGTTGACCGCCTCGACGACCCGTTCGAACGGCACGTCCTGGTGCTCGTACGCCGCCAGGCTGGTGTCCCGCACCCGGGACAACAACTCCCGGAAGGTCGGATTGCCCGACGTGTCGATCCGGACTACGACGGTGTTGAGGAAACAACCGACGAGGTCGTCGAGGGCCTCGTCGGTGCGCCCGGCCACCGGCGTGCCGATCGGGATGTCCGTACCAGCACCCAACCGCGTCAACACCGCCGC
>NZ_JBIAZT010000028.1:0-14919 GCF_042899365.1 Micromonospora sp. NPDC000089
CATGGGTGTTTCCTTTCGTGGCGGAGGTGTTCCTCGTCGAGCAGTACGCACCCGTCACCCTCACCGGATCTCAGGTCTGGGATGACGGCGGGGCAGCGGTCGGGATCACCACGTCAGACCACCCCGGCCAGAGCCCTGACCGGCGCCCCTAGAAGATCGTCATCACCAGGGCGGGGTGCGGGGGCGACCATGACGAGCGCCCGTCTACTGGTGACGCTGCGCAGGGCGCACGCGCGAAGAACGGCACGTCGGTCTTCCACGATCGTGATGATCATCCCGTGGGCACCCGTGCCGACGGAACCTTCGAGCACCCGAAGCGGGACGGCCCACAGAACAGAGAGAACCGATCGCGACGGCCGCTACGTAGTGCTCGCTGCCGGACGGCGCGGGAGAGGGGTGAGCGCCGTCGGCTGGCGCCGCCACCGATGCCGGGACTGGGGTCGGTGGCGGAGCTCGCCACCCGCAGCCCGTATCTGGACGGCCCCCGCATGACTGCTTCAGCTCGACGAGTGGCGATAAGGAGATCAGGTGGTGCGGAGGACCCATCAGCCAGATCGGCGACGCTCCTGTGACCACCCGAGGCGCCATGGGAATCTTTGCCGATACGGCTCCACGGCATGAGTGACGCGTGCTGGACGTCGGCCGCGGGCTGGTCTGCGGCCTGCCACCGGCACGGAGGCGTGACGACCGGAGCGCGGTGTGGACACTGCCGGAAGGGGTGGACACGTGCCTGGCGATGATGCCGACCGCCGCTCCCCCGAGCCGCACACGGGCGACGTGGCCGACTTCGGCGACGTTCCGTGGCCGGTGGGGTATCCGGAATGGTGCGCCCATCTGAACGCGGTGCAGCGTGGCCTGCTTGAGCTTGAGCACGCATTTCGGCTCTCCACCGGGCTCAGCCTCGTCGACTTCTACATCCTCGCGGCGTTGGCCGTCGAGCCTGGTCACCGCCTCCGGATGAAGGAGCTCGCACGCATCCTGCGGGTGTATCCGAGCCGGGCCACCTATCACGTCAATACGTTGCAGGAGCGGGGCCTCGTGGTCCGGGAGACCAACGTGTTCGACCGGCGTGGCAATGATGTCCGCCTCACGGTTACCGGGTTGCGCGCCGTGCGTGCCGCGTGGGCGGACCATTACGGGGCATCGAAGGATTACGCCGCCCTCTTTGGCGTCGAGTTCGTCGACATCCCTGCCCAACTCCTACAGGGCACGGAGGCTCACAGGCCGGGACGAGTTCCTCCTGGCAGCGCCCAGGGCCCGATCAGAGACGCACTCGGCGTCGGGGTACGCGCGCTCGATCCGACCCGCGTACCCCTCGGCCAGGAACGCCTCGGCTGACCTTCCTCGACGACGGCGCTTCAGCGCTCCCGATCGTTGAGCCATACCGCGAACCGCTCCGGGGTACGCACGCCGTCGTAAGGACCACCGGGTAGATCTCACTCCGCCGACCTGGTCCGGATAGCCGGGTCGCCGGCGCCAGACATCCTTGATCGCAACACCCCGCGGCGCTGCTCGCCCGTGATCCGATCAAGTCCGTGGACGACCAGCAGAGAGGCCCACGGCGAGAGCGCCGCCTCAACGACCGACGGGCAGGTTCACGCTCTACGGCGATCGATCGGCCGAGCAACGGCAAGCCGCCCGGGAAGGTTCTGCGGCTGCCCACGCAACGAGAGAAGGCGGCCGAGCCCATCACCTCCTTGGGCGAACGACTCGCATCGAGGCAGTTCAAGACCCCTTTGATCGTCGTCGTCGGAAGCCGGCTCGGAAGGTGAACCCACCCCCGGCCGCGCCCGTGGCCTGACCCGCGCAACCTGATGAGGCGAAGCGGGATGTGCCGGGCGGCGACGAGTCGCTGCCCGGCACATCCCGAGGCTCAGAACTTGCTCATTGTCGAACGGCCCGCCGTGTCCTCTGTTCTGCGCCGAAGCCGATCGTAAATGGCTCAGGGTTGAGGGAGTGGCATGGTGCGGAGGTGCTCTGCGCGCCAAGTAGACCGCTCGACGTGCCCACACTCACACCCGGCTTTTCCTCTGGCCCTGTGAGATCAAGCCCTGCCTCCAAGACACTGATCGGGGAACCCCCGTGGGGCTGACCGCCCGCCAGCAGGGCAGAAGAAGCATTGAGAATTTCCTCCATCGGGTGAGATCGACTTCATCGGAAGCCGGCTCGGAACGTGAACGGGCCATTCACCTGCTTATAGGAGCCGCTCGTCCAGCCGCTCTGGGTGAAATTGCTGGAGACGGGTCCGAAGTTTATATGCGTGGTGTACGACGCCTTGAACTGACCACCCGATCTGTTGTCCCATTCAATTACCAGAGGACTGAACTCGACGGCGGGACCCAACGCGACACCCCCGACGGTAAGACCAGCCGTAATACTCAACTTAAACCCCCCGCCAAATTTTCCGTCAGTGCCCGCATGGCCATAGACCGAAGCACCAACGCCGAGCACTGGGCCCTTGATGCTGGTCCCCGCAGCCGTGTAGACGTAGAGGTTGGTTGATGGAAGCAGCGCGGGAGAGTTGTCGGGTTTTGGCCCGTCGCTCGAATTGTCTGGGTCGGTGCAGGTCATTGACGATTCGCAGGTGTTGGTGGTGGTGTTGGTGTTTTCGGGGGTGTCGGTGTTTTCGGGGGTGCCGGGGTCGCAGGAGGTTGCTTCTGGGCAGGCGCCGCCGGCGTCTTTCGCGGTTTCGGTGGCGCATTGTCCGCCGTCGGCGCTACAGACGTCGTTTTCCGCGTACATCGGGCCGTTGACCTGGTTCTGAGCCTGCTTGAGTGCCTCGGTTACGGCTTTCTGTTCCGAGGCCAACTGTTTCGCTGCGGCTTTGGCCTTGGCCTCGGCAAAGGCTTTGGCCTCGGCTTCAGCCGCCTTCTTCGCTTCGGCCTGGGCGCGGACGTAGAAGCGGTCGAGCTCTTTTTCCAGCCGTCTGGACGCTGGCGAGTTGGGGTTGACCGGGCTGATGCCCCAGTAGCCGCCGTCGAAGAAGGCGTTGGCGTCGTCCATCATGTCCTGGAAGTCTTCGGTCGCGCTTGTCGCGCCACCGTCGTCCTGCTTCCAGATGGGGCAGTCGGCGCATTCTTCGTAGCCGGTGGGGTCGGTGTTGGTGAGAGGGTTGTTGGAGACGTAGGTGTAACGGTTCCAGGCTTGGGTGGTGTTACTGCCGTTCACGAGTGGGTCGGGGGTGAGGAATCTGCCGAGTTCGGGGTCGTAGACGCGGCCCTTCATGTCGACGAGGCCGAGATCCCGGTCGTCGTCGTGACCGGTGTAGCCGGGGTCGGTGGTGGCGGGCTGGATACCGCTGGTGTAGCCGGCGTCTCCGGTGGTCAGGTCGGGATTACGGAGCTTTCCGAAGGCGTCGTAGCTGCGTTCTTCGACGACTTTGGCCTTGTTTGGGCCGTCGAGGGTGGTGACCAGGCTGGTGGAGCCGAGGTGGTCGTTGTGTGGGTAGAGGACGGGGCCGGGCGCTGCGATCGGGGAGGTGTCCTGCTCGGAGTAGGCCAGCGTGGCGACCTGTCGGCCGCCCGCGGTGACCTGGAAGCGGTGCTCGGTGCGGCCGTCGGCGTGGTGGCGTTCGTAGAGGCCGGGGAAGTAGGTGGTGACACTGCCTCCGCTGGCCTTGCGGAGCCGGTCACGGGCGGGTGAGTAGACGAAGGTCGTGTCGGCCTTGGCTTTGGCGGAGGTGATGGTGGAAGGCAGGTTGAAGTTGTTGTACGTGACGTTGCCGTCCGGGCGGCCGGTCTGGTTCCCCACCGCGTCGTAGCCGTAGGTGCGGTTGCCGAACAGGCCGCCGCTGACCTGGGTGACCCGGGTCGGGTGCTGCGGGTCGTAGGTGTACGCACCGCGGCGCTTGCTGCTGGTGATGTTTCCCAGCGTGTCGTAGCTCCAGGTGTCGGTCTGACCCGCGGTCGGGCCGATCGCCAGGGAGGCCGAGGTCACCCGGCCGAGAGGGTCGTAGGTGAACGTCTCGGCGGGGTACTCACTCGGCCCGCTGGCCGCGTCGGTGGTCCGGCAGTCGACGCAGGCGGGCAGCTTGGAGGTACGGGACAGGAGGTTGCCCTCGCTGTCGTAGGCATACTTCTGCCCCCAGAGGATCTTTCCGGGGTCGACGTCGTAAGTCGAGGTGGCCACCTCCTGGTCGAGGACGGCGCCGTTCCAGTCGTACGCGGTGGTCGAGGTGACGAGATCGCCGGACACCTCCTTGGTGAGCCGGTCCTGGTCGTCGCTCTCCTTCGGCGTCCACACCTGCGTGGCGGCGGCGCCTGGAGAGGTGGCGGTGACCGCGGACAGCGCCCCGTTCGGCGACTGGTACTTGTAGTCCACGGTGGTGGGCGTGGTCTGCCCGTTGAGGATGGGGTACCTGATCTGGGTGGGGCGGTTGAAGGTGTCGTAGGAGTAGCCGACGGTCAGCGTCTCGGACGTGGCCGGGTTGGTCTCCGTGGGCAGGGTCTGGGTCTGGGTCAGCAGCCGGCTCAGGTTGTCGTACGTGTAGCCGGTGGTGGTGGTGATGGTCCGGCCGCTGCTCTGGTCGGACAGGTCGCTCTGCAGGAGCATGCCCTTGCGGGTCTGCGCGCCCAGCACGTCGTAGGTGTTGGTGAGGGTCGAGGTGATCTTGCCATTCTGGGTGACCGTCTGCTTGGTCAGGCGTCCCAGGCTGTCGTAGATGTGCCCGGTGGCCCGCCCGTTGGCGTCGTAGGAAACGGTCAGCTCACCGAAGCCGTTGTAGATGGCGGTGGTGGTGCCGCGCTCACTGTCCGTGCTGGAGGTGAGCGCACCCAGCGCGTCGTACTTGAAAGAGCTCGTCGCAGCCCCGACCCCGTCGACCTTCGTCGAGGTCAGGGTGCCGAACGGGCCGTACTGGTAGGTGCGGTGCGACTTGACGCTGCTGCCCCATCCGTCCCACGCGGACACCGTCTGTCCCCGCTCGTCGACGCTCAACAACCGCACAGTGCCGCGGGCGTCGGTGGACGTGGTCGTCAGTTCCTTGTACGACCAGGACCTCGACACATCGTGCGGGTCCTTCTGGGTGATCTTCCGGCCCCGGTCGTCGTAGGTGTAGATGACCTTGTCCACCGTGGTCACCGGGGCGTTGGTGCGGTGGTAGAGCGAGCGGGATGCCAGCCATCCCTGCGGCTCGTACTCGTTCTCGCGCTCACGCATCAGCCCGTCGCGGCCCTCGAACCGGTCGATCAGGGGTCGTCCCGCGCGGTCGACGACCACCTGCGACACGCCCCCCGTGCCGTCCGCGGTCGTCATCCGCATGAGCTTGTCCGCGCCGATCGCCTCCAGGTCGTAGGTGACGCTCGGCTCCGCGCCGCTGGGCAGCAGGGTCTTCCGCAGCCGTCCCAGGGTGTCATAGGTGTACTGGCTGACCAGCCCGTTCACGTCGACCGACTTGACCACCGCGCCCAGCACCGGGTCATAGGTGGTCTTCGACACGTGGCCACGCGGATTGGTCACCGAGGCCGGGAACCCGAGCACGTCGGCCGTGTAGCTGGTCGTGCGCTTGTCACCGGTGGTGCCGTCGGTCTCGGTCCGGGTAGCGACGTTGCCCAGCGCGTCGTACTCGAAGTCGGTGGTCAGCACCCGACCCGGTGCGGTCGGGTTTCCCGACTGGCGGGACTGCTTGACCCGTTCGCTGGCCCCGTCATACACGTACTCCACCGTGCGGGTCTGGCCCGACCACACACCATCGTTCTTCACCGAGTCGTTGGTCTCCACCTTCTTCGGCCGCCCGATCAGCCACTGGGCCACATCCACATCCGGCGTCGTGATCACCACGGACCTGCTCGCCGTGCCGGGCACGCCGACCGAGCCCTGCGTCGACGACTCGATCTCCCGGGTACCGGTGTTGCCGTAGACGTCCACGTCCTTGGCCGTCTCGGTGCTCTGCTGGAACGGCGCGATGTTCTGCGCGTCGAACGCCGACGGCTGCACCGTCGATGCCAGGCCCGGCACCGCGGGCATCTCGTAGAACCGCCGCTTCGTCGTGGACACGTAGTGGAACGCCGTCCCCGCATAGGTGGTGAGGAGCATGGACCAGTCGAGGTTCGTCCGCTCCAGCGACTGCCGGCCGCCCGGCAGCGAATGCACCACCCACCGCTCCGCCAGTCGCGGATCCTTCCCCGAGACACTGTTGGTGTAGAACGAGCGCTCCGTCACCGCGCCGTGTGACCCCACGCTCGCGGCCGTCACCACCCGACGCTCCGCGAACCCGAGGAACGCCCGCGACCCCTTGTCGATCCGGCCCGTACGATAGGTGAAGTTCGACACCATCTCGGTGCCCGGAGCCTCGTTCAGACCCGCGTCCCGGCGCACCTGTTTGACCACGTACATGCCGCCGCCGGCAAGACAACTGGTCCCCTGCTTCTGCTGACACTGACCCGGCGTGTACACCGAACCGTCCGCCAGCGGCCCGTAGACGAACGTCAGGGTCGGCTTCAGGCTGTCCACCGCACCCGACGGGAACTGCTGACCCTCACGCACCTTCCACAGCAGATCCTGCCTGTTACCCGCCCCCAGACCATCGGTGCGGTGCCGGAACACCTTCAGGCTCGTCGGCCCGGTGAACTCCGGGTCCGGCCGATCCACGAGCACGACGTCATCCAGTCCGTCACCGTCGACATCCGCCACCCGGGTGCCCTGCTTCATCAGGGATTCAGCGCTGCGCGCGGCGAAGTTCACCGTAGTTGCGGACCGCGCGTACACCGGCTTGCCGTCCGCACCGAACCCGGTCACCCGGACCACGTCCAAGCCCACATACTTCGGCCCGCTCGTGGACGCCCCACTACTCAGCCGCGGCACCAGAAGATCCTGCCGACCATCGCCGTCATAGTCGGCAACCTCGACCGCACCAAAGGCATCCGACGCCAAGTTGACGCCCATCGGCCGCCAGTCGTCAAAAGCCCCCATGTTCAGGCTGATATAAAGCTCGTTCTTCTTGCCCTCCCGCGTTCCGTTGCTGACGATGTCGGTCAGACCGTCACCGTTCATGTCCAGAAACTGCAGGTCCAAACCCGGAGAGTAGGGAAGGGCGTTCGACCCCGGTCCTTCCCCCAAGACGTCGATCCGAACCCAACGCCCTTCGAGGCCCTCACGGCGGTACGCCTCGTCGCGGCCGTCGCTGTTGGAGTCGAACACGATGACATCGCTCGCCGCCACCTTGTCCAGACCCGGCAGGCTCTGCGGTGCGTGGAACGCCTTGTCGTCCGGCTGCCCAGCATCGATCTGCGTGCTCACCGTCCCCGAACGGTGCCGATACGACCACTCGTACTTGACCGGCGGGCCGGCAGAGATCCGCTTGTACTCCAGCAGATCCTGGTAACCGTCACCGTCGAAGTCGCCCATCAGCGCCCCCGTCGGCCCGGCATCACCCTGCAGATCCTGGTTGAACGGACCCGTGAACGTGGTCTCCACCCGCTTCACGGTCTCCCCGGCACGCGACAACGCCGGCCGCCACGTGTGCACCTGCCGCTCCCGCGGCATCAGGTCCGCCCGCCCGTCCAGGTCGTAGTCGAACGGGAAAGCCGTCGCCTTGGTGCCCTCCCCGTTGAAATCACCATTCTTGACGGACTGGTACACATCCGTGCCGGTCTGGGCATAGGCATACTTCCACGCCCCCGCCTCCGGCCACGCCAGCTCCGCGCGGCCATCCCCGTTGAAATCGGCCGTAATCAACTGGCTGTCCCGCGTCGACGGCACCAGCGACTGGTCCGACTGCGCTGAAGTGAACCCCGGCACCCCCGACGTCCACGAGAACGTCGTCGGCCGCTTGCAGGCGGAAGCCACCGCGCCGCACTCCGTCAACGACGCCAACTTGCTAGCTGCCGACGCACCAAAATTGTTGTACGTCATCCCGTAGGAACGAACCCGGCTCCACGAGGCGCCCGTCTTGACACTGATCAGCACCGACGACAGGAGCCGCAAACCCTCCCGGGGACCCCCATACATGAACCCGTAGCGCGGATCCGGCCGGTTCACATAGTCGAACTGCACCATCCGGGTCGCCAGGTCGCCATGCCCGTACAGGATGGCCGTGGGCCACCGCTCGATCTCACCACCGTTGGTGTACGACTCCGTCCGCTGGTTGTACTTGTAGGTGATCACATTCCCCGACCGGTCCTCGGAACGCGCGATCGCCCACGCCACATTCACGTAGAAAGGCGCCCGACTCACAGTGCCGTCGATGCCGTAACGCTGCACCGCCCCGTCCGCCGTCCACACCGTGAAATCGGTCGGACCCTTGACTTCCGCCGGCGTCCCCGCCGGCCGGAACGACTTCACCCGCACATGCGAATCCGGCTGCGTCCGATACTCCGTCCCGTCCGCACCGTAAGCGCCCGAGGTCGCCACCAACTTCTGCCCGTTCAGACAGAAGCGGTCGTCCGCCGTCAACTGCGGCCCGAGCGCCACCCCGTCCTCGGCAACCGTCTTCGCGCACCTGCTGATCCGCGACAGACCTGTCAGCCCGAACCCCACGCCCAGCAAACCGTCCCGCGTGTCGCTGCTGTAGGAGAGCCCGACCTTGGGCGTAAAACCACCGGGCCCCGGCACCACATCGAACGAAACCTCGTAGCGGGCCTCACCGTCGTCCCCCACGGATTCCGCTCCGCCCGTGCCTCCCATCGCACCGCCCTCGGCAGGGACCATCGCCGAGGCGGTTTCCCCCGCCGGGCCCGACTCGGGAGCCGACAGCGCAACCCCAGGGACCGCGGATAGCGCCGCCGCCAGCAACACAGCGATCAGGCGGCCCGGCAGCCGCCGACCAACCGCACCTCGAATCCGTCTCACAAGCACGCCTCCCGGCAAACAACTCGGCGGACATCGCCAACAAATCGTTCACGAGGCATCAACCGGAACTGGATCAGAGGTTGAGGGAAAGCCCGCATCAGAGCCGCCGTCGGTATCCGAAGAACCGGGCATGCCGGGAAAGCGGGGATGCGAGCCGGCTGTGAAACTCTCGGCCGGCGTCCGTGCCGTGCATCGGCTCGGTGGCGCCGTGGAACACGGCGAGGATCCACGCTCGGACCGGAGAACGGGTGCCTCCACATCGGGTGATTGGTGGCCAGCGAGCGACACCTGCCGCGCGGAGCGGTGTTCGCCGACGACCCGACGGTCCTGAAGGCGGCGTTCAAGACCGCGTACAAGCTCCGGCCCCAGTTCCTGCACGCGGGCAAACGGGCGATCTCGTTCACCGGCCACGTGTTCGCGACCATCGTGGCTGCGGACCGTCCCGCTGGTGACGGTCCACGTCTGAGCGCCGCTCAACTGCGCGCCGTCCTGCGGGCCCTGATCATGCAGGAGCTGACCGGCCGCGGCAGCACCGATCCCTCGGGGCTTGGACGAGATCACGTTCGTCACGGGCACGACGCCGACGTCCTGAGCTGACCGCCTCACGTGTCCGGCGGTCGCGTCGAGACCGCCCCGGGACCGTAGCGGGCGGATATCAATGACAGACGCTACTGCCAGCGGCACCGAACCGAAGCAAAGCCTGAGCAGGACCTACGCCATCTGCTGATCTTCGGCAAGCGAGCACAGCACACGGGTGTGCGACCCACTAACACGATGACAAAATGGGAACCCGCAGGCAGTCAGCCTCCGGGTACAGATAGAGCGTCGTCTTAGGAAACCGATGCTCTATCCCCTGAGCTACGGGGGCGCGAGGGCCTAGTCTAGCGACCTGGGGGTTCACCTGGGGTGGCAGGGAGTGGCCCACGTTCACCCACGTTCCCGGGCCGCCGTTCTCCCAGCCCAGGACCAGCTCGAGCACACGAACCCGTTTTGCGACCGGCGGTCGGCCGCAGTGACCCGCGCTGGCACCGGTTCACCCCGGTTGGCATCCGCTGGAGAGCACGCAGAGCACATCATCGATGATCATGCTGTGCTCGCTCAGCCCGGGACCCGTCGGCCGGCGCCGACGGCAGTGACCGACGCGGTGTCAGCCCTCGGACTCACCCCCGCCGAAGGCGAGGACCGCCGAGTACGTCGGCGCACGCTTGGTCCATGGGGTTGGTGCGTCCGGCCTGTGAAAACGACGCCCCACCCAGATGCCTACGGCGACGGCCCCCACCAAGTGTCCGCTCATAGCCGATGTGAGTGCGCCCGAAGCGATGCTGACACACCTATAAACAAAACGACGCGCTGACGAGTTCCTGGAGGTGCTCAACAGAGTCGACCGAGCCCTGAAGGCCTCATACCTCCGCTGTTCCTCCATGCCTGCCGTCCAGAGCGAGCCGGCCCTCTTTCGAATCCATCCGGTAGGTAGACCCTATCTGCGACCCATTGCCGTCTTCAGCTGATGAACCGAACGATCGTCGTGGACCGACGCCGTATTCGGTCCATCTCCGATTCGAGGCGGTAGGTCTTGCGCGAGTTACACAGCCAGTGGGCGCACTGTGCGTTGTCTCGTCGGTGTTTTCCTCCTCGCGCGAGCGGGGTCACGTGGTCGAGGCTGACCGACATCGGGTGCGGAAAGATCAGGGTCCGGTCAACCGGTCGCTTACAGATTCCGCACGTCCAGCCGTCGCGCTCGTAGATCTCGATGTCGGTGAACTTTTCGGACTCCGGGTCTCGGCGCGCGAGGCGACGGTTGCGCTTGTTGTTGCGATTCTTCATCCGGCGTAGCTCCGGCCGGTCCTTAAGCCACTGCTGGGTCTGCCGCTTCCACGCTTGTTCGCTGCAGGGCGGGCAACGCTTCCGAAAGTTTCCGTTCCGGCCCGTCTGCTCGATGGTCTTGCCGCAGCCGAGACACGTTGTGCGCCATACCGTCGGGGGCAGCGCATTCGCATCCCGGCGGGCCTGCTCGGCACGGCGCGCATACTCTGGCCGGCAGTTTCGACAACAGATGGGGGACGCGCCAAGCCGCTGCACCGGTGTAACCGCCGCGCAGATGACACAGGAGAAGACGACGGGTCTACGCGCAGTCGTCGCGGCGCGATTTCTGGCGTTCTGACGCTCTCGCAAGCCGCGTGTTGTGCACGAGGGGCAGCGCTGAGGCGGATTACCGCCGCGCCCCTTCCAACGGAATTCGGCAGCGCAGCTGCCGCACCGGTGAATTTCTGGACGCTGGGGATGGTTGTCGGCGTAGTACTGCCGGGAGTACTCGATGCGCCGTTGACGGTTGTGAAGCTCGGCGCACGATGTACAGCGGGCGGGCCGCTTCCCTCGCCCCTGGATCTGCGGTAATGCGCCGTCGCAGTCGACACATCGGCGCTCAAGTTCAGCCTGGATGCGGGCCTCTCGCTCCGGTGCGCGCTTGCGGCGCTGAGCTTGACGAGTCTGTTGACGTTTTCGTTTGAGCTGGCAGTCGCCGCATCGTGGAGAATGTCGGCCGGGACCTGTGACCGGCGGAAGTTCACCGCTGCAGTCGACACAGAAGCGGACCGCGGCGTTCATGTGGTTCCCGTTCAGGGACCGCAATGTCGTCGTGGGTCGATCACCTGTCATGGTCGCCCCTTCCAGACTGAATCACGACGAGACGGTACCCGTGAGGTACGACACTTCTAGGTTGCAGCACACGATCGAGGGAGGTGATCAGGAGACGGGCTCCGGTGGCGGTCGGAGCCGAAACAGGCTGCCACCCGTGCTTAAGTGCTTGCGAGCGATCCCACAGCGGTCCTCCCGCCCGGCCGCCTCCGCTAGAGACACAGCTCTGTGACGTTGGCGGCTCCGCGCAACGAGCCGTGGCTTGCTTAATGCCTGCGGCGCGCCACCGGCCGTACCGGCCCGGTCCTGCCTGGCCTTGGTGACCCAGTTACGCAGCATCTCGTGATTGACGCCCAGTTCCTTGGCTACGTCGCAGTTTGGACAGCCGGAGTCCAGCACCAGTGCCACGGCCTGGCGCCGGAACTGTTGGGGTTCTTACTCGGTGGTGCCATGCGGTTCCTCCTCCTCGGCAGGCTGCCAAGTCAGGAGGTGTCCGGCCTCAGGGGGTCACTTCGGCTTCCTGCGTACCCTGCCGGCCGAACTGTAAGAGGCCGCCGAACTCGACGGCGCCGGCCCGTGGGCCGCGTTCCGCCGGGTGGCCGTGCCACTGTCCTACCCGTCGCTGGCCGCCACCGCATCTTCCTGTTCGTGATGCACTGGAACGACCTGCTCTATCCCCTGCTGTTCATCGACGATCCGGCCAAACGCACGCTGCCGCTGGCGCTGCTGGACTTCACCGGCGAATACCTCACCGACTATCCGCTGCTGTTCACCGGCGTGGTTGTCGCCTCCACCCCGATGGTCGTCGCGTACGCGCTGCTGCAACGCCACTTCGTCGCCGGCATCACCGCCGGCGCCGTCAAGGGGTGACCGCCGGCACGGCCCGGAGTGCGCCGGTGCCCGCTCACGCCGCCAGGCTCAGGCCGCCGCTGAGTCGTCGGTGCCGCCAGTAGAGGTCCCGCCGCGCGCCCTCGGGAAAGCCGGACTGCCAGGGCTTGACCGGCCCGGCGGCGTGGATGATCGGGGACTCGGAGAGACTCCCCCCGAACGTCGGTTCGAGCCGCCATGCCATCAGGTCGTTCCACCGGCGGGGCAGACGCAGCCAGTTGTCGTAGACGGCGTAGTTGAGGGCGTCCTGGTCCGGGTAGCGCGCCTCGTGCGCGTGCCGGGCCAGGTAGTCCAGCGACGTCTCGGTGACCTCGCACTCCTTCCACCGGGCGACATCGATCAGCAGGACCCCGGAGTTGAAGTAGTCCGCCCACGGGTCCAGGTGCTGGTACTCCGGCAGGCCCGGGATGCCGCCCATGTCCAGCAGCCGCCGGTGGAACGGGTCACGGACGGCACCGAGCGGGACGCCGCCCAGATCCACCGCGAACAGCGGCGCGAGGCTGCTCGTGCACAAGGTGTCGCAGTCCAGGTAGAGCACCCGTCGTACCTCGTCGGGCAGCGCGCCGGGGACCAGCAGGCGCAGGTACATCGCCGTGGAGAAGTAGGTGAACGCGGAGTCGCGCCCCTTGGACAGGTTGACGAGGGACGTGTCGACCGACAGGTAGGTCACGGACGCGTCCGGCCCGGCCGCCCGGGTGAGGGCCGCCCGGGTCGCGGCCTTCACGTCGTCGGCCGCGACCAGCCAGTATCGCAGCGGCACACCCGGATTCGACTCGGCGACGGTCGACAGGACGACGGCGGCGTGGTGTGCGTAAGCGGCGTCGAACGCCAGGGTGATGTCCACGGTGCTCTCCCTCGTGCGTCGCTCGCAGCCCGTTCGTATCTTCGCGTGGCCCGGTCCCGGTGACGACCCCAGATCGACCCCTGATCGTCGACGGCCGATGTGGAGACGTCGTCGGGAGCGGTGCGGTGGCGGCGGCCCGGTACGGTGCGGGCACCATCCGAGAGAGGCCACCGCCCGCCCATGCGCCGGACCATGCCGATCCTCGTCGCCCTCACCCTGCTCGGTCTGTCCAGCGGGTGCGCCGACGACTCCGGTTCCGTCTCCACCGCCACCAGCGTCGTTCCACCCGCCGAAACCCCGACCGACGAGGCGACCCCGGGCGCTATGGCGTCCACTCCCGACGCTGCGGCGTCCACCCCGGCCGACGACCCGACGCCGGCCGCGCCCGCCCCGGCGAAGCCGGCGAACGCGCCGCAACCGCCCGTGGGCGAAACTCGTCGCCGGTCTGCGCGGGCTACCAGTCGCCGATCCCAGCGGTAGCGCATTACGGCAGGCCCGGCAACGACTCGGTGTGGCCCCGTTGCGGTCCTTGTTCGACCTGCTACGAGGCCCAGCGGCCACCAGCGCTGTCACTACGGTCCGGTGGAGGGGTCTGCTGCCGGTCGTCGTCGACGGCACCATGATCGCCGTCGCGGACTCCACGGCCAACCTGCGTCGCTACGTCAAACACCGGTGCAACAACGGCGGCTCCGGCTACCCGACACTGTGGCTGAGCGCGCTGCTGGCCTGCGGTACCCGTTCGGTCATCGACGCCGTGTTCGACCCGAGCACCACGGGCGAGATCACTCAAGCCCACCGGCTGACCCGCAGCCTCCGCGCCGGAATGCTGCTGCTGGCCGACCGCAACTACGCCGCCGCCGACCTGATCACCGCGTTCACCGCCACCGGAGCGGACCTGCTGATCCGCTGCAAGACCAGCCGGAAACTCCCGCTGATCCACCGCCACCGCGACGGATCCTGGCTGTCGATCATCGGCGGCCGGCACGTCCGCGTGATCGAGGCCCGGATCAGCATCATCACCACCACCGCCGGCCACCACCGCCGGCCACTACCGGCTGATCACCACCCTGCTCGACCCGCGTCGCTACCCGGCCGCCGACCTTGTCCGCCTCTACCACCAGCGGTGGGAGATCGAGACCGCCTACCTGGAACTGAAGTCCACCATCCTCGGCGGCCGGGTCCTGCGCGCCCGCACCCCCGACGGTGTCGATCAGGAGATCCACGCCCTGCTGATCGTCTACCAGGTGCTCCGCACCGCCACGGCCCGCGCGCCTGGCCAGCATGTACGAGGTGGTGCTCACCGAAGCCAACACCGTCGAGGATCCACAGCTGGCTCGACGCCGACCTCCTCCGGCGGCTCTGGCCCACCCTCTGGCTGCCACCCCAGCTCAGGCAACGCTGGGAAGAAGCCTTTCCCGAACTCGCCGCAACCCGCAACAACGCGACGTAGCCGTGGACCCCTTCCGCTAACCGCCTCGCCCGTGGCCCGCAGATCGAACATCAAATTACCGCGTACCGAACGCACCGGGCCCCGCAAATAGAAAGCCAAGTCCCTCGCAGATCGAAAACGCGGCCGTTATGATGACGCCGTGCCCACACCGCGCCTAATCCCCCGCCGCGCCGCCGCGCAGGTCAATGCCGCCTTGGCGGACACCCGCGTCGTCTTGATCGGCGGAGCACGGCAAGCAGGCAAGAGCACCCTGGTGCGCCTCGTTGCCGGCGACCGTCTAGCCGAGCGCCGCGATCTTGATCGGGCTCAGGACCGG
>NZ_JBIAZT010000029.1:0-10366 GCF_042899365.1 Micromonospora sp. NPDC000089
TGCCGCCGGGGGCGGGGGGCGGGGCGGGCGGGCCGGGCGCGGGGGCCCGTCCCGGGCGGCCGGCGCCAAGCAGGTCTGAACGGCCCTCCGGGGGGGCGCCGATTGGCCACCAGGCGCGCCGGGGCCGCCGGCGAAGGGGCGGAGGCCCGGGCTTGCGCCCCTTCGCCGGCGGACGGTCAGGCGGTGAGCTGCCGGTGGCCGTTGTGGCCGGCGGTGACGGTGACCCTGCGCGGCTTGGCCCGCTCGGCCACCGGGATGCGCAGGGTCAGCACCCCGTTGTCGTAGCCGGCCTCCAGCCGGTCGGTGTCCAGGGTGTCGCCCAGGAACAGCTGCCGGGTGAAGGTGCCCATCGGCCGCTCGGCGGCCACCAGCTCCACGTCGTCGCCGGTGGGGCGGCGGCGCTCCGCGCGGACGGTCAGTACGTTGCGCTCCACCGTGCAGTCGATGCTGTCCGGGTCTACGCCGGGCAGGTCGAACACGGCGTAGAAGTGGTCGCCGTCGCGCCAGGCGTCCAGGCGCATCACCGCGGGGCGGTTCGCGGTGCCCAGCAGCTGCTCGGCGAGCCGGTCCATCTCCCGGAACGGGTCGGTGCGCATCAGCATGGTTGGTGCCTCCTCGGTTCCTCTGCCGAAGGTCTCTCGGGGGTTGAGCGTGGGTGACTCAACGTCCTCTTCTGTATTTAGCGCGCCGCGCCCGCGTCGTCAAGTCGGGCGACCTCGCCCGCCCGGCCGGCGGTCAGAGCGGGTGCCCGGTGGTGGCGTCCACGTGATCGGGCACCGGGTCGTGCCGGTCCCCGACGCTCGCCGTCCCGGACGGCTCGAACATCAGGATCGACGCGCCCTCCACCGAGGACGGCCGGTGCTCCACGCCGCGCGGCACCACGTACACCGACCCCCGGGGCAGCTCGACGCTCCGCTCACCGTCGCCGTCGCGCAGCGCGATCCGCAGCGACCCGTCCAGCACCAGGAAGAACTCGTCGGTGTGGTCGTGGGTGTGCCAGACGTGCTCACCGGCCACCTTGGCGATCCGGACGTCGTAGTCGTTGACCCGGGTGACGATCCGCGGGCTCCACAGCTGCTCGAAGCCGGCCAGCGCCGCCACGAGGTCGATCGGCTCGTCGCTCATGACCGTCATGGTGTCACCGACCCACCGCGGTCGGCTGCCCCGCGCGGCGCCGACCGGGCCCGCGCCGGTCAGAGAAAACGGTGCATCACGTGCAGGCCCACCCGGCCCGCCGTCGGGTGCGCGAACGCCTCCGGCACCGTGCCGATCACCTCGAACCCCAGCCGCCGGTACAGCTCCACCGCCACCGTGTTGGTCTCCGCAACCGCGTTGAACTGCATCGCCGCGTACCCCTGGTCGCGGGCCCAGCCCAGGGCGTCCACCACCAGGGCGCGGCCGACACCGCGACCGCGGGCGTCCGCGGCCACCATGAAGCTCGCCGTCGCCACGTGCGCGCCCGGGCCGGGCCGGTTGCGACCCATCTTCGCCGTGCCGAGCACCCGGTCGCCGTCCACCGCGACGACCGTGCGGGCCGGCGGCGGCTCCACCCACACCTGCCGGGCCACCTCCGGCGGCCAGGTCGGGTCGTACGGGAAGGTGTCACCCGCCGCCACGACCTCCTGGTAGATCGACAGCACCGCCGGCCAGTCCGCGTCGACGAAGTCTCTGATCAGCACCCGGCGGACGGTAGTCGCGCCGACCCCGCCCGGCAACGCCGATAGCCACCGAACCGTGACCCGCCGGGACCACGCCGGCTCGACCGGCGGGGCCACGATGGACGGGTGACCGAACCCGTCACCGCGCCCGCGCGCCCGGCTACCGACGGACCACCGCCCCCGGGGCCGCGTACGCCGGCGACCTGGCTGCTGGCCGCGGGCGTCACGGCCGTCCTGCTGCTGCTGGCCTCCCGGTACGGCTACCACCGCGACGAGCTGTACTTCCTGCTCTGCGGCCGGCACCTCGACTGGGGGTACGTCGACCAGGGGCCGCTGACACCCGTCATCGCCCGGGCGATGGACACCCTCGCCCCCGGCAACCTCACGGTGCTGCGCACCCCGTCGGCGCTGATCGCCGGGGCGGCCGTCGCGCTGACCGCCGCCCTGGCCCGACAGTTCGGCGCCGGCCGGGTCGGGCAACTGTTCGCCGCGTTTCTCGCCGCGATCTCGGCCGTGGTGCTCGCCGCCGGCCACCTGCTCAGCACCACCACCGTCGACGTGCTCGTCTGGCTGGTCACCCTCTACTGCGTGGTACGGGTGCTGCGCGGCGACGACTCCCGCTGGATGCTCGGCGCCGGCGCCGCGATCGGTGTCGGGATGCTCAACAAGCCGCTGCCCGCGCTGCTCGCGGTGAGCCTGGTCGCCGGGGTGGCCATCGCCGGGCCGCGCCGGCTGCTGCGCGACCGCTGGGTGCTCGTCGCCGCGGCCCTGTCCCTGTTGCTGGCCGCGCCGAACCTGATCTGGCAGGCCGTGCACGGCTTCCCCCAGCTCGGCGTCGCCTCGTCGATCGCCGGTGGCGACAGCTCGTACAGCGGACGCGTCGACGCGCTGCTGCTGCATGTGGTCATCATCGGGGCGTACGCGACGCCGATCTGGATCGCCGGTCTGGTGGCGCTGCTGCGCCGCCCGGCCTGGCGGGCGTACCGGTCGCTGGCCTGGGCCTGGCTCGTGGCGTTCGCGATCGTGCTGCTCGCCGGCGGCAAGGGCTACTACGACGCGCCCCTGTTGCTGCTGCTCACCGCCGCCGGGGCGATCGTCACCGTCGACTGGGCCGGCCGCCGGGCCGTGGCGCTGCGCCGCACGCTGCTCGCGGTCGGCGCGACGCTGGCGGTGGTGGTCAGCGTGGTGCTGCTGCTGCCCGCACTGCCCGCCGACCGGCTGCCGGGATTCGTGGTCGACGTCAACTACGACGCCGGGGAGACGATCGGCTGGCCCGCGTTCACCGACTCGCTCGCCGCCGCCCAGCGGGCGCTGCCCGAGCCGCAACGCCAGCGCGTGGTCGTGTTGACCGTGAACTATGGCGAGGCCGGCGCCGTCGCCCGGTACGGCCCGGCCCGTGGGCTGCCGCCCGCGTACTCCGGGCACAACAGCATGGCCGACTTCGGCCGGCCGCCCGACGATGCCGACGTGGCGCTCGCCGTCGGGTGGGATCGCCCGGACCAGCTGCGCGACTGGTTCGACCAGGTCACCCAGGTCGGACGGATCGACGAGCGGGTGGACGTCGCCAACGACGAGAACGGCGGCCCGATCTGGCTGTGCACCGGCCTGCGGCGGCCGTGGTCGCAGATCTGGGACGAGGAGGTACGCCGCGCCGGCTGACTCAGACCGCCGTCGCCCGGCCCGGACGGCCGTGGCGGCCACGTTCAGACCGCCGTGGCGACCACCAGCAGCTCGCCGTCGCCATGACCGACCGGCTCGCCGCCGAACCCGCCCTGGATCTGGCGTACCCGCAAGCCGGCTGCGGCCAGCGCGGAACGCAACTCACCTTCGGTGCGGAACCGCATCGTCGCGTCGGCCAGCACCTCGCCGTCCGGGAACCGGTAGTGCCGGGTGAACGACACGACCCGGTCGCGCACGTCGGTCACCTCCGTCCACACCTGCACCGCCCGGCCGTCGGGCAGGGTCAGCCGGCGCAGCGAGTCGATCCGGTTCCACCGCTCCCAGCCCCGGTCCGTCGGATCCCGTGAGTCGAAGATCAGCCGTCCACCGGGGACCAGCGCGCGGCGCACCGCGGCCAGGGTCCGCTCCCACTGCGCCTCGTCGACCACGAACTGGGTGACATGGCTGGTCGACACCACCACGTCGTACGCCCCGGCGTCCAGCACCTTCGCGCTGCCGGCACGCCAGTCGACCCGGTCGGCGCCCGGCTTGGCCCGCGCCGCGGCCAGCGAGGCGGGGGCCGGGTCCACCCCGGTCACCGTGTGCCCGGCCGCGGCCAGGGCGAGGGTGAGCCGGCCGGTGCCGCAGCCGAAGTCCAGCACCCGGGCGGACGACGTCTCACCCACCAGGGCGAGGAAGTACTCGTCGTCGCGCCCCCAGGTGAATTCCACGTCGTAGACCTCGACCAACCGCGGATCGAGGAACTCGCCGTTGCGCATCGCCGCACGCTAACCCCCGCGTGACACCCCTGCCAGCGGTTTCCGCCGGCCGTACGCGGGCAGCCGTCGGCCCCGGCGGGTGTCTAGGATCGGCGGCATGGCGACGCGGCTGGTGCAGATCGCGATGAACGCCCGGGACGACGTGGCCGTCGGCCGGTTCTGGGCGGCGGCGCTCGGTTGGGGCACGGAGATCGAGGAGCCCGGGGTGACCAACCTCGAACCCGTCGGCTTCGACTATCCCGACCCGGCCGCGGTCTGCATCGACGTGGTCACCGTGCCCGAAGCCAAGGTGGGCAAGAGCCGGGTGCACGTCGACCTCGCCACCACCTCCGCCGCACACCAGGCACAGCTGGTCACCCGCCTGACGGAGCTCGGCGCGACACCGGTCGACGTCGGTCAGGGCGACGTGCCGTGGACGGTGCTGGCCGACCCGGAAGGCAACGAGTTCTGCGTGGCGGAGCCCCGCCCCCACCACCGGGACACCGGCCCGATCGGCGCCGTGGTGGTCGACTGCCTCGACCCGCGGGCGCTGGCGCGCTTCTGGGACGAGGCGATCGACTGGGTGCTGCACGAGGTCGACGACGACCGGGCGGTGCTGCGCTCCGCCACAGGCGTCGGCCCGTACCTGGAGTTCCGGCGCACGCCCGACGCGAAGACCGGCAAGAACCGCACCCACCTGGACCTGCGGCCGTACCCCGGCGACGACCTGGCCGCGGAGGTGGCCCGGCTGCGGGCGCTGGGCGCCACCGACGTCGACCTCGGCCAGGGCGACGTGCCGTGGACGGTGCTGGCCGACCCGGAGGGCAACGAGTTCTGCGTCCTCACCCCGCGCTGACGCCCGGTCCGGACGACGCCCCGCACGACCGCCGCGAACGGCGGCTTGTCCGTTGCACGGCGCCGTCGCTGATGGAGGGCGCCAGCGGCGGCATGGGCGCTGGACGGTCTACGACCGTGTCGTTTCTTGTTCGACCACGCGAGCGAGGCGGCGAACGGCCTCGTCCATGAGGTCGGGTGGGGCTGCGGCGTAGGTCAGCCGCAGGTGCGGCGCCGGAGGTTCGGCCGCGTACCAGGGGCGGCCGGGAAAGACGACGACGCCTTCGGTCGCGGCCGCGGCGGCCAGCGCGACGTCGTCGATGCCGTCGGGTAGGCGCGCCCACAGGTGCAGACCGCCCCGTGGGATCGCCGGTGGAGCGAGTTCCGGCAGGTGCCGGCGCAGTGCGGTGAGCAGCGCCTCGCGCCGCGCCCGAAGCGCCGTACGCAGGGCACGGCGGTGCCGCGTCCAGGCCGGCGCGGTGACGATCTCCAGCGCGGCCTGCTGCAGCGGACCGGCGACGAAGAAGTCGTCGAGCAACCGGCCCGAACGCAGCCGGGCACCGGCTGGACCGCGGCCGCCCAGCGCGGCGACACGCAGCCCGGGAGCAGCGGACTTGGTCAGTGAGCGCAGGTAGATCACGTGCCCGTCGGCGTCGTCGGCGGCCAGCGGTGGCGGAGCCTCTCCATCGATGACGAGGTCGCGCGCGTAGTCGTCCTCGATCAGGAAAGCTCCGGCGGCACGGACGGCATCGGCGACCCCGCACCGACGATCGGCCGCCAGTGTCGCGCCCGTCGGGTTGGCGTAGAGCGGTTGGCAGTAGAACAGTCGGGCGCCGGTGCGGGCGAACGCAGCGGCGAGTTGGTCGGGCAGGACGCCGTCGGCGTCGGCGGGCACCGGTACCACCCGCAGCCCGGCCGCCCGGGCCACGGCCAACGCCCCCAGATAGGTCGGGGACTCGACGAGCAGGGTGTCACCCGGTGCGGCGAGAGCACGTAACGCCGAGGACAGCGCCGCCTGCCCGCCCGGGCAGATCACCATGTCGTCGGCGCGCAGCCCGGCCCCGGCCTCCCGAGCGAACCAGGCGCGCAGATCCTCACGTCCCTCCACCGGCCCGCGCTGCCACGCCGCGGGCTGCCGGGCCGCGCGGGCGAGCGCGCCGCCGAGCGCCGCAGCCGGCTGCAGGTCAGCGTCCAGGTAGCCGCCGGACAGCGGAATCGCTCCCGGCCGCGGCAACGCGAGCAACGCCTGCATCTCGTCCTCGCCCGGTCTGCGGGCACCGAGTGCCACCGTCTGCCACGACAGGTCGGGGGTGCGCCGCTCGTCCGGTGCGGCGACCACGAAGGTGCCCTTCCCCGGTCGCGTCTCGATCAGCCCTTCCGCCACCAGCTGTCGGACCGCTTCGGCGACGGTGACCGGCGAGGCCCGACGCCGGGCGGTCAACTCGCGCACCGAAGGCAGCCGGGTTCCCGGGTCCGCGGCGGCCGCCAGCCTGCGCAGATCTTGGATAACACCGGCCACTGCGTTACCGTCATTCATGAGTGAGAAGAATAGCGCTACTGTCCCCGGGACCGTAACGGCGAACCGGGTCGTCGGCCTCACCCTCGGCGCGCTCGGCGTGCTCGCGTTCAGCATGTCGCTGCCCGCAACCCGCGTCGCCGTGCGGGAGCTTGACCCGTGGTTCGTCGCCTTCGGCCGGGCCGTCGGTGCGGCACTTCTGGCGTGGGCGTACCTCCGTCTCACCGGCGCGCCGCGACCCACCCGGGACCAGTGGCGGCGGCTGCCGATCGTCGCCGTCGGCGTCGTCGTGGGTTTCCCGCTCTTCACCTCGCTGGCACTGACCACCCAGACGTCCGCACACGGCGCGGTCGTCATCACCGTGCTACCCGCGATGACCGCCGTGTTCGCGGTACTGCGGGCCGGCGAGCGCCCGCCGCAGCTCTTCTGGGTCGCCAGCGTCGGCGGGCTGGCGGTGGTCCTCGCCTTCCTGATCACCAGCGGCGCGGTGCGCGGTGCGGTGTCGGCCGCCGACCTGTTCCTGCTCGCCGCGGTCGTCCTGTGTGGTCTGGGCTACGCCGAGGGCGGCGCGCTCGCCCGCGATCTGGGTGGCGCTCGGACGATCTGTTGGGCGCTGCTGCTGTCGCTGCCCGTCACCCTGCCGATTACGCTCCTCGCCGCCTGGGCCCACCCGCCGCGACCCGACACCGCCGCTTGGTCGGCGTTCGGATACCTCACCGCGATCTCCATGTTCCTGGGCTTCTTCGCCTGGTACGCGGGCCTGGCCCGAGGTGGCATCGCCCAGGTCGGCCAGATCCAGCTCGCACAGCCGGTACTCACCCTGCTCTGGTCCGCGTTACTGCTCGGCGAGACCGTCACCCCCGCCTCGGTCGGAGCCGCGCTGGTCGTGCTGGCCTGCGTGGCACTGATCCAGCGCACCCGCGCGTCCGCCACCGACCAGGACACCACCACTCACGCGTCGCAGCGCACCGCACGCTGACGACGGGCGCCACCGGTCCGTGACACGTGCGTCCGGGAATGCCGGGAGTGGCGAAGTCCTCAACCCCCGCACCCTTGGCCGCCTCGCGGGCGTGGGCTCGAGTCGATGAGATGGCGCTCTTCGCGTACGACGACGAGCACGCCACGGGCCTGGCCGGGCTGCGCGCGGCGGCGTCCACCCGAGACCGGGCCCTCGGTCGACGCCTTGGACTTCCTCGTCCTGGCCTGACGGGGCCCGATCCCTCTGCGGCACACCACAGGTCCCGTCGCGACCCGGGTTCCCGGAGGCCGAATCGTGCCGCATCAGGTTCTCGGGTCCAGGACAGTTGCTGTCCTGGCCCGATGTAGTTGATGTCAGTGCGCACTCCTGAACTGGGAATGATCACTTTGATTGGGCCGTCCATGCTGCTCGTGGTCCGGTGTATCTGATACCGGCAGAAGTGATCTTGTTCTGGTTGGTTGAGTCTGAGCGGATGTGGTTCTCGATGAGGACTGCGAGGTGGCTGTGGTGGCCTTGGGGCCATGGGTCGTAGCGCATGGACGCGTCGATGAGGTTGCAGAAGGCGGCGACGGCGTCGCCCTGGGTCCTCGGTGAGGTGGCTTGGGTCTGCCAGCGGTGTGTGACGAAGAGGTTGGTCGCCGCGATGATTTCCGGATAGCTCGCAGCATGGAGCGCGGGGTCGTCAGCGTGATACTGGTGGGCGGCTGGCCGCAGTATGGAGAGGCGTTGGCTCTGGTTGTCGCCGACGTAGCGGCCGTGGAGGTATTCCCATGTGTCGGTGGCCGCTGTGGTGGCGATCAGGACCGGGGTCTGACCGTAGCGCCGGACGAGACGTCGGTGGCGGATCTGCGCCGTTTTGATCTCTGGTAGGCGCTCGATGTTGATGCTGTGCTCGGTGACGGGCCATGTGGTCGCTGCGGGAGCCAGGGTGCCGAGCCAGAGGTTGTGCTTGACGCAGGTGGTGACGTGGTGCGGGTAGTAGCGGTGGACGGTGCCGCCTCGGTGGCGGCGGACGCAGGGTGGGCAGGCGGGTCGGGGAAACGCCTGGAACAGCCACCAGCGAGGCGCGGGCTGGCGGAGCTCAGGTAGAACGCGGCGTAGGTGCTCGGTGGTTTGGCCGGTGAGCGCGCTGAGTTTGTCGAGGTTGAGAGTGCGGGTCTGCCGGTAGGAGATCTTGTTCGGTGAGGCGTCGATGGCGGCCTCGATGTCGCGGACGGGGACGTGGTTGGTGGCGGCGAGCCGTCTCAGGTAGGAGGTGACGGTTTCCCAGGTGACAGGGGGTGTGGCAATGGGCAGCCGTCGGGTGGGTGCACTGGTCATGCCGTGCTCGGTCGTTGGCGGCGATCACGGGCGGGGGTGGCTGTCTCGGCGGCGTGGTCGAGGCGGATCGCGTCGAGGTGGGCCTTGGTGATCTTTTCGGTGCCGTCGAGGATGGTGTCGATCGCGGCGCCGCGGATGAGATGGGACAGGCATGCCGATCATGCCGCGTGATCGTTGGTAGAGGTACTCGCTGTGGCGGGCGAGGCTGCCGGCCTTGTGGTGGTGTAGCCGTAGGGCTTGTTCGAGGGTGGCGACCAGGGACCGCCAGTTCTCCCGCTGGTTGTTGGTGCCGTAGGCGAACGGCCGGGTGGCGATAGTGGCGAATCGGCTGGCGATCTGTTCGCCGCGGGTGCCGGTGAAAAGATTGGCGCGTTCGACGTTGATGCCGGAGTAGACGAACGTGGCGGGGAGCCGCTCGGAGAAGTATTTGAGCTGGTCGGATGCTTCGGCTCCGGCGCGGGTGGCCAGGTTGAGGTTGTGGATCTCATCGATGAGTACCAGGTCGCAGCCGACGTGGCAGAGCACGGCGCAGACGGCGTTGGTGACGTCGGTGATGTTGGACCGTGCCGCCAGGGGCAGGCCGAGGAAGCGGGCGAACTCGACGGCGAGCATGCGGGGTGTCGCTGCTGGCGGGACGGTGACGTAGACGACCGGGATCCGCGGGCCGGTCATCGGATGACGTAGTGCGACGGCGAGTTCGTGGGCGCGGCCGAGTTGAGTGATGGCGGTGGTCTTGCCGGTGCCGGCGCCGCCGGTGATGATCAGCCCCCGGCGGGCGGACATCTGCCGGCGGTTGAGGATCAGCAGCCGGCGGACGGTCTTGACGACCTCTTGGATGGTGGGAGTGTTCACCACGATGAGGTCGCTGTGGTAGTCCAGTCGGGCGTCATCGTAGGCGGTCTGCTCGACCGGGCTTAGGTGCGGCCAGTCCAGGTGCAGCTCGGGCGGGCGCGGGTCGTGCTGCACCCACCGGGTCCAGCCTTCCTTGCTGGTCAGTGGCTCGTCAGCCGGTGGGGTGAACGCGGCGGTCATAGCCACCGTTGCGCCTCCTCGCGGGCGTTGAAGACGCCGAACGGGACGACGTTGTCGACCTGCTCGTCCTCGGGCTCGTCAAAGTCGGGCCCGGGTGGAGGCTCGGGAGTGACGGGGGGCCGGTGCGACGTGACGGCGGCCCGGGTCCTGGCCGCCACACGCCGGCTGGTCTCGTGTGGCGGGGCTTGCGGTGTGGGGCCTTCGCCGGCGCGGCGCAGCAGGTCGGCCAGCACCCGGGCGGTCGCGGTTTCATTCGACTCGCCGCCCGGATCGGGGGTGGCCTGTTGTCGGGCGTGGCGCCAGGTGAAGTCGGCGAACGGTGCGGCCACCATCGGCAGGTGGGTCCATCCGGCGCGGATCCAGCCGCCGTCGCGGTGGTTGCGCACCCACACGTGGGTTAGGTCGTAGGGGTCGTGGCGGACCTCCCACAACCCCCGCTTGGCCGCGATTCCGGAGTGCTGCCGGCGGTAGGGATTGAGCGCTCGGCTGTCGTAGGTGCGCCCGTCGAGGGGGCGCAGGGCCTATCAGTTCGTTTGTGTAAGGGCCTGACCTGGTTGGTGATGTTATGCCTTGTCCAGGCGGCCGGGGAACATGATGTCGAACTGGTTCA
>NZ_JBIAZT010000030.1:0-9425 GCF_042899365.1 Micromonospora sp. NPDC000089
GGCAACCGGCAACCGGCACACCACCAGGCCCGAGCAACGTCGCCACGCCCGGCCAACGGGTCGACGGCTATCGAAGCAGGCCACTGCACCGCTTCACCGAGCCCAGACGACCTCGACCGACTTCGAAGGGAGGACTCCACCGTGGCTAACGCCAAGCTGGCCGGCATGGAGCCGCGTATCCTCACCCAGCCTGCGGGACGGCCCTTGATGCCACGGGCAGCCGTAGGGATGTCCCGGCGTCGGTTGCTGACGGCGGGCCTGGGTGTCGCCGCGGGTCTCGGGGCGGGAACGCTGGCCGGCGTGGTCGACGTGACGGCCGCCTACGCCAACGCGTCGACCTGGACGATCGACGCGGCCGGCTGGGCGATCGAACTCGTGGTGTTCAAGAGGCTCGCCACCCCCGATCCTGGTCGGCTGTCGGGGGGCTTCATCGCCAACACCCGCCGGGTCGGCGTCCCGGAGTGGGAGCCCGCACTCGCGTACGCCGACACCGAGTACGGCCGCCCCAAAGGCGTCAACTTCTGCAGAATCGTGCTACGCCCCGATCGGACCATGGAGAAGTTGCAGATCTACCGCACCCTCCAGGTCGGGCCTCAGGGCCCCAGCGGCTACTGGTTCGAGGTGTTCGCGCCCACGTATGCGGCACCGTACTGGCGGCGCACCGATGGCACCTATCCCTGGAAGGTGGTCAGCGGTTTCAGCCCCACCGGAGCTCCATGGGACCTTCCCGTGGACACCAAGCCGCGTGCGACCGGTGGCATCGAGCTCGTCAGCGGCCAGCACACGGGTATCGCCACCTGGCCGATCACCCATCCCGGGGGGTCCGGACTGCGCGACATGCACTGGGTCGACATCGGGGAACTCCGACAGTCCTGGATGAGCCTCGGAGATTCCGGCGCGATCGGCTGGACCTCGGTCAATACCGTTGGCGGCCAGTTGCACGCCCAGGTCGGCTGGTGGAAGAACTACGCCTACTACAAGCCACTCACCTTCGTGCGACCGCTCGACACCCGCTTCGGGCAATTCGAGTACTACTACGGCAGCCAGTATGAGGATGCCTGGTACGACGACGGCGAATGGGCATCGACCGTGTACTGGCGAGCGGGCAACGGGCTGCGGTTCAAGACGGTCAGCATCTCGCCGACCGGTGACTACTTCGGATGGCGAACAAACGCCTTCACGATCAACGAATACGGCTTCCGCTTCGACCTCGGCGACTCCGCGCTGTATGACCGCACGAACGTGCCGTACGGCTGACCGCGGCTCGATCGCTGCCTTGACGAGCAGAACCGCAGAGGCGCCTTTCCGCGCCGCTTCAATGAATGCGGCCATCGTCCGACCTGGGAGTAAGGGGATCCGACCGTGGAAGACGGCAACATGATCACACGCCGACGGCTGTTGAAAGCCGGCTCGGGCGCCCTGGCGGGCCTGGCTGCCGGAGCCAGCTTCGCCTCGCTCGACGCCGCTCCTGCCAGCGCTTCGGCTCCGGCGAGCTGGCTCATCGACGCGGCGGGCTACCCGGTGGAGCTGAGCTTCTCCAAGAAGATCGGGTCGGGCGCGCACTGGAGCGTCGACGGCGGATTCGCCGCCAACACCCGCCCCTACGGGACCTCGGCCTGGGAACCGGCCCTCGCGTTCGGCACCTATGAACAGCAGGGCGTGGACTTCTGCAGATTGATCATCAGCCCCGGAGCCAACCCCAACGGCTACTTCAAAGACCTCGAGAAAATCCAGATCTATCGCACCGTCTCGATGACGGCTTCAGGGCCCACGGGCTACTGGTTCGAGGTGTACCCCCCGGGGGGATGGTACGGAAATGCGGGTGATTGGACCAAGAGCTCCACCGCTCCCTGGCGGGTGGTGAGCGGCTACAGCAACAGCGGCTACCCGTGGGACCTGCCGGTGGACACCGAACGGAAGTGGCTCCTGCAGCGGCACTACTCCAGCCAGCCGAACCAGCGCTTGGACTGGTGGCGGATCTACCCTGACCACTCACTGCCGGGTTTCAGCACCCGCATGGAAGAGTGGCACTGGTACACGCCGGGAAAGGTCAGGCAGAGCTGGATGTCCATGAGCGGCGCCACCGCCCTCGGGGTCACCTATGGCGAGTACGACAAGTACGGCACGATCGCTTGGGACCACGGCAAGCGCAACGTTCACTTTCGCAGACCGCTGCTGGCGGTACGGCCGCTCGATCGCAGCTTCAACGAATTCGAGATCTGGGACTGCCTTGACATGGTCGACGCCTGGAGCGACGACGACGTCGACGAGGTGAGCTGGCAGAACAACACCGACGGCTACATGCCGATGGACGGCTCGCTGTTCGTGTCACCGAGCGTCTGGTGGCGTGACGGATCGGCGCGCCGGTTTCGCTCTTCGGACATGACTCCCACGGCGAGTTCCTTCTGGAGGAGCAACGCGTGGCAGGATGACGGCAGCGGCTCAGCGACCTATCACAGTCTGGTGAACATCGGCAACGCCGCTTACTACGACCGCTACCACTACCCCCACTGAGGGGCGTCTCGAAACGGGCGAAGGGGTGGGCGGCACACCGGTGATCCCGCGGGATCTAGAAGCTCTTCACGGGGGCCAGGGCGCGTTCGCGCGTACTGGCCCCCGACGCCCGCTACGCCAACGTCACCGCACCCTGCTCGACGGGCTGGGCCTCCTCGGACACCGACGTCCCGTCAGAGTGGAACGCTCGGCGGCACGCCGCGGGGACGTGCGCGTGGCGCGGCTGACGTGGTGCCGGTAGGTGATCGGGGAGTCGAAGCGCACCGCCGCGGCGATCTGCGAAGCGACCGGCACGCGACGGCAGAAGATCGCGGGTGCCCGGCTGCTGGCGCGGCCTGCGGGCGTGGACGTTGGTCGGTTTACCGCCCGGTCGAGGACGCAGCTGTCGTCCCAGGACTCCGGCCCGAGCAACCGCCCGCTCAGCACCGCCGACGCGGCGTCGGTCACGGCGCGGACGCTGACGGCGATCTGGCAGTTGGCAGCCCTTGCCGAGGTTCAGAGTATGGCCGGCCCACGCACGCCGCGGCTTTGCCGTCTTGGGGAAACTCGGCGTCCCACCGCCCACACCTTCATGCGCCAGGGCTTCATCGCACGCGGCTCCTTGAGAGGTACAACCCCTGGCCGTCGGTCAACAGATCGGTGGCTGCTTCCGGGTAGGCCAGCCGCAGGGTGGGATCGTCGGCGTAGCTCATGCGGATGGTTGCCTCATCGAGGGGAAGCACCATGGTGAGGTCGGCGTAGGCCATGCGGATGGTGGGCCCGTCGGTGGGAAGCACCATCGTGAGGTCGGCGTGGGGACTCCTGATGGTGGGCCCGCCGTACATCACTTCGACTCCACCGGGACGGGTGAGCAGAGCGCGTCGTGTTGCGGCGGCCAGCGCGGATCCGAGCCCGGCGGACAGCAGCCCGGCCAGGATCCAACCCGGCCCGCCGAGGCCGATGACAAGCCCGGTGGCAAGCAACGGCCCGGCGACCGCCTCCACGGACATGCCCAGGGCGAACGCTCCCTGGTACTGCCCCGGGTAGCGGCTGTCGGCGAGCTCGAAGCTGAACGACCACGCGGCCACCGACGTCAGCAGCTCACCCACGGTCAGTCCGACCACGCCCACAGCAAGGAGCAGGAGCGCGAACACACGGGGCGCGGCTGCGGAAGTGGCGAACAACCCCGATGCTGGCAGGATGAGCCACGCACCGAGCCGAGCGGCCCGTCGCGCCGCATCCGCGGTGTCGGCGCGCCTGCTGACATGCACCTGCAGTGCTATACCCAGCACCGTGTTGCAGGCGATCAGGGCTGCGACGTAGCTGGGCGGCACATCGGTGTAGGCGGCCACCCACAGCGGCAGTGCGATCGTCAACAAACTGCGGTACGTCGCCAGTAGGCCACACAACACCGCGACCGACATGTACGGCGCGTCCCGCAGCGCCACCCAGCTGCGCGACGGCGGGGCCACGGCAACCGGCGGCGGCACCGTCTGCCGGGGCAGCCGCTTCACAAGCACCGCGGTGAACGCGGCCGCCGCCGTGTTGCAGAAGATCATGGTCAGATACCCGCCGCGCGTGTCCAGATACAGCGGGACCCCGGCCGCGAGCGTGCCCAGGGAAGTCCCGAGTTTGGACACCGACCGCAGGTGCGCCTTGAGCTCGACCCGACCCCGGCCGGTGGTCAGGCCGGCGATGACAGTGTTGCGTGCCACCCGCGCGCCCTGGTCGGCCACGTTGAGTGCGCAGACCGCGATGAGGAAGGAGGCGAAGTCGTACACGATGCTGTAGCTCGCGAAAAGTACCGCCTGAGCGACGGACAGGACCACGAGCAGCTTGCGGGCGCCCACCCGGTCCGCGAGGCGGCCCGCCATCAGTGCGGCCACCACGGTGAGGAGCCCGGCGGAGGCCGTACCGATGCCCACTTCACCCACGGTGAGGCCCACGGACCGGATGAGGAAGATCGCGTTACAGGCAGCGAAGCTACCGAAGCCCGCGCCGTACACGAACGAGGCAACAGCCAGAGTTCGCGCTTCCCGGCCCGGAGGTAGGAGTGTCGAGAACCGCGACACGAGGACTCCCCTTTATCGGCTGCGAGATGATCGAATTGGCACCACAGCCGGGCCGGAGCGGACTATCGCCCGACGGATGCGCGTGGCGGTCGCGGCGTGTGCCGCTCCGCCATCGCTGCACCCGTGTTCGACCCCGCTGAGCTGCCCAAGGCAGTACGGCTGGCCGCCTCGCCCCGGTTTGAAAAGTGCCGACGGTCTCATCAGCTGCCGTGCTCGCGTCCGACCCGGATCGGTGGTGACTCGCCGTCAGCGGGGACGCAGCGGCCGCAGTGGCAGAGGCTGACCACTCCGGCCGCCTCGGCGGCCTTTCTGGGCGATCGACCGGCCCGCCGCCTCACGGTGGAGCGGGCACCGGGCGGGGCTCAGCTGCACGTCGACTGCGGAGATGGCCGCGGATCTGCCCGCCCTCCCACACGAGGTGAACTCCGGCGGCGTGTCTGCCGTGCCACGCCGCTACGGGGCCAGCGACGTCCGAGGCGCCGTCGGGCGGTAGGGGAACACCGGATCGGCGCCGCGCGGCCCCGCAGCAGGTCGTGGGGATGTTCGGCTACGGGTGCTAGCCACGTGACGTCGGAGTATCGGGAACTCCCGCTTCGGCGCTGCTAGCACCCACTGTCGCGAGGTGGGTTCCTAGCCGGCGTTCTCAGCCCGCAGCAGCGGGACTCGCGCGTACTCCGTTGGGATGTGTTCGATGGGGTCGTCGATCAGCACGTTGTTCCTGACCGCAGTCGCTCTCACATAGCCGAGGTATCGTCCTGCGTCGGCCTTCAATGCCTCGATCTCGGTGATATTGTCGGGCGCGATAGCGTACTGCCAGTCGAGCCACCGCAGCCACCCGTCGGCCATGTTCCCGACCGACTGGACGTCGACCAGGCCGCTGCGCTGCCAGTGTTGCCGCCACCACAGCGGCGGATGGAGGCAGGCCAAGCTGGGCTCCCACCACAGCCGAAGGTGCTCCGGCACGTCAACACCGATCTCCTGCACAAGGCCGGCGCCGGCGACGCCGATCACCCCTCCAGGCTTCACCAAGCGCATGAGGTAACTGAGGTAGAGATCATCAGTGCCGTAATACACATACGAGTCGATGCTCACCACCGCGTCGAAGAAGTCTCTCGGGAAGGGCAACGAGCGCGCATCGGCATGGATCGAGAAGACCTGTCCGTCGAGTCCGGCGTCGCGCACGCGCGACTGGCGGTCATCCGCGCCGAACCAAAGATCAGTGGCCCAAACCTGTACGCCGAACTCCCGAGCAAAAAAGATCGATGAGGCGCCCCTGCCGCAGCCCAGGTCGAGAATTCGCATGCCTGGCCTGAGGTCAATCTCTTGGCTGAGCCACTCCGCCATCCACAAAGAGTTGGCCCCGCCGCTGACGCAACTGCTCAGCCAGTCCGGGTTGTACTGCGAAGCGCGCGGGAAAGACGGATGGCGGAAATAGTCTTTAGTGGGCTGATATTCCGGGTTCATTCTGCTCCCAACGGTTCGTGTCTCTCGAAGCGCCGGTGCGGTGCTGGACGCTCCTCCTGGCGCTGACGGGGCTGGGACCGTCCGCCGGCCGACCCCCATGACACTACGAACGCCTACGCGAGATCGGTTCCCGCGAGGCCGGCCGGAAATCACCTCATGGCTGCTTACGCTCTCACGTAGGTGCCAGTCCGGCTCCCACAACCAGTCGCTTGGCGGAACGCCGGATCAAGCGAAGCCGAACCGCTCGGCGTGTACCTGCCGACGGGGAAGACCCAGGTCGTGCAGGCTGCGGACGACCGCCTCGGTCATGGCCGGCGGTCCACAGACGAAGACGTCACGCTCGATGATGTCCGGCACGAGCACGAGCAGGCCATCGGGGGAGAAGGGCGGATGGTTCGGCGCGTCTGTGCCGCTTCGACCGGTGAGCAGATGCAGGACGGCGCCCCGGTCCTGAGCCAGCGAACGCAGTTCGGGCAGAAGCACCGCGTCGGACGTCGACCGCGCTCGGTACAGCACGGTCACCGGCCCGGTGAGCTCCTCGAGGAGGGCTCGGATGGGGGTGACGCCGACACCACCAGCGATCAGGACCGTACCGCTGGCCGTCTTCTGCCTGCCGGTGAACGCACCATAGGGCCCTTCTGCGAAGACCCTCGTGCCCAGCGGCACATGCTGGAGACGCCTGCTGACATCGCCGACAGCCTTCACCGTGAGTCGTAGCGAGCGGCCGTTGGGCGCGGCGGACAGCGAGAACGGGTTGCCTTGCCACCAGGGGTTGTGGTCAGGGAAGCGCCAGACCATGAACTGACCGGCCTGGGCGGGCAGGCGGTCCAGGCGGTGCCCCCGGATGTAGATGGACACGACGCCCGGCCCCTCTGGGACGACGGCCGCGACGCGGAACCGGTGGTATGCGTTGCGCCAGATCGGCATGATCACGCGACCGACGAGCAGGGCGAGGACCACGATGATCAGCATGCTGTACCAGTAGGCGAAATACCACGTCGTCGCACGTAGAGTGGTGGTTTCCAGTAGCTGGTGCGCGATCCCGAGCAACAGGGCCGCATAGAGCGTGAGATGGACCAGGTGCCAGACCTCGTACCGCAGGCGTCTCCGCAGCGGTCGCACGGAGAGGACCGCCACCACCGCGAACAGGGTTCCGGCGCAGATTCCCAGCAGCGAGGCGGGCACACCAGCGAGGCTGATGAACGTCTGCGACGGTGTACTTCCCGCGAGTTCGGCGTAGCCGAGGACGGCGAGGGTGGCATGCAGCGCGACCGTCCACACCAGAAGGAATCCCAGCCAGCGGTGCCAGGATGTGAGGCGGTCCATCCCCAGCCGTCGGTCGAGCCAGGGAAGCCGTGCGACCAGCAGCAGCTGGAAGATTGTGAACAGGCCGGCGTGCAGGGCGAAGAACTTGCTCATGGTCAGGATCAAGTTCTTGCCCGCGCCATACTGAACGAACATGATTTCGATGAGCATGATGTTCACCCCGGCCGCGGCTGTGAGCAGACTGGCGGCCAGTGCCCGCGGGGAAGACCTTCCCGTGGCGACGGCTCTGTGCGTAGTCATCGATATTCCTTCTCGGTCCGGCTCAAGCCGTGGCCCAGCGTCGACGCAGTGCGGACGGCGTTGGCAGCGCGAATGGCGTTCACAGGTTTCACGGCGGCTGACGCTTGTCGGTTCGGAGACCGTGTGGAACGCAGCCCGGACCCCGTAAGCCGCCACGTCCACCGATACTGGGGACGTGGCGCCTCAGGTTCAGGCTCCGAGCGCAGCGCTCACATCAACGGGCGGGGCCAGGATGACCCGTCGCCCTGACCAGGTCCGATCAGTGAGCTGCGCCAGCATGAAGTTGGCGGCGTCGGCACGACTGATCCTGGGCAGGCCGCGGAAGCGCAGGTCGGTGCCGACGCTGTAGCCCTCCGCAGGCCCGTTCGACAGCAGCACCGGATAGACCAGCGTGACATCCAGACCGCTCTGCAGGAGCCGCCGGTCCGCGACGGTCTTGTCGGCCAGGACCTTGCGCAGCAGGGTGCCGTAGAGCAGTCGCTGGGGCAGCGACGCGTACGACGGCGTATCACCCGCTCCGAAGGCCGACAGGAAGATCAGCCGGGACACCCCGGACTGACTCATCGCCGGAACGAGGGCCGCGGCGGCCTCACTGACGATCTCCGACCGGAAGCTCTTACCTGGACCGAGCGTACTCAGAACGGCATCGTTGCCGGGAATCACGTCGCGTAGTGCTGTCTCGTCGGTGGCGTCTCCGGTCACCTCGGTCACCCGGCTGTTCCATTGGCGCACTGCGCCCGTTCTGCGCACCAGCACCGTCACATGGTGCCCGCCCTCCAACGCCTTACCCAGGAGAATCCGACCGGTCGGACCGCTGGCACCGAGTAGTAGCAGCCGCACCAGAGACCGCCTTTCTGTTCAGCGCCCGTGGGCGCCGTAGATGGGCCTCCGCCCGAGTGCAGGCTCCCGGGCGCTCCCGTCGTGCCCGGGCCGAAACGGAGCCAGGCCCGAACGGACTGATCATTGGGCGGCCCGCGCACCTGCCGAGACAGGCAACGGCGCCGCGGAGGACTACGAAGCCTCGGCAGGCGCTTCGTCTCGAAGGTGCGCCAATAGAGCCGCCAGTCGCTGTTGCGCACGTGCGGTCCGGCTCTTCACGGTTCCGATCGGGACCCCGAGGTGTCCGGCGATCTCCGTCTGCGTCATCTGATGGAAGTAGGCGAGCTTCAGTACCTGTCGTTCCCGCGCCGGCAACTGGACGAGTGCCGACCGCACCTGCCACGCCCGCCAGCTGTCCTCGAGAGACGGACCGGGAATCGCGAGAAGGCTCTCTGTCGCGGGCTCGGACAGTGACGTGTTCCACCTCCCCCGGCGTTCGCGGCGGTACAGGTCGATGGCCGCTCGACGGGTGATGGCGTGGAGCCAGGGTTGCAGTCCACCGCTCCGGCCCTCGAGCCGCTGCGCTCCACGCCATGCCTGGAAGAACGCCTGCTGTACGGCTTCTGCGGCGTCTTCCCTGTTACCGAGAAGCCGGAAGGCCGCCGAGAACATCGCCGGAGCGAACTGCTGGTAGACCTCGGCGAGAGCTCCCTCATCACCTCTCCGGAGGCGCTCCTCCAGTGAAGGTCCGTCCTCCGGCGGCCGTTGGTCCGTCCCTGGATGGGTTGATGGCTGAGGCGATGACGCGAGCGCTGGAACGCTCGCCATGGCGCTGGCCGTCCCGGCGGGTTGGTGCTGGGAGGACACGCTTTCCGTGACACAGCTGGGCACGCCCCCAGCCTGGCCCGGCCAACCCGGCGGGACATCGGTAGCCACTACGTAATTACCTGTGCTCCATCTCGGAGAGGTCTGGCGGCTTTTGAGGGGGTACATGTCGTTATGGGGGTTGCG
>NZ_JBIAZT010000031.1:1947-3264 GCF_042899365.1 Micromonospora sp. NPDC000089
GGAGGAGTTATAAAGCCAGTTGCTAGCCGAATGGTGTGGGAAAGCCAACCGTAGACGGTGAGAGTCCGGTAGGTGAAAGTGGCTGGTCTTCTGTGGGTGTTCCCGAGTAGCGGCGGACCCCTGTAATCTGCCGTGAATCTGCCAGGACCACCTGGTAAGCCTAAATACTTCCTGGTGACCGATAGCGGACGAGTACCGTGAGGGAATGGTGAAAAGTACCCCGGGAGGGGAGTGAAATAGTACCTGAAACCGTTCGCCTACAATCCGTCGGAGCCTTGCGGGGTGACGGCGTGCCTTTTGAAGAATGAGCCTGCGAGTTAGTGGCATGTGGCGAGGTTAACCCGTGTGGGGGAGCCGTAGCGAAAGCGAGTCTGAATAGGGCGTTTTAGTCGCATGCTCTAGACCCGAAGCGGAGTGATCTAGCCATGGGCAGGCTGAAGCGCGGGTAAGACCGCGTGGAGGGCCGAACCCACCAACGTTGAAAAGTTGGGGGATGACCTGTGGTTAGGGGTGAAAGGCCAATCAAACTCCGTGATAGCTGGTTCTCCCCGAAATGCATTTAGGTGCAGCGTCGCGTGTTTCTTGCCGGAGGTAGAGCACTGGATGGTCTAGGGGGCCCACAAGCTTACCGAAATCAGCCAAACTCCGAATGCCGGTAAGTGAGAGCGCGGCAGTGAGACTGCGGGGGATAAGCTTCGTAGTCGAGAGGGAAACAGCCCAGATCACCAGCTAAGGCCCCTAAGCGTGTGCTAAGTGGAAAAGGATGTGGGGTCGCATAGACAACCAGGAGGTTGGCTTAGAAGCAGCCACCCTTTAAAGAGTGCGTAATAGCTCACTGGTCAAGTGGTTCCGCGCCGACAATGTAGCGGGGCTCAAGCACACCGCCGAAGCTGTGGCACTCACATAATACTTCGCGGAGACTTGATTCTCTGTGCAGGTGTGTGGGTGGGTAGGGGAGCGTCGTGCCGGGGGTGAAGCAACGGGGTGACCTAGTTGTGGACGCGGCACGAGTGAGAATGCAGGCATGAGTAGCGAAAGAAGGGTGAGAAACCCTTCCGCCGGATGACCAAGGGTTCCAGGGCCAGGCTAATCCGCCCTGGGTGAGTCGGGACCTAAGGCGAGGCCGAGAGGCGTAGTCGATGGACAACGGGTTGATATTCCCGTACCCGCGAAAGAGCGTCCCTGATGAACCTTGCTGTGCTAACCACCCGAACCCTGGGAGGTCTTCGGACCAATCGGGGGGAGCGTGGGAACCTGGTGGGTAGTAGTCAAGCGATGGGGTGACGCAGGAAGGTAGCTGATCCCGGCCGGTGGTTG
>NZ_JBIAZT010000031.1:3362-4947 GCF_042899365.1 Micromonospora sp. NPDC000089
CGGTCTTCGGACCAATCGGGGGGAGCGTGGGAACCTGGTGGGTAGTAGTCAAGCGATGGGGTGACGCAGGAAGGTAGCTGATCCCGGCCGGTGGTTGTGCCGGGGTAAGCGTGTAGGCCGGTGTGTAGGCAAATCCGCACATCATGAGGCTGAGACGTGATGCCGAGCCGATTCAGGTGAAGTCAGTGATCCTATGCTGCCGAGAAAAGCCTCTAGCGAGTTCTGAGCGGCCCGTACCCCAAACCGACACAGGTGGTCAGGTAGAGAATACCGAGGCGATCGGGCGAACTGTGGTTAAGGAACTCGGCAAATTGCCCCCGTAACTTAGGGAGAAGGGGGGCCGGAGACGTGAAGCCCCGCGCGGGTGGAGCGTTGTATGGCCGCAGAGAGCAGGGGGAAGCGACTGTTTACTAAAAACACAGGTCCATGCGAAGAAGTAATTCGATGTATATGGACTGACGCCTGCCCGGTGCTGGAACGTTAAGGGGACCTGTTAGCTCTTCGGGGCGAAGCGGAGAACTTAAGCGCCAGTAAACGGCGGTGGTAACTATAACCATCCTAAGGTAGCGAAATTCCTTGTCGGGTAAGTTCCGACCTGCACGAATGGCGTAACGACTTCCCCACTGTCTCAACCACAGGCCCGGCGAAATTGCAGTACGAGTAAAGATGCTCGTTACGCGCGGCAGGACGGAAAGACCCCGGGACCTTTACTATAGCTTGACATTGGTATCCGAATTAGCTTGTGTAGGATAGGTGGGAGCCGGTGAAGTCCATACGCCAGTATGGGTGGAGGCAATCTTGAAATACCACTCTGGTTGCTTTGGGTATCTAACTTCGGACCGTTATCCGGTTCAGGGACAGTGTCTGGTGGGTAGTTTAACTGGGGCGGTTGCCTCCTAAAGGGTAACGGAGGCGCCCAAAGGTTCCCTCAGCCTGGTTGGCAATCAGGTGTTGAGTGCAAGTGCACAAGGGAGCTTGACTGTGAGACTGACAGGTCGAGCAGGGACGAAAGTCGGGACTAGTGATCCGGCACTGGCATGTGGAAGCGGTGTCGCTCAACGGATAAAAGGTACCCCGGGGATAACAGGCTGATCTTCCCCAAGAGTCCATATCGACGGGATGGTTTGGCACCTCGATGTCGGCTCGTCGCATCCTGGGGCTGTAGCAGGTCCCAAGGGTTGGGCTGTTCGCCCATTAAAGCGGTACGCGAGCTGGGTTTAGAACGTCGTGAGACAGTTCGGTCCCTATCCGCCGTGCGCGTAGGATACTTGAGAAGGGCTGTCCCTAGTACGAGAGGACCGGGACGGACGAACCTCTGGTGTGCCAGTTGTCCCGCCAGGGGCACGGCTGGTTAGCTACGTTCGGAAGGGATAACCGCTGAAAGCATCTAAGCGGGAAGCCTGCTTCAAGATGAGGTATCCCACCCACTTTGGTGGGGTAAGGCCCCCAGCTAGACGACTGGGTTGATAGGCCGGAAATGTAAGCCCGGTAACGGGTTCAGTTGACCGGTACTAATAGGCCGAGGACTTGACTTACAAAGCTGCTACGCGTCCACTGTGCAACTCAGAACAAACAAACAACCCCA
>NZ_JBIAZT010000032.1:0-3698 GCF_042899365.1 Micromonospora sp. NPDC000089
ACCACGGCCGTGGCCCGGTTGCACGTGACCGGCACCCGGATCGACTGGGCGGCCTGGTACACCCGCGACGGGCAGCGTCCGGCCACCGTGGACCTGCCCACCTACGCCTTCCAACACCAGCGCTACTGGCCGGACACCGCACCCACCACGCGCAGTGCCGGCGGCGCCCTCGACGACCGGTTCTGGAGCGCGGTCGAGCGGCAGGACCTCACCGGCCTCGGCGACGAACTGGCGCTCGCCGCCGACCAGCCACTGCGGGACCTGCTGCCGGCGCTCGCCCGCTGGCGCCGGGTCGGACGGGACCGGGTCACCGCCGACTCCTGGCGCTACCGGGTGCGCTGGCGGCCCCTGACAGCCGTACCCCCGCCGGGCCTGACCGGGACGTGGCTGGTGCTGACCGGGCCCGACGGGACCGGCCACCCGCTGCTCGCCGGCCTGACCACGCACGGCGCCCACGTCGTGCCGGTGGTGCTCGACGCGCCCACCGACCGTCAGGAGACGGCCCGCCGGCTCCGCGACGCCGCGTCCGGCGGCGACGTCGTCGGGGTGCTGGCGCAGCTCGACCCGCGGCCGGCGACGGCGCTCGCCACGGTGCAGGCGTTCGGCGACAGCGACGTCACCGGCCGGCTGTGGTGGCTGACCCGGGGCGCGGTGGCCGTGAGCGCCACGGACACCCAGGCCGAACCGGACGCGGCCGGGACCTGGGGGCTCGGCCGCGTCGCCGGGCTGGAGATGCCGCGCCGCTGGGGTGGCCTGATCGACCTGCCGGCCGACCTCGACGACCGGGCCGTGCGCCGGGTGTGCGGGATGCTGGCCGGCGGCGACGAGGACCAGGCGGCGGTACGGCCCAACGGGGTGTTCGTCCGGCGGCTGGTGCACGCCACGGACGAGCCCGCCCGCCGGACGTTCCGGTGCTCCGGCACGGTGCTGGTCACCGGCGGCACGGGCGCGCTGGGCGCGCGGGTCGCCGAGTGGGCGGCCGGCGCGGGCGCCGAGCATGTGGTGCTGACCAGCCGGCGAGGCGCGGACGCCCCGGGCGCGACCGAGGTCGCGGACCGGCTCCGGGCCGGCGGCGCCCGGGTGACGGTTGCCGCGTGTGACGTGGCCGACCGGGACGCACTGGTCGGGCTGCTCGACGGCCTGGCCGCCGCCGGCGAAACAGTCCGGGCGGTCGTGCACGCCGCCGGCGCGCCCCAGTTCACCCCGCTGGCCGACATCACCGGCGACGAGCTGCGCGACGTCGTCCGCGCCAAGCTCGACGGGGCCGAGTACCTCGACGCGCTGCTGCCGGACCTGGACGCGTTCGTGGTGTTCTCCTCCATCGCCGGCGTGTGGGGCTCCGCCGGGCAGGCCGGCTACGCCGCCGCGAACGCCGCCGCCGATGCGCTCGTCGCCCGCCGCCGCGCCCGCGGCGCCACCGGCACCGCCGTGGCCTGGGGACCGTGGTCCGGTGGCGGCATGGCGGAACGCGGCGAGGCGCGGGAGCAGTTGGCCCGACGCGGGCTGCCCGCGATGGACCCGAACCTGGCGATCACCGCCCTCCAGGGCGCGCTGGACCGGGACGACAGCACCGTGGTCGTCGCCGACGTCGCCTGGGACCGGTTCGCCGCCACGTTCACCGCACAGCGGCGCAGCCCGCTGCTGGACGAACTCCCCGACGCCCGGCCCGCCCAGGCCCCACCGGCCGACGGACCGTCCCCGCTCGCCCGCCGGCTCGCCGCGCTCACCCCCGCCGAACGCGACACCCACCTGCTCGATCTGGTCCGCGCCGAGGCCGCGGCGGTGCTCGGCCACCCGACATCCGACGCCGTCGCGGCGGACCGGGCGTTCCAGAGCCAGGGCTTCGACTCGCTCACCGCCGTCGAGCTGCGCAACCGCCTCACCGCCGAGACCGGCCTGACGCTGCCCAGCACGCTCGTCTTCGACCAGCCCACCCCGGCGGCCCTGGCCGGCCACCTCGCCGCCACGCTCGCCGGTGCGCCGGCGACGGTCGACGGCCCGGACCCCGCCGTCGCGGTCGACGGCGACCCGATCGCCGTCGTCGGCATGGCCTGTCGCCTCCCCGGCGGCGTCACCAACCCGGCCGAGCTGTGGGAACTGCTCACCGGCGGACGCGACGGCATCTCCGACTTCCCCCTCGACCGGGGCTGGGACCGGTTCCTCGCCGGCCGCCTCTCCGACACCTCCTTCCCACGCCAGGGTGGCTTCGTCTACGACGCGGGCGCCTTCGACGCCGACTTCTTCGGCATCTCGCCCCGTGAGGCGACCGCCATGGACCCGCAGCAGCGGCTGCTGCTGGAGACCTCCTGGGAGGCGATCGAGTCGGCCGGCATGGACCCGGCCCGGCTTCGCGGGGAACGCGTCGGCGTCTTCGCCGGCGCCAGCTTCCAGGGGTACGCCTCCACGGCGATGGGCCGTGACCAGGACGTGGGCGGCCACCTGCTCACCGGCACCGCCACCAGCGTGCTCTCCGGCCGGGTCGCGTACGCGCTCGGGCTGGAAGGACCGGCGATGACCGTCGACTCGGCCTGCTCGTCGTCGCTGGTGGCGCTGCACCTGGCCGCCCAGTCGCTGCGCAGCGGCGAGTGCACGCTGGCGCTGGCCGGCGGCGTGACCGTGATGGCCTCGCCGGCCACCTTCGTCGAGTTCTCCCGCCAGGGCGGCCTCGCCCCGGACGGCCGGTGCCGCTCCTTCGCCGACGACGCCGGTGGCACCGGCTGGGGTGAGGGCGTCGGTGTGCTGCTGGTGCAGCGCCTCTCCGACGCGCGCCGCGACGGCCGCCCGGTCCTCGCCGTGCTGCGCGGCTCCGCCGTCAACTCCGACGGCGCCTCCAACGGGCTCACCGCCCCGAACGGGCCGGCTCAGCAACGGGTGATCCGGGCCGCCCTCGCCGCCGCGCGGCTGTCGCCGGCCGACGTGGACCTGGTGGAGGCGCACGGCACCGGCACCACGTTGGGTGATCCGATCGAGGCGCAGGCGTTGCTGGCCACGTACGGGCAGGACCGGGACGGGCACGAGCCGCTGCTGCTCGGGTCGATCAAGTCGAACATCGGGCACATCCAGGCCGCCGCCGGCGCCGCCGGCGTGATCAAGGCGGTGCTCGCCCTGCGGCACGGCCTGGTGCCGGCCACCCTGCACGCCGAGCGGCCCTCGACCCGGGTGGACTGGTCGTCGGGTGCGGTGGAGCTGGTGACGTCGGCGCGGTCGTGGCCGGAGTCGGGTCGGCCGCGGCGGGCGGCGGTGTCGTCGTTCGGCATCTCCGGCACCAACGCTCACGTGATCCTCGAAGCGCCCTCACCGGCCGAGGGTGAGCCGCCGGCCGTTCCGGAGGCGGGCGCGCCGCCGGTGCTGCCGTGGCTGGTGTCGGGACGGTCGTCCGACGCGCTGGCGGCGCAGGCGGTCCGCCTCCTCGACCACCTCCGACGGCACGAGGACGCGTCCCCGGCCGGGGTCGGCTGGTCACTGGGGACGACGCGGGCCGCCCTGGAACACCGGGCGGTGGTGCTCGGCGCGGACCGCGACGCGCTGCTGTCCGGCCTGGCGGCGCTCGCGGACGGGCGGGCCGCCGCGGGTGTGGTCGCGGGGGAGGTGTCGTCGGGTCGGCGGGCGGTGTTGTTCACCGGTCAGGGTGCGCAGCGTGCGGGTATGGGTCGGGAGTTGTATGCGGCGTTCCCGGTGTTCGCGGAGGCGTTCGACCG
>NZ_JBIAZT010000033.1:0-2740 GCF_042899365.1 Micromonospora sp. NPDC000089
CCTCAGCACCCAACGTCGACCGCTGCCACAACGCATAGTCCGCGTACTGCAACGGCAACGGCGCCCACTGCGGAACCCGCCCCGCCACCCGCGCCCGATACGCCACAGACAGATCCGCGCCGAACGGTCGCGCGGAGATTCCGTCGCTGACGCTGTGGTGGAACAGGACCATCAGGACGTAATCGTCGGTGCCGTCCACCGAGATGAGGTCGACCCGCATCGCGTTCTCGGTCGCCAGGTCGAACACGTACTCGACCGCGCGTTGCAGCATCTCGGGAACGTCCTGCTCGGTGCACCGGCTGCGATGCACCGGCTGGGCGGCGGCCGGCATCACCACCTGCACCGGTTGGCCGTCGACCTCCCGCAGCAGGGTCCGAAGGATCTCGTGGCGGGCCACCACGTCGTCGACGGCGAGCTGGAAAGCGTCTACGTCCAGCCGTCCGGTCAGCCGGTAGATGAACGGCAGGTTGTAGGTGGCGCTGGGACCTTCGAGCTGGTTGAGGAACCACAACCGCTGCTGCGCGTACGACATCGGCACCTGCTCCGGGCGCGGCATGGCGCTCAACGCGGTACGGCCCCGCCCGGCGGTGTCCAACCGCCGTGCCAACCCGGCCGGCGTGGCCGCCTCGAACACCGCACGCACCGCCACCTCGGCCCGGAATGCCGACCTGATCAGCGAAACCAGCTGAGTGGCCAACAGCGAGTGCCCACCCAGATCGAAGAAGTTGTCGTCCACCCCCACCATGTCCACGCCGAGCACCTCGGCGAACAGACCGCACAGGATCTCCTCCTGCGCGCTCGCCTGCCCGCGGTCGGGAGCGGTGTTGCTGGTGCGTACCGGCGCGGACAACGCCGCCTCGTTGAACCTGCCGTCGGTGTGGCGCGGCAGCTGGTCCAGCACGACGAGGTCGTCCGGGACCTGGTAGGCGGGTAGCAGCCACCGGGCGTACTCGTCGAGTTCGGCCACGTCCAGCTCGTCGTGCGGGACGACGTACGCCACCAACCGCCGTGCGCCCGGCGCGTCCTGCCGAACGAGGACCGCAGCCTCGGCGATCCCCGGGTGGCTGGCTAGGGCGATCTCGATCTCAGCTAGCTCGAACCGGTGTCCGCGGATCTCCGCGACCAGGTGCGGAGCCGCGCCCCAGTCAAGTTGTCCGTCGGGGTTCCAGCGGACGCGGTCCCCGGTCCGGTACAGCCGCGCGCCGGTCGGGTCGAATGGATTCGTCACGAACCGGTCCGACTGAGGGTCCGCGCCGACAAGACCGTCGCGCGGCATCCGTCGGCCGGTCAGGCACAGCTCACCCACCACACCGTCGGCCGACAGCGCGAGGTTCTCGTCGAGAACGTACGCCGATATGCCGTCGCAGGGTCGACCAATCGGCAACCGGTCCGGCACCTCGCTTGCCTGGCCCCAGGAGGCGGAGGCGGCGAGCAGGGACATCTCGGCCGGCCCGTAGCCGGTGCGGACGCGGATCCCCGGACAGTGCCGGAGGATCCGGCGGACCGCATCGGACGACGGCACCCGCCCGCGTACCGTGACCTCGCGGACGCTCGCCAGTGCCGCCGGCCGCTCCTCGGCCAGGACAGCGAACAGGCCTGCGGGCACGTCCACGGCGGTGACGTGCTCGTCCTCGACGAGCCAGCCGACCTGCTCAGCACTCAGATCGTCCTCGTCCGCGATGACCACCGTCCCGCCACGGGTCAGCGGAAACCACAGCCCGGGCGCGGACGGGTCAAGCCCGTACGGTGCCACGATCAGCACTCGCTGCAGGTCCTGCGGAGTGATGAGGGAGTCGTTGAGCTGATCGAGGACACCTTGGTGGGTGACCGCGAGGCCGACGGGTCCCGCTGTCGTGCCAACGGCCGCGAGGGCGGGGTCGGTGTGTCGCCCGGCGACAACCGGATCGGTGCCGGGCCGGGCGGGGTCAACATCGTCGGCCCACACCACGGTGCCGCAGTCGGGCAGCGCGCCGGAGTTCGTGGTCCGGGCGGTGAGCAGCACCTGGACGCCGTACCTGTCGAGCACCAGTCGCAGGCGGTCCGGTGCCAGCGCCGGCCGCAACGGCACACAGTAGGAGCCCGACTTGAGCACCGCGAGCATCGACACCACGAACTCGACCGAGGGGTCCAGGACCGTGGCCACCGGGCGACCTGGCCCAGCCCCCGCCTCGATGAGCTGGTGCGCCAGCCGGTTGGCCCGCTCGTCAAGTTCGCGGTATGTCAGGGAATTCCCGCCGCAGTGCACCGCCACGGCGGACGGCGTCCGGGCGACCTGTCGACCGAATGCCTGCGGCAGGGTGAGTGCAACGACGGGGTCCGAGACCAGTTCGCGACCGTCGCCCTGGCGCAGCAGCCGGGCGCGTTCCTCGGCGTCGAGCAGTTCGATCGCGTTGAGCGACTGGCCGGGATCCGCCACCACCGACTCGAGCAGACGCACCATCCGGGCGAACAACCGGCGCACGGTCGCCGCATCGAACAGATCGACCGCGAACCGGATGATCGCCTCGATCGGCCCCGGCCGCTGGTCGGCCGCGCGGCTGGCCTGCAACATGATCGCGATGTCGAAGCGCGCGGCTTCGAGGTTAGCGGCGAATTCCTCGGTTTCGAGGCCGGGCAACTGCGGCGTCGCCGGGCCGTCCAGGTTCACCTGCTGCATGATCTGGAACAGAGGGTTGCGACCCGCCGAGCGTGGCGGGTTGACCGCCTCGACGACCCGTTCGAACGGCACGTCCTGGTGCTC
>NZ_JBIAZT010000034.1:0-1293 GCF_042899365.1 Micromonospora sp. NPDC000089
GTCCTCCCGGTCCGGTCTGACCCGCCCCCTAACTGACTTCGGGTCTTGAACGGGATCTGTCGACCGTGGCCGGGAGGACTACTCGTGCACTCACCTGACGTGGCCGTGACCTGATAGGAGCCTGGCCAGAGGCCCCATCACTGTTCTGTCCGCCCGCCCGGCTGGTGCGTGCCGCCCTGTCAGTCGAGTGAGCAAGGGACGGCCATGTCCACCATTACACAAGCCCAGGCGCAGGTCACCGGCGGCGTCGACACCCACAAGGACACCCACACCGCTGCGGTGCTCGACACCGCTGGACGGCTTCTCGGCACCGCTGAGTTTCCCGCGACCCCGCCCGGTCACGCGGCACTATGGGACTGGCTGACCGGGCATGGTCAGGTGGCCCTGGTCGCTGTCGAGGGCACCGGAGCCTACGGAGCCGGCTTGACCCGATTCCTGCACACCTGCGGTGTCACTGTGGTCGAGGCCGACCGGCCCGACCGTAAGACCCGCCGCTGGCAGGGCAAGTCCGACCCGGTCGACGCCGAAGCCGCGGCCCGCGCCGGTCTCGCCGCTCGCAGCACCGGTACCCCCAAAGCCGCGAACGGGCAGGTAGAAGCGCTACGGAACCTACGGGTAGCCCGCCGAAGCGCCATCCGCCAACGCGCCGACACGCAACGTCAGATGCACACCCTGATCATCACCGCACCCGAACCACTGCGCACCGACCTGCGCGACCAGCCCATGAAAGACCTGATCACACGCTGCGCTGCCAGCCGACCCAGCACCGACCGGTCCGGCCAACCCGGCACCGCCGTCATGATCGCGCTGCGGTCACTCGCCCGCCGACACCGACACCTCACCGAGGAAATCGAGCAGCTCGACGCGTTGATCACCCCACTCGTGGAACAGATCAACCCGCACCTGAGCACACTCAACGGCATCGGCCCCGACGTCGCTGGACAACTCCTCGTCACCGCCGGCGACAACCCCGACCGACTGCACTCCGAAGCCGCGTTCGCCATGCTCTGCGGCGCCGCACCCCTGCCCGCCAGCAGCGGCAAGACCAACCGCCACCGACTCAACCGCGGCGGCGACCGACAAGCCAACGCCGCCCTGCACCGCATCGCCATCTGCCGCCTGCGCTGGGACCAACGCACCCGCGACTACACCGAACGCCGTACCAAAGAAGGCCTATCCAAAAAAGAGATCATCCGCTGCCTCAAGCGATACATCGCCCGCGAGGTCTACGAGGTCCTCACCAACCCCACCCAACCACCACCGGCCACACCTTGACATCCATAGGAGCATCCC
>NZ_JBIAZT010000035.1:0-1128 GCF_042899365.1 Micromonospora sp. NPDC000089
CAGGGCCTATCAGTTCGTTTGTGTAAGGGCCTGACCTGGTTGGTGATGTTATGCCTTGTCCAGGCGGCCGGGGAACATGATGTCGAACTGGTTCATGGCGATCTTCCAGTTGTAGGTTGAGCGGCCTCCGCGTCCGGCGCGGGCGGTGCGTCCGATCTGCCGGCAGCCCAGGTAGAGCAGCTTGATCAGGGCGTCGTCGGTCGGGAAGTGTCCGCGGGTCTTGGTGATCTTCCTGAGTTGGTAGTTGATCGACTCGATCATGTTCGTGGTGTAGATGACCTTGCGGACCTCTGGCGGGAACGCGAAAAACGGAATGACCTGCTCCCAGGCGGCGTCCCACTGCCGGCGGATCGCCGGATACTGCCGGCCGATCTCCGAGTCGGTCCACGCGTCCAGGGCCTCGCGGGCGGCTTGTTCGGTCGGGGCGCCATAGATCAGCCGCAGCTGCGCGGCGACCTTCTTGCGATCGGCGTAGTTCACCCACCGCAGCGACGCCCGCGTCAAGTGCACGATGCAGGTCTGCACCAGCGCGTCGGGCCACACGGCCTCGATCGCGGCGGGCAGACCGACCAGACCGTCACACACGACGATGAGGACATCCTGCAGGCCCCGGGCACGCAGGTCGTTCATCACCCGCAGCCAGAACTTCGCGCCCTCGGTCTGCTCGACCCAGATACCCAGGACTTCCTTCTTGCCGTCCACATCGACCCCGACGGCCAGGTGCGCCGCCTTGTTCCTGACCGTGCCGCCGTCACGGACCTTGCAGACGATGGCGTCGAGGAACACCACCGGCCACACCGCGTCCAGCGGCCGGGACTGCCACTCCTTCACCTCGTCCAGGACCGCATCAGTGATCTTGGAGATCAGGTCCGGAGAGACGTCGATGTCGTAGATCTCCCCCAGGTGGGCCTGGATGTCCCGCACCGTCATGCCCCGCGCATACAACCCGATGACGATCTTGTCGATGCCGTCCAGGCGCCGCTGGCCCTTCCGCACGATCTTCGGCTCGTGGGTGCCGTTACGGTCCCGCGGCACGTCGATGTCGATCGCGCCGGCCTCGGTCAGGACCGTCTTCGGCGAGTAACCATTGCGGCTGTTACCCGACCCCTGCCCCGCCGGATCGCCCAC